>CAZWVL010000005.1:0-95359 GCA_964637115.1 uncultured Methanosarcinales archaeon
TTATTGCGCCCCTCATTTTTCATTTTCTTTAATTGGAAGGTATATAAAACTTCTGAATAGCAATATCTTTTTATACTCTTTTTCCGATTTAGAATTTATGGGAGCAATAGCATTAATAACAGGCATTTGCGGCCAGGATGGCAGTTATCTGGCAGAGTTCTTGCTCTCAAAAGGCTATCAAGTATTTGGCTTTAAGCGTCCGGATGATAATTTGGGCAATATTGCTGGAATAAAAGACAACTTGACCTTAATCGACGGCGACCTTTCTAATGCGCAGGACGTGTATGATGCAGTGAAGCAGTCAGTGCCTGATGAAATCTACAATCTTGCAGCTATTGCACACGTTGTTGCTGCTTCCAAGGCAAAAAACCTTTTTGATATTAATGTCGGTGGCGTCAAAAACATAATTGATGCGGTGAAAAAACTTAAGCCCTCAGCAAAAATATTCCAAGCTTCTTCTGCTGAAATGTTTGGCGGAACTGATATTTGTCCTCAGAATGAAAATACTTCTTTTATGCCAGTTAGCGAATATGCAAAATCAAAAGTTGACGCTCATTTGTTGATGGTTCAGGCGCGGAAAGGTCTTTTTGCTGCTTGCGGGATAATGTACAATCACGAAAGTCCCAGAAGAACAACTGATTTTGTCACGAGAAAAATTACGGATGGTGTTGCGCGCATTTCAAAAGGTGAGAATTTTATCTTAAAGCTTGGAAACTTGAACGCTGTTAAGGATTGGGGTTTTGCTGGTGATTATGTGAGAGCTATGTGGCTAATATTGCAGCAGAAGACACCTGACGATTTTGTGATCGGCACTGGTGAAAAACATTCCGTGCGCGATTTTGTCAATGAAGCATTTGTAGTTGTGGAAAAGAAAGTTGAGTGGAGGGGTGTTGGTGCTGATGAAAAAGGCTTCGTCGACGGAAAATTGGCTGTTGAAATTAATCCTGAGTTCTTCCGTCCTTACGAAACAGCTCCTTCTGTTGCTGATGCTTCAAAAGCGCATAAAATTCTTGGTTGGAAGCCGGAAGTGTCTTTCAGGCAATTGGTCAGGATTATGATCGATGCTGATCTGAAATCTTTGTAATCTATTTTTCTGTCTGCTCAACCAGTTTTGAGAATCTTCTGATAGTTATTCCAACAAAATTATTTACAGTGACATTCGGCAGCGTGTTTTGCAGCGCATTTACAAGTTCTCCTTTGTCTGATGCGTGGTATGAAATCAACCAAATTGCAGTCTGATTTTGAGTGATTTCAGGCAATTTTGTGACGGTAGAATTGTCTGTTTTCACAAAGTCCTTCTGTTCAGTGAAATATATTGAAAATGGAGATGCTGCATATTCTGCATCAAACAATATTTTTTCTCCTGAATTGTGCTGCTGTGCAACAAATGCAGCGGCATCGCGCCATTGATCTTTTGTTCTTCCGTAATAACCTTGAATGGGGATTATGCTGAGCAAGATAACCGCGATAACGGTCAGTATTTTCGGTAGTTTGTTCAGTTTTTCAAACCCTCCACCTGCTAAGAGAAATAAAGGAAGAATTGCCGGAACGATGTAGCGTTTGTGGAAAAGTTGATGCCAGTTGGAGATTATGAAAGGAATTGCTACAGGAATGGTGAGCCATAGAAGGATTAAAGTTCTTTTGTTATTTTTTTCGCAGAAATATTTGCCTGCAAGAAAAGTAATCAAAAGGAGGCCAAGCGTCCCACCTGCCCATTCTATTGCTATCATAAGGAGATTATTTAAGGTCGGTATGGTTCCAACAAATCGGTTTTCAATTATCATGTTAAACGTGCGTGAAAATTTAAGCAGCCAAGGAGTGAAAAGAATGCAGGCAATAATCAGTGCGCAGATTAACTCCCTGATGAATTGTTTCTTTTTTTCGAAAATTAAAAACGCATATACTGCCTGTGGAATTATGAAGAAAAAACTGTAATAGTGTGTGTAAAATGAAAGAACGACTGCCAATACATAAAACGCGAGTTTCTTTCTTGTCGGCTCTTCTGTCCACGAGACAAAAGTGTAATACGAGATGATGATAGTAAGGACAAACAGGAAATATGGCCGTGTTTCCTGCGATGCCCAAATATGGGTTGCTGAAAGTGTGAACAACAGCGTTGCAAACAACGCCCCTGCTGAGGATAAAAATTTTTGTGCTAAAAAGAAAAACGCAGCAATACTCAGCGTGCCTACGATTGCCGACACCACGCGTGAATGTTCCGGAGTATTGAAAAATTTCATCCAAAAGTATAGCAGAAAATGAGACAATGGCGGACTGTGGTCTTCGCGCATTGCGCCCATCATGTCTTTAAGTGTCGGTTGTCCTACAATGTATAGTTGAAGGCTTTCGTCCAGCCATATGCTTTGCGTGAAGAGATTGTGGAATCTGAGAAAACCTCCAACAAGCACGAGAAGTGTGAGTATTATTAGAATTTCTCTTTTTATTTTCATAGAGTCTCTTTTCTATGTTGTATGAATTCCTTTTATAAACTATCGCAATAGTCACACATGGAAAATGCGTATCATAATGTTCTGAGAATTTTCGCAGGATTTCCCGCGACTACTGTTTTTGGAGGCACGTCTCTTGTTACCACGCTTCCTGCTCCTATCATGCTTCCTTTCCCGATGCTTACTCCTGGAAGAATGACTGCTCCTGCTCCTATGTCAACATTGTCTTCAATGATTACCTTCTTGAATTGCAATGGCTTGTTGATGATGATTTCTTCCGGTGAGGACAAATCGTGCTGTGAGGTGATGACAATCACGTTTGCGCCCATTCCAACATTGTCTCCTATTTTAATAGTTCCAGGACTTTGTATAAAGCAATTCGGGCCTATCCAGCAATTGTTTCCTATCTTCATTTTGCCGGCAGGATGGCCTTTTATCTGCGTGTGGTGTCCAAAGTACACGTTATCTCCTATTTCAATCGTTTCTGGAGAAAACACTTTGACTCCGTCTTCAAAGATGACATTTTTGCCTAGTTTTGAAAACTTTGCAGTGTCCATCTCCCCTTTTCCATGAGAACTCCATTGGCGGAAAGCCATACAGAAACTTCATTGTTATCCCTTTTTAAGAACTTCTATATTTGATGACAATAATCTTTTATAACAGGCAGGTGCTTGCAAAGGCATGCGGGTGGTTGTGGTAGGTCCTGTGGCGCCTTGTCGGGGAGGCACTTCTTATTATACGACTGAGCTTTGTAGGCGTCTTGGGTTGAAGCATCAAGTCACTGCCTACAGTATGGAGCGCCTTTATACAAGCTTCATTTTCTCATTGTTATTTAAGGGCGAAAATGTTTCTGATTCCAGCAAACAGCAAGCCTCTATCGGAGTTGAGAAAAGAAACACTATTTCTGTAAATCCTTTTAGCTGGATTAAGGCAGCAGCTAAAATAAGGCAGGCAGGGCCTGACGTTGTTATCATAACTTGGATTGACCCTTATATGTTTCCTCTTGTTAAGGCGATAGAATGGTTCATGCCGAAGCATTCAAAACTTGTTTTTATTTGCCATCGGGTGTTGCCTATCGACAAAAGATTGTTTGCAAGGCAGTTGACGCAGTTTTGTTTTAAGCGTGCGGATGGTTTTATTACTCATTCTGCTGCTGAGACAAAGGATTTGCTCGAACTGCGTCCGGATGCAAGCTATGCTGAAACGTACTTGCCCGCATATACCTTAAAACATGAAGTTAAATCTATCAAGAAGCAGTTGAACCTGAGAGAGCATGTGCTTTTGTTTTTTGGATATGTCCGGCCAAACAAAGGTTTGAGGTATTTGCTTCGTTCTCTTCCAAAAATTCTGGAAAAGGTCGATGTAGACCTGCTTATTGTCGGCGAGTTCTGGGAGGATAAGAGCGAGTATGTTGCACTCATTGACGCGCTCGGAATTTCTGATCACGTGAAAATTATTGGGGAGTACGTTCCCAATGAGGAAATTGGAAATTATTTTGCCTGTGCCGATGTTGCCGTGCTTCCTTATGAGTCCGTGAACCAGTCTGCCGTTGTGCAGATTGCATATGCTCATGACACGCCGGTGATAGCAACAAAAGTGGGCGGTCTTGCCGATACGGTTTTTGATGGAGAAACAGGTTTTTTGGTGGAGCCAAAGAACGAGAGAGCGCTTGCAGATGTTATTGTCAGGTTTTACAAGGAGAACATGCGTGAGTCGCTTGTTAAAAACGTGAAAAGTCTCAGGCAGAACTTCAGCTGGGATAAGTATATGAGTCTTGTGGAGTCTTTTTTTAAGTGATAAAAACGTCTGTATCAGACTTATCCGACGTATCCGAGTGCTTTCAGTTGTTCGCGCAGTTCTTTAGGAACGGTTACATTTGTTCCAGTGCTTTTTGTCTTGTTTACCTGCTCCGTATATATTGCTGAAAGCTTCTTAGCAATGGAATTGTCTGGAACATTTTTTTGTTCTGCCGGATCTCGGGTAAGGTTGAAAAGCCGGCTGAAACTTTTTGCCCAGTAGTATTTCATTTCAGGTGTTTGTATTGTGAATGGAACAGGATAGGGGGAGTCCCGTTCGCTGATTGCGTATTCATTTATTTCTGCCAGCGATCTGCCTTCGTAGGTTGCTGGCCTGATTATGTTGAGCATATCCAGCAAGGTGGGTGCGATGTCGATGCTTCTGACGAGGTGCGTTTTTACTCCTGGCGTTAGGCCTGGCGCATGGAGTATGAGCGGAACGCGCAACAATTCATTGTAAAGTGAATTGGCGTGCCATCCAACAAAGCCGTGTTCTCCGAATTCCTCGCCGTGGTCTGATGTGAAGATGATAATGGTTTTATTGTATTTGTCAATTGATTTTAGCTGGTCAATAAACCATCCGAATGTTCGGTCGACTGATAATATTTCAGCATCGTACATTGAAATTATGTGCTGCAGGTCTTCTGGAGTGATACTTTTTGTTTTGTTGTTTATCTCTTTGAGGAAACCAATTGTGATATTTGTTCCTATTGTGCCGTTATATGATTCGTTTAATTCCTGCACGTATTCGATGCGCGGCGTATAGGGGTGGTGTATTTCGTACGTGTGCAGGAAAAGGAAAAACGGAGACGAGTTGTTTTTGAGCCATGCTAATCCTTCTTCTGTTATTTTTCTGAAATCTTCGTCGGTAAACTCTTCAAACTTGTCGAATCCCTTGTCAAAGCCGTAAATTGCGGACACTTGGCTTGAGCCTGTAAATCCTGCAGTGTGGAATTTTTCCTGTCCGAGCACCTCTGATAGTAGCAAGTACTCTTTTGAATGGCTCTGGTTGCGTGTGGTGAATGACTGATGGTGCGATGGTATTGCTGACGTTAAGATCGATGCGTGTGATGGCTGCGTTGATGGTGCTTGTGAGATTGTGTTGGTGAATAAAATTCCCTCCGTTGCAAATCCGCATATGTTTTTTGTTATGTCAACATCGTATTTGTTGTATCCGGCGCAAGTCAGGTGGTCTCCTCTGAACGTATCAATTGAAATCAGAATGACATTGCAGTCTGGGCATTTGTATTCGGACAAATCAACTGCTTCTTGTGGTGCGCAGGCCGCTAGTAATACTAGCAAAAATGTTATTCTTTTCATGCGATATACCCGAGTGCTTTCAGTTGTTCGCGCAGTTCTTTTGGAACTTGTACGGTCTTAGCAGAACTGGATTGTATTTTTTTAAGTGTTTCATCGTATACTTGCGTATACTGATCTTTAATCTCTGGGTGCTGCCCGATGATGTTATTCTGCTCCAGAGGGTCTCGTACGAGGTCAAATACTGAAATGTTGTAATTGAAATATTTTGTATCTGCCGACTGGACTGTGAAATCGCGGGTGTCGGTAGTTTCTCGCTCACTAATGGCAAAGGATTGGTTGTCAAAAAGTGAGGTGTGTGAAAATGTTTCTGGTAGAGGGATGCCGAGAATTGATAAAATTGTGGGCGCGATGTCAATGCTTCTGACCATGTGCGTTTTCACTCCAGGCTTGAGGCCGGGCGCATAAAGTATGAGTGGAACGTGCAGCAATTCATTGTAGAGGGTCCACGAGTGTATTGCAACTCTGCCGTGTTCGCCGAACTCTTCTCCGTGATCTGAGGTCAAAACGATAATTGTCTTTTCAAGGAGGTTTTCCCTTTTTAGTTCTGAAATGAACCATCCTATTCCGTCGTCAGCAGACATTATTTCTGCATCATACATGGCTATGATGTGGTCCAAGTCCTCTTTTGAGAGATTTGAGGTGTTTTTGTTGAATTTTGTTATATCTAAACTTATGTTTATTCCGAAAGTGCCGTTATAATCAGGGTCTAGCTGTTCTGCATAGGTTTCGTTTGGTGTGTATGGGTGGTGTATTTCGTATGTGTGTAAAAACAGGAAGAATGGTTTGTTTCGTTGGCGTATCCATTCCATTCCCTTGCTTGCAGTAACCCTGAATTTTTCCGTTTTCTTGAAAGTTTTATCAGCGTCATCTTGGTACGTATCAAATCCTCTGCTAAAGCCGAAAACTCGCGATACTTGGACGCCTGCAGTAAACCCGCCAGTTTCGTAATTATTTTTCTTAAGTACTTCAGCCAGTGTAATGGTCTTATTAGATATGCTTGTGTTGCGTGTATTGTAAGATTGGTGGTGTGATGGTATGGTTGCCGTGAAAATGCTTGCATGCGATAGTTGTGTTGATGATGCTTGTGCTATCACTCTGGTGAATAGGATGCCTTCTGATGCGAACGCACAGATGTTTTTTGTTATGTCGACGTCATATTTGTTGTAGCCTGCGCAGGTCAGGTGGTCTCCTCTGAAAGTGTCGATTGAAATGAGTATTACGTTGCAGTCTGGGCATTTGTATGCTGACAAGTCTGCCTCTTTTGACGCGCAGGCAGCGAGAAGTATTAGCAGCAAGATTATTTTTTTCAAGTCAATATCTCTCCATCCATATTTTCTGGCACATCTGCTCCAATTAGCGAAAGAACAGTCGGCGCAATGTCTTTCTGTTCAGGAGTTTCTTTGGTTATTTTGAAATTGGTAAATAATATTCCCGGCACGAAAGACGCATCTATCAGATGGTCTGCTTTCCAGTGTTTGTCGTTGTCAAACATGATTTCTTTTGTCAAACCGCCAATTGCTGTTTGCCAGCTTGTTCTGTAGCCGGGATAATAGCCTATCATTATGTCTGGGCCGTCAGGAACCTGATTGCCTGAATATATGTCTTCGCTTCTGTAAAGTTTGTAGATGACTTTTCTTCCTTTATCATTAAGGTTAGAAAGTTTTTCAATAAGTTCTTTCTCAACAGCATCAGTGTCTTCAACAATTCCGTGTGTTTCCCTGTCTTTTAGATTGATGTAAATGCTGTTGAATCCAAGAGCGTATGCTTTTGTTTTGCTCCAGTCGACGTTTGCAAATAACCCTCCATCATCTTCTGGTTCTTCTGTAAGCGTCATGAATCCATTGTCAACCAGCCATCTGTTAATGCTGACCGCTCTTTGGAATGAGCTGAAGCCGTGGTCTGATACAATGATGAGCTTTGTATCGTCAAGGCGCTCAAGCACTTTTCCCAGAAACGCGTCTTTCTTCACGTAATAGTTTTCTATTTCTGGATGTATTTTTAATGTCTTGTTGAACGCGTTCTCTTCCCAGAACATGTGCTGTAATCTGTCTGAGCTGTCAAACACGAATGCGAACACGCCTGAATTGAAATTCTCGAATTCCGTCCAGAACATTTTTTCGCGTTCTTCTTCCAGCTGCCAGATTTGTTCGATGAACGTTTTATCGTCTATTTTGTGGTCGTTCAGCGCGCTTGTGTCTTCTGCAATACCAAGGGTGTAGTATAAGCCAATCTGCTTTGTGAGTTCTGCTGAATATTCATCCGGGTATGAGATTTTGTATAACGGATGCTCGGGGTCTATCTGCACGGCTGTCAAATACATCTTGAATGGCGCTACACTCGACAAGTGCGCTTTTGCAATTCCGTGAGCACTGCTCATGAACCCTGTTTTGAATTTTATCTGCATCCATTCAGTCCATCCTCCCACGGCAACTGAATATTCTTTGTTGTTTACTGTCAGGACTGCTTTGTTGCCAGTAACGCTTATTTCAAGTGCTGTCTTAATGTCGACGAGCTTGTCCCCCTGTTTTTTGCGTGGCCCGTAGATTTCTGTTTGTATGTTTTTTTCATTCAACTGGACCTTGATATTCTTTTCAGGGCCTGCTTGGGAGTTGACATCTTCAGTAGTGTAATAGGTGTATCCGCTCAACAAGCCTCTGACATCCGGCACTCCTAATCCTGAGAGCAAATGTCCCTCTACTTTTTCCGGCGGGAACGTCACCGGCCAGCGAAGCACGCTTGTTGGAATTTTGTCGTGTGTGCTTATTCTCCAGAACGGGTCTGACTTGACTATGGACTCATATGCCGTGCCTCCCAGATGCGTTGTGGTCACTTTCGAAAGAGCAAGTGATGGCAGATATGTTTTCGGGTCTCTTGCAATGAAGTCAAAGATGTTGTGCTTGCCTGGATTCGTTCCTGTTGCAATTGTTGTCCACGCTACAGGGCTGTGCGGCGGCATTGAAGTCTGCAGTTTTGTAAAAGTGCCTTCATCGCGCAGCTTTGCAAAGTTCGGAAGCTTGCCCTCGTCCATTAACTGCGTGAGAACTCTTGGGTCTGCGCCGTCAATTCCTATGAGCAGTACTTTTTTGTGTGTTTCCATAGGTGTGCAGGCAACTAACACTATGAGCAAAATCAAAACTTTGCGTTGTTGCAATATTATACCCCCTTATCTTCCTATTTTGTGCCAAATGTGATGACAGGCGTGTTTGATTGGTTTGAAAAACCATTTGACAAAAAACGCACCAATAGCTGTTAAAATCATCAGGATAAACGGCCATACAGAGCCAGCTATAGCGCTGCCTGTCCCAGGATCTATGTACGCCAGAACAGCGGTTGAACTTACAATAATCATTAATGCCGCCAAAACCCCTTTCATAGGCCGAAAAACCAGTCTTAAATTTATAATACTTTTGCTAGAATGCCTTGGTAACAATTCCGCCAGCCACCACGTCATTATTCCTGACAATCACGAATCTGCCAAGCTCAGGAACGTCAGTAAAGTGTGTTACACAGACCGGCTTCTCTGTCTTAACAACCACTTCTCCCACTTCTGTCTCTTTTATCTGTTCTGCGTTCTGCTCAATGACTCCCATTGTTGAAGAGTCATAACGCGCATTAACAGCCTCGATTGTGCAATTCATTTCCTGTGTTGAGCACTTTAAAGTAAGTTGTTCTCCTTTCTTGTAATTTCCAGAAAGCCAGAAGATGGTTGCGTGAAATTCGTTTGTGACAAATGGCCGTGTTTGCTCGCGTGCAATTACATTTCCCCTTTCCATTGGAAACAGCTCTGCAAGTGTGAGCGAGATGCATTCCCCTGCAACAGCCTCGTTTTTTTCCTTCTCAAATACCCGTATATCAGAAATTGTGGTTCTTTTGTTCGCCGGCAATACAAGTATCTCTTCATTTTTCGCGAGTCTGCCAGATTCAACGCGTCCAACCAGCAGTCGTTCGCCAAAATAATAAGTGTCCTGCACGGGGTACACTAATGGCTTTTCATAGTCCGGCTGCTGTCCTTCCAGCATATCCAGCGCGTCCAATACAGAAGGTCCTTCATACCAGGGCATTGTTTCTGTGTATTCTGCAACAAAGTCTCCTTTTTTCGCGCTGATGGGAATAACATAAGAAGGCGCAATATCTAGTGACGCCAAGAATTCCAGAATCTCTTTTTTCACTGCTTCAAATCTCTGTTGCTTGTATTCAATTAAATCCATTTTATTCATCGCGACAATTACTTTTCTTATTCCAAGCATTCCAAGAATCACTGAATGCCTTTTTGTCTGGACTTCCACACCTTTCTGTGCGTCTACAATTAGCACTGCCGCGTCTGCCTGTGCAGCCCCTGTTATCATATTCTTGATAAATTCCACATGTCCAGGGGAATCAATTATGACATATCTTCTTTTGTTGGTCCTAAAAAATATCTGTGCCGTGTCTATTGTCATTTCCTGCTCTCGTTCTTCTTGCAAATGGTCTATCAGGAATGCAAATTCTATTTCTTTGCCCAGTTCCTTGGACGCTTTCTTGATTTCTTCAAGTTTTGCGTCAGGCAGCGAGCCGGTGTCATACAGCAGTCTGCCGGTAAAGGTGGACTTTCCGTGGTCTACCATTCCCACAATTACCAGTTTCATAGTGTCATCCATCTACATGTACCCCAGTGACCTTAATTTCTGCATCGCATAAGCTTTTTCCTTGTCCTGTGACCTTCCTGCTCTTTCAGGAGTCTTGCTCGTCCTGATTTCCTCAATTATTTTGTCTACGGTATCCGCATTGCTCTCTATTGGCACTGTTATCGGCATGCATCCCAAGCTTCGGTATCGTTTGCCATCCTTTGCAAAGTAAAGAGAATTAATTGGAATGTTTTCCCGCTTGATGTATTCCCAGATGTCAAGTTCTGTCCAGTGCAAAAGGGGATGTATGCGCACGTGCTCATCTTCTTCTGTCTTTGACTTGTACTGGTCCCACATTTCTGTTGGTTGGTCTTTGTAATTCCACGTGAATTCCGCATTGCGTGGGGAAAATACTCTCTCTTTTGCGCGAATGCCGTGCTCATCCCTTCTTATGCCAACAAACAGCGCCTTGAACCTGTGCTGCGCTATTGCCTGCTTGAGCGCTACTGTCTTCAATTCGTGGCAGCACGTTAATGCGTCGTGAGTCGCATATCCAATTCCGCGCGCAATCGCTTCTTCGTTCTTGCTTATGATTAAGTTTAATCCCCATTCCCTTGCCCAATAGTCTCTGAACGCGTACATTTCGGGAAATTTGAAAGTAGTGTCAATATGCATCACTGGAAATGGAATTTTTCCCAAGAATGCTTTGCGCGCCAGCCACAAAAGTGTTGTGGAGTCTTTTCCAATGCTCCACAAAAGTCCAAGATGTTTAAACTGGTAGAAAGCTTCTCTGATGATGTAGATGCTCTGGTTTTCCAGCTTGTCCAGATGGTCCATATGGTTTTTGAGGATTGACCAGTTTTTAAATATTTGTAGTCCGCGTTTTAGAATGCGCGTATTTGTCCAGGTCTTGTGAAATATCGTGGATATATAATTCCAAGCAGCATTCCAAATGACTCTATGAGTCTGTAATACGCTATCAGTGCGCACGCGGGATAATATTCATACCATCTTATCTTGAGAAGCTTTCGTGCGCTTGTCATCCTGCGGATATCCTTGATAACCCGTGGTAAGTAGAAAATGAATGGAAAAAGAATTCCTGTACATTTGAGCAGTTTTGAGAGTGGGAATTTTTCTTCCACTTTTCGCATTACAATTCCTCCAAATCCTGCATTGAGCCTGTTGCGGAAGACGTACGGGTAATAATTGTGCTGTATTTCCATTCGGGGATTGAAGAGAATGTTGTAGTGCTGGTGCCATTTCCATCCAAGAATACCAACACTTGCCGCTGTGATGTCTGGCAGTCCTTCAGGGAACTGCAGTGTTTCATAAATCTCCCGTTTGACTGCAAGATTGTTCGCGCTGAAGCGGTCTGTATTTTCATATCTGCCTTCCGGCAGGAAGTCGAACACGCTTAGAACTTTTGCTTTCAAATTTGTAAGCGGGTAGTGAGTGAAGCCGGTAACAATGGGATTTCCACTTTCCATTGTCTTTTTCATATGTGCAAACCAGTTTTTTTGTATGACGCAATCAGAATCAAGGAGAACAATGATGTCCCCATTTGAATGCCGAAGGCCTATGTTCTTGCATTCCACGTAGCTCGCGCCCGGTTTTGCTATTCTCTTGACGGGAGGATATTCTTCAAGAAGTTTTTTTACAGTATCTCCTTCTGTTCCGTCAACGAGAATGATTTCAGCATCTTCACCCTCCGTCTGCAGTATGATTTCTGGAATTGCGTGCTGTATGCATATAGTGTTTTCTTCGTGAACATTTGTAGTCTCTATTATGATTGAGAATTTCATTGTTTACTGGACGTAGAGAGTATTTTTTAACTTTTCCGTCAGGTATTTAAACCATATAAGACTAAAAAGTGAGCATGGATGTCTCTGTCATAATTCCGAGTTATAACTCAAAGCGTACGATAGAAGGCTGTTTGTCCTCAGTATGCAATCAGGCCACTAAGCTGCAATACGAGGTTATCGTGGTTGACAGTTCGGATGACGGCACGCATAAGCTTCTTGCGCAATTTCCAGTCACGCTTATCCGCGCGCAGAAGCGTCTTTTTGCTGGGGAGGCGCGTAATCGCGGAATCAGGCGTGCAAAAGGGCGTATTGTTGCATTTACTGATGCCGATTGCGTTGTTTCGCCCACTTGGTTGAGTGAAATTTGTGCTGCGCACAGGAAATACGATTCAGTTGGCGGAAGAATTGTCAATGGCAATCCGAAAAATCTGCTTGGCTGGAGTTTGTTTCTTCCGCAGTTTGCAGAATTTGGAGTGTCGAAAAAGCGAACAGTGAGAAATATGCCGACGTGTAATGTATCATATGATAAAGAAATTTTCAAGCGTTATGGCCCGTTTCCAAATGTATTTTGCAATGAGGAATATATATTTAACATGCAGCTTAAAGTGCCGATATTTTTCTCACCTGATGTTGTCATCAGCCACATTAATCGAACTGATTTTCTTGAAATTGTCCGGCATTCCTATCAGGCCGGGCAGGGCGCGGCTCTTTCACGCAAGAAGACTGGCCAGCTTGAATTCTTATTTAAGTGGACGCTGTTTATCCCTTTGCTGTTTCTCTATCGCTTTTGCAAAACAGGCCTTAACTCGTTGCGTTCTGGGTGGGGTCTGATGTTTGTGCTCACAAGTCCTTTAATATTGATTAATTGTATCGCGTGGAATCTGGGGTTTTTGCAATGGACAGTAAGAAATCGGAATTAATGCGGGGAAAACACAAGGCGGCTAAAATAATGGCCGTTCTTCGCACGGTAAAAGATATTCGCACAGCAGATGTTCTTGATGTGGGTGCTGGCTCAGGTGTGATCGCCTCTCATATTGCTGGAAAGTGCAAATCCTTTGTCAGTGTGGACATTTCAGACCGGCGCATAATAAAGAAAGGATACAAGTTCATGAAAGTGTCTGGTGCAGGGCTGCCTTTCAAAAACAGCAGTTTTGACATTGTCATTTCAAATCAAGTCATCGAGCATACTCCTGCCCAGCAGAAGCATGTGAATGAAATCTATCGTGTTTTGAAAGAAGGAGGAGTATGCTATCTGGCAACGCCTAACCGTTGGTGGCCTGTTGAGGTGCATTCAAAGCTTCCCTGCATTGGATGGCTGCCTAGGCGCGTTGCTGGGAAAATGCTGAAGCGTCTTCGTAAGGAGTGGGACGTGTACCCATTGAGTTATCGCCGGCTGCTGAAGCTTGTCAGCAGTTTTTCTGTTTTAAACATGACCCCTGACCTTATCAGAAATCCTGATAAATATCAGTTGGATGTGGCGAGAAGCGTCCAGCCTGTTGCAAAGCACATTCCCAGAAAGATTATAGAACTGCTGAACGTCATGCTTCCTTCTTATGTGTTGATTTTGGAAAAATAGATTGCAGTATTTTCAGGTACGCTTTGCTTTTAACTTCCCAGTCGTGTGCGGTATTAGGGCGGGGCCTGGAAGCGTCGCGCAAAGCGGCAAGTATGGCATTCGCCAGCTTCTCCGGTGTAAGTGTGTCAACAACCGTGACGCCTGGTTCAACATGTTTAATCCCGCTTGCAATGACACGTGTTCCGCTGCTGAGCGCTTCCATTATGGTCACAGGCATGCCTTCACGGTCGCCGCCTTGGGCGGTGGTTGATGGTGAGATAAACAGGTCTGCAGTGGCATAGTATGAGGGGAGCTCCCGATGGGGTATGCCGCCGGCAAATATGATGTGTTCCTGCATTCCAAGCTGTTTAGCTAATTTTTTAAGCGAATCTTCCTCAAAGCCGCTGCCTACAATGAGCAGTTTTGTGCCAGGATTTTGTTGTATGACTATCGGCATTGCATGGATTAGGTATGGTATTCCTTTTTTTTCAGCAAGGCGTCCGACAAAGAGCAGGAATGGTCCCCTGATTCCGTGTTTTTTCCTTATGCGTGCATCCTTCCTGCGTGAATGGAACTGCTGTTGGTCAACACCCATTGATATTACATCAATGTTGAGTCTGGGGTTTATTGCAAGAATCTCGTCCTTAAGCGTGTTGCTGGCTGCAGTAATGCGGTCTGCATTTTTTAATGCAAATCGTTTGAGCGCAGTGAGCTGTTTAACAGCAAAAATGTCTGCGCCGTGCGCAGTGATTACAAGCGGAATGTGAAATTGTCTCTTTATCAATGCTGCAAGAAACCCTTGTGGAATTGTCCAGTGCGCTTGAATGATGTCAAACTTTTGCGTGCGGACTAATTTTTTTAGCGAGGCATATGCAGAGAAAGTGAAAAAGGGTATGAGAATGTAATAAAGCGCGTTTTTTTTGAGCGCAGGAAGTATGCCTCCTGAACAGGCGAGCGTTTCCAGTGGCTCAAGAAAGTATTTGAATCTGACTACTTTGATGCCGTCCATCATCTCATTGCGCTTGGCTCTTGGATAGTGCGGAGCCAGGACTGTGACATCAAAGTCTTTTGTGAGCCTTTTGGAAAGCTCGTAAACATGCGGGGGCACGTTGTCATTTTTCCAGCGGGGGAAGGTTGAAGTTAAGACAAGAAGCTTCTTCATTGCCAGAAATCCCGTGGAATGCTCTTATATGTGTTGTGTTTGCAAAATATATAGATTTGGAAATCACTATTTCACAGATAGTCAGGTTGTAAATGTGTCTAGTATGCGGCTTCTTGCTTCAGTGTCTGAAAGCCGGACTTTTTCTTTCTTGAAGTCGAGCTGCGTTATAAGCCTTAACGCCCATATTGGGTTGTGTATTCCTTTTCTGTCTATGACTGCTTGAGCGAGTTTGTAGCAAAACACAAGGAGAAACAAAGGAAAACCGAAATGTTTTTTTGCGTAGCGGATGCAGTTTTTTCTCTCAATGTGAAGCATTGTCTGCCTTCCTGATTTTTTTTCAATCGTGTTCAATGTTTTTGAGCCGCCGTGCTGCAGGGTCACGTCTGGGGTGTAGAGTATCTTGTAACTTGCCTTCAGAATCCTTCTGTCAAGGTCGTGGTCTTCATGCCAGAATGGAGAGAATCTTTCGTCCCATAATCCTATTTTTTGCACTGCTTCTTTTTTGATAAGCACTAAAGCGGCGTAATTGCTGGTGACGTACTGCTTTTTGCTTGGTTCAGGCACTGGGATGCGGTGGCTTACCGTAGCCTGTAGTCTGATTCCATAGTTTGCTCCTGCATAAACAATTGTTCCATCACCTTGTTTGAATCTTGGTGTTGCGACGGCCGCCTGTGGATCCCTCTCAAGGTCTTGTATAAGTGAAGAAAGCCAGTTTTTTTGAGAAAAAGTCATGTCGTTGTTGACGAATGCAAGATATTTTGGTGAATGATGTCGCAATGCATACCATGCTCCCATGTTCATGCCTTTTGAAAACCCATAGTTTTCTTTCAGTGAAATCACAGTTACTCCTTTGAAAGTTTTGAATGCTTTGACAGAGCCGTCAGTTGAGCCGTTATCGGCAATAATTACTTTGAAGTTCTTGTATTCGGTATTTTTCAAAATACTTTTGACGCAGTTCAGTGTGAGCTGGCATCCGTTCCAATTGAGTACTATGATGGATACTCTCGGTTTCATGTTTTGTCTTTTATGCATAGTATTTGGAATGCTTTTTCTGGTTTGTTTCTGACGTATATTTGGGTGATGTTTGAAATGCGCAGCCACGCTCTTTTTGGCCAGAATCGTATGTCTGCGTTTTCTCCTCTGAGCGGTTTCCAGCCGTTGATTCCAATAACAGTATATCCGTGCGCTTTCATTTCTTCAACAGTCCATCCCGACTTGTGCTTCTGCCAGGGGTTTCCATCAGGTGGCTGTGGAAGAAATCCGTTCGGAGTAAAGATGATTATCCTTTTCTTGGCAATGCGTTCCATAGCGCTCAGAAGTTTCAAACCATCTTGTTTTGTCAAGTGTTCAATTACATCCAATGCCATGACGCAATCGAAAGAGTCTGGCGCAAATTTTTTGTCGATATCAATAACATCAAGCTGGCAGTATTCATTATGGATTTTTGATTTTCTGCTCTGTTCGATGCTTGGAGCAAACGCATCAACCCCAACTGCAAAGAATTTCCGCGGGATATGTTGCAAGGGAGAGTTCGAGCCACAGCCCACGTCAAGAATGCTTGTGCATTCTCCAATTGCCTTTTCTAATTCCGTATGATAGTGAACCCCCATACGCAGGCGTACTTCTAAAGGGTTAATAAATGTATTTCGTTTCTTTATTACAATAACCTTTTTATAGAGAATGTTATGAGTAAATTATATGTTAAATGGGGTGTCTATTCTTGTTACAGGGGGAACGGGCTCGTGGGGTTCGTTCTTTGTAAAGTATGTTCTTGAAAAGTATGATGTGAAGCAGATCAGGGTATACAGCAGAGGCGAGCATAAGCAGGTTAATCTGAAGCGTGAGCTGAACAACAATCCCAAGGTGAAGTTCATAATTGGTGATGTGCGTGATCTAAATAGATTGGAGGTTTCCAGCCAGGGTGTTGATTATATTTTCCACATGGCCGCTCTGAAGCACGTTCCTGTGTGCGAGGAAAACGCATACGAAACAATCGCAACAAATGTCGATGGCACAAAAAATGTTGTTTTGGCAGCGATTAAGAACAAGGTAAAGAAGGTTGTGTATATTTCTACCGACAAAGCAGTTGATCCGTGCAATATTTATGGAATTTCAAAAGCTGCTGCAGAAAAGCTCATTGTGAATGCGAACAAGGAAACATCGCACACTTCTTTTGTATGTGTGCGTGCTGGAAATGTGATTGGCACCGAAGGTAGTGTTTTTCCGCTATTTCGCGAGCAGCTTCTACGAGTGAACAAAATCAGTGTTACTGATAGAAGCATGACTCGTTTTTTTATAGCGCTCAAGGATGCGATAAGTCTTGTTCTGAAAGCTACTGAAATGGGTCATGGCGGTGAAATCTTTGTTTTAAAGATGAAATCGATAGGCATAATGGACATCGTAGATGTTATGAAAATGAGATTTGGCAACGATAAAACTGAAATTGTTGACATCGGCATCCGTCCTGGAGAGAAAATTCATGAAAATCTCATATCAAGAAATGAATCTTCGCGCACAAAGGAGACGCCTGAGCATTTTGTAATTCTTCCAACACTAGATTTGGGGCTTGCTCCCTATTACGCTCAGCATCCGAATGTTGTTTTTGAGGAGTACGCTTCTGATAGGGCACCTAGATTTGCTTTGGACGAATTTACAAAGCTGCTTAAGGAAGAAGGATGGCTTGGGCCTGATCATCAGTTAGTCAGCATGTTCAAGCAGTTCAGCGACGAAGAAATTATGAATATTTTCAAAAAAGAGGGTTGGATGAAATGATTCTGGTTACAGGAGGCTCCGGCCGGCTTGGATCTGCATTAAAAATTGTCTTTCCTGATGCACTTTTTCCCACAAGATCCGAGCTCGATCTGTTGTCTTCGGATTCTGTTGGGGATTTTGTGAGTAAATCCAAGCCTTCTGTTATCATTCATGCCGCTGCCATGACGAGTATCCGAGAGTGCGAGGAGAAAAAAGAGCTATGTTGGAAGACAAATGTTGAAGGCACTCTTAATGTGGTTAAGGCATGTCTCGAATTCTATCCCAATGTGCATTTCATATACGTGAGCACGGCGTGTGTTTTTGATGGAAATCAGGGAATGTACAATGAAAACGACTTGCCCATGCCTAAAAATATTTATGGATTGTCGAAATTTGCTGCAGAGCAAATGTGCAAATTTCTGCAAAAGCATCTGATTGTGCGCACTAATTTTATCCCGAGAGCGCAATGGCCGTATGAGGGCGCTTTCGCAGACCGTTTTGGCACTTATCTCTTTGCCAAGGATGTCGCTTTTGGCTTGAAAGAGCTTTTGGCTGCAAACATGACTGGAACAGTTCATCTTGTTGGAGACAAAAAGATTTCAATGTACGAGCTTGCCTTGTTATGCGGCTCTAATCCCCAAAAAATTACCATGCAGGATTATTCAGGACCCCCATTGACTATAAACATGACTCTTGATACCGGCCGGTGGAAGAAATACGCGATTGGATTCGCGAAATGAAAGTTTCTGTTGTCATTCCTACCTACAATAGGAGTGAAATCCTGATGAAAAGTCTGCGCGCTTTTGAGCAGCAGTCTTTGAAAGCAGATGATTTTGAAATCATTATCGGCAGCGACGGCTCAACAGACGATACCGCGCAGAAGGTGAAGGAGTTTTCGCACGCTTCAAGGCTGGATGTCAAATTTCTTGATTTGCCGCACATTGGTCTTTCTGCCGTGAGGAATTCGTGCATCAGGGAGGCGAAGGGAGAAGTTCTTTTGTTTATGAATGACGACACTATGCCGGCGCATCCAGATTTTCTTTCCAGGCATTATTCACGAGTAACCCCAGAGACTGCATGTGTTGGTCTTGTTGAGTGGCATCCTGAATTGAGTAAAACAGAAGTGATGGATTATTTGAGTCCCAATGGCCCGCTTTTTGATTTCTCTAAAATACACAAGTCCAGCGACTGCGGATGGCGTTACTTTATAACCTGCAATATGTCTCTGCATAAGAAGTGGTTTGAGAAGGAACTGTTTGACGAGCACCATCCGTTTGGCCATGAGGATATTGAGCTGGGTTATCGCTTGTGCAAGCACGGTCTGAGAATTACTTACCAACCGGATATTTCTGTTTTTCATTATCATTATTTTCGTGATTTTGAAACTTATTTTGGAGCGAAAAAAAAGCGTGTTGACAGTTACAAGTATCTGATTACAAAGCATCCTGAACTGCGCAGGCCTTTGTATCGTCGTATTGCCCGCCGCCACCTGCACAAGTTTGTGCACGTTGCATACAAGCTTACAGGACTTAAGACGCTCAGGAATTTCTGGTGGACTTGCCGTATTTATAGCCTGTTAGAACAGAAAAATTCATGACTGTAAACTTAAAAAGAGTTTTTTGTATTCTTTTATCTGTCGTGTGATGTCGTGATGTTTTCGAACATAAGTGCGTGCATTGCGTGATTGTATCTTCCATTTTTTCTTGTCATTTATAGCTTTTCTGACGTCTTTGACAAGCTGTTCAAAGTTGCGTGAATGGTAGCCAAGGTCGTGCTTGCAAACGCATTCATCAGTATCAACTGTCGTGACTACAGGAGTTTCATTGTTCCAGGCTTCAATGAAGACGTTGCCAAAACCCTCGGTCAACGACGTGTGCACCAAGATTCTTGCATTTGCAAAAAGAGCATTCATTTTCTCTTTTGGCACGTTTTTCAATATCTTGACATTTGGCGGAACATTCTTAGGCACGTCGCCTATTATTGCCATTGCAAACTTTTCTTTTGGTAAATTCTGCGCGAGTTTCAGGAAAAGCTCCGGCCGTTTTATCGGGTGATTTCGTCCTGCCCACAAAACATATTTCCTTTTTTCATAGGGCTTCACTTTCTTGACAATTTGCTTTCCATTGTAGATGACAGTTGTTTTTCTTTGAACTGTGGGTGTGAGATCATTCAATTGTTGGTGGCTCAGTACAACGACTGCATTTGCCATTTGAAGAGCTGTTTTCATCATGGTTATCCATCTAAATTTGCCTGCAAAACTCGCCTTTTTGAGATCCTTTTTATTGGCTTCCAGCGATTCTGATAGCACGTGTATGTACTTCTTTCCGTGCAGTTTGCAGAAAAGTCCTGTGAGGAAATACAGCTCGCGAAGGGAGGCTCTCTGCACATAAATGTCTGCGTTTATTTCCCTTAATTTCCTCCAGAATGCGAGTCTGTATGGGATGAATTCTAGGTTGTTTGTAGAGCATCCTTTGATTGTCCACACATTTATGTCATGTTGCCTGAATTTTTTTTCTTCATCAGCATCAATGAGCATATGCATTTCGAACTGTTTGTCTTTCGCAAGTAGCTTTGCATCATCAAACATTGCCGCTTCTGCTCCACCATAGCTCTGCTTGTTAACGTATGATGGCCTCAGCAGACCGTATCCGGCCGGGTTTATGTAGCAAATTTTCATTTTTGTGCCACCAGCACTATATTGGGCGAGAGTTGTTTGTTAGGTATGTACTTGAGACCTGCTAGCTTGAGAATAAAGTGCAATGCCTTGTTTGCGAATCCTGCCATTTTCACGAAGGGTTTCAGCATTAATGACTTGTTGACCACCCAGAAATTGAATGTCTCATAATAATTGCAGTAATGTATCTTGAGCCCGTATTTTTCAGCAAGCTTCCTCCATAAGTCCGGTTCCATGACGCTAAAGTTGTGTGTTTTCAGTGTTCTGGAGTCAAATATGCTGTGCAGGTAGTATTGCATATTGCGGAAGTTTGGAAGCGAGATTATCAGATAGCCTCCTTTGGCAAGTAAATCAAGATGTTTCTTGAAAACCAGCTCTGGGTTTCCAAAATGTTCCACAAAACCATTGCTGTATACCAGGTTGTATTTTTTCCTTGTTTTGAACGTGAAGAAGTCTTGTTTGTGGATTTCTGCTTTTATTCCTTGTTTTTCAAAATAGTTCCTCACTTCTTCTGTTCTGTCTGAATAATCAATGCCTGATGGCTTGTATCCATAATGCGTGTAAAAATACATCAGGTAATTTCCTGGCACGCAGCCTACTTCGAATGCAGTCCAAGATTTGTTTGGTGGCAGTATTTTCCGCAGAAGTCTGTGATAGCAAGGCTTAAAATCACTCGTCGGCTGTATTCCTGTCCAGAAGCGCTCCCAGTGCTCTTTTGTGCTGTACTCCTCGTAAAAATTTTCAAGTCTCATGACTTCTAAAGTTCAGACAAAAATGGCGCATTTAAAGATGTATGTTCTTCACACTAGCTTTTTATATACCTCTGTGCTCCAGCGCATTATGGATTTTGGATTTCGTTCAACGGTGAAGCTTCTTGTTCAGAGAATCCGCAATCATAACTATATCCTGAAGAATTCTTTGTGGCTCATAGGCTCTGAAATTATTGCAAAGCTGGTGTTGTTTGGTGTTGTAATTCTGCTTGCGCGGCATTTGGGCGCAGAGGGCTATGGCAAGCTGCAGTTTGCGCTTTCATTTGCAGGCATTTTTGGCATGTTTATGGATCTTGGCATGAACAGTTTGGCCGTGCGGGAGCTTTCGCGCATGAGAGAACGGTTTGCCGTATTCACTCCAAATGTTATTTTTCTGAAACTGGTGCTGTTCGTTGCATCGATTGCGATTATGTATGGAATTTTAATTGCGATTGGAAAGCCGCCCCAGATAATCGTATTGTCACTTATGGCGTGCTTCTATTACTTATTTCAAAGCCTGATCGAATTTTTGAGGTATGTCTATCAAGCTTTTGAGAAAATGTACCTGCAGGCTTACTCGCGGCTGTTCTATTGTCTGCTGCTCGGGGCCGGAGTTGCGCTTCTAGTCTTCAAGAATGTGGGTGTCATTGCAATCATGGCTGGCTACGTGTTTGCCATAGCACTTACTTTTGTTTTCAGTTTTCTGCTATTTTCTCGTAAAATTGGCACGTTTCCGTTCAAAATAGACGTGGCATTCATCAAACAGTTGCTGAAAGTAGTATTTCCTTTTACTCTTATTGCTGTGATTGCGATTATAAATTTGCGGATTGACACGATTATGCTTTCCTTAATGCTCGACGATAAGGCAGTTGGCATATATTCCGTTGCTGTTAGTTTGCTAACCGCTGTAATGTTCGTTCCAGGCTATTTTTCAGTGTCTCTGGCTCCCTCAATGAATCGTTTTTTTAAGACAGATGTGCGTAAGCTGCTTGTCATGTTCAAGAGTGTGTTTTGGGTGATGCTTCTTCTCGGCGTGGCCGGCGGTCTTGCACTGTTTTTTGTTTCCAAGCCAGTGCTGACAGTGTTTTTTGGCGCTGAATATGCGCCTAGCGTTCCCGTGCTTCAGATTCTTTCAGCAAGCTTCTTTTTGTCATTTGTTTTATTAATCGCGGGATCAGTCTGCGTGGCCATTGACAAGCAAAAATTTTATGCTGCAGTAATAGCAGTGTCTGTTTTCATCAATATAGTCCTGAACTATCTGCTGATTAAGTCAATTGGTATTTCAGGAGCCGCAGTTGGCACAGTAATCGCCCAGCTGTTCCAGGTTGTTGTTATCTTTTTCTTTTTGAAGCGCCGCGGGTTTTTCTTTGTCGCGCCTGTTCCCAAAGAAGCGAAGCTAAGATAATGACTGCTGCGCAGCTTAGTGCGGTTGTTGTGGTATAGGGGATGTTCAGCAGTCGCAGTAAATATACTGCTTCTGACATAAGCACGATGCCAAGTATTAGGCTCAGGGTATTCTGTTCAAGCACGCTTTCACTTTTGTATATATTTTTCAAGAAAAGGTATCCGGGCAGATAAAGTAAAAAGTATAGTATTAGGGCCATTCTAATCGCCTGTCCAAACGGCATAAAAATTGAGAGCGCTGCCAGTAGGAAGAGTGCGAGTGCCGTTGCCCAGGTTAATTTTTTGTTCAGCATGTGTATCGTAAAAGTTCCATCTTGTTGTACTGTGCAACGCGTTCTGTGCACGTTTCGAATTTTTTTTGTTGTCCGCGGGGGCTTTTCTCTCCAAGGTAAATGTAGAGCGGTTTTGGGTGTCTGTCCATCAATTCTTGTATTCTGGTGAAGTTTTCAGCGTGCCAGTATTTTGTCCATTCGTTCCGCGTCCACTTGCCTGCATTGAACAATCCTGGTGCAGCCACTGGGCGCTGGCTTAGCGCCTCTAACCAGTGCGCATCTTCAACCATGTTTGACAGGAGCGTGCTGTTTGCTTCTGTTATGCTGGGGATATCTTTCATGAATGCGTACTCCTCTGGAGAGATGTTTGGATGAGCCTTGAGTGCTTCTCTGCCGGTTGTTACTGCCATCGATAGCACAACGGCAATTATCAGCGCAATTGCCAGTTTTCTTTTAACGGCAAGAATCGTGCTGAACGCGTATCCTGCATAGAGTATGAAAATGACGTCGAGGAATATCACGAATCTGTTGTAGAAGAACAGTTTGAGGAATACAACCACAAAGTTTATGACAAACCAATAGAACAGCAGGTTAAACTTTCTGCTTTTGAGAGCTATTAAAAATCCGAGAAAGGCAAAACACAAGTAGGGTAGTGTACTGAACATGTAATCGGTGAAACTCATAAAGCTTCCGGGAGTGCTGTTGATGAGGTTGCTTGTTGCTGAGATGAACAACGGTCCGATTGCCTGCAGGTAAAACAGTATGCCTGCCACCAAAGTAATTGCGCCTGTCGAAACAAGTGCGAACAACTCCTTTTTGTCTCTTATTTTTGTTGCAGTATGTGCAAGATAGCAGAGTCCGTAAAGGAGAAATGTCGGCTGCTGTACTCCTGCTACAAGCACGCCGGTTAGAACAGCAGGAACATATTTTTTTCTGTGCAGGAAAAGCATCGCTGCGAGCAAAAGGGATATGCCAAGAATGTTCTTAATATATGTAAGTTCAAAGGTAACGTATTGTGCAAGTGAAACAGAGTAGAGAAGCATGGCAAGTGCGCCTGCTTGCCTGTTGAAGAATGTTGAGCCTGATAAATAAATCAAGATTCCCAGTAGAATCTCAAGCAGTATGACTCCAGTTGTAAGAAGAACTTCAGTCTGTATTCCAAAGCGTGTAAATATTGTTGTCAGCATGAACAAGCCTGGCGGAGACCATCCGGCAAACCATTGCTCAACAGCATCCGAAGCGTATTGGTCTATTGCAGCAGTGTAGAATGCGGCATCATATCCTATCGGTATGTTGTATTGCAGGTAAGGAATGATGCGGAACAGGATTATTAGCGCAACGGCAAGCCAAACAATCCATCCAGTTCGGATTCTTGACTGCTTCTCATTCAGAGCCAGTGCGCCTATGCCTGCAATTATGACTGCGAATATTTCAAAATGCAGTGCGTATCTTGGCACAATCTTTATTGTTACGAGCGCTGCCGTCAGGACGTATATGACTATAAGCTGCCAGAACGACTGTCTTAATATTCGCATCATGCCCCCCAATCACAGTTTGGACTGTCATTATTTAAATATGTGTTCGTTTCCAATCCATCAATGCGGGTTGGGATTTTGGCGTATGCGCTTGATAGGAATAATACGGGTATTAGCCAGTATATTCGTAAGCTTATCAATAATTTAAAGAAAAATCATGATCTTACAATTGTTCATTTGAGAAAGTCTGGTGATCCGGTGTATGCCGGCACGCGTGAAGTTCTGATTCCTCGTTTGTTTCACTCGTCGCCTTTGATTCGTTTGTATATGAATTTCGCATTGCGTAACCCGAATGTTGATGTTTTGTATCATCCCGGCCCAATAGGGTATCTGATTAAGCCTAATGTGCCGTTTGTGCAGTCAATGCACGATATGACTCCGCTTAAGATTCCAGAATCGCAGAATTTGCTTAGTAGGTGGGGCTATAGGCTTCTGATGAAAGCATATGCGCGGACAGCTGATGGATTGCTGACATTGAGCGAGAGCTCAAAGAATGATGTATGTTCAATGCTTAACATTTCAAGGTCGAGAGTTTACGTAACTCCTCTTGCGTCTATTTATCGTATGCCGAAAAGAAGCGAGGCACAGAGAGTGAAAAAGAAGTACAAGCTTGCAAATCCGTATTTTATTTTTGTGGGCACTCGCATGGTGCATAAAAATCTGGTTCGAATGCTTGAAGGCTTTGTGCAGTCAGGCAGCCAAAATCATTTTGTGCTTGTGGGTGCTGAAGGCTACAGAAGTTGGGAGATTCACGCTGCTGTACGGAGGCTGAAGATAGCTGATAAGGTGCACTTTTTGGATAATGTTCCAAATAGCGATTTGCCAGGATTGTACGCTTCCGCCGACGCTTTGGTGTTCGTGTCTTTGAGCGAAGGCTTTGGTCTTCCTGTTATCGAGGCCATGTCCTGTGGATGTCCAGTAATAGCCAGCAGAATTTCAAGCATTCCTGAAGTTGCAGGAGATGCTGCGTTGTACGTTGACCCTTACAATGTTGATGATATTGCGCAGGCTATGCGTGTGGTTGGGAGAAAGCGGGCGTTTTTGATTCGCAAGGGATTCAGGCAGGCCAGAAAGTTCAGCTGGAAGAAAACTGCTGAGCAAACTAGCAGAGTATTTCGTTTACTTGTTAAAGGCAAGTCTTGAAAGCATTGATATATTGTTTTGCAATTGTGTTCCAGGAATATTTCCGTCTGGTGAAATCACTGAATTTCCTGTTTCTTGCAAGCTTTATGCTTTCTATCTTTTGTTTCATCTCTGCAGGAACTCCTTCGTTCACAAGATACCCATTTTTACCATCAATGATGGCATCAGTGATTCCATCCACTCTTGTAGCGATGACCGGAAGCCCGGTCGCGGCTGCTTCAAGAGCGACCAGGCCGAACCCTTCGACATCATTTTTGACAGTTATGTTTGGCATGATGAAAATGTCTGCGGCTTTGTATATTTTTTTGAGTGTTTCATCATCCGCATTTGTGATGAGTCTTACCCTATTTTGCAGGCCGTTCTGCTTGATATGTTCTGCAATAATGCTTCTTTCCGGTCCTTTGCCGACGATGACATATTCGTAGGACTTGCGCAGGTTCGGAAAGACATCTTTGAGGAACACGAGTACTCCCTTTCGCTTTACAAGTCTTCCCACGGTAAGCAATAGTTTTCTTTTACCAAATTTTTTATCAGTAAATGAAAAGCTGGAATTGACTCCCACGGGAATCACGATAGTTTTACTGGAGGGAACCCTTTTGCAGGCAATTCGCTGAGCGTAAGTGCTGATGCAGATATATTTGTCCATCTTTCCCAAAAACAGGTCAAGATATTTTTGATACAGCTGATTTGGGTAAGTGAGGTCAAGCCCGTGGCACGTGACTGCAACAGGAATGTTGAATATTTTTTTAAGCGCTACGCCGATAACGCTGAGCACGGGGTCTCCGATGTGGATGATGTCAATATTGCGTTTTCTGCAGTGGGCGCACGCTTTTATGAATGCTGAAATTAAAAAAAAAGGCAGCCATTTTTGGCTTCCTCTCCAAGCGATTTTGTGGCATTCTGCAGCTTTTGATATCGATTCTGTCAGATGGTAGCTTAAGTTTTCCATTCCGCCGCTTGATGGCGGGTGTTTTCTTGTTATGAAGAGTATTCTCATTTGCTTGGCTGTATCTGATAGAGGGACACGTCTTGCCTGAGTTCATAAAGTTCGTCAGGAAGATAAAAGAGCTTGTGATAATGCGGTTTCCATTCTTTCTGCCTGCTCATACCTTTCCAGATTACGGTTCTGTAATAAACAGGTTTTAAGCTGAACTGAGTTGAGAGGGAATTCTTTATTTTTTCATGCGGCAAAAGCACATAGATGTTTTTTTCCTTTGAAAGAGCTGATAGGTATGCGTTTGATTGGTTATTAAGCTCTGTTAAGAGGAGAATGTCCCTGCCGAAAATATAACGAAGAGGGGTGGCGTATTTGTGGGAGTCTCCTTCGTTTAAGAATAAAATCAGTGCAGGCTCGGAAATATTCTGGTCGAGTTCTGACAATATTTCTGCCAACCCTTCAAATTCGTCAGTAGTGAATATTTTTACAGTCGTTGCTGCGAAGGGCACCGCGATGAGAAGGATAAGTAGCGCTGCAAAAATTTTTTTAGGCAGTGGGCGCATAAATATTTTGTTTTGAAGTATGAAATGGCTGATTCCAATGATTAGCGCCGGCAGTATCACAGGCAGAAATCTTCGCACCCACCATGGATGCACAGGAGTAATGGCTGACTTTATTGCGTAAAGACTGAGAAAGAGAGAGCAGGTGATGATCAGAAGCACGATATTCTTGTTTTTGTTCCATGGCATGATGAGCAGCCCGAGAAATCCCATAAAGAATCCAATCGGAGTTATGTACCAAAACAAATTAGTGAGATTAACTGTAATGTTTGGCAAAATTTTGTGGGACAGCACGCTGAAGAGTGCCACGAGCAGCCAGATAATGAGTGAAATTATTAATTTCTGCCTGGGGCTTGTGTCTATGCGTTTATTTGCAATAAACTTGATGAGCAAAAATAGAAGCAAGCCTCCAACGATAAGTGGCCAATATTGAACGGGCAGCTGGCTGAAGTGCAAAAGGTCTACTTTTACCAGAAAGAGAGTTTTGACAAGAAATGAAGCATAATAGCGTGACAGAGTTGCAACAGCAAGTATGCAGTATGCAAAGAGGAAAGCAAACGGGATGAAAAAATATCGCAATTGCGCGTTTTTTTGGGTCAGGTGTATATATGCCAGGTAGCCGACAATAACCGGGATTACAACAAGAAATTCAACGCGTGTGAGCATGCCGCTGGCCACGGCGAGTGCAGTCCATGCTCCTGCAGCTGAAATTTTGCTTTCTGTGAATAGGTACAGCAGATAGAGTGTCAGGAAAAAGTAAAATTGCATCATTACTTCAGAATTGGCGGTTAGCGTGTACCATGCTTGTGCAAAATTAATTGCCAGCAGCGCAGTTGCAAGAATGGCGATATTTGTCCCAAGTGTTTTTTTGAGGAAGAAGAACATGGCGGCGAGTGATAAAAGAGAGAACAGCGGCGCAACAAACAGGGTTCCTTTTAGTCCGAAAAGCAGATAAAAAATTGCTATCCATACGGGATACATGTGGTAAAATTGCGGCGTTATTATCCCATTTTCCGGGTCGGTTATGTAAAATCCTGGCAACTCATTGCCGTAATTTCCCATAAGAGGGGGATCTTTGAATTTATAGAACCCGGTTATTTTTGAACGGTACATCTCCTCAATTGTGCTTGATGCAATCAGGATTGCTCCGGTGTTTGCTATGTTAATGCCGGTGCTTATGTACACTCCAGGATCCAATCCTCCGTGAAATGCTTCCTGTGGGTTGAGGAAGATCAGCGATGCCGCAATCGCCGCAAAACAGGCCATGAAAAAAAGCTTGCGTGATGCAAATACAAATTGAGGTTTTCTGATTAAGAAAGTTATTATGCACGTGACGGCGAGAATTGTGCAAAGACGCGGGAGGGAGAAAAGGGCGGTGTGGGCCAAAGTGAATGCGATTAATCCCGATAATAGTATGCTGGTTGCTATTTCAAAAAAGACCTGTTCAAAATCTCTTGTTTTTGGAGGAAATAAGCGTGAAATACAGTATCCTGGCAGGTAGAAAAGAAGGGGTATTCCGAGTAAAGTGAGGAGTATGTTCATCATGATTCTGGCAGGGCATACATTTTAAAAGAATGACGGTTGTATGCGCGAAGTATGGACAGTAAGTGGAGAGATGTGTTGTTTGTTTGCTGCTCAGTGCTTGTAGCGCTTGTCATCTTTTTCCTGTTGACCGAACTGGTATTGCAAAATCGGTTTGCAGCGATTCACTTTTTTGGGATTAATATTGTTTTTTTCATCGTGCTGTTTACTGGTTGGTCTGTTATTGTCCTTCAGTATATTCGTGATGTTGAGTGATGCGCGATTCCATCTTTTTTATTCTATACAGCGCTTCTTCATTTATGCTTCGCTCTGCATCAATCGTGTCCGCCAGCAGCGCCAGCATGATTAGCTGGAATCCGACAATGAGGAAAACTGCTGCTGCTATTAGTGACTGGACGTGTCCTGCGTGCTGTCCGTTGAGCCAGAAAATTAGATATCTGAGCGCAAATAATAATCCTGGCAGACTAACAAGTGCTCCTGAAAGTAAAAAAACTTTCAATGGCCTGTATCGGACGTAGCTTCTTATCAGCATGCTGCCCGCTCTTTTTGCATAGCTCCATATGTTCGAGATTAATCTTGACTGGCCTGTTCTTTTTTTGAACGTGCAGTCTGTCTGCACTATGTGCAGCCGTTTGTCCACTGCTTGTATGATGGTTTCCTGGACATAGGTGTAATTGCTTCTGACATTTATCCGTAATGCTGCTTCTCTTGAAAATGCTCTGAAACCGGACTGCGCGTCTCTGACTGGGAATCCTGACACGTGGCGTGTGACGCAGCTCGCTACAATATTGCCATATTTCTTGCCAAACGGCATGTGGTCGAGTGAATGGACATTTCTGTTGGTAAGAACAACATCCGCCCATCCTTCAACAATTGGCTTGATTACTTTTGGGATTTCTTCACTATTATACTGTCCGTCGCCATCAATATTAACTATAATATCCGCGCCGTGTTTCAGGCAGAAATTGAGCCCGTGCTGGAATGTCTGCGCAAGTCCTTGCTGGGTGTGATTTGGTACAACATATGCTCCTGATTCTTTTGCTCTTTGAGCAGTTCTGTCTGTGCTGCCGTCGTCTATCACAACAGAAGTTATCCTGTCAACCCCTGCTATCTGTCTTGGAATGGTTCTGATGACCTGCGAAATAGTTGATTCTTCATTGTGCGCAGGTATCATTACAAAAAGATGCATTTCAGCCCCCAATTTGACTCTCGTTCAGGCACTTATTAAAGATTTCGCGAGAGCACTATATGATATGAACGACCCAAAAGCTTAAAAAGGAAACTTACAGTTATATGACAAAAGAGCTGATTACAATATGTTTGCAAAAGGAGCTTTGAAGAAGTACAGTTTTAGCATTCTGTTAACTCTTGCCATTATTGCTATTGTTTTCTTGATTGGTCCTGCTGTTGCTTTGGTCCTTTCTATAGATGGTTTGCCCCCGGTATTTGTTGTTCCGGGTATGGTTATGTTTTTCCTGAATTTCAACCTTGATCCTGGAGAGTTGCTTCCTGGCGGGTTTACTTTGACTATTGATGGGTCCTCTTGCAGCTTTGATGTTGATGCTAACGAGCTTGGAGGTCCTCTTTGCCCTGATGTTTCTTGTGTTGTTGTTACTAAAGTCATGGGTTCTTTCGGACATTTTAATGCAGATGGTTTCTTTGATCCCACCAATTATGGTTACGGTTACGGTTATGGTTACAAGTATGGTTACGGGTACAAAAACGGAGAATTGCGTTACAAATGTACGTGGACCTTGCCTTGCATCACTGGTCCTCCGGCATTTTCGTCAATATCATTCAGCACTACGGTAGATGGTATGGTGTTTGGCTCGCCGGCAAGTGCGATATTTGTTACAGGCGAATCTTGTACTACGCCTACTCCGACAGTTACTCCGACAATTACGCCTCCTCCGCCTCCTCCTCCGCCTGGTGTAGGTGGTGCAGGTGGCAGCAACAGCGCTGTTGGCGCTGCTCACTGCTGTGATCCTATTGTTAACTTTGGAAAATGGCATTGCTGTCAGAAAGCTTACATTGCAAGAATCCAGTGCTGTGCTCAGCCGCAGCATCCTGATTGCAGTAAATATTGTGAGTTGCTTGCATGCATTCCGCCTTATATGCTGGACCCGATTGTCGGAAGATGTGTCTTGCCTTCTCAGAATGCGCCTGGACATGGCGGTGAAGGAGCAACACCTACACCTTCAGAAACCGGACTTGTAGGTCGGGCAATCACGCAAGGCGCGCCAAGTGGTTCTGAAGATAAAAAACCACGTACTGGGGGCTTTGATCCTGCAAACTGGATATGGTTGCTTGCTCTTCTGTTGCTATTAATTGCTGCTCTTGTATACTGGCGTTCGCGGCGTAGAAATATTGCTTAAATAGTAAACGCTAAAAGTAATAGGACAAGATTGTGGCGTTTACTAGTTAGTGAAGGACACAAATGTCCAATGAATGATGTCCTTCACTAAAAACACGAAATTCTTTCTATTTTGTTTCTCATTTCTAGTTAATTCACGCGCTGCCTCGGCAAGCTGAGGTGATTTTAGTCTCCCCTTGCCTGCACAGGGGAGACTAAAATCAGTCTAAGACAGGCGTGGGGCAAGATTTTTAAGTCACGCCCGTAGGCAAGGATCTATGATCGCAATTATCGGTGCTGGTCCTGCGGGTGCTTATGCTGCTTTGAAGCTTGCAGAAGCTGGAAAGAAGGTTGTCCTGTTTGAAGAGCATTCTGTTGTTGGAAAGCCTGTACAGTGCACTGGAATTGTTACTAAAGCTTTGTTTGACCTTGTTGAGCCTTCTGACGAGTATTTGATTAATGAGCTTGACAGCGTTAAGGTGCACGGTCCAAATACGAGTATTGAAGTTCCTCTTCACGAGCACGTTTTGTGCCGTGACAAGTTTGATCCGTGGCTTGTTAAAAAGGCAGTTGCTGCCGGTGCTGAATTGCGTTTGGGCCATCGTTTTACTGGTTTTAAGGATAATAAGGCGTTTTTTGATGGCAAAGAGGCTGTTGAGTTTGACGTTCTTATTGGCGCAGATGGTCCTTCAAGCACTGTTGGCAGGTGTGCTGGTTTGTTGAAGCAGAGGGGTTATTATGTTGGTGCGCAGGCAACGATTAAGGGAGAGTTTGATCCTAAGTCTTTTTCGGTTTATTTTGGGAATATCGCGCCTGATTTTTTTGCGTGGGTTGTGCCTGAGAGTTCTACTCGCGCCCGGGTTGGTATTGCTGCGCAGAAGTATGGTTTTAATGCGTATGATAAATTGCTGGAATTGTGTCCTGGCGAGATTGTTGACAAGCAGGCAGGTCCTATTCCTTTGTTTGACAGCCAGGGTGCGCAGAAAGATAATGTTTACCTTGTGGGAGATGCTGCTGCTTTGTGCAAGAACACGACTGGCGGCGGCATTATTACTGGAATGATGTCTGGCAAGTTTGCTGCAGAAAGCATTCTTACAGGTAAAAGTTATGAGAAATTGCTGAAGCCGTTAAGAAAAGAGCTCAAGATTCATCAGAAGCTGAGAGACACGTTAAACAAATTTTCTGATGCTGATTACGAAAAGCTCATCAGCTGGATGTCCGTTCCTAAAGTGAAGGATATTCTGCACAAGTATCCCAGAGAATTTCCTTCAAGATTTATGCTTAAACTTTTGCTGGCTCAGCCGAAATTCTTGTATTTCTTGAAGTACGCGTTTTAAGGGTTCCATTCGCTTGCTTTGGCCATTGCTTTGGAAAGCTGGCGAAGAAGCTTCATTTTGTCTCTGTCTTCCACCGCTACCGTCGCGCCGGTAAGAATAAGCCTGAGATCATTTTGTATGGCCTTTGCTCTGGCCTCAGCAGCTTCTTTTTCTGCTTTCTCAGCTTCTTTTTCCGCAACTTCTGTGGCTGTTGTCATGCCAAATACTTTCTTGCACGAATTTAATAATCTTTTGCCGTACGTTACCTTTAAATATCTCCTCTCCATTAATTTGTTCAATAAAAGCTTAAGGGGTGGTATTGAATGGGAGCAAATCAGACGTGGGCCAAGGTGATTGGAGTTGTGCTCATATTGGTGGGCCTTCTAGGCTTCTTTATGGGCGACAATGTATTCGGATTCCAGGTGAACCTGTTGCATAACCTTGTGCACTTGATTACTGGAGTAATTTTTGCTTGGGCTGGATTCTCAGCAGGCGCGCCGACAAAGAAAGTCAACACCTGGCTTGGTGTAATATACCTGTTGTTAGGCATTATTGGTTTCTTCGCATTGCAGGACTTGCTTGCGTTGAACACTGCAGACAACTGGTTGCACATCGTTATCGGTGTTATTTCAGCCTGGGTTGGCTGGAAGGCTGAGTAAGCCTTCATTTTTTTCTTATTATGATTTTTCTTTTCGACTGCTTTGGCGTAGTTGTAGATTGGAAGTCAGAATACATTATTCCTTTCTGGGCGAAATATGCAAAGATTTCTGATGCTGATGTCAAGAGCGCGCTTTCTGAAGTGGGCCATCTTGCTGATACCGGCCAGATTTCAATGGATGAGTTGTGGCAGCGTTTTGGGGAGAAATGCCGTGTTGACCCTGCAGGTCTTGAGCATATTTTTGTCGAGTGTTTCAAGAAAAAGGCGCGTCTTGATGAAGGTGTTGTGAAAATTGTGAAAAGCTTGCACGATCCTTGTGTGCTTTCTAACCAATGGCCGTGGCATACCGAATATTTGAAAAGAATTGGATGGCTTTCTTATTTTAAGCGCGTGTTTATCAGCAATGAGCTGAATTATTGCAAGCCTGACCCCAGGGTTTATCTGGCAGTCATTAAGGAGCTTAGCGTTCCTCCTGATAGTATTGTGTTGATTGATGACAAAAGAGAGAACATTGATGGTGCTTTAAAGTGCGGTATGAAAGGTATTGTTTTTTCAAGTGCTGAACAATTGCGCGGTGATTTAGAAAAGCTTTATAATATCAAATTCAATCAGAGGAAGCATGGCGTCGCTTGAATTTGCAAAAGAGGTTAAGGATTGGCTGCAGGATGTTCTGAAGCAGATTGATCCAAAGATTAAAATTTCTATTAAACAGCCGTGGGAAGCTTTGAAATTGTTGGACAAGCTCGAACTTGAGAAAGAGAGCATTCAGGGCCAGATAGAGACTGGTGTCAAGTGGGACGTGCCTATAATTTTGGGCAAGGGTTCTGTTATCAAGTTTCCTACGAGAATTGATGGTCCTGTTATTATTGGTGAGAACACGGTCATTGGCCCATACGCTTACTTGCGCGGTCCTGTCATTATCGGCAAGGACTGCAAGATTGGCTCTTCTGAGGTTAAGAACTCAATAATAATGGACAATTCTTTTGTAGCGCACTTTAATTACGTTGGCGACAGCATTTTAGGCAAAAAGTGTAATCTGGGTGCTGGCACGAAGCTTGCTAATTTGAGATTTGATGGCGAAATTGTCAAAGTTTCTGCTGGTAAAGATACTAAAGAAATGTACAGCACTGGCATGCGAAAATTAGGGGCTATTATGGAGTCAAGTTCACAAACTGGCTGCAATTCTGTTCTGAACCCTGGCACGTATGTTGCGAAGAAGGCTAAAGTTATGCCCGGCGCTGTTGTATCGGGCTATGTTGAGTGAAAAAGTCCTTGTATTGTTCTATTACCTGCTGCACGTCGTGATGTTTTTTAACATATTTGTATCCGTTCTCTGAGAGTTCTTTCCATTTTTTCTTGTTTCTTAGAAGAAGCTTGACGTCTTTTATTAAATGTTCAAAACTTCCTGAATGTAGTCCTGTATTGTGTTCTTTCAGCACGTCGTCAGGGTCCACGCTTAAGCTGATAATTGGTGTTTTGTTCTTCCATGCTTCGAGGAATATGTTGCCAAACCCTTCGCTGCAGGACGTATGGACGACTATTTTGGCTGATGAGTAGTATTTGTTTACTTCATCGTGAGGCACGTCTGGCAAGACTGTGACGTTGCGGGCAATGTCGTGTTTGAGTTTTCCAGCAACGGCCATCACAAAGCGTTCTTTTGGGAATTCTTTTGCTAATTTAAGAAAAATTTCTGGACGTTTGAGCGGATGAGCGCGTCCCACCCATAAGATGTGCTTCCGCTTCATTAAGAGTGGCTTGTCCATTTTTGTTGAAATGTTTATGTTGCGCACTGGTCTTTTGGTGAACAATTGTAGATTTTCTTGTATTAAGCGCGCATTCGAAATTATGTGGCTGGCAAGTGCCAATCCAACGCGGTAAGCATATCTTTTGAGCCCTGACTGTCCCATGATTAGTATTGGGTCACATACTTCGATAAAGGCGTATTTTTTCCCGAGTAATTTGCATATTATGGGTTCGTAAATGCGTTGTTTTTGTTTTGATGAGCGTTCCAAATAGAAATCGGCATTTATGTGTTTGAAGAGAGTAAAAGTGCGTAGGAATGCCTTCAAAAGAGGTTCTTTTGGGACAATCCAGAAAGTAACATTGTACTTTCTGAATGTTTTGAAGCTATCTCCTTCAACAATCATGTGCACGTCAAATCTTTTGTCTTTTGCCAGTTCGCATGCTTCATTATAACGCGCAATCTCAGCCCCTCCACAGGACCTTGAGTCTGTGATGGTCGTAAAACCCAACCGGTTCATGTAGCAGATTCGCATTATTTATCGTCGGCTGGCAAGATTTAATAAATCTTTCAATTTCCCGGAGTGTATGAATATTGGTTTGTATACTGAATGTTTAACACAACCCTATACTGGTGTGGAAATTCAGACAAAAGTTCTGATTGAAGGGTTGAGCAAAACGCCGCATAAGATTACCTGTTTTCATTCCAATGATTCGCGGCATCCAAAATTCGAAAAAGTCAGCCACTTTTTGTTTCGTAAGCCTCCGTTCAGAGTGCCGTTTTACCAGAGGACTGCGGCGCTTTTTCATTATAATTGCTTCAGTCATCTTGACGTTCTGCACCTTCAGCATCCTCAGATGCCTTATGTTTTCAAGCCAAAAGTTCCGGTTGTCATGACGATTCATGACATAAGCCCTGTTTTTCTTCCTCATTTTCACAATATGCGAAGAATTGTGTTTTTCAGGGATGTTCTTCCTTTCTATCTTAAAAGAGTTGACGCCGTTCTTGCCAGCAGCGAGTCAACCAAGGCGGATTTGATTAAGTATTACAGCATTCCCGAGGAAAAAATTCAGGTGGTTCATCTTGCCCTGCCGTTGAAAATCTCTTCTGAAAAAAAGAAGGAGCCGTTTATTCTTTATGTTGGTACTTTGGAGCCTAGAAAGAATGTTGAAGGGCTCGTCAGGGCATATGCCATTCTAAAGTCGCAGGGTTTTAGGCAAAAACTGGTTATTGCAGGCAGGAAGGGATGGAAATATGAGAATATTTTCAGGCTAATAGAACAGCATAATCTGCAAAATGATGTTATTTACAGGGGTTACGTGTCTGAGGAAGAAAAAGAAGAATTGTACAAAAAGGCAGAATTGTTTGTCTGGCCTTCTTTCTATGAGGGTTTTGGTTTGCCTGTTCTTGAGGCAATGGCGCGCGGAACTCCGGTTGTAACGTCCAGAAGTTCTTCCCTGCCTGAGGTTGTTGGCGATGCAGGTGTTCTGGTCAATCCAAACAGTCCTGAGGATATCGCGCGCGGCATACAGGAAGCATTATCTTCACCAGCAAATTATAAAAGGATGGTCAGGGAAGGATTAAAAAGAGCCAAAAAGTTTACCGTGAAAAAGATGATTAAGGATACACTCGCAGTGTATGAGGGGGTTGTTAAGTGAAAGCAAGCGTAATTATTTCGGATACAGAGTCGCAAAACAGGCTGCTTGTTGACGTGCTTGCCTTGTGCAAGCAGGACCTTCCATCCCATCAATATGAAGTTATACTTCCTGATTTGGGGCATTTTAGCGCTGAGGAAAAGACAATACTTGCAGAGTTTCAAAAGCAATATCCTAATTTCAGAGTGATCGGCAACAGGGGAAAAAGGAGCTTTATGCTGAACGAAGCAGTTCGTCAGTCAAGGGGCGAGCTTCTTTTTTTTGTTGAATCACACTGCTTGATGCATAAAACCTGGTTGCGGGAATTTGTTGATTTGTTCAAGAACAAAAAAGTGCAGGCAGCGCGCGGCTTCATTAATACAGTGCCGACTGATTCATGGCCTGGGCAGGGTGAAGAGCAGTACAGGAAGCGTGTAATGCATTACTTTGAAGAATTGAAGGTTGCCGACTCTTATTTTGACTTTCATAATTCTGCGATTACGCGGAAGTGTTTTGATTCAATGGGCGGCTTGTCAGAAGATATCCCTACCCTGGCAGAATTTGAATTGGGAGCTGTTTTGCATCAGAATGGCATAAAAATTGTCAAGTTTCCTCAATGTGCGGTCTGGCATTTTAACGATGCTGCTTTTTCAAGTTATTCTAGAATTGTGGGCGCGCAGGGTGCAGATAAGACAAGGCTGCTGAAAAGGCGTGGTGCGAAATTTATGCGCCAATATTTCCCTCTCAGCAGAACTTTTATGAGGTGCCAGGCATTTTTCAGGCTGTTTAGGTTTCCCCTTCTTCTGATGGAAAAAACGCTGATTTACGGAGGGATTGCAGGTTTTACGTGTGCAAAAAAGCTCCATATGAACAGGCTCGCCATGCGTTTCTTCAAGGTGTTTGCAGAAAGCAGCCACAGGTATGGACTGCTGAGCGGATTAAGATGAACATTTTGCAGTTGGGCAAGTATTATCCGCCTGTAGTTGGAGGAATTGAGTCGCACGTTAGAGAGTTGTGCGAAGGCCTTGTTAAAAGTGGAAATAAAGTTGTCTGTATTGTTTCTTCAGCTTCAAATAAAAGTTCCAGTGAAATCATTAATGGGGTTAAGGTGGTGCGGCTTGCAAAGCTTGTCGGGATTAATCATCCGGTCAATCTTTCTCTTCCTGGATACGTGAAGAAACTGCGGAATTTTGATGTCGTTCATCTGCATATGCCGAATCCGTCTGCTGAAATGAGCTGTTTGCTGGCAAAGCCGAAGAAGCTTATCGTGAGCTATCATGCAGACGTTGTCGGCAAGTTCGGTGCTGGAATATATCTTCCTTTCCAGAAGAGAGTATTGCGTATGGCGGATAAAATTATTGTATCATCCCCGCAGTATGCTGATTCTTCTCCTGTGTTGGAAAAATTTAGGCACAAGTGCGTCGTGATTCCATATGGTATTGACATGAGAAAGTTTTCAGATAAACGTGGAATGTTTCTTGGCAAAAAGCCTGTTTTTCTTTTTGTTGGCAGGCTTGTTCGGTATAAGGGTGTTAAATATTTGATTGAAGCAATGAAAAAAGTTGATGGGACTTTGGTTGTAGTAGGCATGGGGCCCCTGCTGAGTTCATTGCAGCTGCAGGTTGCAAAATTAAATTTGAATGGCAGGGTTAAGTTTTTCACTGATGTCAAGAGCAAGGACTTGCCGGACTTTTATCACTCTGCTGATGTTGTTGTTCTTCCGTCAATTAGCCGTGCTGAAGCATTTGGGATTGTCCAGCTTGAAGCAATGGCGTGCAGCAAGCCTATAATCAGCACTTATGGCATTGTTAACCGGCATTTGAAAACAGGGCTTGTGGTTTCTCCTGCCGACAGCGGCAAACTGGCTTCCGCAATGAATAAGCTTTCTCAGAACAAGCAATTGTGCTCTAAATTGGGAAAAAATGGAAAAAGATTAGTGCAAAGGCATTTTGAAGTTAGTCTGATGGTGGATAGGATTGTTGATGTTTATAATCTAAAATCTTCCACGTCATAATTCTTTCCGGTTTGAATGCGCGGTGGACAGCCGTAAATCCTTCTATTTTATCCTCTACAAACAGGCGCACGAGCAAGGTGTTTAAGTATTCTGGCGACATTAGAATGGCGCGGTAGTCATCATTTTCCTTGTAGATGAGTAGAGCTTGCCGTGTTTTTCCTTCCGGGAAAACGGTTTGCGTTCGTGTCCCGTTTCTAATTATTGTCAGGCTGTACGGGTATATGTTATTGAGTGATGCAGTGGTGTTTTCAATGTTAACAATGTAACCGGCACATTCAAGAATGGTTGTGTTAATTTCATTGCACGTTTTAATTGTTGAAATGGTTTTATCTGTGGGAATTAAGGCTTCTTCTTGTACGGCAAAGTACATTTGTCTGGCATCGTCGCCAGTAAGTCCTGTTACTTGTTCAATGTGTGCAAGTGTTTCTTTTTCAGTCATGCCTGCTGTTCGTTCACGGATGCTGCTTAAATCAGAATTTAATGTCGCAATCGAATATATCGTGCTTATTACGTCTAGCATGTTTTTGTCAACAATGACGTATGCTTCTGGGAGCTCGCAGTGAGTGAGGTTGATCAAGTCAGCAATATTTTTTTTGGCAAGTGTTTTCTCGGCGTGTTCTTTTGGCTGCCGTAAAACTTCTTCTAGCACTGTTGTGCTGTTTGCGCCGAGTTCTTTTCTGTACGTGTTGTATGCAGTAAGTCCTTTGCAATCAAGCATGCGGAATACGTTTTTTGCATAAAGTTCGTCTTCTGAAATTAACGCTTTTGCAATCCAGTGTGATCTCGTGCTTGGTCCTGCGTCAATAAATGTTGGCCTTCGTGCAGAGTACTGCCAGACATAACCGTAATCCCACCACGTGTTTATGATTGCTCCAGGGCCGGTATTTTGTCTTAGCCAAAGGGCAGTTTCTGCAGTTGCATCGGTCATTGGTGATAATGGAACGTTGCTGGTGTCAAGCATTGTTGCTCCCACAATAAATGGTAAAAGTATTAACAACAAAAATGATGCAATTCGTTTTGAAGCAATGTGCAGAGAGCTGGTTAATCCCGCTGAAGACTGTTGCATTTTTAGCATTAGCCCTCCGACGAGAATTGTTGCGGGTGGTACAACGAAGAACATGAATCTTAGTGTTCGAAGTGCGGGAAGAAGCATAATTATTAGCCAGATGAAAATGAACAGCTCTGGAAGACTTGCATTCCTTCGTATTATGCGGTAGCAGAGCCATCCGGCTGCAATGAGCAAAATAAGGCTGAATAGCGGGTCGCCGAGTGCGCTGATGAATTCAGGAAATGTTGGCCGTGCAAGTTCCTTGACTGTTGTCTGTATGCCTTGCATGCCCGTGAGTTGTAATTTTACCATTATTTTGCGTACGTATCCTTGTTGGAAAAGGAGCAGTATGAGGGCCGTGCCTATTCCAAGGGTCGTGAACAATATTTTTTTCCTAACTCCTTGCTTTATGATTGTGTAAATTCCGGCTGAAATGCAGAATGCTGCTGCAATGCCGAGAACAAAGAACCATCCGTTCCACGTATGTTTCAGGGCAAACAAGCTTGCAATTACTCCAATGCCTGCTGTTACGCGCTGCCACTTGTTTCCTTCTATCAGCCATAGTATGCTTAAGAAAAATGCAAGTGAGAGCGGCATGATGAGGCTTGGCGTGTCTGTGAAGCCTGCCATGTTTTGCCTGAACAAATAGGGATGGACTGCAAACAATAGTGATGCGAAAAAGGCAGCCTCTGTTCGTTTGAAAATTGTGAATGCCAGTGCAAAAATTAATGCGATTGATATGATGCCCAACGCAACCGGCAGGAAAAACGATGTTCTGAGGATTGTTGTTTCGGGCGATAAAATCCGTGCTAACTTGAACCAGCCTGCTTCTACAGCAGGCAGAAGCGTCCAGGGCGCCTCAGCACCTTGTGGCGCGTGTCTTAGTGTGTCGAACGGTCTGCCGTCTTCAAGTGTTTCTCCTTGGTGGCCGTGGTTGGCAATGTTTTCTGCATAGCGTAAGTAATAGTATGCGTCTGGTTCAAGCAGGTAAGGCGTTCCGTGTTCGTCTTGGAAGAGCGCTTTTTGTTCGTTCGCTATTTTTTGTATGGTTTGTTTTGTGCGCGGGTCTTTGAGTGTTGTGTGTATTTGTTCCTGGACTATGGGGATGATTTTACGGTCTTCAAGCTGCGGGTATTGCGCACGTGCTTTCTGAAGTGCTGATGCAGAAACTGAGTTTTCAACGTGCTTTGATACTAGTTCTTCAAGTTTGTCCAGCGAGGCGGAGGAGGAAAGCACGTATCCGCCGACAATCATTGAAATAATGAGCAGAATCCACCATGGGCATTTTATTTCGTCCGGGTCCATTATGACGGTTGTATGCAGGGGAGTATTTAAAAAATATGTGAGTCTTTATATGCGAATTGTCTCTTTTGAATTTGAAATGTTATCGCGCACGAAAAGCAATATGTCTGCCAGAATAATTAACGGTCTTTCTAATTCATTGCAGATTGACGTTTCTTATTTTGCAAGGGCGGGTTTCTGGGTTGTTGTGGGGTATGCTGGCAGTGCATTGCTTCGGATTTTGCAGATTATTATTTTGGCCCGCGCCATTGACCGGCAGCTGTATGGTGAGTATCAGTTTGTTCTTGTTTTGATAGCTGCTGTTGCAGTGTTTTCGCTGCCTGGAATGGACAGCGCCATTGTTCGTTCTGTCGCGAATGGCTACTTTTCTTCATTTGTTGCAGGAACAAAGGCAAAATTGAAGTGGGCGCTTATCGGCACTCTGGTGTTGCTGGGTATGGCAGTGTTCTTTAAGTTCTTCCAGCCGAAGCCTTTCTGGCATCTTTTCATTTTTGTTGCTCTGCTGTTTCCGTGCTACACTGGTTTTACAGGGATATCTGCTTATTATAGGGGCAGGGAAAAGTTTCGCGCGGCTGCATTGTATGATTTGCTTGTTGCAGGAGTAAGCACTTTTTCAGTCGTGGTTGCGTTGTTAATCGAAAAATCAGTCTTTTCCATTATTCTTTCTCTGATGATCTTTAACATTCTCTTGTATCTTTATTTTTATGTTAAGACGTGCAAGCAAATTCCACATAAACCTTTAGACCGCGCAGTTGTCAGGGAAGGTGTTCACTATTCTGTTATTGGTGCGCTGAGCTATCTGACTCCGTATGTGGATAAGTTCATTATTGCGTTTATTGTTGGTTTTGAAGGTCTTGCCATTTATGCTGTTGCAGTTTCTTTGCTGCTGAATCTTTCAAATGGAAGTTATCTGATTTCGATGCTTTTGCTGCCGAAGCTTTCCCGTGCCAAGTCGCATCATGCAGTGCGTATTAGGGGTCTTTTTTGGCTGATGTGTCTTAGTATTGCAGGTATTGTTGCACTTGTCATACTGCTCACTCCTTTGCTCTTGCCGCTTTTGTTCTCCGTGAAATATGTTGAATCTGTTCGGTATGCGCAGATCGCACTTGTTTCTTTGGTGTTTATGCTTCCTTCAGCAGTGCTTGTTACTTATTTCAGGGCTGGAAATAGGACGAAGTTTCTCTACGTGTACTCGTTGGGCATGGGAGTGATGAATATTGTCTTGCTCGGCATTGGCGTGCCGTTGTTTGGTATTCTTGGCGCAGTGCTGAGCAAGGTTTTGTTGGGCTTTCTTGGTTGCGCGTTTTTGACAATCTCTTTTTTTTCTACCACAAACATTAAAAGTCGGCAGTAATCCGTGTCCGTTATGATTCTTTTGCAGATTGCAGTGGCTGTCGGAGTGAGTTTTTTATTTACTCTTGTTGCACTGCCCTATTGGATTTCACGTTCAAAGGCGCATAAGCTGCTGATTCAGGATTCTCAAAAGATGCCTGTGCGGAGAATTCCGTATCTTGCTGGTTTGATTGTTGTGTTTGGTGCCGTATTGGGCATTCTTTCTTTTGTTTTCGCGCAGACGTTCGTGTATCCGGGCAAGGAGGGCATTACGGTGCTTTTGGCTGCAGTTGCAACTATTCTTATCGCGCTTATTATAGGTATTATTGATGATTTGTTGGGTGAGAAGATTGGGCTGAGGCAGTATCAAAAGCCGATCTTGACACTCGTTGCTGCCCTGCCAATTATTGTAGTTAATGCCGGGCAGAATATCATGTCGTTTCCGTTTATCGGGCAGGTGATGTTGGGCAATCTGTACGCGTTTGTGGTTGTTCCGATCGGTATTGTCGGCGCGACAAATGGGTTTAACATTATTGCCGGCGTGAATGGATTGGAAGCAGGAATGGGCATTATTATCTTGAGCACGCTGGGCTATTTGGCTTGGACTTTTGAAGGTTTTTCTGCTGCGGTTATAGCAGCTTGCATGGTGGCAGCATTGCTCTCGTTTTTGTGGTATAACCGGTTTCCAGCGCGCATTTTGCCTGGCAATGGTTTTACGTATGCTGTTGGTGCGGCTATTGCAGTGGTTGCCATCGTCGGCAATCTTGAACGCGCTGCATTGCTTCTTTTTATTCCGTATTTCATCGAGTTTTTCTTGAAGCTCAGGGGTTTGTTTCAGAAGGAAAGTCTTGCACGTCCGTTGTCTGACGGTTCGCTCGTGAATAATTACAAGCATTGGTATTCGTTGAATCACGTGGTTATTTCTTTGTTGAGAAAGCTGAAAAGAAAAGCAAGAGAGTGGGAAGTTACTTTAGTGTTGCTTGGCTTTGAAGTTCTTATTGCTTTTGGCACTCTTGCGTTGTATTAGAAATAAGTTTTTAAAGTGTGTTCTATATCCTATATGTATAAGAGGTGATTGTAATGCATAACTGCAATTTCAACAAGACCGCGTTATTGACTGATGTGAGACGGATTATCTGGCGTTTGGAAAATTACAAGAAGGATGCCAAGACTGCAAATCATCCATTATGTGGCAAATTATTGGATGACATGGAAGTAGATTTGAAGAAGTACAGCAAGAAGCTGGAAGACGCCATCGTTGGACTGGCAAAGGAAGGCAAGTTCACTTTTTGCGAAAAGTGTTGATTACTGGCTTGTAGTCTCAAATCATTTTAAAGGTAAGTTCATTTACTTCACCAAATTGGGTTGAGGTGAATTATGGAAGATGTTGCTGTTGAGCCGTCTAAGGTCTCTAGCGCAAAACCGGTTTCTATTGTTGATGCTTTTGGCTTGGAAAAGCTTTTGTCAACAGGCTTGAAAACCGAACTTGTTGCAATGGAAGCGCAGGTGAAAAGAAGCAAAAGCGAAGGCTTGGTGTATACTATGTATTTGAAAATTGCAAAAGATCTGGTCGCGCAAAACATGCCTGGACCTGCAGGATTTACACACGCTGCCGTGCTGGATTTTTATAAGCTCTGATTGCCTCTGCAAAAAGGGGTTCCAATGGAATTGTGCGTATTTTTTCGTGTGCTGCCTTAAGCGGGATTGTGTTGCCGAAGACTATTTCTTTTACAAAAGCGTCATTGCACAGATCTCGTAATCTGGGTTCAAATCCTTGGCCAAGAACAGGATGTATGATTATTATGTAAGCTTCTTTTGCCCCGCGTTCTTTTATGGCCCGTACTGATTCGTGAATTGTGCCTAGCGTGTCGCCGATGTCGTCATATAAGAAAACGGTTTTTCCTTTCACATCTCCCTTGATGTTCAAAATTTCTGTTTTATCATCTTCTGGTCTGCGCTTCTCTCCAATTGCAATGTTTGTTTTTAATGTGCTGCTCTTAGCTACAATGTTTTGTGTTTCGCGCACTCTTCGCGCTCCCCCTTCATCCGGGCTAGCAAGTACTATGGTGTTCTCTTTGTCAGCTGTTTTGATTATGAAACTGGCTGCCAGATGATTGAACGTCAGGTGTTCCATTTTGATTCCTGCCTCGGAAAATATTTTCTCAGTCTCGTCTGCGTGCAGGCCTATTGTTATGATTCTATTTACTCCCATTGCTTTCAATGTGCGCGCCACAACCCCTGTTTGTATCGGTTGTTGATCGATTTGTTTTTCGCCTCTCATTCCAAAGCAGTACGGCATTACAATTGTGATGTTTTTTGCAGTTCGCGCTGCGCTGATTGCATTGAGAAGTTCGTAGAAGCGCTCTCCGATTGGAGGAGTATAGCTCTGAAAGATGTACGCGTCCTTTTCTTTGACGTTTTCTTTTATTTTGATGCTGGTTTCTCCATCTTTTAATTTTATGACTTCAGTGGAATGAGGACTTGTGTTTAGTAGTCTTGCCACAGTGTTTGAGAATGCTTTGTCCTGTGAAACGTCAATTATTGCTATCATAACCCACTGCGTTAGAAAACCAGTTATTGCTTTTATTGTTTTCGGAAGAATAGGTGAGTAGCGAGGGGGCTTGCGCCCCCTTCGCACACTCGTGGATGGTGGCTTTGTGGATTTAGCTCATTGGCACCTATTAAATAACTCCGTGAAACAAGGTGAAACGAGTTGGAACGACCGCGGAGGTCGAGAGGAGGGCGGCGGTTGAGCCCTCCTCGGTATGATTACGCAGTCTAGAATCAAAATGCTACTTCTTCAGCGCTATCTTATTCGTATTGCCGTAAATCGTCTTTGTTATTACCCCTCTTTCTTCTAAATTCCGTAATATCCTGCTGACTTTGGCTTTTGAGAAGTTTGTCGTTTGTTGTATCTGTTTCTGCCATACTTCGCCGTTTTGTTTCAGGAAATCTACAACTTGCTGTTCTTTGTCGATTAAAGTGGGAACGATGACTGTTTTCTTCTTTGTAGTCTTGTTTTTTGGCGTTCTTTGGCGTATTTGTGACAGTATTGTCCAGGCAACGCCCATGGCGGTTAAAATCACTAGCGCTGCTGTTGCTGCTATCCAGCCGAATGGGGGTCCTATGACTCTTCTTGCTATGACTGAAACAGGCAGTTCTTGTCCTTTCTGCTCCCAGTTTAGTATGATTCTCTGCCCGTCAGAGTATACTTCTTTTGGTTTTGGTGAGACGTAAAAGCTTTCATCTTTGCCTTTTTCTCTTGGAATGATGTATCCGACAGGCAGCACAAGGGTTATTTGCTGGCTTCGTGAAGGATACGGCAGCTTGTCGGTGTAGCGGAACAGCGTGTTTTCTCCAACCGTGGCAATTGGATAATCTGTTTCATAGCTTATGTTGATGTTGTATGCCCCTGCCGGAATGCTGCCGCAGCGTGCAAACTCTGCTTGTATTAAACAATCTGTAATTCCGCCGTTTATGGATATTTCAACATCCCTTGGGTTTGGGCTTAAGATTAATGTCAGATTTCCTATTGAGTCTGAGATGAGTACTAGGTTGCTCTGGACAAACGTTGTGCTTCCTTCAAGCTCTATTTTGGTCTCTGAATTATTTATTACATTGGTTGCAAAGACCATAGGCACAAGTAGCAGTGCCACCACCCAAACTTGTTTCATGTTGTTTCACTTATGCTGCCGAGCGTATTTAAAACTTATGTACATTTGCTTACAAAATCTTTATATATCTGTTAGTGTCATTTGCAATTATGCGTGGATGGATTGTAGTTGTAATGGTGCTGCTTCTTGCAGTTGTTGTTTCAGCCGGTAACGTGAGTTTGTGTTCTGATACTGATGGCGGCGGTGCAAAGTCTAGGGATGCTGCTTTGAAAGTAAGGGGTGAAGTGAAGTACGGTATTACCTCTCAGGTCGATACTTGTTTGACTTCAGAAGAGGGTGTTTCTACTAATCAGAGCAAGTGGTTGAAGGAATATTTTTGTGCACTTGACAAAAGGGAATCTGAAGCTTACGATTGTGTGAGGCTTGGCTTTTCTGGTTGTAAAAACGGTGAGTGTGCTGGTGGAGCTTCTGCAGCCCAGAACCAGTCTCAGCAGACTCAGCCGGTAGCTGCTTGTGGCAACAAGATTCTTGAGAAGGACAAGGGCGAGGAGTGCGATCCTCCTAACAAGATTTGTTTTGGCAAGACAAAGGATCAGTATGGCTTGTGTGACGCGGTTTGCAAGTGTAAGGTTTCTGGTGCTTCTGCTGCCGCGCACGTTCCTGCGTGCGGCGATGATGTGCGAGAGGGCACTGAAGAATGCGAGAAAGATGATGAATGTCCTGATAATCACGTTTGTTCATCGTGTAAATGTGTTAAACAGTTGACAGCTGCAGATATTGAGGCTATGAAAAAGCAGGCTGCTGAGGGAAAGACCGAACCTTCAAAAGAGATTGATGAGAAGTACAAGGCGCCTGATATGCACGAAGTTGATCTTAGTGTCAAGAACTTTTCTGAAGAGCCTGGCATGAAGGCTACCTCGGGAATTGCGAACTTTTTCAAGAGTATTTTTGGATGGATTGCTGCTTTGTTCAGCTGACTTTTCTGACTTCCTGCGCCGCTCTGATCACGTAAGGTGGTGTTTCTTTCCAGCCAAATATGCCTCCGACTAATATGTGGGTTGCAAAGCGCGTGAATTCTTCTGTTCTTATTTGGTACTTGCCAATTCTGATCGTTTCTCCGATTTGTTCAGGGTATTCGTATAATCGGCATCTTGCCAGTCGTACGTCAAGGCCGGATTCTGGTATTTGTATGTGTTGGCTGATTTTGCTGAATGCCTGTCTGACGTAGGATGGCGTTTGCTGCCATCCTCGTTTTCCCCCGCTTAACACGTATGCAGCAAATCCTGTGAACTCGCGGGTTGGTATTTCGTAGTCTCCGATGCGCAGGTATGCTGTGTGCGGTTTGCAGAATCCGCAGTTGTCCAGTTCTCCGTGGTTTAGTGTTTTCAATACCAGGCTCATTTTCTTTCTCCTGCTGCTGCAAGTTCGCGTGTTTTTGTGTCGTAGTCGAGATTCAGTTCGTATCCTTCTCTTGCGGCTTTTGTTCGTGGGAAGTCTAGCTGTGCTCTTTCAACGATTTTGTCAATTGTTTCATCTGAGTGTGTTGGGTCGTGGTGGAAGAGGTGGAGTTCCTTCACATTTGATGCTTTTGCTATTTTGATTCCTTCTTCAAATGTGCTGTGTCCCCATCGCTGTTTTTGCGGGTATTCTTCTGGCGTGTACTGTCCGTCGTAAATCAAAACGTCGGCGTCTTTTGCCAGTTTGATCAGTTTTCCGTCTGGCACAGAATAGTGTTCTGTGTCTGTTGCGTACACGATGCTTTTTCCAGAGTGCTCAATTTTGTAGGCGAACACGCCGTTGGGGTGATTCAGTCGTGCGGGTGTTATTTTTACTTGTCCGATGTCGAAAGGCTGCCATTCTTTTAATTCATGGAAGTTCAATGTTGCGGTGAATTTCGCGTCTTCTGGAAAGCAAGGAGGCTCTTGCTGTCCGTCTATCGCATCCTGCACTGTTTTGCCTAACCTTTTTTCTCCGTAGAGGTCAAATTCGTTTCCTCTGATGTACGCTGGGATGAAGAATGGCCAGCCTTGTATGTGGTCCCAGTGCGTGTGGCTGATGAGCACGTGTGCTTTGCCTTGTCCTTTTGAGTAGTCTCTTGCCATCAGCTCAAGTCCTAGTTTTCTTATTCCGCTTCCGGCATCGCAGATGATTAATTGGTTGTCTGCTTCTACTGCCACACAGCTCGTGTTTCCTCCGTACTTTACTGTTTCTGGTCCTGGTGCTGGTATGCTTCCTCTTACCCCATAGTATTTTAGTTTCATTTTTCATCACCAAATAACATATTGGCTTGTGGCTACAAGAAACCTGTGGGTGGAAACTGCGCTAAATCAGCAAAAAGCGGTATTTATTTGAGGTTTTTGAGAGTTAATTGCCAAGAATATAGAACGATTGCGCAAAAAACGTAAAGTATATAAATACGAATCGTGAAAATGCTGAATTTGATGGCTGTAGTTTTATATAGTGTAGAGGTAATATTATGGGCATGAAGGTTTTGCAGGTCAAGCCAGAAGCTGCCAAGGTGCAGTTGGATGCGTATGATAGGAAGATTTTGTTTGCTATGGCTCAGAATTGTAGGACTCCTACAAATCAGATTGCCAAGAGTGTTGGCTTGAGCAGGGATGCCGTGCGCTATCGCATCAAGAGGCTTGAGGACGCAGGAGTTATTCAGGGGTATAGGACTATTGTTAACGTGACGCGTCTTGGTTTCTTGAACGTTCATTTGTTGTTGCAGTTGAATCAGCCTAATGTTGAGGCTGAGAAGCGGTTGGTTGAGAAGTTCAAGGCGTATCCTTTTGTCAGAGCGATTATCAAGTTTAGCGGTAAGTATGATTTTGAGCTGGCTTTGATTGCGAGAGACGTGCACGAGCTCGAGGGAGTTCTTTCTCGTGTTATCGAGGATTGTGGTGAGTTCTTGCAGGATTATAATTTGCTTTTTATTACCAAGACTTTTTCAGGGAAGACTTTTCCTGATAACTTTTTGAAGGCGCCTGCAGAGGTTAAGCAGGTTCAATATGATGAGCCTAAGCTTGACGAGCTTGATTATAAGCTTCTTAGCGTTATTTCTGATCATGCATACCTTCCTTTGCAGCATATCGCGCAGAAGCTTGGCGTTTCTGCTGATACTGTTAAATATCGGATGAAGAATTTGAAGCAGTGTGGTGTTATTGCTGGTTTCGTTCCTGTTATTAATTATGATTTGATTAATTATAACGTGTATGCTATTTTGTTGAGCATTGCGGGTTTTAGTGAGAAAAGGGAAGCTACTCTGCGGGAATTCTTGAGGACGAACAAAGATGTTTTGTGGGGTGTGAAGACGATTGGCAAGTATAATGTGTTTCTGTATATTTGCACTTCCAATCCTGATGATTTGGTCAAGACCACTGCAGAGCTGAGGAGTTACTTTACTCAGTCAGTGCGTGATTACGAAACATTGATTAATTATGAAGAATACACGTATACGTATTTCCCTGAAGTTGCGAGAAAGATGAGATGAGCTGGAAAAAAGAGTTGTATAGGGATATTGAATCATTGGGTTCTTTGTTATTTGTTGTTATAGTTGCAGCTCGGTCATTAGTGGGCTCTCATTGGAGGTTTTTCCTATCTTTGGTGATTGCTGTTGTATTGAGTTATGTCTTCTGGCAGGCCATTAGGAAATTGACTGGTGTGAAGGCCAGTTCGCATGTTTCTAATGCAATGATTCTGTTTATCGTGATTGGCGGATTTTACCAGTCAATAGGATTCACTCTGTTTACCATTGCAGTGGGTTGTTTGCTGCTGTATGGGCATTCGCAGATACGGAAACATAAGAAAGGCGAGATGGTGTGGGGCGTTGTTAATGGCGTTGTTTCTGCCGGTCTTGGCGCTTGGATTACATACGGATATTTGTTGCCCAAAACTTGATTATTGCTTATATTAGATTGGTTCTACAGTTAATATGTTTCGGCCAGGCATTAGGAAGGAAACTGAGTGTTTGAGCAATTCCATCCCTATAAGGGCAAAATCTGTATCAGACGCGATGACGTTGACTTTTATGCGTTTGTTTAACCATTCTATTTCTGCTTCGTACATCTCGGTTCTTGAAGGGACGCCATCAGCCATCACGTAACGCACATTTCCAATTTTTGGAAGATTGTGTTTCTTTATGAGTGTTATCGGAAGAAGCAGAGAGCCGTTAAATCCTGTGTCAACCAAGCATTCGATGTCCTGATTCTGTACTCGAAGAGTTGCAAAAGGCATTCCAAAAAGATAACGTGCGTTCATACGCATCCGATAAAATAGGTTGCACGTGCACCAACACGCATAAAGAAAAATTCCTTGCCCGGGTGCTTCTGACGTCCTTTTTCGAGCGCTTCCATAGTGTCAATTCCTAGGAAGTAGTCGCCGCTGTCTGGCTCTATTGCAACAATATTTCCCTCTTTTCCTTTTAGTTTGCTTTTGATATGTTCGTATATTTCTTCCGCGCGTTCAATGTTCATTGAAAGCATAACGTCGTGGTGGTTAATAAATCCATCGTCGACAAAGTTGTAAACTTTACGGATTCAGGCGTTTAGATGTTTCACACACATTAGCGCATGTATCTTGTGCCCTTTCTCATCTATTTCTAGAATTGTTACTGCGCAATTTTCATGGATGTATTCCAGCCACTTTTCTTTTGGCACTTTTAGATAGTGTAAGAGAAATTGCCTTATTGGTCCTCCGTGGCTTACTATTAGAACTGTCTTGTCGTGTTCTTTTTTTATTAGCTGTTCCATGAATGTCGTAATTCTTTTTCTGAGTTCCTGGAATGATTCTCCGCCTTCTGGTTTTAGTTCATATGGATCTATTCCTGCTGCTTCAGCAGCTTTTCTCATTGAGCCGTGCGTCATTCCTTCAAATATGCCTAGATTTTGTTCTCTGACTGCCGGTTCGTAGATGACTTCTGCTTTTGGGTGAAATTTGATGATTTCTGCAGCCGTATCTACACATCTTTTCAGGTCGCTGACAAATATTTTGTCTATTTTCTCGTCTTTTAGCCTCAATGCTAATTTCTTGGTCTGCTCTATGCCTTTCTGCGTTAGTTTGCCGGGCATATGTCCCTGGTTTATCTTGGCAACGTTCTCTTCTGTTTCTCCGTGTCTGACTAATATGAGTCTCATTTAGAGTGGGCAAAATTCATAACCTTTAAATATTACTATCGCTTCCGATATATCTCAATCGATATATCGATACCGACATGGCTAGCTCAATGCTTCGTGGATTCCTGAAAGTGGTTGTTTTGAAAGCGTTAGCTGAATCTCCTAAGTCTGGCTATGCGTTGATGAAATACATTGAGAGCAAGGTCGGCTCAAAGCCAAGTCCGGGCAGTATGTATCCATTGCTTGAAGCTTTGGAAAAGGAAGAATTGGTTGAGGTCAAAGGCGTTGGTCGAACTAAAGAGTACAAATTGACTGTTGAAGGCAAGCACACTATTGAATCAATGGAAGAAAAGCGCAATGAGTGTCTGAAGAACATGCTTGAGGGCATGAAAATGATGTCTGCCTTGACTGGCGAGGACATGAGTTTTCCAATGGCGATGGTTGAGAGCATTCGCAAGGGTGAGTTTCCATTCAAGGAAGTCAATCCTGAGTGGGATAATTTGAGAAATCAGATGTTTGTGATGTGGAAAACGGGCGTTTTGAAAATTAAGGCTCCGAAAGTCCGCAAAATTCTATCAGCATCATATAAGGAGTTGAAATCGGTATGAAGAAGCCGATTATTGAGCTGAGGAGAGTCTGGAAGACTTATAAGATGGGTGAGAATCTTGTGCACGCTCTTCGCGGTATTGATTTGGACGTCCGGCAGGGAGAATTTTTGGCAATTCAGGGTCCGTCAGGAAGTGGCAAGTCTACTGCAATGAATCTTGTTGGCTGTCTTGACATTCCAACTAGAGGCGAGATTTATCTTGATGGTCAGAATATTGGCAAACTGCACGAGAGTGATTTGGCTCAGATTCGCGGCAGGAAAATCGGCTTTATTTTTCAGAAGTTCAACTTGATTGAAACCCTTACTGCGTTTGAAAATGTGATGCTGCCAATGACTTTTCAGGGTATTCCTGAGAATGAGCGCAGGAAGCGGGCTGTAAAATTGCTGACTCAATTCGGCCTTGGTGAAAGAATGCACCATAAACCGAATGAGTTGTCTGGCGGTCAGCAGCAAAGAGTGGCAATTGCCCGTGCTCTTGCAGTTGATCCTGAAGTTATTCTTGCAGACGAGCCAACTGGCAACTTGGACAGCAAGACTGGTCACGAAGTTATTGATTTCCTTAAAATGATTAACAAAAAGGATGGCAAGACGATTGTTATGGTGACGCACGAAGACTCACTTGCCAAGCATGCTGACAGGATTGTGTATTTGAAAGACGGTTTGACCGTCAGGAGGTAGGAAAATGAGAAAAATTATTGCAATTGTACTATTATTGGCGCTCGCATTGAGCGTGCATGCTGCGAGGGCTCCTGAAATTACTGCGTCGATTTTGCGGTATACGCCTACACCTGCTGAACAGGGTAATACTGTTGATATTTGGATTTCTCTGGAAAATGCAGGCACTACTGCGAAGAATATTGTGGTGAAGTTCGTGCCTGAATACCCGTTCAACCTGCCAGAGGGGCAGAAGGGCGAGATTAATGCCGGTTCTGTTGCGCAGACTGAGAGCAAAGTTGTAAAGTTTACGGTGTTTGTTGACCAGAACGCTCCGAATGGTGATTCTAATATTAAGTTCCAGTATTCTGTTGATGGCGGGCAGTGGGCTCAGTTGGAAGCTCCTATTAGCTTGCAGACGCAGAACGCTGTTATTGTGGTTGATGAATATGTGGTTAATCCTTCTCAGATTGTTCCTGGCCAGATTGTTGATGTTAAGCTTAAATTGCGTAATGCGGGAAGGATTGCTGTTAAGAATGTTGATGCGAGCATTGACTTGGTTGATGGCAAGTTCTCAACTATCGGCATGGGCGCGATGAAGCGTATTGATTTTATTGGCGCTGGTGAGACTGAAGAGTTAACTTTCAAGCTGGCATCTGATACTTCAACTGAAGTTAAAGTTTACAATATTCCTGTGTCGCTTTCGTATCAGGATGAGCGCAATAAAGTTTTGAGCTCAACTGCAAAGATTAGTCTTGTTGTCAATGCAAAGCCGGAACTTTCACTTACTATAGACAGCACTAAATTTGACAGCAAGAAAGTTCCTGGCACTGTTTCTTTGAAAGTCGTGAACAAGGGTGTTGTTAATTTGAAATACGTTACTGTTCGCCTTGTCCAGACTCCTGACTACGAAATCCTGAGCACGTCAAACGAAGCTTATGTTGGCAACTTGGATTCTGATGACTTTGAGACTGTTGACTTTACTGTCAAGCCTCTTGTTGCTTCTCCTCGTCTTTCAGTGCAGTTGGAGTTCAAGGATCCGTACAACGTGGACTTTAGCCAACAGTATGATTTGCCATTGCGCATTATTACTGAGAAAGAATTGGGCAAAGAAGGATTCCCGTGGGGAAAAGTTGTCGTTGTGCTGCTGATTATCGGCGGTATCGTTTACTGGTACTTCAAGAGAAAGAAGAAACGGTAAGCAATGCTAAAAGATTATTTTTTAATTGCTTTTGGCAGTCTTCGTAAGAGATTTCTTCGCACGTCTCTTACGATGCTTGGCATTTTCATCGGCATAGCTGCAGTCGTAGCTCTTATCTCGTTAGGTCAGGGCATGCAGGCTGCTATTAACCAGCAGTTTTCTAGTATAGGTACTGACAAGATAGTTTTGCAGGGTGTGCAGGCTGGTTTTGGCCCTCCTGGACAGCTGGCTGCCGGCAAAGTGACCGAAAAAGATCTTGATTTGTTACGCAGCGTGCCTGGAGTGAAGCGTGCTGCTGGCAGATTGCTGCGTTCTGTGAATGTTGAGCTTGCCGACCATGTTGAAGTGATTTTTGGCGTGAGTATTCCAGAGGAAACAGAAGATCGCGATCTTGTTGTCGAGTCTCTTGATATTAAAGTTGCGGAAGGCAGAATGTTGAAGCCGGGAGAAAGGGGCAAACTATTGGTTGGTGAGCATTATTGGAGTGACGAACATTTTCCTAAGCCGATTGTTGTTGGGACAAAGCTTTTGTTGAATGGCAAGTCGTATGAAGTTGTTGGCTTGCTGGCGAAGGGTGCTGCGTTCGTGAATGGCGCGCTTGTGTTGAATGAAGATGACCTTCGGGAGTTGACGAATGCGGGTGACGAGTTAAGCGCTATTGTTGCGCAAGTTGTTCCTGGAGAAGTTCCTAGTGATGTTGCGGATAGAGTGTTGCGTGCTGTTCGTCGTGACCGTCATCAGAAAGAGGGTTTTGAAGACATTACGGTTGAGACTTCTGAAGAGCTGATTGACAGCATTAATACAATTCTTGGTGTTGTGCAGGCTGTGTTTATCGGCATCGCGGCTATTTCATTGCTTGTTGGCGGCATCGGAATTATGAACACGATGTACACTTCTGTTCTTGAAAGAACTCATGATATTGGCATTATGAAGGCGATTGGCGCGCGTAATTCGGATATTTTGTGGATTTTTTTGCTTGAGTCTGGCTTGCTTGGTATGGCCGGCGGTGTTGTTGGAATTGCTTTAGGTGTTGGTCTTTCCAAGCTTGTCGAGTTTGTCGGCCAGGGTTTTGCTGGCAGTTTGTTGAAGGCTTCTTTCCCGCTGTCATTGATTATTGGCGCTTTGTTGTTTTCTTTCCTTATCGGCACGATTTCAGGTGTGTTTCCTGCACGGCAAGCGTCTAAGTTGCCGCCGGTGGAGGCGTTGCGCGGTGATTGAGCTCTTTAAACTGGCGATTAGGAATATCGGGAAGCGCAAGAAGCGCACTGCTTTGACTTTGCTGGGTATTTTTATTGGTATTGCCGCTGTTGTGGCTTTGGTTTCTCTTGGCCAGGGCTTGCAGGGTACTATTAATGCGCAGTTTGAGAAGATTGGTGCTGACAAAATCTTTGTGCAGGCTAAGGAGATTGGTTTTGGCGGCGAAACTGCCCCGGGTCAGCTGAAGGAGCGTGAGCTTGATATTGTTGAGGATGTGAATGGTGTGGTCGCTGTTTCCGGGCAGTTGTTCAGGGCTGTGCAGGTTGAATTTAATGATGTTCAGCGTACTTTGTTCGTGATTGGGAATCCTGAGAAGGCTGCTGAGGTGCAGTTGGCGCGCGCCGCGAATACGTGGGAGGCTGAGTCTGGCAGGTTGTTGACGCATACTGATAAGGAAAAGGCTGTTGTCGGGTATAATTTGGCGCACAAGCAGCAGTTTTTGAGGGATGTTCGTATTGGCGATAAGCTGAAGATGGGTAACCGGACGTATGATGTGGTTGGCATTTTGGCGCGTGTTGGCGATCCTAATGCTGACAGCGGTGTTATTATTCCTGAGCTGGAATTGCGTGATATTTCAGGTGCTCCTGATTCGTATTCCTATATTGTTGCGCAGACAGTTGCTGGCGTGAATCCTGATGATGTTGGTGAAAGGATTGAGAAGGCTATCCGCAGAGACCGTCACCAAAAAGAAGGCAAGGAAGACTTTTCTGTTCAGACTTCTACTGAACTTATTGCTTCTTTCAACGCTGTTTTCAATATTATTCAGGTTGTGTTTGTCGGCATTGCCGCAATTTCTCTTTTAGTCGGCGGCATTGGTATCATGAATGTTATGTTTACTGCAGTTCTTGAGCGTACGCGCGAGATTGGAGTTATGAAAGCGATTGGCGCGCGTAATTCTGATGTTCTTACTTTATTCTTGATCGAGTCAGGCTTGCTCGGTGTTGCAGGCGGCATTATCGGGATTATTTTGGGCGCTGCTATCAGCAAATCTGTCGAGTTTGGAGCAAATACTGCCTTTGGTCCTGGAACAATTACTGCAGTGTTTCCAGTCTGGCTGATTGTTGGCGCTTTAGTGTTTAGTTTTGTGATTGGCGCAGTTTCTGGCGCTTTGCCGGCGAGAAGGGCGAGCAAGTTGAGGCCGGTTGAGGCCCTTCGTTACGAGTAACCTTTTTAACCCACCTCATTTTCCAATCCTTTATGTACAAACCATTATGCTTGCTGTTATTATTCCTCATAGCCTGTACTACAATCCAGCAGCCAGAAGTAGTCACTCCAACTGATACGCCATCTGTTGTTGAGGAAGTTGTTGTGTCTGATTCAACTCCTAAAACAACTTCGAAAGTTTATACAGTTCCTGAAGTGCCTCCCATTGAAATGGTAGAAAATGAGTGTTCGGATATTGGCTGCCCTCTTGGCACAACTTTGATTGGTGATGCAAAAACAGACTTGTATTATGAATGTCGTTGTACGTTTGTGAAGTGGATTAAGCCAAGTGATTTGCTCTGTTTTGACTCAGAAGAAGAAGCTAAGGAAAGAGGTTATAGGGTAGCTCAGAGTTGTTAGATGAATCGTTACAATGGCTGGACTAGGGTGGAGAATGGTTTGTGTTATTTGATTTCTCCGGACAACACCAAGATTGCTTACAAGAACGGAAAAATGGTTGAATTAACGTGGGTGCGCCGGATGGGTGGCGGTGTTTGCCCTAGGGAGCACGAGAGTGCTGAGGATTATGTGAGAAGAAGATTCAGTGGCAGTTTGAAGAAGAAAGATGTGAGAAATCTGGCTAGTGTTCTTGAAAATTTAGAAGAAAAATATAAGAAAAAATGTTAAATTCCATGTGTAATGTTTATAAGCTCATTTTAACTTCGAAATACAAAAGAGGCTAAAATGCAAAAATTCATTTTGTTACTTCTTGTTTTGGTAGCAACGGTTGCTTTAGTTGGCCTGTTCTCTATCTCAGGCGCAGTGATGATGCCACTTCAAGATACAAACATAAGAGAATTAAGAGGAATTATAAGTGACAAAAATGGCAAGAATTTGCCTACCGGTCAGATGAGGGCCTCAGCCCCGGATGGCACAGTGATTGGTCAGGGTGAGGTAGACCAAATTAAGTACCAATTACAGCTAGCCAAAAAATGGATTGATTACCCCATTCTGAATGTCGAAGTAAATTCAGTGCGTCATTCTAGCTTTTCAGAGCGTACATATAAGGATTACAAGCCAATGGATTGGCTTAGCTGTACAGAAATCAATGTACAACAATTATTGCAGCATGCACGTATGAGTCAAGCGTATATTGTAGTAGATTTGCAATGCGATAAACTTGAAACATTTGCACCTTTTTCGCAAAGACAAATGGAATAAACTTATTTCATCCTTCTAAACAGAGCTTGAATAAAAAAATAAAATTAAGGCGAGTTGTAAGCTACTGCCGCTTGCGCGTCTATTCTTCCCCAGCCAAAGCTGGTGTCCTTGCCTGCTTTGCCAAGGTCTTTGGCTGTCTTAATCAAAGCTGTCTCGACTTGCGAAGCGCTGTAGCTTGGATGCGCTACTTTAATCATGGCAACTGTTCCTGAAACTACTGGTGTTGCCATGCTTGTTCCTGAGTAGCTGGCATAATTGCTTCCAAGCACGCTTGACCAGAGACTTACTCCTGGTGCAGTTACGTCAACTGCGCCTCCTCTTCCTGAGAAGCTTGCTATCTTGTCAAGTTTGTCTACTGCGCCTACAGTTGTAGAGCTGCTGATGCAGCCTGGTATTGAGACTCCAGGATTGCCGCTATTTCCTGCCGCAACCACTACAAGCACTCCTTTGCTTCTTGCATAGTCGATTGCTGCTTTCATGTCTGGCATGACTGTGTCGCAAGTGCTTTTGTATAAGTATGGTGCTGAGCTTCCAAGCGACATGCTGATTGCATCAACGCCTGACTCGTCTCCGGTGGCGTAAATGCCGTCTGGACCGTCGATTACCCAGTAAATTGCTGCTACTGAGTCTGAGAAGTATCCGCCGCCTGCAGCGTCAAGTACTTTTGCTGAAACTATTCCTGCGTCTGGCGCGACTCCTTTTGCTTTCGAGTCTATTCCATCTGCTGTGATTATGCCTGCTACGTGGCTTCCGTGGCTGTTGTCGTCCATTGGATCATTATCGCCATTGACAAAGTCCTTGCCGCCCAAATAGCTTGAGCTGAGTTCTGGATGGTTGTAATTGTAACCGGTGTCTAGAATTGCTATTTTTCTTCCTGCACCCGTATTTCCTGCTGATTGTACAAGGTTTGCCTTGATTTGAGTGTTTGCTCCAGAATCAACGGCGTATAAGCGGATGTCTTCCTGCAGTCCGAGTTCTGTTGCAGTGCTTTCAGTGCATAGTAATGCAGTCATGCCGCGTGTCTCGCGTGCAATGCTGCAGCCTTGCGCAAGTGCTGCTTCAATTTCTTCTGCGCTGTGTGCAATGACTCGCTTGTCTTTGTCCTGCTTGGCAACTGCCACTGCAGAAAACACCAGAATTGAAAATATTGTTAGTAAAAAAATCCAGCTTAGTTTAGTGTTCATAGTAATCCTCCTTCTGAATTAAAAAGTCTGTGTTCGCTATTTAAAGGTTGTGTCTGACATTACTTCATGCGCCGTACTTCTTTCCAGAGCTTGATAACCCATAGCCAGACCAGTAGTATCAGGCCGATGGAGAATATTAGCCATAATATTCCGTGCAGTGCTGAGCCGCCGTACATGCCGTCCATCATGCCTGCTCGTCCCGCTCTGCCCCAGTCTCCTGTTGGCTGCGCAACAACAGATGCTGCTGCCAGAATTGCTGCCAATAATGCTTTCATAAATATCACCTCTTTAGTATAATATCTCTTCAAAGTTTAAAACCTTAACCTTTTTAAACAGTGAAAGTATCTCAAAGTGAAAAGAGGCTTAAATGGAAAAAATTGGAGTGGCATTGTTGGTTCTTATTGCGGTTGTTGCATTTATCGGTTTGGTAAACCTTGACACGAGCACTGGCCAGGTCTATTATACTTCTTACCAGTACAAGACTCAGATAGTTACTGGCAACATTCTGAACGCGCCAGCTGGCGAATACGTTTTAGGCGTTGCTGATGGAGTTCAGGTTGGTATTGGCGAGATTGCTAATGGCCAATATCAGATGACTGTTTCTGGATCTTGGAGAGAGCATTTGGGCATTGATGTTATGATTAACGGCCAGACTTATTGCGCAACTATTCCTGTTGCGAGACTTCTTGACCCGAGTCAGATTATGTATGATGGCAGGGTTGCCTTAAGCATTGAGTGCGTGTAAAACAAGTATGAAGCATGCTATTGCGTTGGCATTGTTGGGATTGATTGCAGCAGTCGCTCTGGTTGGCTTGATTAATCTGGATTCGAAGACTGGTATGCAGTTTATTATCAGGGGAGATGTTGTGTTGAATGGCGGCATTTACGATCAGGATGGTTATGTTCTCTTTACTAAGCACCAGACGAGGTATCAAAAATTATACAATTCTATTGTTGCTGTTGCGCCGGATGGCAGGATTGTTGGCACTGGTCCTTTAAGTCCTGGACAGTATCAGCTGACGCTGTATGGTGATTGGAGAAATTATGACACTTTATATCTTCAGATTGGATTTTATGATGCTGTAAGGCCTGAAAGAAACACTTTGTATGACTGCGCTCCTTTGAACACAGAGGAACTTCAGGGCAGGGCTGGAAGGAGGAGCAGTGTGAGAATTCCGATGGACTTGTACTGTAATGCGGAAACTTTGCAGAAAGCGTCGACGTTAAGGTATCGTTAAAGGCTTTTTTTGGCTTTTTCCTGTTTTTGTTTTTCGTGTTCTTCTGTCATGGAATTGTAGAGAGAGCGTATTGTTTCTTGTTGTTCTTGCAGTTTTTTGTTCTTTAATGGCTTGTCGGAATCAATGAGCTCGATTGCGGTGCTTAATGCTCGGTATGCTTCATCTTTTTTTTCTTTGTCTTGTTTTAGGAAACTGAGCATGCTCAGTGTTTTATAATGGTAAACGTGCGCGTCTGGTTCTTCTTTGTTTGATTCAACGTATTTTTTGATGTCTTTAAGGGCTGCCTCGATTCCTTCAATTATGAACGTGTTGTTTTCAGTTGAGAATGCCATGTATGAATTGTAGCGCGCAAGTCTGGTTTTTGGATCGTCATTTATTTCAATGGATTTTGTGAATGCACCTATTGCCATGGCATGCCAGCCCTGTTGCTGGCAGAGAATTCCTTTTGCGTAAAGTCCTTCTTTCGGATTTTTCTCGATTGACTTGTCTGCAAGTTCAAATGCTTTGAGCATCTGTCCAAGTTGCGAATGGCAGTATATTTGTTTTAGAATGCTGTCTGTTGGTTTGCTTTTTTCTGCTTGTTGGAATAAGTGCAGGGCTTCTTTGAGCAGATCATATCTTTCCAGTTCATTTGTTTCCTGTTCAGCTCTTTGTTCAAGTTCAAGGCCGTGGCTGTAGTGGTCTATTTTTTGTTCGAGTTTTGTTTCAGTGTTTTCTTTCGTCGCACAGCTGCCTAATAGAAGTGCTGCTGCCAGCCCCCACTCACGTAAGCCCATTTATAAGACGAGAAATCAGAGATTTATAAGGGTTGCGACATATTTTTAGACGAATGCGAGAACTACGTTTGTTATCAATACTGCCAGTATTGCAAAGCTGACTGATTTCCAGATGGTGCTTGCGTGTTTGTGGTGCAGCCTGCCCTGCAGTGCTGTCAGGAACATTCTGCCGCCGTCAACCGGGCCTAATGGAATCAAATTGAACAATCCTACTCCTAGTGAAAGTAAGTACATCCAGAAGATTAGGTCTTTGAACCATAGAACAACGTGCGTGGCCCAGGTTGGCGCTTTCAATGGCTGGTCTATGAATACTCCTAGCCAGGCTCTTTTGTTGGTTGGATTCTCTCCCAGAGTTATGTCTCTGACAGCATTGGACGTGACTACACTTATAGTGTCTCCTGGTGAAGAATCTTTCAAAGCATTGCTGAAGTCTGCTGTCTCTCTGATTGCCTGGCCGTTTATCTCGGTTATTTTATCGCCTATTATCATTCCTGCTTGTTGTGCTGGCGGGTTTCCGTCCATTAAGTCTGTTACAACAACGCCGTCCTTTGAGTAGAAGGTATTGGTGAAAGGTGTAATGATTGTGAACATCAATAACATTAGCAATAATCCTGTTACGATGTTTGCTACTGGGCCTGCTGCGTAGACTGCCAGTTGTTTTTTGCGCGATGCTTGCATTAATTTTTTTTCGTCTGGCTCTACAAACGCTCCTGGAATCAATGGAATTAGTGCGCCAAGGACAACTAGTCCTGAATTCTTGACCTTTAATCCATAAACGCGTGCCATGACGCCGTGCATTCCTTCGTGTATTATTAGTATGGCAAAAATGCTGATTATCCAGTAGAAAAAGGGCACGTAGAATACTCCTTTTGCTTTGAATGGCAGAACTACTCCAACAGTCGGCGTTGCAGTGCCGATTAGGATTTGTATGAGAGAGCGTGCGAGGTCAAATGTTACCAATGCCATTCCGATAAATCCTAAGCCGATTATCCAGGGTGTTGCGATTTCCCAGAAGCGTTTGTATTTTCTGGCAAGCCTGTCCATTGTGATTATGCCTGCCTGTGTTCTGTACATTGCTGCGTAGAATATGCCCCATCTGTGGAATGAAAGCTTGTGCCTGTTAACATACACGATTAGCGCAAGAACAATGACAAGGGAAATTGTTGCTGCTGTGTCCACAGAAACCATGGTTTTTGCATTGTCAATGGCTATATAATAAATGTTTGTTTTGGTTAGCCTGTTGACTTAGCTGAATAAGCTTATTTCAGGTTGTTCTTCTGAATGCAGTATTCTATAAAAGTCAGCATTGGAAGCACAATCACGTTATTTTGATATTTTATTACTGCTACAAAATTCTCTCTTGCTGCCACGCTTATGCCGAATTGTATGCCGCCGTGCGGGATGTGCATGTGAACTGGGCTCGAGTCTCTTATTGCCTGCAGATATTCATCTGCAGTTCGGATATGTGTATGTGTTAGCTTTTCAACTTCTATGATTTCTGGCTGCCATATACCGGCGTGTGCTGTTCTGTAGAGTATCCGTCTTAATACGCTTTCGGCTTCTGCTTTCTGCAATGGGGTTCCCCCTGTGAAAATGCACATATCATCTTTACCTTGTTTTATTCCTTCCATTCGTGTTCCAAGCGCTTTTTTTGCAGGGTAGAACTCTTCAATCACTTTGATGTATCCGTCAGTGTATATCCCGTCTTTTATTTCGATACCTTTGCCTATAATTTCGTCTAATCCTCTTGGGTCTGGTGCAAATTTTACCTCTGGTTGCTTGGGTTTTTCAATTTCTTTTTCCGGGACATCTTTCCCTCTGATGTTGTAATCAATTGGGTGTTCTGGGTCCGCAAAAGGGTTTTTTGGTGTCATCTTAATTTATTATTCAGTGAGATGTTTTTATACAATTCAGTGATTTCAAGATTGCTGGTTTTTGTAATGTTAAATTTTTCTTTTGTATCGATTATTATTTTGGATAAACAACTTTCAAAATAATCCAAGTGTTTAAAATATTTCATTTTTTCCAAATCAAGTTTTACTTTTCCAATTAGACCTTCAAGGAAGGGTTTACTTTCTGGTTTGTTCTGTGGCTTTTCAACTTCGTTAGGAACGTCTTTCCCACAAATTCCATAATCAATCGGATGTTCTGGGTCCGCAAATGGGTTTTTCGGAGTCATTTTTTTGTTCGTACCCCACGCGACGCCCTGCTGTCGTAGTAGCCGTAGACGTTGCACATGCCGTCGAAGTCGGCACGGCCAACAGGCCGCGCAGCACCATCAGGAGGCAAACTCATGCGCGCTTTGAAGTTGCCTTCACGCACCTCTTGTGGCAAATCCTTGAACTTCCGCCCATAGATGGCTTGAACCAAGTCATCACTGAATTCATCGAGTGGAATCCACGTGTTTGATTTTTTACCTGCAATGTCAAACTCCTGCTTGTCGACAAATTTGAAAGAGGAATTTTTCACGTACGTATTGCTGTTCCACACCAATCCTTCAGGGTCGAGATATGCGATGAGAATGTTTCCTTTGCGTTCGAATGCCATGCTGAACCATTCGCCATAGCTTGATAACATATCGGCATGCATATTTCTGAATGAAGTATCTACGAGCTTTCCCTTTATACCATCCATGATAAGACCAAGTGCTTCCTGAGGTCTCGGGTGACGCTCAAAGCCGGGCTCAAGGCCGTCTATGGTCAAGCGAACCAAACTGTTATTGAAATAGAACAACATCTTTTCTGATGCTCCTTGCTTACGACATGCAAGCGGCTCAAACTCAATACCCTTGTAAGAGGCTGTTACGATTCTGTTTTGCAGTGGAGTTTCAGGTTTTTCTTTCTCAGCATTTGCAGGTTCCTTCACATCCTTCCCTCTAATATTGTAATCTATCGGATGCTCTGGATCCTCGAATGGGTTTTTCGGAGTCATTTCTTTCCTCTTGAGATTTTTTGCGCGCGTATGCCGATGGCTGGTCCCAAATAGGTCATATCGGCAGTGGCTTTGATTCTGAACTGGCCAATGCCGGCTTCTCCCATGATGACAGCAAGCTCAGTTGTTTCTTGCGGCGTCTTGTCAAGGCGCCAAAGGTACGTGTCGTAACCGCTTATCCAATGATAAACATCATTGATTTCTTCTAGGTTGTCTGTGCCGAGTATTGCTTTGCAAGCTTTTCTGCCATGCTTGGAGGTTTTCAACCATTCGTCTGGACCTATGATATTCTCGATTAATCTTTCAGTAGGAAGGTTATGTGCCACGTGATCAGGCGGGCCTATGTGTGCGTAATACGTGACGCTGGAAAGCGTGTACACCACATTCCGGTCAAACGTATCGTGCAGGAAAGTCCTGACTTTCTCCATCAATCCTTTGTGTTGTGCAACGTCTTTGTTCCGGTAGAGTGCTGTGAACAATGCGTGATACATCGGTGCAGAAACCAGCGCAAAGACTTTGTCTTTTGCAGCTTTCTTAGAGTAAGCAAGCCAACCGTCGTGATTATACTTCGCGCCTCCCAAAAGAAGCTCTTTGGCAATATCGATAACATAAGTGTCGTTCTTGAACGGTACACCGTAAACGCGATATTTCTCAGCGAAGTCCTCAAGGCTGAATACGGAAGATGACGGTGCAGGTTCTCTTTTCTCAACCTTTGCCTCCTTCACGTCCTTCCCTCTAATATTGTAATCAATCGGGTGTTCCGGGTCCGCGAAAGGATTGTTTATAGGCATCTTGCCACCTGTTTGTACTTGTCGCTCGCCACTTTTACCATGAGTTTGGCCAAGTCATCATTTTTGCCAACGTAGTAGACTGCCACTCCCCAAGATTCGAGGTCTTCGCTGAACTGGTTTTTGCCTCCTATTTGTATGTGTGCAGTTGAGCATTGCTGTGCAAGTGTTTTGTAGTCATCTTTGATGCTTTCCCAGTTGCCTATTGCTCCGTCTGATAACGTCAGCAAAAATGTTTCTTCTTTCACTCGTTCTTTTAATTTGTTGATGTCGAGTGTTGTTACGCCCCATTGTGGTGTTAACAGAACTTTGTGCGCTTCTTGTCCGCTTCCTGCAATTGTTTCTGAGCTGAAGTTTACAACTCCTGCATCCACGTATGGTGCTATGTGCTGCTGTTGCAGGTATCTTTCTATGCCGTAGTATCCTAAGAGTGCGTAGTGGTATTTGCTTTTGTCTCCCCAGGGAATGAATGCCTTATTTCCGACGTTTTCTGTATTATTAGGAGCCAGTTCCATGCTTCCGCTGGAGTCTATGACTGCCAGCCTGAAGTTTGGGAATTTCTTGATATTGTGCTTGTATACTTGTTCTGTTTCTATCCAGCCCCTGTTCACCATTAATCCTACAGAGCCGTCTTCGTTGATTCCGACTGTTGTTTTACGGGTGAAAATGTCGTGTGCTTCTGGATCGTATGCTTCTCTTCCGTATGGTGCTATTGGGAATCTGTATCCGTGTGTGAACGTGTCTATTTCTACCGGGATTTCTCTTGCAAGGCTTCTGTATAGTGCGTCCAGCTGTTCGTAGGAATCCCTGTTTTGTGCTGGTCCCCTGCCTGCCTTGTACCTGTTGTGCGCCACTTTTTCCTGTCCGTCTGGGCTTTTCATTTTTTTGTCAAACGCGTCTTCTCCTATCATTGCGTGGAGCAAATGTTCTTCTTTCTTGTCGAGAAGCGGTTCCATTATTGTTGCGAATTGTTCTGCCATTTTTTCCCAGCGCTTTTTTTGGTATAGCTGTTCTACTTTTTCGCTCACTTTGCCCTTTTGCACGCCCCAGTTAGTCAGGACGTCATTTACTGCTTTCTGGACTGTTTTGTCGTTTGTGTACCATCTTTTCAGCAATCTTTTATCCGCCTTGTTTCCTCCAAGTGCCAAATTCAACCTTACAAATGCATCATAGAATTTTGTGTACTTGCCGTGCGTCATTCCTTGTTCGTTCCAGAATAATATTTGTCCTGCGTGGTCTGTGTGGAGTCTGCAGTTTAAATTCACAAGCACGTCTTCAAATGCGTTTGACACGTGGTCTGCGTATGCTTCTTTTCCTTTTTTCCCCAATATTTTTGTTACGCTTTCAAGTATTGCATCCCTGTATGTTTCGTCGTATGGGCATCCTTTGCCCGAACTTCTTGGTAGTTCCCAATGTCCGCATTCGTGGTACAGTATGTCTTCGCACATTTTCTCAAGTGGTTTGGAAATTCTTTTCTTCTTGACGTATTGTTCTGTTGCCTTGTCTCTTACCGGCTGGTAGCCTTCTTTGACGTGTATTTCCACGTGCCAGTCTCCAGTGTCTATAAACGCGCTTACAGGCTCTTTTGCATCAGCTGTCTCGAACAATTTTAGTCTGCCGCCTACCAATCCTATCCTGTTTTTCTGCTTGTTCAGTTTTTGTTCGAGTTCGCTGAGGGTCATTTTTTCTCTCCTGAGATTTTTTACACGCGTACGCCGAATGCAGATAATTTTTCGTCGGTTAAGTCATCGGCGCAAATTTCGAACTTGGATATGCCGTCTCCGTCGTAGACGCCAAGTGCAACCACTTGCTCTGCTTTTTTTGTTGGTTGGCTCTTAAATCTGCGCGCATACGAATTCTCTTTTGTGACCCACTTGAATACTTCATTGATTTGTACAACTTCATCTGTTGTGTCCAGGAGCGCTTGTGAATATTCTGTTGCACCCGCCAGTACAATGAAATTTTCATCTCCGATTAGCGTTGCTTTTTTTGTGTACTGCGTTTTTTGTTTGTATTCATGGATGACATCATTAACGCCGTTTGGATTGTATATTGCCCTCGAAAGCGTGCAAATAAAAATCTCTTCCCCGATGACTTCTTCAAGCGTTTGTCGTGCATTTTCAACAAATTTCTTGTACTGACGTTCTTCGTTTTTGTAAAGCGATCTGCAAATAGCGTAAACCAATGGCGCTGAGGCAGCAACGAATTCATCAGGTTTTGCTTGCTTTGCGTGTTCTGCATGCTCATCTTGCGTCTTCTCCGGCAATACTGATTTTGAAAAATCAACTGCATAAATGCCGTTTCTATATCGCACTCCTGTAATTCGATAGGAATCTGCAAGCTCTTCCAGGCTGAAGTCAGTCCTGATTTGATTGGGCGCAGGGCTCACAGGAACCTTCTTTGGTTCGCTCTTTTGCGGTTCCTTTACATCCTTCCCTCTAATATTGTAATCAATCGGGTGTTCAGGGTCCGCAAATGGATTTTTTGGTGTCATTTTGTTTTTGTTGCGCGAATGCCTAGGGCAATGTGTTGTGCTTCGTATGAAGTGGCTAAAGTCAAGAATGAATGATGATTAGGACCGCCACCAACATGTTGGTCGCCTTTGCCGAATACGACTGCGCAGGGTTTCTCTGGCTGCACAAAAGGACTGAAATCCACCATTGTGGGATATTCAACTAGCCATTGGTGCACTGCGTCAACGTGCCCGTAATCCTCGTTTCCAAAGATGCTCTTGCACAGGGGTTCTCTCGCATCGCTTCGAAATTCGTGAAAGTAACCTCTTGATGCTGGGAAACCTTCAAAATGGTCTTTTTTGCCTTCAGGGTCAAGATGGCAGCCTAATTTAGGCGTGATTTGTGAGTTTTTTTCTCCGAACGAAATGCTCGACATCGTCATGAATTGGCTTCGACTTCCAAGTACGTTTTGCAGGAAAAGTTGAACCATTTTAATCTGTTTTTCGTATCTCGGATCGTTCCTGTTTTGATACAACGCGTCAAAGAATGCAAAATATAAAGGCATGCTTCCAACTCCAAAGCCGCCTCTACTTCTTGCCTGCGATGTGTATTCAAACCATTGTTCTATGTTTTTTTGGCTGCAGGCTTCCAATGCTGTATAGCCGTCTAGGTCTACTGTGTAGATTCCATTTCCGTACTTTACTCCGTTCACGCGTATGAATCCTTGAGTGTCATCTATGCTGAAGAGGCTTGAAATTTCCGGCTTGGGTGCCGCTTGTATGACTCTTTCAACCAAATCTTTGCCTCTAATATTGTAATCTATCGGGTGTTCAGGGTCCGCGAAAGGGTTTTTTGGGTTCATTTCTCTCTGACTCCGCGTGAGGCTGCCTTTGTGTAATAACAGCCGATGTTAAATTTGTAGCTAGATTTGTACTCACCCGTGCCGCCTATGCTTACTGGCCAAAAGTCTCCACCCGTTGGAATGCTTACTCGGATTTTTTCAGGGCCTTTTCGCAATTTTTCTGGCAGGTCTTCGAATGAGCGGCCTGTGATAAATCGTACAAATTTGTCATCAAAAGCTTTCAATTCCTGCCAATAATTTCCTACATTCCCGACATCAAATTCAAGGACATATCTGAATGTAAAATCGTCTCTCTTGTGGTATCCAGACCATTTTTTTCCCGAAGGAGGGTTAGCAAAATAATCCAAGTTTCGCGGCTCAATATATGCGAGCAGAATGTTTCCTTTTCTTTCAAATGCCAGGCTCAACCATTCGCCCGAACCCTTGCCCATGTCATTAAAGACTGCCTCTAAATCTCCGCTAAGGCGTTTCTCAACGCCATCAATGATAAGTCCAAATGCTTCGTGGGCTTTTGGATGGCGAGTATAGTTGTTTTTCTTGATTCTTTCCAAACTGCCGTCATACTGCCATAGTTTTTTGAAGGAATTTTCGCCACGTAACACTTCTTTTTCAAATATCAGGTCGTTATAATTTGTGGCGTGCTGTATTGGAGCCGGGGATGGCTCTGGCTTATTCTTGCCTTCTTTTTCATCTTTTGTCGCTCCTTTCTGTTCTGGCACATCCTTCCCACTAATTCCATAATCAATCGGGTGTTCAGGGTCCGCAAATGGATTTTTTGGTGTCATTTTTTCTTGCGTACCCCACGCGACGTCCAGGTTTCGAGGTGACTGCCGCAGACGCCGTACCCACGGTAGCAACGGCCAACAGGCCACGCAGTATTATCAAGAGGCAATTGCATGTGCGCTTTGTTGTTGCCTTTACGCATGGCTTGTGGCAAATCCTTGAACTTCCGTCCATAAACTGCTTGGAGTAAGTCATCATTGAATTCATTGAGTGGAATCCACGTGTTTGATAGTTTGCCTGCAATGTCAAACTCCTGCTTATCGACAAATTTGAAAGAGGAGTCTTTTACGTAAGTATTGCTGTTCCACACCAACCCTTCGGGATCAAGATAGGCGATGAGAATGTTTCCTTGGCGTTCGAATGCCGTGCTGAACCATTCGCCAGCGATTGATATCATATCAGTATACTTATTTCTGTATGAGGTATTAACGAGTTTTTCTTCTAAACAATCCATAATAAGACCAAATGCTTCCTGAGGGCGAGCATGCCTGTCGAAACCAGCACTTCGCACCCTGTTCAGGCTATCGTTGAAATAAAATAACTTATTTTCTGGTGCTCCTTGCCCAAGGAATGGAAGCGGTTCAAACTCAATATCCTTGTAAGAGGCTGTTATGATTCTGTTTTGTTTTGGAGTTTCAGGAACAATCGGTCCTTTTTGTTCTGGCACATCCTTCCCTCTAATATTGTAATCAATCGGGTGTTCAGGGTCTGCAAAAGGGTTTTTTGGTGTCATTTTTTTGCAGAGTTGGCTGTCCTGTTTAGGATGTCTTTCATGTATGCCCATCTGCCCTCGAATTCTGTGAGGTGTTTGGCTGTTCCTTTTTGCGCTGACTTGATGGCCTGCATCAGCACGTCTTTCTTTGTTGAAAATTCGTTTCTGATTCCGTCCATTACTGCTTGCATGGCGCTGTACGTGTTGCCGTCATAGTGTTGGTTTACTGCTGCAGGAGCAAGTACTCCTGATTGTGCTCCTATGAGATAGGCAGCGTCAAATACTGCTTCCAAGCTGTCTTGGTAAGCATTGTCCTTTGCCTTGCGCACTTCTTCGAATGCTTTTGCAAGTGTTAGCGTGCTTATTGCTGATCTGGTGCTGAATGGGTAAATCAATGCTGCGTCGCTTCCCTTTGCATGGTTTTTCACGCATCCTGGCCAGGCGTTTTTGTTTTTGCGCTTGCTGTTGCCTTGCACGCTGTCAAGATAGTCAAGTCCGTGCACAAGGTACATTGCTGCCACGTATTGCAATAGTGTTGGATTGGATTTTTCTGTAAACTCCTTGTGTGCCTGAAGTATTTGTTCTGTCTTGTCCGTGCTTTCAGCTGAGCTTACACGTGGGTCTTTCTTGCTTATCAAGACGTCAAGCGTGTCGCTTGAGCTTTTTGGGAACGCATCTGCATCAATTATCAGGTGCATTCTGTCAAGCAGTGCTCTGTCCACTTCTGATGTTCCTACAAATCTTCCATTGCCGACGTTTCCTGATGCTATTCCTATGCTGTAGCCGTCTTTGCCAAGCTGGTATTTCTGTCCGTCTATTGTTATGAATCCGTCGAATAGGTTGAAGAATTGGTTTTGCACTGCCGGAATGCATCTTGTCAGCTCGTCTATTACATAAACGAGATGTTTTGCGTTTGCCGTAATTTCCTTTATTCCTTCTGTTGATTTGTTTTTGTCAATTTTGTCCAAGTTTAATTTGGTGAACATTTCCCTGACTGTCAGGTCATTTCTTCCTTGTTCAAAGAATCCTTTGTTGCCGAACAATCCCAAAATGTCATTCTCAAGCTGTGTTTTTCCTTCTCCTGTGTCTCCTATGAGCAAAAGGTTTAACCTGCCCAGTAAACAAGATTTCACAATGTCTTCCATTGCGATGCCTGGCACAACTTCTGTTGAGTTTTTGTAGTTTTGTAGTTTGATGGAGTTTAGTTCGTCTTTCATTTTTCTACCTCGCTTAGAATTGTTATCTTGATTTCAGCAACTGTTCCTGGCTTTAGCTGTGTTTCAAGCACTTTAGGAATGACTATTACTGCCTGTTTTCCGTGTTTGGATATGCGTTTTGTTATAGTATAGGTATCTTGCATTTTATACATACCACCCTTGTATCATATAGAGAAAAACAGGGTTTATTTAAATCTTTCTAAATTTAATTACTTTGAAGTAGTAAAAAGAAAGTTTTTTATAGGTGTTTTCTGAAAGCGTCATTATGGGCAGAAAGAAGAAGAGTTTTTGGGCAGATGCGGTGTTTATTGGGGCTTGTGCAGCTGCAGGTTTATACTGTTTGGCGCGAATAAGAGATTCAGCTGATGACGCGCCCCTGCCTGCAGAGAAGCCCGTAGTTATAGCAGCAATGCCTCAGCCTGAAGCTCCAAAGAAACTGGAGCAGATTGTTGTTGATGAAAAAGCAGTATTGACATTCGTACAATCAAGAGAAAGTTTTCAGTTCTATGGCGATAGAGTTTTGAAAGGAGGCAAGTACCGGCAGTTAGATGCAGACTTGTACGGGTTATTGATGCACATGGCAGATGCTTACAAGGCGCAGTTTGACCAACCATTATTCATAGGCCCTATGTGGGATGACCAAGGGCATGTAAAGAATTCAAAGCATTATGATGGGTTGGCTGTTGATATTGACTTTGGTGCAAATATTGGTACGCCTCAATATATTAAGACTGACAAGGATAAAGCAGAGTTTCTTTTGCGTCATGTCCAGAAATATGCAAATAAGCACAATAAAGAATTTAAAGTTCTGTTCAACGATCCTGATTTCGTGAATATGAAATTATGCAAGGAATCTCCTGGCCACCACAATCATATTCACGTGTCGAAGTGAGGTTTATGGAAAAAGCATTGGAACTTCTGGATTTTATGAACTTCAGGCTTGAGAATATCGAGCAGTTCAAGGCCAAAGCAGCTGAAAAACTGTTTTCTTTGGAAGCACATGGCCGAATGATGAATTTGAAAACAGATATTGTCAGGAGAACTCGGCAGTTAGTTGAAGAATGGATGAAGGTCAAGGGGATTCAAAAGTATGAATATGGTTTTGAGTGCGATAATCACACTTATAAGATGGATGAGAAGCCTGGCAGGCTGCAGGTGATGATAAAAAACGATCCTAAAAGTCCTGATTTATTTGTTGCGAGAACTGCTGGCTGGACTCCTGATGGGGGAGCGAATGCAGATCTTCAATTGAGATTGTCTTCGTTGGAGCATTTGTTGGGCAGCTTTAACCGCTGGGCTGATAAGCGGTTCCAGGCGCCTGAGATAGTCAAGGAAGTGAAGTATTACTTCAATCAGTTGGTGTTCAAGGACAAGCCTCCGTACAGCTTTGTAGGTTGGCTTTCTTACAATAATAGGTCGGTTGGTACGCACATACGTATGGACCTTGGCACTCCAATGTCATTGTATGTTGAGCTGAAGAACGAAAGGAAGTAATTTTTATTACCTTGTAGTGACTACAAATAGAAAGGTTTTTATAGGGCTCTGGATTTCTAAATGCTTTACAACGAGGTATCTACTATGATCAAGAAAACATTGGCCGGAATGGCACTTTCATTGGCAGCTTTAGTTGGTTGCTACGGAGCTAAAGAGTCTTCGAGCCCAGCCGTCATTTCTGCACCTGTCAAAGACCCAGAGATTTTTCCAACACCGGTTCCGGTTTGTGACAGCAAAGTGCTAGAGCTTTATGAAGATCTTTACGAGCACTTCCGCACTCTCACTTCAGCCGAATGGCCTGCAGTGCTTAAGGACGGTTCTATTACAAACGCGCAAGGTACTACACAATACTTGCAGCGCCTGACGCATGCAGGAAGGGTTATTTTTGGCCAGAATGAATATAATATTGTCGATACATTTTTCCACGCAAAAGATGGCCAGACATTGTTCAGTTATGCAATTGCATTCCCTGACAAGTTGAAGTCTAGCCGCAATCTTCTCACCAATGGATTACCTGATCTTGTCGGCGTACAATTCAACATTCTTGGAAAAGACTATGTTGTTGATGCTGTCTCGATGTCGGTTGATGGAGATATGAAGATGAATCTGACTTCGTTGGACGGTCTCACTATGCTGGCGTTCAGTGATAATTCGAATGACGTAATTAATGGTTTTTCTGTGCGTGTTAATGGCATACCTGTTCCTGAGGGGCGCATCAGTTTTAACAAGATTTTTGATGCAGACACTGCCGAGCTTGACAGTATAGTTTACAAGCTTGCTGCAGAAACGCCTTTCGGCGACCTGTATGTTCCGCCGGGCGAGGGCGTGCGCCAACACTTGCAGCGTCCGCAGGCATTGCTTAGCGATGGTTGGGACGTCCTGTATGCAGGACTTAACACGACAAATGACACAACAATGCTGTTCTCGCAGCCGCAGCCGAGCGTGATCGACTTCTCCTTCGTTTCAAGGGAAAACATTCCATACTCGTTCGCCCTTGCGGAAAACGTTGACGGTAAAGTATCATTTTCGCGCAACTACAATTCAAACCGCCTCCGTTTTATCGAGGGCGAGCCGATTGTCGCAGGCGACCGCTTTATCCTGAATAAGCCCGGCTCTGACTTAACGCGCGTACTAGAATATAACACGATAGACACAGTTGCTAGGCAAGTTACTTTCCAAGACTTGGGCACAGGGACGCGACAGGTCACGTACGACGCCGTCACCAAGAAAGGTGATTTGATTGTCGGCGGGGACACGTTCGCGTTCCAGGTTGACGAGGCAAACGGCAATGCACTCTATGTTGACTTGAACGGCGATGGTGCCTTAGACGGCAGTGGTCCGAATGGCCAGCTCGCCCACATCGTTAACAAGTTCGGCGGCAAACTGCACCTTCCGCAGCTGTATTCTGCTCCGGAGTTTTACGTTAAAATTGAAGCGCCTGGCAGCGGAATTGATAGCAGGGCGTGCAATCCTGCGCTTGGTGGCGAGGCCGTGCCTATCCAGCTCAGCGCGCGCGACAATGTCAATATGGACGTTTCAGTGCTGACGCAACTGGAATCGTCCGGTTCAGCAATCCCTGACGTGCATTACGACCTGCCCGCGAACATGTTCCGCGGAATGTCGCAGTATGGCGTCGAAGTGCAGCATATGCCATCTGCGCGCCTGCTCTATGTGCAGTACCCGCAAACGCAGCGCAAGCCGCGCATCGCGTTCACGCCTTGATTTTTTATTTTATTTTACTCCCATGTCCAAAAAACACAACCTGCAAGAGGCACCCATAGTAAAGAGGAGTTCCCGAAGGAACTTGCTCATCGGCATTGCAGTACTCGGTGCCATCGGCGCGACATACGCATTCTGGCCTCGCCAAGAAACCTACGCTGAATGGTATCGCGCGCATCTCACACAAGCAAAAGGTGCTGAATTCAGGCATCCGTATTTCAGAAAGGCATACGCTCCAACATCTGAAGAACAGGCAGAATTTGCAAAGCGGCTTCCGCCGGTTGAGTTACAGGATGCCCGCTACTTCCAAGACAGGTTATTCAACGCACTCAGCATTGACGACATTGCGTTATCACAGTACGCCAACCATAACAAGCAGGCGATTGAAGAACTCTTCAAGCACATTGGTACTTCTGAAAATAGGAGCGTCTTCTGCCGAAAACTTGCAGCAGATACTGCAATCAGTTTTGTCTCAGACAAGGAAATACCGATTTATCTCGTAGAGGAAATGCGTCACGAATATGGAATATCGTTCCGCGTACCGGGCAAGGAAGAGCCGTCCAGCATTAGCCATGTGAAAAATGTCGCCTTTGGTGAGATTGTTAGAGAAAATTCGGTGCCTTTCTCAAATGATGGATTCACGGTTAAGCCGCATGGATCTCCGGTCATTGTTGTCTCTGTCGGCAAAAATGCCGTTCAGAGTTATGCAACGCCACTTGCGGAAACCCTTCACGCAATCATCTCGCCCGCAAGCCATAATTACGTGCAGCACGCACTTAACCAGCTCTGGACGCGCAATGGCAAACCCACAGAGATCAGCCGTGCGTGGATAAAAGATGTGCTCAACGAACACGAACTTCATGAGGAAGGAGTCGTGCACGCGCTTATCGATGACTTCGTCGAAAAAAACGGCGCCCGCCTCGGCTTCAACAAAGAGGAAATCGACAAGTACGTCAGCCACGGGCCCCGGATCACCGGACAAGAACGCTATGCTGCCGCAATGCGCGAAAAGATCTCCCATTTCGGCTCAAAAGGGCTGTGGGAAGCGTATCAGACACGCCCACACACGCTCTTTCAGTAATATTTGAGAACAAGGATGCATCGCTCACTTATTTTTCATATATAAAATAATTCATTCTGAATAGCATATTTGTCGTCACCGTATAGTGAATACAAATCGAAACATTTATATACCAGAACCACCTTGTACTACCATATAGAGATAACACAAGGGGTGGTTATGATGACTAGAAACAAGGGAAACATGAAGCTTTTGTTCACATTTTTGGTGCTGGCTGTTTTTACGGCTGGCGTAGGCCTTGGAAGCATGATTGGCTTGCAATTGCCTAGTTCTGATGCTATTTCGTTTGATACACAAACCACTTCAAGCCGTGGACTGCAGTTTAACTCAGTCCAGCTGGCAGACTCTACTGTTAAAACAGAGCCTTTGAGGGCTTCTGTTAAAGCTCAGAGTTTGGACGGCCCTGTTGAACGTGATTCACCTTCAGACTGGGTCAAGGAGAGCCAGATTGAGATGAGGCCGGATGGTGTGTTTATTCACTTAAACAATCCTCAGTGGGCTATTTTGGCTAACACCAACTCAATGGACCCGGTATTTGACGATACTTCGCACTTGATCCAAGCCATTCCGCAGTCAGCTGCTGAAATTCACGTCGGTGACATTATGAGCTATTCTTCGCCTATGGGCTTTAGCATAGTTCACCGTGTTATCGAGATAGGCAATGACGAGGAAGGCTGGTATGCAATTGTGAAAGGCGACAACAACCCGACTCCAGACCCGTGGAAAGTCAGATTTGACATGGTCAGGCGTGTAACTGTTATGATTGTTTATTGATTTTATTATCTCAACCTCCCCGATTTTTTGGCTCCCAGCCCCCGCTGGGGCCTTTTTTTTCTTGTTTTATAACACAATCTTTTTATTCTCATCCATAAGCGCACTATATAGTGAGTGGGAATGGGCGATATACCGATGGATTATGAGGGCGTGTTCAGATTTCAGCATTTTCTGCACCGTCGTTATGGAATGCCGTTGAATGGAGACAGGCAGGAAGAGCCGGAAACTCCTGAGAAAGTTTCTTCGTTCTTTCGTGAATTGGTATCCCGCAATCTGAGCAGTCATATGTGTGTTGATCTTGGTGATATCGCGGCAGCTAATTTTTGCAGTGTGGAAGAGAAGAATGAGAGTCTGGTTGTTTTCATATCTAGCGAGGACGATTTTGAAATTGGAAATATCCGTCTTGTTCCTGAGCGTATGGAAGTGGTTATAGATCCTGATCCAAGAAAGAGCTATGCTGCAGTTTTCAGAACGCCTAAAAAAAGCATTGAGGAAGTGCGTGGAGAGCAGGCATTCGCTATTGACGGGCGAGTGAACTGCATGTTGCTTTATCCGCATAATTCTTTGCTAATGGAGAAGGCGTATAAAGAGAAAGTGCTTGTTGACCTTGGAGTGCAATTTTCTCCTCGGGCCTATACGCTTGTTCCTTATGATGCCGGAACCGATTGGCATCGTGTGATACTTGATCGTGTGAAGGATAAGGTGATTTTTGGTTTGGCAAAACATTACCGGCATGCGAGAATCAAAGCAATTGATACGTTAAATGGAGTGCCTATGCGCGGTTCTGGTGAGAAACTTCATCGTGAAACAAATTATGCTGCTGTGTCTTTTGATATTCATCGTTCGCGTGGTATGAAAAAAGCACAGGTTGAGAAAACGGCACAGTTACTTCTTGAAAAGCACATTCCTTTCCATTATGAGATATTTTCTAATTCAGAACCGAACAGAATTACCAAAGTTTCAATATTATTGGAACTGCCAGCATAACCTTTTTTAACTCATTCTAGTTTTCTCGAACATATGGAAGATTTGGACAAGTGGAAGAAAGCAGGTAAGATTGCTGCAGAAGCTTTGGAATATGGAAGAACTTTAATAAAAAATGGCGCTGTTGTCAGGGAAGTTTGCGATAAGATTGATCAAAAAATCATCGATCTCGGCGCATTGCCTGCCTGGCCTTCACAGGTTGGCTTAGATTCTGTTGCAGCTCATTCAACTCCAGAGCACGATGACAATTCTGTTTTTGACAACAATTTAGTCTGCCTTGATGTTGGCGCGCACGTTGACGGCTGTGTTGGGGATAATGCTTTGAGCGTTGATTTATCAGGAAAGTACACTGATATTCTGAAGGCTTCCGATGAAGCCCTGAAAGCCGCTATCGAAGTTGTCAGAGTCGGCGTTTCTTTGGGTGAAATCGGCAGGGCTATCCAGGAAGTTATTGAAGGCTATGATCTCGTGCCGGTCAGAAACCTGTCCGGCCACGGTATTTCTCCTTGGATAATTCACGACAAGCCTTCTGTTCCGAATTATGATACTGGCGACAAGAGAACTCTGCAAGGTGATCAAATCATAGCAATTGAGCCATTTGCAACAAACGGTGCTGGTATGATTTACGAGTCTGAGCAGGGCAATATTTTCGCGCTAGTTAATATGAAACCGGTCAGAAGTCCTTATGCAAGGGAAATTTTGAATTTCATAGCAGAGAATTACAAGAATCTGCCCTTTACAACAAGATGGCTCACTAAAAGATTTGGCGTTGGAAAAACCAATCTTGCAATGAATGAATTAATGAGGTCCGGATTATTGCACGCATATCCTCCTTTGATAGAAAAGGGCAAGGGAATGGTTGCTGTTTTTGAAAAAACATTATTTGTTGGAGATAAAACAGAAATTTTGACGAAGATTGATTAAATTTCAAGTTCAGATTTTTCATCTTGATGATGTCTTGGACCTTTTCTTCCGTCTTGTAAAGTTCTATTTATCCAGGCGATTGCTTTCATTGCATAGAAACTGTAGCTAGTAAGACCCGTGCTGAGACTGTATCTATTAAGCTTCGCATCATGTTCAGGATGTTCACCAAAATATTTTTTTGCAGACTTAAACTGTTCTCTGGCAGCTAATAGAAGTGTTTTATCCGTTGTACTGTGGTTATTTTTCAACCAGTTGTATTGCCATTTTTCGAACTTGCCTACATTGAACTGCATGATTGCTGTATTTTTTTCATCTTTGATTCTTTTATTTATTTCCAATGATTTTTTTGCAGTTTCAATTGCATTTTTAATAAATTCTATTTCATCTGCCGGATTGTCGCGGGATTCTATCGCTGCTCCGAAGTAGAAATGTGAAGAAATTGCGTAGTCTTTGGCAGCTGATGCCAGTTCTTTTGCATAATCTTTGTCTGCTGGGTCTGTTTCAATTCGCCTTTCTGCAGCGCGTTGAAGGTTATCAATGGCGGTAAGTCTCCATTCCAATGATTCTTTTCCTTGGGTACTTTTCATTAAATTTATCGCTATATGAGCTCTTATGCCGTATCTTGTTGCCATGAATGGCTTATCGAAATCCTCCAGCAATTCAAATGAATCTTCCATGTGGCTGTATGCAGTTTCCAAGAGTATTATCTTTTCATTAAGCGGCTGCGTTAGAGCAAGCTGGAGTTCAAGTTCTGATGCCTCTGAATATAACATCGATGCCAGAACAGTGTCGCGTTCGCTGAATTCTTTTGCAGGTTCAATTGTGTTTACTATAGCTTTATTCAGCCAGCCAATTTTTGTATTTCCTATTGTGTATGTCGAGAGCAATTGTGCGATTCTTCCTAAATGCATCTGCGTTTCAGGTATCTTCATGCTTTCGTGCTTTTTTAATATGTCAATTGCTGTCATTACGTCTGCATATGCCAGTTCAAGAAGCTGTATTCTTTCTTCATTATCATTTGTTTTGTCTACCAATCTTTCGAGAAAATCAGCTCCGTGCGTCAGGAAGTGTGCGCGCATGTAATTCGGCTGGTATATGCTTTCCACAGAAGTTTCCAGCGAAAATTCTCCGCTTTCTATGCGTGCTGCTCCGATTTTGCTGAATGCAAACGCTCTTGTGAGGACAGTTGCATCATAGTCTACTCCTGTGTTTTTTGCAACTTCTTCGTCAAGGGTGTAGCTGGCACATTTTGTAAGATGCTTTATGTCGAGGGTTGTCAACGGCAGTCCGTTTGGAATTGGATGTTCTGTGAAAAAGTGTTCTACTTTTTTCAAAATAGTTGCATCTGTTAATGCGCTATTATTTTTTTTGGCTTCTTCCAGCAATTCTGCATAATCGTTCATTTGAAGTGTGCCCTCAGTCTGTCGTCAAGTTTTTTTCCAAGTCTGAATGCATTCCATATCTTTCCGCTGCAGCCTGGATTTTGATAATCAAAGAGAGTTTTGTCGTATTCTTCCCGTGTTATAGTGGTCACGCGTCTTACCAATGGAATCGTGCCCACGATTTCCTGCAGGTTCCAGGTTATTCTTGATCCATCAGGAATTTCTTGCACAACATTGTCCGGTTTTATCAGTTCTCCTGTGCGGCAGGCGTTTATAGTGCCTTTTAGGTAGTTGTAGAAGATTAGTTCGTAGCCTGGCTTGGACAGACTTTTGTTCCGTTCGTCTGTAGCAATTACTCCTTGGTTTGTATCGTATAAGCGAACGTTTGCCATCATCACTCCCCGAAAGTATTCTCGATGGCTGGGTTAAAATTGTATCGTTTCCACTATTTATTTTCCATATAAAAATTAATGCTGTTTTTACCGCAAACTTTATAAGCCAACCCTCCTTCTTTTTTATTGAGAGGTGGACGTTTTTATCGTCGATAAATCTCCTTTATGACCAATCCAAAATCTACTGAGGAAGCTGCAAAACAATATGGCGCAGAAGCCATCCAGGTACTTGAAGGTCTGGAGCCCGTCAGGAAGCGTCCTAGCATGTTCATCGGCTCTACAGATATTCGCGGCCTGCATCATTTGGTCTGGGAAGTTGTTGACAACTCTGTTGACGAAGCTTTGGCAGGCTACTGTACTAAGATTATCGTAACAGTCCACAAGGACGGTCGTTTGTCTGTAGAAGATAACGGCCGTGGTATTCCTACTGGCATGAATCAAAAGTATGGTAAATCTGCCATGGAAATGGCGCTTACAATGCTGCATGCTGGTGGCAAGTTTGAGAAGGGCGCTTACAAGGTTTCTGGTGGATTGCACGGTGTCGGAGTTTCAGTTGTTAATGCTCTTTCCGAGCATCTTGTCGCAACAGTTAAGCGTGAGGGCAAATTGTTCGTGCAGGAGTACACGCGCGGTGTTCCAATCGGACCAGTAAAAGAAGTTGGCGCTGCAACCGGCACAGGCACAACTGTTACTTTCAAGCCGGACCCGCAGATTTTTGAAACTTTGAATTTCGAGGATGACATTCTTATCTCAAGAATCCGAGAGCTCGCATTCTTGAACAAAGGTGTTGAGTTCATTTTTACTGATGAAAGAACAGGCAAGTCTGATATTTTCAAGTTTGCCGGCGGCATCAAGGAGTTTGTTGAATTTCTTAACAAGAACAAAAACAAGCTCCATTCGGCTGTTTATTTTGAAAAAGAAAAAGATGACATTGTTGTGGAAATTGCACTGCAGTACAACGATTCTTACTCCGAAACTGTTTTCACGTTCGCAAACAACATTAACACTCACGAGGGCGGCAGTCATTTGTCTGGTTTCAAGACCGCTCTCACAAGGGCGCTGAAAAATTATGCTGACAAGCACGGTCTTACCGACCAGAAAACTGAATTAACATCTGAAGACTTCAGGGAAGGCCTTACTGCAATTATTTCTGTCAAAGTTCCTAATCCTCAGTTTGAGGGCCAGACAAAAACAAAGTTGGGCAACAGCGAGGTTAAGGGCATTGTTGATAGCGTCGTATACGAAACATTAAGCACGTTTCTTGAAGAAAACCCGTCTTCTGCAAAGCTTATCATCGGCAAGTGCGTTGAGGCAGCGCACGCACGGGAAGCTGCAAGAAAAGCCAGGGAGCTTGTCCGCAGAAAAGGTCTCTTTGAAGGATCTTCTCTTCCAGGAAAACTGGCAGACTGCAGTTCTAATGATCCTGCAAAGTGCGAGGTTTATCTTGTGGAAGGAGACAGTGCAGGCGGAAGTGCAAAGATGGGCCGTAATCGTGAATTCCAGGCCATTCTTCCATTAAGAGGTAAAATAATCAACGTTGAAAAAGCGCGTTTAATCAAAGTCCTGAAAAATAACGAAATCGTGACTATCATTACTGCTCTTGGCACGGGCATTGGTGAAGATTTTGATATCTCAAAACTTCGTTATGATAAAGTTATTATCATGACTGATGCTGACGTTGATGGCAATCACATTTCTTGTCTCTTGTTAACATTCTTCTATCGTATGATGCCAGGCTTGGTTGAAGGCGGAAAAATATATCTTGCCCAGCCTCCATTGTATAAGATAGAAAAGAACAAGAAAATCCAGTATGCTTACAATGATGCACAAAAGGAAGAAGTTCTGAAAATTATCGGCAAGGACGCAAACATTCAGCGCTATAAAGGTCTTGGTGAGATGAATCCAAATCAGTTGTGGGAAACCACAATGGACCCGACAGTAAGAGCTTTGAAGAAAATCACAATTGAAGACGCAGTTGCCGCTGACGAAATGTTCTCAATACTTATGGGCGATGAAGTTGAGCCTAGAAAAGACTTTATTCTGAAACATGCCAAAGAAGTTCGTGAATTGGACGTTTAAGTCGCAATTATATAACCTATATCTGCAATCGGTTCGTTGGTGACTCCGGTTGCCACCAATTGCTCTACGAATGGTTTTCCTTGCAGTTTTTTATAATTTTCAACTGATTTCTCAAAATCATTTTTTACTTTAGGTCCTTTTTGCAAATCATAGAGATAATATTTTAGCTCAGGTGTGCGGATTCCATTTGCTGAAAAGCCAGGTGTTATTGCTTTAATGTGGGTATCTTCTTTTTCCTTGATTTTCCATTCTAATTCGAATGAATGCTCAGGACCTATCTGTTTTAGGAGTAAATCGCGTACTAACAAAGCGAGTGAATCATATAGTCTGTCATCTGGGTCCTTTACAAACTCAGGTTTCGTCATTACCATAAATTGCTTTGTTTTTGCACGATACAGCAATCGTTCATTCCTTTCTGGCATGCCCATATTATTATTTCTTGGTTATTTAAAACTTTAGCAAATAGTGCTTTCCATTATCAAGAACGTCTTGGCATCGCTAAACCCACAGAATATCTCACTGTTGGTTCTTTTTCTTTTCTTTTTGTTTCAAATCTTTTCAGATCATGAGAATTTCCGAGCGTTTTTCTGATCATATCCTGGTCGCCAATTAAAATTAAGTCCATATCCACCAAATGTCCCCTGTGCTCATATTCGTGCCTTTTGACTATTATTGGAGGCGAACTTCTCATTACATTATTGCACAGGATTGCAACGTATTCTTCCAGCACGCGTCCTTTTATGTGCCTGATGGAGTCCTGGTATGCTTCTGGGTGAGTTGGCATTCTGTGCCAGAGTTGGCATATTATGTCCATTTCATCTCTTTTTGGGTAAAAGATATGCTCTAGAGGCATGCCGTGGTTGTTAACTATCTGGAAAATCTTCTCAGCATGTGTTATGAGAAGTGGTGGCGAATCTTCATTTGTTATCACGCTTTCCAATGCTTTTAAGCTTCTGTCTCTTTTGAGTTCTTTCAACTGATACAGAAAATCAAGCGAGTGTTTGCTTTTGCCTATTGCTGCTTCATTTTTGAAGAAAATCACGCCAGAGTCAATGTGCACCTTTGACTCTTCTTGCATTGCATTTATGCATCTTTTCAGGTATGCTTTTCCCCATCTTGCTTCGCTGCACTTGCCTGCAAATCTTTCAGAATTCAATCCGTTGGTGATTTCTATGACTGCCGCGTACCCCGCTTCCCGTATTTTCTCGGCTAATTCGTGTCTGTACACTCACTATCATTATATTGTAATCAAGAACCATATAAAAACATTCATTGTCAATAGTAAGTAGCAATTTTCAGGTCATTCCGTGGGATGGTGTTTGCACAAGGCATCCGTTGCAAGTCTGGTTGTACTTGTTCATTTCTCTGTAGAATTTCCAGCGGGAAACTATTTCACGGTTGAAAATGTATGATTTTCCATGGCATTCGTTTATTAGTCCTATCGCAGATCTTCCGTATTTGAACCATTCTTTGTCCGTATCTTTGTTATCTACAAAATATGACGTTCCGCCATCAAGGCACTGTCCTCTTTTCATTTCTTGATACCAGACAGGTTCAATGTATAAAACACCGATGGCTGCGATAATCACAACAGCAATAATGCCTAATATTATTTTCATAACCATCAGAAATATGCTGTTTGTTTTATTTTTATTGATTTGTTAAGGTTTTTTACTTAGTTCTAGAACTTCCAATGCTAATTGTCTTGTTGCAGCTGTTATTACAACAATCTGTTCTTTTTGGCCAAACTCGAGATATCTTTTGCTTCCCAGATCTTCGCCTTTTCCGTCTACCATCACGCCGCCTGCTTCTTTAACCAATCCATACGAAGCAGCCATCTCGAGATTGTTCTTTCGCGTGCATTCTATCAATAAATCAGCGTCTCCTGATGCAACGTCTGCATATCCTGCGCACGAAGCGCGCACAGGCCTAACAGAATATTCTTTAAGTTTTTCAGCAAGCTTCCTGTTTATTTCAAAATAATCATCTACGTAAATTCTAGTGTTCTTGTCCAAGCGCATTGTAGTTGACGCATACACTGGCTTTTCAAAATGTTTGATTTGAACCTTGATTCCTTGTCCTTTTGCAGCTGTCAACATTCTTTTTGTTGCATGCTCCATGATTCCACCAACAAGATAATCATCGTAATAGGGATTTAGTCCTGCAAAAATTTCAAGCATTGTTCCATATCTTCCAATGCCTCTCTCTTTTTTATAAACACTTGAGCCATCCAAACCATCCAGCACTCCGGTGTATTCTGGATTTCCCATGTCAACAATTCCGTGTTCTTCTGTGTGAAACCGTATTGGAAAATTAGCTTCTCTGAATGTTTGAAGCACAACCTCTTCACAGGTGATGTCGCACAGCAGTGCAGTGTCTCCGTGCTCATTTTTTTTGACCTCTTGCAATCCTTGGACTCCGAGGTTGTCGTGTGCAATTGTAGCTCTTTGCAGCGCATTCAGAACGATTTGTTCAACTTCCCTGATCCCCATGTGACAAAGCAAGCTTCTTTCCTATATAAGAAATCCGCAACCTTTATAAAACCCCCCTTGGTTCCTCAAGCTATGGCCAAGGGGACTACTGCAGCAGCAGTTATTGTCAAGAAGAAGAAATGGGTTCCAATTAGAGCGCCCAAGCTGTTCAATGAACAGGTTATTGGCGAGTCTTTTGTAGGCGAAGCCCAAGAGCTTGTTGGCAGGCACGTTACTGTCAGCCTGATGGTTCTTACAGGCGATCCTCAAAAGCAGACTGTCAATGTTTCTTTCAAGATTACCGGCTCGAAGGACAACGCGGTTTTCTGTGAACTTATCGGGTATCAGGTTATTCCATCGGCAGCCAAGAAATTGATGCGCAGGCAGAAAAGCAAGATTGATGATTCTTTCATTGTTGAAACGTCTGACAAGAAATACATTCGTGTCAAGCCCTTGATTGTTACCAAGGGGCGTACTACGCATTCTGTGCTGGCTGCAATGCGCAAATTGGAGCGCGCTTACATTGCCAAGACGATTTCTAAGATGGACTTTGAATCATTTTTTAGAGAAGTTGTTCAGAAAAAACTTCAGCATGGTCTTAACCAGCTTCTTCGCAGATTGTATCCTGTTGGCGCGTGTGAAATCCGTCAATTAGAGTTAATTCCCACTGAAAAAATCAAGGAGCTTGGTTTGAAGATCACCCTGCCTCCTGAGAATATGCCTGAGCTTCCGAAGAGGGAAGCTGAGAAGCTGAAAGAGGAAGTTAAGGAACCTGTTTCTGAAAAAGAGAGTGCGAGTGAATCTTCAACAGAACAGCCTGAAGCTGCGTAATTCTATGGCGCTTGAGTCGCTTGTTATTTCTTTGGAAGACAAGGCAAAAGCTGTGAAACTGACATCTGCCGGCTTGGTTTATGTTGCGAACAAGTGTGAGGAGTATTTGCGTGCTGAAAATAGGGGCGGATTATCTAAAGAAGGACGCCAGATTTCTCTTCGTTATCGTCATGACTTGAAGGATTTGTTGAGGCAGGCAAAGGAAGGAAAGTCTCCGAACGTCACTTTTGAATTCCGTGACCAGTTTGAATATCTGGTTAATCATTCTGTTGAGAGAGAAAAGCATAGATTTAGCAAATTGTGTGGACAAGCAGAAAAAGTGTTGCCGTATTTTGTTGGCGGGTTTTTTGGAGCCGGAAAGATTGAATGGGGTTTGTTTAGCGCGGGCGTTTTTGGATTGATTTGTGGTGCTGACCATTTCTTGGCAACGCATACAAAGGAATCCGCGCGCTTGGACGCAATGCAGGTCATGATTTCAGATGATAAGGTGTGGCAGCAGGCCATTAACGTGATTTCTTATCATAAAATGAACTGCTTGAATGCGAGGAATTGGTATGCCAGGTAAACTTATCGGCCACGGCGCAGAAGCGAAATTGTTCAAGGTAGATGATAAAGTAGTCAAGGAGCGTTCTGCAAAAGGCTACCGTCATCCAGTTATTGACGAAAAGCTTAGAAAGCTCAGAACTAGAAAGGAAGCCAAAATCTTGGAATCATTGCATAAACTGGACATTCCCGCTCCAAAATTATTGAAAGTCTGCGATGAAACAATGCAGATTGACATGTCTTTTCTTGAAGGTCCGAAAGTGAGGGACGTCATGGACGTGAAATATGCGCGTGAGATTGGAATGCGGGTTGGAATTCTGCACAGGAGCGATATTATTCACGCTGACCTTACCACGTCTAATATGATTCTGAAAGATAACAAAATTCACTTGATCGATTTTGGCCTGAGTTTTGTAAGCAAAAAAGTTGAAGATAAGGCAGTTGACTTGCATCTTCTCTGCCGTGCTTTGGAAAGCAGGCATCACGAAATCTATCTTGATTGTATGAAAGAAGTGATTGCTGGTTACAAAGAGACTAATCCAGATGCAGATAAGGTTCTCGAACGCCTTGAAATCGTTCAAAAGCGCGGAAGAAACAAGAAATGAATGTTCTCAAGCTGGAAAATAGATGGAGCATGCTGAGTGCAAAAGAACTTGCTCTATCCATTCATCCGATTGCGCGTGATCCAGCATCTCTTCCGCATGTTCTCCACATTCCGATGGAACGTATTGCTGCCGTCAGCGCACGTGATGAGAAATACATGATAGGCACAACAAATCTTTATTCCTGTCTTGGTCTTGCATTGTATGATGCTGCATCTCAGGTCGGTGCAATGGCACATGTCGGATTTGATTACAAGACATACCAAAAAAATTCAGAATTCAAATTGTTTGGAAAAGTTCCTCAGCAGATTGACGGGTTGTTTGATGCCGCAGAGAAAAAAGGCGGTTCTAATTTTGATGCGTTTGTTGTCAATCTGCCGTCTGTGTGGCGTTCTCTGGTTCATGACCAGGAATTGCAGACAATCGTTTGGGATGCATTCACGAAGCGAAGCACTCCAATCAGGGCATCGTATATAGGCAAAGACCCGATGGAATTTAAGCTTGATTCAAAAACCGGCTTGATAACCCCATATTGGCAGTAAGTTAATATATTTCCATCCTGTTCTGTTATAAGAGGTGAATATGTCTTTCGCTACAGAGCTTCCAGGCTGGATTGGTGCAGTATTCATAATTCTCGCATTCTGGATGCTGACGCACAAAGTCGTGCATTCTCATTCCAAGACATATTTTGCTTTAAACCTGCTCGCAGGCATATTGCTGGCGTATGATGCTTGGATGCACAAAACATTTGCAGGCCTGACAATCAACATTGTCTGGATCGTAATTGCCGTGTATGGTCTTGGCTGGGCGCACAAGCGCAAAGAGGTCAAATTAAAAAGATGAAATGGTTTTTTATTTTCTTATTGTTGTCAACTATTGCAGTAGCTCAAACCGTGGCCGATTTTCCAGGCATTTTTCTTGTGCAGGATTTTTATCTTATCAAGGGTGATGTGCGTGATGTGCAGGAAATAGCAGCTGCTAACACAATTTCAATATATCTTCCTCTCAGCCAGTATCAGAAGGCCAGAATCACCAAGCGTGCTGAAGACATTGAAATTCTTGACCGTCCCGCTATTTTGGTTGGCACGCCTTGTCATAACAAGTGGATTCAGAGAGTTTTGAACTTGGAAAAGTGCGATGTTTTTGATGCAAGCGATGGTATTGTAATCGTTGGCAAGTATAATGATCTTCCAGTTGCCATCGTGACAGGCGGTTCTCCTAATGCGGTGTTTGGCGCAGCCCAATGGCTGTCACAGGGTGAAAACAGGTTTTACCAATCCAGTTTTGTCCGTTTGGTGAAAGCTGCAGGATACTCTCGCACTTATATCGGCAATGGCTATTACATCAGCAACCGTAAATTGCTCTCAATCGGCCAGCCGATTTCTCAAGTCACTCCAGTGATAACCGTTGGCAGTCAGAAATTTAAAAGCACGTCTGCAAATGCGTACTTAAGACCGGGTGACGGCAAAGTTATTTTTGGCAGGCGTCCTAATTCTTAAGCACAGAAATACTTTTATAGAGAACCGTTTCTCACAAAATTGATGGGTGAAGAGTTAAAAGAAGCGTGTGGGCTTTTTGGCATTTATGGTGATAAGAATGCTGCCTTAATTACATGCTATGGTCTGAGAGGTCTGCAGCATCGTGGTCAGGAAAGCTGCGGTATTGTGTCTAGCGATGGAACGGAGATGCATGAACGCATTCGAATGGGATTGGTTACTGAGGATAATTTTCCTGAGGAGATTTTTCCAAATGGCAGCGTTTCCGATTCAAATACAAAGATTGAAAAGTTGTATGGGCCCATAGCAAATGGTCATGTGCGTTATTCTACAACAGGCAAATCAAATATAAAAAATGCACAACCTCTTGTTTTGGACATTAAGTATGGAAAAATTGCGATTGGTCATAACGGGAATCTTACCAATGCCTTAATTCTACGTGAACAGCTCAAACAGCGCCATGCTGATTTCAAATCAACAACTGATACTGAAGTTATCGGTCATTTAATTGCCCATTCCAACTCTACAAATTTAGAGGATGCGATAGTTGATGCTTTGCAACGAGTAGAGGGAGCTTATTCACTTTTGATTTCAAGCAAAGATACGGTATATGCAGCACGTGATCCTTACGGTTTTAGACCTTTATACATCGGCCGTCTTCCAGGAGGCGCTGTTGTTATTGCTTCTGAAAATTACTCATTTGAAAAAACTGGCGCGATAATGGAACGCGAGGTGCTGGAAGGAGAGCTTATTTGTGTCGATAAAAACAGTATTGAAACTCCGCAAGGTTATCGCAGCAGGCAATTTGTTGCCCCTGATCTTATTAAGCCGGCTGCATGCATATTTGAATGGGTTTATTTTCAAAGACCTGATAATAAAGTAAAGCCGAAAGGCATCGATGATGATAAAATAAAACCTTGGCGCAGTATTGCTTCTATCCGTAAAGCATTCGGCAGGCAGCTATGGTTGGAGCACCCAGTAGATGCCGATGTAGTTGCTCCTGTGCCTGATTCAGGCAATTATGCTGCATCAGGTTATTCTGATGCAAGCGGCATTCCTTTAGAATTGGTATTTGTTCGGGATCATTACAGCGGAAGAACTTTCACACTCCCGCGGCAAAAGGATAGAGTGGACCTGGTCAAGGAAAAACTCAATGTAGTCAAGGATTTTGTCAAAGGAAAACGCGTTGTGATTACTGACGACAGCATTATTCGTGGAACAACTTCTAGAAACAGAATAATTCAGGTCAGGGAATCAGGTGCGAAAGAAGTTCATTTACGCATTAGTTGTCCTCCAACAAAGCATGCATGTTACTACGGGATTGATTTCCCCGATCCCAAAGATCTGATTGCAGCAAACAAATCCGTTGAAGAAATTTGCAAAGAAATCGGTGCTGATACTTTAGGTTACTTGAGTTTGGAAGGCATGCTTAAAGCAGCTGGAACTGAAAAAGTATGCACTGCCTGCTGGACGAACGAATATCCAACGCGATTACAAGATCACGACGCAGGTCTCATCACTGGAAAAAAATGTTAAGAATCACGGCAGTATATGTTTATACGCGAAATAATCATCCACTTTCTTTATGTCCACATCCAGTATTGCTGCAGGGGGAAAGTATGTATGGTGGCCTTCTGCAAACATCAGTTGTGATTTGAAGTTGGTGACGTCAAAATTATTCCGCAGTTCGTGTAAAAACTGCTGGAAATGTATTGAATTTTTTGCCCAGAGTGATGCTTGCACGTTATATTGGCCGATTATTTTCGCGCAATAGTATATTTGTGGTTGCAGTTGTATAAAAGTCTCGAATTTTTTTTCGACTGCACCGGTGAGGTTGTCTACATGTAGGAAAATGTAATACATTTGGTAGCCTAGTTGCGTTAAATCAATAAGCCCGCGATAACCTTTTATGACTCCCGTTTGTTCGTAGCGTTTGATGCGTAATCTTACAGCTTCTTCTGATAAGTTGACGAGACGTGCAAGCTGCTTGTTTGTGATGGATGCGTCTTTTGAAAGCGCATAAAGTATTGTTTTATCGGCGATATCAAGTGAGTGTTCCAGTTTTTCCGGCATGAAATCTTTGATGAGCGCTTCTGAAAGCTGTGTTTGTTTGACAAGAAACGCTCCTCTGAATGTGTTTTTGTATTCCCGTTCGTAAGGGAACAGGTCATATCTTATGTTTTTCCCAAACTGCAATTCAACGCTCTGCATGCACTGTGCGAGATCTGTGGGTGTTCTCGTAAGAAAGCTTGTGCCGATGTCATAATCGCCGCTTAAGGAGCTTGCCCACATGAAATAGGGATTTTGAGCAAAAAATTGTATGCTTTCCTTGAGATACTTTTCATCTAATTTTGAGAAGCGCAAAAACATTGCATAAGCGTTCTGATAAAAGCGCGTCATGTCTACTTTAGTGACGATTTTCTTGAGAATGCCTCTTTGTTGGAGTCTTTTTATGCGATATGCTGCTACTTCCCGTGATACACCGATAAGCTTTGCCAACCTTCCTATAGGTAGTTTAGCATTATCCGTGTAAATTTCAAGTAATTTCCGGTCTTTAACGTCGAGCAGTGCTGACATAGTCCCCCTTTACAACCCGTTGTTTACATAAAACTGTCTTTGTATTAAATTCTTTTGTTTTTTGTAAAAATTCAGCTCAGAAATATTTAATATAACAAGGTCTAAGTCATTATCATAAAGATGGCAAAAGGTGATCGCATGAATGTTGTTGTGAAAAACGCGGATGAATTCCAGAAGAGGTTCTGCACATCTGTTGAGCAGGCCAGGGCAACTGCCTCAAATCTTGCAGAACTTTTCCAGCGTCTTGGCACTCTGGGAGATGATTGTATAGGCATGAGAGTCTCTATGGGCGGCAAGCCGTTTGTCGTCGTGAGAGAAGGCAACACTTTTATTTTAGTCGAAGAAAAGGATTACTGAGCGTTGATGCCGTGTTTTTGCACTTCTGCTTTCCACATGCTGCCAATCTTCACTAAATCTGCAGTGAACTTCGCTGATACTCTGTAAGTTTTCTTGTATAAATCGTAATCTATTAACCCCATTGCCTTCATTGGCGTCAGGATTCTGTCGTAGAATTGTCGTTTGTTGTATGACAACTTTACTTTCTTTCCTTTATACGGCGGCTCGTCGAGAATGCATTCGTATTTTCCGTCGTGCAATTGCGTCGCAAAAAGGCTCATGTCCGTCTTGGAAATCTCGCCTTTGCGCTGCACCATGAACTTGATGAGTTCTTTAGCGACGATCTTCTGCTGATTAGTTGAGAAAATTACTTCGTAGATGTCTTCCGGTAAGTTGAATCTGTCAAACAAGATTACCATATTGTAATACCACTCCCAGTATGGATTAATCTCATCCTGTTTATAAAGATTGTGCTTTGCTCTCCTATTGTACAAAGACCCTTTTTCTTTATAACCATTACCGACGATAAACCGCCTTAAAATCAAAACCTTTAAATATAAGCTACCCTATGCTAGTATACAAAAATGTGACAATTGGTAACTTTGGTGAACCAGTTGTCATTCGTGATACTGGGCCAAAAGCCCAGTTGATGCAGGCAGAGAGGGAAAAAGAGGTGTTGATAACAAGTCTTCATAATCAGAGGGCTCTCCACTGTTTCTTTCCCATAAACCACCCCCCAAAACCCACAAAGAACTGGAGGGCCTTTCTATTCCTCAAAAATGGCGTGAGCCATTTTGATGGTCCCGAAAACCGCAGTTTTCGCGGACCTCCTTCTCAATTCATTTTCCTTTAACAATAAAAAGGATGGAGGTAGAAAAACATGGATTTCCTCGTGAAAAGTGCATTGGCGAACGAACAACCTAAACAAGAGAGCTACGATTTTGGTCAGGCAAATATTAAGGTGATTGGTGTTGGCGGAGCCGGCAACAATATGGTCAGCTGGCTGTATAAGAAAGGAATTAAGGGTGCAGAAATCATTGTCGTTAATACCGACAAGCAGCACGTTGATATTTCTGAAGGTGACAAGAAGTTTATGATTGGCAAAGACTTGACTAGAGGTCTTGGCTGTGGCGGCTTCCCGCAGAAAGGTGCAGAAGCAGCTCAGGAATCATTGATGCAGATCAAGGAATCTTTGAGAGGCAGCGATATGGTTTTCGTATGCGCTGGTATGGGTGGAGGCACTGGAACTGGTGCAGCCCCTGTTGTTGCAAGCGTTGCAAAAGAGATGGGAGCAATAGTTATCGGAACTGTTACAATGCCGTTTAACATTGAACGTGCAAGAATTGACAAGGCAGAGTTTGGACTGCAACAATTAAGGCAAGTGTCCGATACTGTTGTAGTTATTGACAACAACCGCCTCGTGCAGATTGCAGGAAATCTTCCTATCCAGCAGGCTTTTGCTGTTGCGAATGAGCTCGTGTCTACAATGATTAAGGGTATTGTTGAAACAATTGCAGTTCCATCTTTAGTTAACTTAGACTACGCAGATGTCAAGGCAATTATGACTCAGGGCGGAGTTGCAGCTATTGGTGTTGGTTCCTCTGACACAAACAACCGTGTTGATGAAGCAGTCAAGGGTGCTTTGGCAAATCCATTGCTCGACATTTCATACAAAGGAGCAACCGGCGCATTGATTCACGTCTGGGGCGGCCCTGATATGACTCTCGAGGAAATCAACAGGGTTGGCGAACTTGTTACTGATAACATGGACGAGGATGCTAACGTCATCTGGGGCGCAAGAGTCTCAGAGGACATGAAGGGCAAGTTGATGGTTATGACCATCATCACTGGCGTTTCATCTCCTTGGATCTTGGGCAAGTCTGATCCCCGAAGACCATCAGCGCAATCACAACGCCTCAATTCCGATTTAGGCATTGAGATGCTTTAATTACTTTTTTCTTATGATTGATATAAAACAAGGTTTGGAATCATTGGACGAGCGCATGAGAAATATGCGTTATAAAATAGCCGAAGATTTGTTGAGATCCGGAACGGCAAATCTGCCCAAAATGCTTGACCTCTATGGCGGACTTTTTGATGCCTATGTAATATTGGCAAGGGCTGGCGGATTTGTTCCGAAGTATGATTCACATCTTGAAGAGTCCGCAATAAAACTTTCTAAGGTTGGTTAAAATGATTGATTTGTTGGCTTTACTAGGCATAGCTCCCTCTTCTAAGGAGGAAAAACAGTCTGAGCCGCGGCCGAAAGATGGCCTGACACTTGAAATGTACAAACTTGCCAAGGAACAGAAGCCATTTTCTTTGGTTTACATCGAACTTGTGCGGAAGGATGGAAAAGTTGTTGGTGATTCTAAATATGTTTGCGATCTTGTTGGCGGAAAGTTGCTGACTAAACGTGGTATAGGCGTGATTGTTCCTTTTGGCAAGCACGACTCAATATATAGTAAATTGGAATCCTTGGCTGTTGCTCCTTTTCCTTCTGAACTATTAATAGGTCACTCTGGTTTCCCTGGCCATTCGGAAACGGACATTCATATGGTTGGTGATTTGCTTGTTGAAGCCCAGACCTATAAAAAAAGGCGCTCTTATGAGGGCCAGCAGCCGTCTCCGGCCGTGGGCGAACGTGTTCTTGAAACTGCGTAATTAGCCGGCAAGGTTTATATATTCTGGAGTATACACGACTATTCGGGTGGGTTACAGTGGCCAATGCTGTCTTTGGGCAGGTAAAGTTGAATGTGGATGCATATAAGGAATTCTTGTTTAGTGAGGCTTATCTTTATCCAACGAGGGACAAGGGCATTTATCGTGCTTCTGAACTAATTCCTTTTTTTGAGAGTTCCGGAAAAGAGTTGGAGAAGCTTCTGTCTCAAGTTCCTCTAGACGGCAAACCGATTGTTGTTTGTTCTAATGAGGTAATTCTGCATGAATACACTTTGGTGGGTCATGGTAATACTGGCACTAACAAGGATGGTAATATTACTGGCTGGTCTGGCGATATGCTTTGCACCAGTTGGAAGGAAAAGGTTAAGAGAAACGGCGTCGAGGTAGAAGTGGAAATACCAGGAGGCCTTGAGCAGGCTCGCGATCATTCCAGAGAGATAAAGCCAGGTAATTTTTCTCTTTGTTTTGTGAGCGATTTGCCGCGCGCAATTCATCACGCGTTGATGCTGCATGGGAACCAGAATTTGGAAAAGCACTTGGAGTCATTTTCACATAAAATTTCAAATGAGATTGAGCGGATGGGGAACATTGTTGATCGCCAGATCTATAGGGATTTGATTTCTTTAACCTTGGAAAATGGTTTTATCCCTGCACCATTTCTTAGGTCTCATTATTATGGGCCGTTGGAGTTGCATCCTGCGAAGTTGGACGAATCAGATAGGGAAAAGTGGATTGGTAGTGCGGTTGCCAAAGCTGAGGCGAGTGGTATAGACGGTAAAAGGGCCCTTAAAGAAGCTGAAGAGCTTGCCGATGCGTTGATACGTAGGAAGGAATTGCTTTTTGCCCCCAGGAATGATGATGGCAATGTTTTAACTGAAAACAGAGTTGACTTGGTTAAGCGCATTGCCTCATTTTATGATTCGGTCAATAAGGTTTCTATGGGCAGGAGGGTTTTGGTTGTTGGTTCAACTGGTTGTTTTGATGCGAGCAAGGCTTATTTCCGTTATTTTGGTCAGCGTGATAGGCGGCTTATGGTTGAGAATGATCCTACGGAAAGAGGGCGGGTTCTGAATGCAAAGCTCGGAAATCTCAACGAAAAGCCCTGCTATTTGAACGACCCCGATCTCGTTGAAGAAATAAAAAAGGCCTCTGAAGAAGTGTCGCTCAGACAAAGAGCGGCATCATTGGACGAAGGTATCAAAACTGGAAAGAACTCCATCGTCCCGGTTGAACTTTTGGGTTTCAAGAAAGTTGATCATAAATACGAATCATATCGTGTCTCGCTTGATGATGTTTTAAAATCAACTGAGCCAACTTTATTTTTGGGTAATTTTGGCCAGGGAAAATCAATAGCAGCCATAGAATTGGTTGATAAGCTAAGTTCTGATGAAAAATATGTATCCGAAAAATATGTTCCAGTGTTTTTGACTGGCAGGGACATTACTGACAAGCTTCACAACAATATGAGAGGCAATAAAGATGAAAACAAGTCCACGATTCTAAGGGTGCTTAATGGGAAGGTCGAATCTCTGCCAGAGGGTGTTAAGTCGCTTCCGCTCAGTCTCAGGAATGAATACAAATTTGTTCTTATTATTGACGCACTTGATGAAATTCATCATTACAGGGATGCAGTCTTGCAGGTTGCAAGAGACGAACTTAAAGATTATAAAAAGGTCATTATAACTTCAAGGTTTTCTGGCTTTAACGAGCATGAGAATTCTGGTTTTGTAACCTTGCATCTCGATCCTAATGCCGTGATTAGGAATATGGATGCCTATTTGTTGTCGAGGATTTCTGACTCTTCAGCCGGTCGTTTCAATGCCTTCAAGGAATTCCTGATGAGGCAGGATGATGCCGTGAAAACCAATTATCTTCTCGTGCATTTTCTCACTGACCTGTATAATCACAAATCGGAGAAATTGGGCAATCTTGATAGAAATTTGACTGAAGGAGAGATTTTGATTGAGGGAATTAAAGCGGCTCTATGGGATAGTAAGCTGCCAAAAAGGCCCGATATGATGCCAAAACCTGATCTGTCCGCAAGCAAGAGTGATTGGGAGTCGTATAACAGTGTGAGGGAAAAAACTGTTTCTGAATGGATGGGCTTTTTGCAGCGAGTTGCTGCTTATATGACTATTCACAATAAGAGCACAATCAGTCGCAAAGAAATGGAGGAAGTCTTGGATAAGAATTGGACAATCTCTGGGTATTTGTCCAAGAAGGGGTGAATATGGCTATTGAATCTGCCTTGAAGGAAGTCGAGCCGATTCTTCAGGGCAGGAATTTTACTCAGTTTACGCATCCTTCTTTTCAGGAAGTTTTGGCTGCAAGGCAGTTTATGGCCGAGATTTTTTCTGGGCAGTTATCAATGAAAGAAGCGTATCTCAACTTTTGGAGTTATATTGAGCCAACAAAGCCCAAAGAGCTCGGTGAAGAGTACAGGACAGTTCGGCCTGAATGGAGATCTACTTTAGCACACATTGCAGCCATGCTTTCTGATAAAACCGCGGAAGAATTCATTAATGTAATAAGCGAGAGCTATTTTTTATGCTATGATCAAATTAATGGTTCTTCCTCTTATTCAGAAATGAAGTTTTACAATGCCGTCTTGAGCGACTTTGCACTTTGCACAAGGAGCATTGGAACACATCCTGTGCTGCATGGCCAGAAACGCGTAGAGCAAGTTCTTGACGCTTTGTTTGAATTGGCGCGAAAATTCAGTGATGGAGGGATAAATGGACAGTATCTTGATTTGCGGTGCGACGGCGCACATCGTGCCTTGCAGTTGACAAAGAGCCGGAAGGTTGCAGTAAAGCTGGTGGAGTATATTCGTTGGTGCGGGTCTGTGTCTGATTGTGGATATGTTTCTGATGATTCAAAGTATTATTCACGCGATTCGGCAGTGGGCACCATACACCAACTCGTGAAATGCGGCGTTGAGATTCCTGAAGATGTTTTTTTAGACAATCTTAACCAAGAAATAGATCGCAATGGGGATTGTGAACCGATAGTCAAGTTTTTGGGTTATCTTGGAGGGCAAGCTTCGCTGGAAGTTTTGACTGAGCGTTTATTGAACAATCGGTTCCTTGAAAGGCTGATTTGGGATTATTCAGACATCACGAAATGGTCCGCTGCCAAAGATCAATGCCGTGATCATTTCGAAAGCATATTCAAAATCATTAAAAGGCATGGATTCGAGCCATCGCTAATTGCTCGTTTCAATAGGATTATCTCAGAAGCTGGAAATGAAAACTTGAGGGATGAATATCACTCCTGCCTTATTGATTTGGCGAAAGACTTCAAACAAGACTCCGGTCTGAATTTGTTTCGCCATCTTGAAGGTAAAGGTGTGCAATTCTTTGATTGCGAGGTGTATAAGCCAAAATGACTCAGCTTGACAGTCTTTTAACCGAAGTTGGTCCGATTCTAGGTTCGTCGGCGCAGTTCTCTCATCCATCCTTTTGTGAAGTTTTGGCGGCAAGGCAGCTTGCTGAAGAAATTAATTCTGGTATGCTATCCGTGAAGGATGCATATATGAGTCTGTGTAAAACAATAGATTGGTTTCCAAAATTAGGGAATTTCACGA
>CAZWVL010000006.1:0-87695 GCA_964637115.1 uncultured Methanosarcinales archaeon
GTTGAGGAGCACCCTGCTGGAAAACACCACCCTGACCAATTTGTTGAGGAGCACCAATCTGATACATACCCGGCTGACTCGGACTACCAGAACCCTGACCAATCTGTTGAGGAGCACCCTGCTGGAAAACACCACCCTGACCACCAGCACCAAATGCTTGCTGAGAGGATTGACCCTGCTGACCAGACTGCGGAGGTTGACCACCACAATCTTTTTCGTCCACTATTTCTCCACGGCAATGTTTAGGAATTGTCTCTCTAAGGTCTTTTCCAGTTCTGGCCGATTCTTCCTGTGCTTTTTGTTCGCACGGAGTAGCGGCTCCTGAAATTACATAAGGCTTTTGCTCGCCTTCTTCGCCGGGTTGATCTTGCGGCGGTTGTTCTCCACCTGCTCCAGCGTCCTGACCATCTTGCCGAGGTTGTTGCCCAGGCAATGCACCCTGACCAATCTGCTGAGGAGCACCCTGCTGGAAAACACCACCCTGACCAATTTGTTGAGGAGCACCAATTTGATACATACCAGGCTGACTCGGACCACCAGAACCCTGACCAATTTGTTGAGGAGCACCAATTTGATACATACCCGGCTGACTTGGAACACCAGGCTGAGGAACACCAATCTGCTGAGGAGCCTCCTGCTGATACATACCAGGCTGACTCGGAACACCAGGAGCACCCTGACCAATCTGCTGAGGAGCACCCTGCTGATAAGCACTACCCGGCAAATACCCAGTACCAGGACCAGTACCACTCTGGTAAGCACTACCAGGCAACTGATGACCAGGAACCTGACTCGCCTGCTGATACACACTACCCTGAATATTGCCAGTGCCAGGACCAGTACCACTCTGATAAGCACTACCAGGAATATAACCAGTACCAGGACCAGTACCACTCTGATAAGCACTACCAGACTGAGCACTAGTACCAGTTTTTCCACCAGGCTGACCAGCAGCACCACTTTGCGGCATGGATTCAGAGCCAGCAGATTGTGCAAAAGGACTCGTTGGAGGTTGTCCAAGAATTCCTCCAGCAGCCGGTATTAATTCGCGACACTTCTGCAAACAACCAAGATCTGCAGAATTACATTTTGAAACGCAAGACATAACATCTTCCTGACCTGCACACTTTTGCTCAACAAACATTTTGAAATCAGGCAAGACTTTAAGGGCAAGATCGCGGTCGCTCGCACTTTCCTCCTGTTCTCTCTTGAAATCAAGCGCAGCATCAACACCGTCTTGAACACATTTTGCAGGCCTGGGCATCACACAACATTTCTTCTTTTCAGGCGGAGGACCTCCGCCAGGTTCTTCCTGACACTCCGGATCGTCGTTTGGCACACATTTCGTTATGAACTTATCCCCAACCGCCCCACCAAAGAAATTTGGACACTTAACTTTGTAGCAGTCCTGGCTTTCCATACCATCAGTGCAGCCGTCCTTAACGGCAAATTTTTTGGGAGTGAATGGCTGATCCGGAGGCCAATCTGGTGGCTGCTTTTCCTTACATACGCAACACTCCTTTTTCTTGACTTTGCATTTTGGATCGTTGACATTAAACTCGCCTGCTTCTTTAGGAGGATCGCACGGAGGATTGCTTCCGCATTCAGTATTCTCCTCAAGAACCTCTACGGTTTCGCCATTAAGCATGCAAACAGTACAGCATCGACGGCCTCCTCCATCTGGTGTTGGCGTTTCACAAGGATCGCAATAACATTCATAATCAGCATAACCAACCTTTGAAGGATTCGCGCCACAGTTTTGAACTGCCCAATTTTTACATTCATTCTCTGGCGGACCATCCAGCAGACCGTTTGCGGTTTTAATGTTTTTGCCATCACAAGTTCGACAGCAACACCCATGACGATGCGGATCGCCACCTACCGTAGGCGGAGGTGGCGGTGGAGGAGGTGGAGGGGGTGGTGGAGGAGGCGGAGGTGGAGGCGGAGGAATGCCTGGTGTTGGAGTCGAGGTAGGAGTGCCAGTGGGCGTAGAAGTTGGAGTTGAAGTGGGCGTTGAAGTAGGAGTGCTTGTCGGAGTAGAAGTAGGCGTTGAAGTAGGAGTACTTGTAGGTGGCGGGGGCGGAGGAGGCGGCGGAGGAGGTGGAGGAGGACTAACTGAAGTAGGAGTAGAAGTAGGAGTTGAAGTAGGCGTTGGAGTTTGCATTAACCCAAACGTTGGCGGACTTGCAACCTGTCCGCTAACCTGGGCTCCGGTAATTCCAAAAGAAGTTTTGAAGAAACTTGAAACACTCGAGATAAACCTGTACAAAAACCCATCTTCCAATGGAGATGACTGTTCAGCAGACACGACAGAAATACTGAGAACTAATAAAGTAAACACTATAGCAATTGCTCCTACAGTCTTCTCTTTTTCCACTGTACCCACTTGTAGTTCCCTTTACTGAAGGACGGGCTTTCAGCTATAGCACAGCGCTATGCCAAAAAACTGCAAATACTCTCTAAACTACCCCCTCCTTTGAATTACACTGTAAAACCGTCATTTGCATTTATAAAGATTCGTCGCCATCACACAGTGAAAGCTAAAGATACAAGAAATTACTTTTTGCGTTTTAGCAATACAAACACGCATCCGATGACAACCAGCATTATGAGTGCTGCCAAGGCAAGTTTGCCAAAGACAGGGGCTGGCTGTGGAAGTTGTGCCTCTATTAGTTGTTCTGGAGGCTCAAACTGTGCAGCTTCCACCGGCCGCTGAATAATGACTTCTCTTGGAGCTGATTGCAGTTCTGCCTTGATGTATTCTACGCGCTCGTTCACGTCTGCTTCGACAATCTCTTCTGTAGCCATGCGGATTCCTGGTATTGGAACTTCTATTGTTTGCGTCTTTTCGTTGTGCGTGGCTTCCAACGTGAATGAGAAATCAGGCTCAGGGCTTCCTGTTTCTACAAACCTGAAGAGGAATATTCTTGACTCATTGGTAACGAAGCTTTGCACGCATGTTGCAGCGTTGATCAAGTTGCCTTCATCATCCTCTATGCCTGCTATCTGGTAGCCTTGCGGCACGTACAAGCACACGTTTACCTGCCAGCTATCCTGACTTTGGAAGATGAACGGGTAGAGCTCTTCTGTGCCTGCCCATACAGTGTATTCTGGGTGGTACACGTTGAGCTGTGATCCGAGGATTACAGTCATTTGACCGCCGAGATACTTTTGCTGCCCGTTCTTTTCGATGACTCTGAATACTCTAAGGTTCTTGTCGAGGTAAGTGCTCAACGCTTTGCCGGAAATGTCGATTGCATCGTCATCATCTTCGTCCTCGTCTCCTGGATGATGGAGCTCGTGCCTCTTGAGGAAGTTTATGAACTTGCCAGTGTAAATCGTGCTGCCCTTGACCGGGTCAACGTACTTCAGAATTGCTAATAGTTTACCTGCAAATAGATCGCCGGTGACAGCCATTCCTATTTGGTCTGTTGAACCTTGGCCGATTTTTCCTATGTCCGCGAGGAAGATGTCGTCCAGGAGGTTCTTTGCGGGTCTTGAGCCGTTGAAGGCTAGCTTGAAGTTGGCATCTTCACGGTTGAATAATTTGATTGTTGCTCCTGTGATCGGCAGGTCGCACATTTTCCGCGCAACACCGTTATCATACCCGCAAATGCCTGTTTTCTTGTAATCTACTACGCTTAGTATGGCGTTTGCTTCGTTAGCCAATGGACATCCTTGATGATCTACAGGTCCTTTTACTGCCGGACATTGGTCTGGGCTGCTGCTTGGGCAGTCTGTGAATCCTTCGTTCTGTGCTGTCAGCGCATCATTGAGTGCTGAGACTGATGCGCTGAAAGGTGTGAGCGCCGAGAGGTTTCCTCCCAATACTTGTTCGCCTATCGCCAACAGTTGCCTGACTGTCAGCCCTGCAAATGGACCTGCGTTCATGGCAATCGTGCCGCCAAGTCCAGGATCTGTGATGCCTGCATCGCTGAAATTTACATTTATGCGTAACGCGAGCACTTGTCCGCCAAGCACTCCTGATTCTGTCGACAATGGATTGATGTAACTGTTAGTGAGCACAGCGGGCGTGCTCTTTGCCGGCAGGTAATTCTGCACTGCCAGCGAGGACGTGAACTTCAGTGTTTTATTGCCTCCTATGGTAAGACCGCTTGGGTATACTGCTGCGAAATTGTTATCGCGCAGGCATCCTGGATTGTTGCCTGAGCATCTTGTTCCCCATCCTCCTTGCGTGAACGCGCAAAACTCTGCTTGAGGTGGCGGCGGAGGAGGAGGTGGCGGTGGTGGAGTAGCACCAGGACAGTCGTTGACAAATGTTACCTTGTGGAAGTCTTGCAAGTCTGTTGGGCACTCCATGCCAGGGCAGCCAGTGAAACCTTCATTCTGCATTGTGAGAGCGTTGTTGAGATCTGAGATTGACGCGCTGAATGTGACTAACGCGGTCAAGTTGCCTCCTAACACTTGTTCGCCTATTGCCAACAGTTGCCTGACTGTCAGCCCTGCAAACGGCCCTGCGCTTACTGCGAGCGTGCCGCCAAGTCCTGTATTGGTAACGCCTGCATCGCTGAAGTCCACGCTGATGCGCAGCGCGAGCACCTGGCCTCCAAACACTCCTGCTTCTGTTGCGATCGGGTTTGTATAGTTGTTGGCTAATGATGCTGGAGTTCCACCAGCCGGCAGGTAGTTCTGGACTGCCAGTGAGGAAGTGAACTTGAGCTTTCGTAAGCTGCCGATGGTGATGCCGTTCGGATATACTGCTGCGAAATTGTTATCGCGCAAACATCCTGGATTGTTGCCAGAGCACTCTGATCCCCAGCCTCCTTGCGTGTGCGCGCAGAAGTTGTTGTTTTTCCCGTTAGAACAGATTTTTATTCCGACTGTTGATGTTGAATTGATGATGTCGTTTGCAACCGTGAACTCATCTTGCTCTGGATTTCCTGCTTGTGCAATGCCGTCTCCCTGCTGCTCATAGTCAATGTTATTTACAGAAGTTATGTTTGCTGGAGTGTATTCTGCCTTGTAGGTGTACGTGACAAAGCTGCTTGAGCAGTTTCCGCTCGGGCAGGTAAGCTGCACTCCTTCTTGCAATGTTCCGTCTCCATTTCTGGAGGTTACGAGCACTCCCTGCGGCAGTGTCTGGAAGTTTGTGGAATCTGTGATAAATGTTCCGTTTGCGAAAGTAAGCGGTATGTGGAACTTGCCGTCCAGCCCAATGAAGATTTCCGTGTTTCCAGCGAATACTCTTGGCTGCGTGACTCCTGTGACGTTGCTGCTGAATGCCAGGATTTGAATAATTTTTTCCGGTATGCATACCCCAAATGTGTTGGTGAACAGGCATTGCACGCTCTCGTTTGAGTCCAGATCTATGACTGCGGTTCTGTTGCTCAGGTTGACTGTTGTTCCATCATCGGGATCACTGCAGTCGATATTTGTGAGGTTGAAGCCTGCGCCTGCCTGCTCTATAATATTGTAATTGCCCGGCGCGACGCCGGTGAATGTCCTGTTGTTTCTAAGTATTGCACTGCTGTCGTCATCAAGAAGGAAAGTGCCAAAGCTTCCAGTGAAATTGAAGTCCTGGGGGTTGTCTGATACCGCGTCCTTGATGATGCTGATGTTGCCTGAGCGCTTGTTGACGAAAGTGCAGGTGACGTGTTCTCCGGCGTCAAGGTCTATATGCGCCACTTGTTCGGTGACGTTCACTGTTGTTCCTGCATCCGCGTCTATGCAGTTTATGTTTGTAAGATTCAGCGCCGTTGGAACTCTTTCGCTGACGTTGTATTGTCCTGGAGCCAGGCTGATGTTTTTGTTGTTTGGCAGTGTTGTGCTCGCATCATCGTCAAGCGCGAAAGTATCAAGCGGCCCGAGGAATATTACTCCTGGCTGGCCATCAGGCACGGTGTCCTTGATTATGGTTATGCTTTGCAGCGGCTGGTTGTTGAATATGCAGGTGACGTTCTCTCCTATTCCGAGGTCTACTGTTACGTTTCGTTCTGTGAAGTTTACTGTGAATGCCGGGCTGAGGCATCTTAGGTCAGTGAGGTTAAAGCCTGGAATCGCGTCCTCTTTTATCATGTAAGTGCCTGGTGCAACGAAGAATGATATTTCGTTTGGTATTGTAGTGCCCGCGTCATTGTCCAGCGAGAAGCTTCCCAGATTTCCAGTATAGGTGAAGATCTGTGGCGTCTTTGGCACGACGTTCTTGATTATGGTTATTTTCTGCTGAGGGATGTTGGTGTAGGTGCAGGTGATTGCCTCGCCCGCGTCAAGATCCACTATGGCAGTTCCATTTGCTGCGTTTACTGCGGTGCCTGAATCTGGGTCCGAGCAAATTATATTATTCAACTGGAATCCTGACACCACCACCTCAACGAAATTGAAAGTGCCTGGCGACAGGCCTGTGAATGTTATGTTCTCTGATAATGTTGGATCAGAATCGTCATCAAGCGTGAAACTGCCGAGGTCACTTATATAGATGAAGTCCTGCGCTGATTGTGGAACGGTGTCCTTGACGATTGTTATGCTGTTGGCTGGAGCAGCTGGAACCGTGTTGTTTCTGTTCGTGAATTTGCAGACTATGTCTTCTCCTGGGTCCAGATCTATGGTGGCTTTCCTGGAAGCAAGATTTGTAACGGTGCCGCTGTCCGGGTCTGTGCAGGTAATGCTCAGCAGGTTGAAGCCAAATGCTGGACGTTCTGCTATGTCATATATTCCTGGATCTTTCTGGAAAGTAACGCTGTCTGGGAATGCAGGATCGCTGTCATCATCCAATGTGAAGTCTGGACTGAGGTTGCCCGTGAAGTTGAAGTCCTGCGGGCCGTTTGGTATCGTGTCCTTGATTATTGTTACAGTTTGCACCTGTTCGTTTGTATACGTGCAGACTATGCTTTCACCGATGTCGAGGTCGATAACGGCAAGTCCGTTTACGGTGTCGACTGCTGTTCCCCCGTCTGGGTCCAAGCAAGTTATGTCTGTCAGTTCGTAGCCCTTAACATCTGCTTCTTCAACAACATATGTGCCGTCTGTCAAGTTGCTGAAAGATATGTTTTCTGCCAGTGCAGGGTCTGTGTCGTCGTCAAGCGAGAAGCTGCCGAGATCTCCTGTGTAGTTGAAGTCCTGCGCGCTGTTTGGAACTGTATTCTTGATTATCGTTATGTTTGCTGCTGCCACAGCAACTGTGTTATCCTTGTTCGTGTACGTGCAGGTGATTTCCTCACCTCTATCAAGGTCAATGGTTGCCTCCCTATTGCCTATGTTTACTGTAGTGCCGCCGTCAAGGTCTGTGCAGGTTAGGTTAATCAAACTGTATCCCGCAACTAAGCCTTCCGTTACTGTATAAGTGCCTGGCACAACCTTGAACTCCGTGAATTCCGGCAGTGTAGGATCTGTGTCGTCGTCAAGCGAGAATGTTCCCAGGCCTCCTGTGAAACTGAAGTCCTGCGCAGAGTTTGGTCTTGTGTCTTTGATTATGGTTATGGATTGTGTTGGCTCGTTTGTGTACGTGCAGGTGATGCTTTCTCCAGGGTCCAAGTCTATGACTGCCGTCTGGGCTACAGCGCTAGTAAGCGTTCCTCCATCCGGATCCAGGCATTCCAAATCAATGAGATTGTATTCTCCCATCAAGTCCTCGCTGACAACGTATGAGCCTGGTCCGACAGTGAACGTCATTGTGTTTGGCAGCGTTCCATCTGCATCATCATCGAGCTGGAAGTTGCCAAGACCTGTGAAGTTGAAGTCCTGCGCTGATTGTGGCACGGTGTCCTTGATTATCGTAATGTTTTGGCCGAACGGCGTGTTTGTGTACGTGCAGTTTATGTGCTCGCCTATGTCGAGATCTATTGTCGCTGTTCTGGTTCCCAAGCTGACGATTGTGCCAGTATCAGGATCGCTGCATGACAGCCCAGTAAGGTTGTAGCCTGCGAAAAGTCCTTCTGTGACTGCATAGCTTCCCGGCGGTCTTGGGAATGTTATGTGCCCGCTTTCTGTCAGATTGAAAGTTCCCAGCCCTCCGGTATAGTTGAAAGCTGCAGGGTCGTTTGATCCAGTGACTTCCTTGATTATGGTTATGCTTTGGTTCGGTTCGTTTGTGTAGGTGCAGTTTACGTGTTCGCCAGCGTCGAGATCTATAAGCGCTGTCCTGCTTGAAATGTTTGCAATCGTTCCTCCGTCAGGGTCTTGGCATCTGAGTCTTGTCAGGTTCCAGCCATTAATGTATATTTCTGTCACGTTGAACGTGCCAGGGCTCAAGCCCACAAAGGTCCTGTTTTCTGGCAGTGCCGGGTCTGCATCGTCGTCAAGCTGGAAGCTGCCGAGGTCTCCCGTATAGTTGAAATCCTGCGGGCCATCTGGAATGGTTTCCTTGATTATGGTTATGCCTGCTGGAGGCTGCTGGGCTGGCGCTGGCTTGTTTGTGAAGACGCAGATGACGTGCTCACCAGCGTCAAGGTCAATGAATGCTTCGCCCGCGCCCAACTGAATTTCCGTTTGGCCGTCAGGATCTTGGCAATCTATGTCTACAAGATCAAAGCCAGCTGGCTGCTCCTCCCTGACGCTGTATGCGCCGGGCACCCTGAAGAAAGTCTCCAAGGAGGAATGCTCGTTTTCATCATTGCCGTCATCGTCAAGCACAAAACCCTGGCCATCAAGGAAGTCCGAGTCCAAGTCCCCTGTGAATTCAAAGTCCTGCGAACCGTCAGGGATCAAGTTTTTGATGATTGTGATTTTTGCTGAATCTGCTATCGGCTGGTCTGTGAACGTACATTCTATAAGTTCGCCTGGAAGCACCAGCAGTGTAACTTTGTTGTTGCTGATGTCTTCGATGATTCTTGGCGTTCCAACTCCAAATGCCGTTGGATGGAACACTCCTGCCAATGCCGGCGGGTAGAACGGATCGTCAAAAGGTATGAAAGACGGCAAAAGATTGCCAATTTCGCAGTTAATGTCTGTGAGCACCCATCCTGGCGGCACTTCTTCTGTTACTTCAAATGTGCCCGGCAACACCGTTGTTTTTTTGCTGTTTGACAGCGTTCCATCATTATCGTCGTCGAGCGTGAAGAATGTCAGCGGCCCTGCGAAAGAACCTCCCAAGATCGTTTCGAGGAGAGAGCTGACAATTTCTCCCAGCCCGAGCTCTGGGAAGGTAGCAACACCTTGTATGAGCACTCCTGGCCCTGATTGTGATTTCCCGACGAATTTAAAATCCTGCGGGTTATCTGGAATGCTGTTCTTGATAATTCTTACGTCAGGAAGCCTGATGTTCTCAAAGTCGCACTCCACCACTTCTCCTGGCTGCACGTTGTATGTTGCTACACCTTGCACTGCATCTCCAAAGCTGTCTCCGTCATCGCAGAATATATGCGTGAGAAGGAACTGGGTTGGAAGCGGAATAAACTCATCGACATGGTAGGGGCTTCCGCTTGGCTTGACAAACCTGCCTGCTCCCTCGTCGTGCATTAGCTGCTGACCGTTGTCAGCTATCACTCCAGTGCCCGAAACGACATCTGGCGGCAGGATATCTGTGTCAAACTCAAAGATTGCCAGGATTCCACCCGGATCAGTGCCCTTCGCGGCGATGATTGCACCCTGATCGTCAAAATACTCGCATTCAATGGTCTCGTCTTCCTCAAGATTGAGGTATACTTTTGCCGTGTCTGGATAGTCTGCGCCGGGGAATATGGAGTCGGCCACCTTGTCCTCAGTGCATTTAATTTGGAACAACTCCCATCCATCCCAATCATCTATTACCTGCGCAGCCCCGTCCAGCGGTCCGAGTTCATCTACATTGTACTCGCCTGGACTGAGCTGAGAGAAAACTTTCTTGTCGGGCTTGATATTGCCGCCTGCCAATTCGTTTGGGTCGACCTCAAACAAAGTGAAATCGCCTAATTGTTCACTGTGGTACTGGAACTCTGCCAGAGCTTGCGCCAAACCGAATGCCGGCAAGAGCGGTGCTGAGACCCCATTTTTTTTGATTATAATTGTTCCTGTAGCCGGAGTACCTGTAGGTGTTGCTGTCGGAGTTGCAGTGGACGTCGGAGTGGCAGTAGGTGTTGAAGTAGGAGTACTCGTCGGAGTTGAAGTGGGTGTTGACGTCGGAGTCCTTGTAGGCGTTGAAGTAGGAGTAGACGTTGGTGTTGAAGTCGGCGTTGAAGTAGGAGTAGCAGTCGAAGTTGGAGCACTCGTAGGAGTAGAAGTAGGAGTCCTTGTAGGCGTTGAGGTCGGAGTTGAAGTAGGAGCGGCAGTAGAAGTAGGCGTGCTTGTAGGAGTTGAAGTAGGAGCGGAAGTGGAAGTAGGCGTGCTTGTAGGAGTTGAAGTAGGAGCGGAAGTGGAAGTAGGCGTGCTTGTAGGAGTTGAGGTAGCAGCAGGAGTAGGAGTTTGCATAAGACCAAATGTTGGAGGTTCAATCACCTGCGCCCCAGTAATTCTAGACGACTGGAAAAGACCTGCAAACCAACTGAAAAATCTTGAAACAAGCCCGTCATCCAAATGATTTGAAGATTGAGCAGACACAACAGACACACTGAGAACTAACAAAGCGAATACAATGGCAATAATCCCCACAATCCTTTCTTTTTCCACTGTACTTTCCTGCTAACAAAGAATATGCTTTCAGCTATTCATTACACAATGCTTCAAACATAATCCCTATCAATTTTTATCAACCCACTTTTATCCACAAAACGATATCACAGTTTAAAAATGTTTTGTGTGCTGGAATAGTGAAGAGCACAAAATGTTTATAAAACATCATCAAAACTTTTATTTAGAATGAAACTGATACCCATCATATTGCTCATATGCTTTCTTCCTATAGCAAACGCGCACCTTGAAAGCAGCATACACCTGACAGATGAAGGCTTCATTCCAACTGAAATTGAGATTGCGCCTGGAACAATGGTTGTATTCGAAAACAAGGGAAAAGAAACCCATTGGCCAGCCTCCAATATGCACCCAACACACGAAGAATATTCAGAATTTGACCCGAAAATGCCTATAAAGCCAGGCGAACGCTGGGAATTCACATTTGAAAATATAGGAGAATGGCAGTTCCACGACCATCTAAACCCGCAGACAACAGGCACGATAATTGTAGGAAAAGAACATACTGCAGGATTCTTTTCTGAACTTAAAGGGTTTTTGACGGACCTGTTGAAAATATTTCAAAGGAAAGAAAAAACGCCTGAGATAACAGCACTGCTTGTTCAGCCATCTGATTTTCATACTACGAACCAAATCAATACTTCGTGCAGCAAATATGATTTAAAATGCGTCAAGAATTCGTTGAATGAGATAACAATCGAATACGGTCCGCAAAGAGCCTTGCAACATTTAGAAGCCTTACAGCAACAGGGAAACGTCAGCTTATCATTGGACGACCATGACCTAGCGCACGCAATTGGAAGAACCACTGCTGAAAAACTAGGCATAACACCAGAATACTTTTTCGAGTGCGACACTGATTTTGACTACGGATGCCAGCACGGATTCTTCGAATACGTACTAAGCAATACGAGCACAGGAGAAGGAGCAATCTCACTAATCTGCGACCAAATCAACAGCACATATTCAGTGCACTACAAATACAGATGCTATCACGGAGCAGGCCACGGAATAATGATGGCAAAAGCATACGATTTAAACGAAACACTTGCAGTCTGCGACGAACTTGAAACACACTTTGCACAAGACGGCTGCTGGCAGGGAGCATTTATGGAAAACACAAACGCAATAATGAGAAATCAAGCACGCAAAGGATACGTATCAACAACAGATGCTCTTGTCCCGTGCACACAAATGCAGGAAAAATACCAATACGAATGCTTTTACAACCAAGCACCGTGGCTTATGAGATTTTTTGATTATGACGTAAGCAATGCATCTCGGGCGTGCCTGCAAGCACCGCAAAACTTCATAGACATATGCGTACAAGGTTTGGGATTAACGCTTACAAGCCCCAAATGGCACGCGATAGTTATTAAAAACTGGAAACCAGAAGATTTCATTGAAAATTCGTGGGAAATATGCGAACAATTCCCTGAAAATTACGTTTTTCAGTGCATAAATGGAGCAGTTGACAATATTCTGAATTTTGATCAACTGGACATTACACGGGCAGCAGAATTCTGTTCTATTGTTGAAAACAGACTGCAAGAAGGTTGCTATCAAGAAATAGGAAGAAGCGTTTCGTTCCAGGCAACAGATAATTCAACGGTGCGGGAAATATGCAATGGATTGGAAGGGCCGTTGAATAATAGTTGTTTGAAAGGGGCGAATTTGGTCAAATAAACTTGTTCTTTTACAATTTCACAAAAGGTTTCATCAGAGACATTTAGCCAAATTTTTTATAAAACAGCTTAACAAGTTTTTGGGCGTTAGCTTTTTTAGCGGCACGCATAATCTTTTCTCTGACAGACGACTTGACATCAAAAACAGTGGGTGTCCGATATTCATCCTCCCATCTGGGCTTGCGGGGCTTGTATCTTCCCACGTAGGGGCCGCGCATAATTCTCCTTTCTAGATTGTTCCGCGCCAGCACGACATATTTCTGCGTTTGAGAATAATCCGCCCAAGCCATATAACCAGGACAATATTTGTAATACAAAATTCTTCTGGGATGGTCGCTTTTCCATAATTTAGTACCATGAATTACCGCTTCGTTGAAAATCACAAGATCGCCAGCATTCAAGACAGGATTATGCACCCACCATTCCTCCAGGTCACCTTTAAGAATTTTGTAATAGACATCAATTCCTGTAAGAGGAATATTCTGCTTATGGCTTCCAGGAACAAAAATAAGCCCACCGTCTCCTTTCTTCACCGGATGCATTACAAAGCCAAATTGAACCTGACCACAATAAGGCCTGTTGCCATACCAAAAGTACTGAAAACCTCCCTGTTCAGCCATCAGACCACCATGCAAATTTTCAATCTTGGCCTTACCAATAAATGGGCGTATTTGCTGATATCCGAATGCGTGGTCAAATCGGAACCATTTTCCCATCAGTTGCTCACAAACCGCCAACACGCGCGGATCAGACAAAAGGTCCATAAATATGAGATCGAGATGGAGAAACTCGAACTTAACAATAAACTCTCCCTCGTGAGCCTTGTCAAGGATAGCGTTAATGTGCCTGACCTGCTTATTCGTAAGAAAATTTCTAATGATCGTATAGCCACACAAGTCAAACTCGTATAAATTTTTAAGACTTAAACCCTTTGAAAATACCATCCCATCACAGAGGAAAGTTTTCCCTTTTTTAAATCTTGTGCAGACGAGATATTTGCAAAGAGAAATGTTTAAGAAGTGCTGCAAAATCAATAATTCAGTAGAAAAAGGGGCTACATTTGAATGTGGAATTATAAAAAAATTGGTCGCAAACATGTAATTCTTGCTTCTGTGATGCTGATTAACTTTTTACTAATCCTGTATACGAGCCAAATAACACTCCGCAATTTTCAAAATTCTGCGGATGAACACATACAATATTTGACAGCGCAGATGTTCGCGAATGGAAAACTTACTGTTCCCGCACCAAACCACAGCGAATTTTTCAAAGCATTTCACCTGATGATTGAAAATGGAAGAGCTTATGGAGTATTTCCTGCGGGATGGCCTCTTTTCTTGTCGATCGGAATGCTGTTTAATGCGCCATGGTTAGTAAACCCAATATTTGGAACTTTAACTTTATTACTCGTTTTTTTGATTGCCGTAAAACATTTTTCCAAGCGTGTTGCAATTATTTCAATTACAATAACTCTTTTCAACCCATTTTTCATTTTCAATTCCGCATCATATTTCACACATCCAACAGCGCTTCTTTTTGTCACATTATTTGTTTACTTTTACATGAATTGCCTCGATAACCCCAATAAAAAATCCAATTATTTAATGATGGGCCTGGCAAGTGGATTTGCCTTTCTAGCAAGGCCATTTACCGCAACGGTCGTTATAGTGCCACTGGGAGTTTACTTGATTTACTTTTTTATTAAAAGCAAAAACGTGAAAATATTTTTTAAGAATTGTATGATTCCAATCATCGTTTTTTCGTTTTTCCTGACTTTTTATTTGTGGTACAATGACCATCGCACAGGCTCTCCTTTCCTTGATCCAGAAAAAAAGTTGTACCCTTGCGTAATACCATTGTCTTCAAAGTGTCCATTCGGCATATCTAAAGCTTTAGAAATTACAATTTCTAGAATCGAACTGTTGAATTTATGGATGCCAATTGTTATGATTTTTGTATTTTTTTATATTTTCAAAAGACGAAAGACCACCAAAGAAAAAATTCTTTTGCTCATTCCTGCTTTTCTTATAGGCGGATACTTTGTTGACCTCGTATCAGCCGGAAATCAATATGGTCCACGTTTTTGGTACGAATCATTTTCTGCTCTCATTCTTATAACTGCGTTGGGCGTTAATTCTTTTAAAAAAAAGAAAGTAATTGCTGGAATTATTGCGATTTTCTTGATTTTTAACATTGGCTTTTTTTATTACCAAATTTCAATATATGGACCAATGGTCATCGAAAGGACTGAAATCTTTGACCTTGCAAAAAAAGGAAATCTTACAAACGCGATTGTCTTTTTGAAAACTGGATCAGGCAACATGAATCCACCTGATTTAATCAGAAATAGCATTTATTTCAATCAATCGGTATTATACGTTTATGATCTTGGCGATAAAAATACTGATTTAATTAAAGATTTTCCTGATAGAACGTATTACTATTGGATATTTGATTCCAGCACGCAGAAAGGGCTGTTTGTTCCATACACTAATTTTACCGTGAATAACTGACAGCGATTAAGAACATAAGCATACAAAATTTTATATAAGGTATCCATAGTGTCCTTTGAAGGGGGTGGAAAAGGTGAATTGGACAGCTAAACGAGTGCTTGTGACAGGAGGAGCTTCATTCATAGGCTCGCACCTTGTTGATTCACTAGTTGCACTTGGAGCAAAAGTAAGAATAGTAGATGACCTGTCAAGCGGCAAACTTCACAACATTCAAACACATTTAGACAAAGGCGTGGTTGAATTCAAAAACGCAAATCTGCTTCACCACAATGTTGCCAAAGAAGCAATGAAAGACATTGATATTGTATTCCACCTCGCTGCAAACCACGGCGGAAGAGGATATGTTGATTTACACCAAGTTGCGTGTGCAACTAATTTCAGACTGGACAGCCACGTCTTTGAAGAAGCAGCACAATCAAGTGTTGAAAAAGTAGTGTTTGCATCCACAGGATGCGTATATCCAAATTACAAACAGCAAGACCTAAGCAAGGAAATTTACCTTAAAGAAGAAGATGTCGGGCCACCATATGACGCAGACAACACATACGGATGGGCCAAGTTGATGGCTGAATTGACATTGAAGGCTTACCACAAGGAACATGGACTAAAATCGGCATCGTGCAGATTTTTTACAGTTTATGGAGAACGAGGAGTTGAAAATCACGCAATCATGACAATGATTGCACGTGCATTTACCAAAAAAGATCCATTCGAAGTGTGGGGTACGGGAGAACAATTGCGCAACTGGACATACGTCGGAGATATTGTGCGTGGAACGATTCTTGCTGCGGAGAAAATTGATGATTCGAGCGCAGTTAATCTGGGAACAACTGAACGAATACGCGTGCTTGATGCGGTAAAAATGATAATTGAACACGTCAAGAACAATTATTATTCTGATTATTCGCCAACAATCAAAACCCTGCCACACATGCCGACTGGCCCGCTAAATAGAATAGCTGACAACTCACGCTCGAAACAAATACTTGGTAACTGGCAGCAAGTAAGCTTCAAGGAAGGCCTCCACAAGACAATAAAGTGGTATTTTGCGAACAAGAAACACGAACATGTTGAAGAAATATTTGCAAAGAATAAGATCACTGAAAGAATATGAAAAATACAGATTTGGCCCTTAAGTTCTCTAAATTGCTCTTGATTGCCACGGCTATTTTCTTTGTCATCGTCTACATTTTTGTGGCTTTATCGCGCATATCATATCCATTTCAGCTTGAAGCAGCTGAAGGACAATCTCTTGTGCAAGTGCAAAGAATAATTGCTGGTGAACCATATTACGTTAATCCGTCCTTAGAATACATAACTACGGCATATACGCCTTTGTACTTTTACTTTGCCGCATATATTGCAAAAATTATTGGCGCCACCTTCCTGCCACTTCGTTTATTATCATTCGTGTCATCTCTCGGCTGTCTTATTCTTATTTTTTTGATTGTAAAACGAGAAACAAAAAACAATTTTCCAGGAATCGTAGCTGCAGGAATGTTTGCTGCTATGTTCAAGATTGGCGGCGCGTGGTATGATATTGGACGTGTGGACTCACTGTTTCTATTCTTTCTGCTGCTCGGATTGTATTTCTTAAAAACAGGCAACTGGAAATCACAAGTACTTGCCGGAATATTCATTGCGCTGTCATTCCTGACAAAGCAGACAACTGCTGTCATTTCATTGCCATTAATTCTATACGCCATTATTGCCAACCGGAAACGTTCTGTTTTTTTCATAAGTTCATATGGAGCACTTGCCGGGGCAGGAACATTGTTAATCTATCTTTTCAATAAAGACTGGTTTTTCTATTACTTTCTTTCGGCCGGGAGGCACGCTGTTTTGAAGAACAGATTGATTGATTTTTGGACGCAAGACATTTTCATGCTACTGCCTATTGCGTGTGTTCTAATTATATACTATTTTTACAAAAATCGAGGAAATCTGCCATCAAACATTTACTTTTTAGCGACAGTTGGGATGATGACAGGAGCATACATCTCAAGGATAGATATCGGCGGGTACAATAACGTATTGTTACCTGCCTATGCATCCATCGCCATACTTATTGGATTGACAGTCGACTTTATTGAGAAGACCAGCACAAGCATGTCTAAAATAGCTTTGACTTGCCTGCTTTTTGTTCAGTTTGCTTTGCTCTTGTATTTCCCAGCTAATTTAATACCGACAAAACACGATGCACAAATGGGACATCAGCTTGTTGATATGATATCAAAATTTGATGGCGACGTATTCATTCCAAATCATCCCTATATTCTGAGCATGGCTGGCAAGAAAGGTCATGCGTACTCAGGAACCATATTTGACGCGCTAACTTTTAAAAAAAGGGTATTGGGGGACAAAATCCAAAAAGAAATTGAAGCTGCAATAAGCAATAAGCGATTCAGTGCCATAATATTAGACAATTATTTCATGGGGCTTGCAATTTTTTTGCCTACGATAGAAAAACATTACACTAAGAAGGGACTGGTGTTCCAGGAACCTGGATTCATGACTGTTACTGGATTGCCAATGCGGCCTCAAGATATATATGTCCCTGTTAATGCCTCCACAACATGAAGAACCCTCAAGCGAGCATAATAACTGTAGTGCGGAATGGCGAGCATCTGATTGAGCGAACCATTAAAAGCATAATAAATCAAACCTTTACTGATTTTGAATACATAATAATCGACGGTGCTTCAACGGACGGCACTGTTAACGTAATAAAAAAATATCAAAAACACATTTCACACTGGATCAGCGAGCCAGACAAATCGCATTTTGATGCCATGAATAAAGGGCTCAAAATGGCCAAGGGAAAATATGTATGGTATATTCATGCAGGAGATGAGATTTGTTATAAAAACACGCTTGAAAGAATATTTTCGCAAAACCAAAATGCCGATGCCTATTATGGAGAAACTGTTTTGACAAACATGAACGGTGATGAAGTAGATACTTTTAGGCGCAGAGCACCTGAACAACTAAGTTGGAAGAAAATGAACAGGGGAATGGCAGTATGCCATCAGTCTTTCATAATAAAAAAGGAACTTGCTCAACAATATGATTACAAAAACTTTCCATATAGCGCTGATCACGATTGGATAATAAAATGCCTTAAGCAATGCAGCAGTGTAGTAAATACAAAAATGATTTTGTCAAGGTTTCTGGCAGGCGGAATCTCAAAGAAGCATAAAATGGCATCATGGCTAGAACGCTTCAGACTGTTGTCCAAACATTTTGGTCTTGCCAGAAGCATCACAAATCATTTCATAATTACTGCAACATATCCAGTACGAATATTCAGGCCATCGCCTGCACAACTGCGCGAGGAACTCAATGCCAAAAATAAAATTTTCGATTAATATTATCACTTACAACAGGCTGACTGACCTCAAAAAAACACTCAACACGCTTCTTAAACAAATAGACAACACCTGCGAGATAATAATCACTGATAATTCTACCAACAATAAAACAAAGGAATTTATCAAAAGTCAAAAGATTTCTGCAATCAGATATTTTGAAAACAAAAACAACAACATTGCCTTGGCCCGCAATATAGGCATCAGGAAATCCCGCGGGCAGTATATTGTTTCAGTTGACGACGATTGCATTCCACAACAAAATTGGTTCAAAATGGTCAAAAAATACTCCAAAGCATCAGATGCCATTGCAGGAAAAGTGGTCATACCGCGCTCTACCTTTCTCGGGAATGCAATTTCCGCACTCGGCTTTCCTGCAGGCGGAGCTTTGGGATTTGAGAAAATGTGGAAGGTGGACAAGACCGGCACATCTTCACACATTAGTTTATGCAACAGCATAATCAAAAAAAACATAATAACAAGAGTTGGAATGTTTGATGAACAATTCAAATATGGTGCGGAGGACACGGAGCTAGCAGCAAGATTGATCAAAAGAGGGTATACGATAAAATATGTCCCGCAATTGATTGTGCAGCACAAACCGCGCACAAACTTGAAAGGATTTGTATCGTGGCATATAAACCGAGGAAAAAGCAATTATTACCTAAAACAGAAAATGGGCAGGTTGGACGAGTATTTCAAGATGCGCGTGCACTCAACGCTTCTCATTCTCAACACATACAAATTCAAAAAAGAAATCATCTTGATTCCATTTTTACTTGCATTATACGTTGCATCACAACACTACGGCTATCTCAGTGAAAAAATCAGAAACGAATTCAAATAATTCTCCTAATTCTGTACGGTTTTTTGTTCTGACTGACATAATCCACTCTCACAAGCATGCTGGCAAGAAGACCTAAAATCACGAACTGCAAGCCAACAAGAAGAAGTCCAACTGATAAAAGGGGCAAGATGCTCTTTGTCAAATACTTAATCTCCAGCAAGCGCAGAATTAGAAGAACAACGCCCAGCAAAACACCAATTATGCACATCATAAAACCAACTGTTCCAAAAAAATGCAGAGGTCTTGTTTCAAAAGTTGACCACAATTTAACATCAATAAGGTCAAGAAAACCGCGCAAAAGAGTTATTGTGCCGTATTTGCTGCGGCCGTACATTCTGGGATGGTGATTTATCTGCACTTCACCAATTGAATAACCTTTTTTAAAAAGTATGGCTGGAATGTAACGGTGAAGCTCACCATATAAAGACAAATCTTCCACTGCTTCTCTTTTGTAAGCTTTCAGGCCGCAATTGGAATCATGAATGGGTACGCTAAACAATTTTCTTTGCAAGTGGTTGAAAAGCTTGGAAGCTGCAATCTTGCCAGCCTTATCCCTTCTCTGCCTGCGCCAGCCGGAAACAACATCGTAATTCTTCAGACCTTGAATCAAAAGAGGGATATCTTTTGGATCGTTTTGCAAATCGCCATCAATAGTGATTATGATATCTCCTTTTGCAAGGTCAAAACCTGCTCTCAAAGCAGCGCTTTTGCCGAAATTGTGAGGAAAGTCTATTATTCGCACATTTTTTCCACTCTTCTTTACTTTCATCAAATTCGCCAAAGTGCCATCGCGCGAGCCATCATTAACAAAGATAATTTCATAATTGCCAAGTCCGTGCATCACTGAATTAAGCGCATCATATAGAGGACTAATGTTGGCTTCTTCATTATATACAGGCACCACCACAGAATATTTCATCACTACTTTCAAGTGCAGAGGCGTATAAAAGCATTTACAGACATTAGTATATGCATTGCCAGATATACTAATCAATAAATTTATTAAAGCGATTTAATGCTGACACGTCATGAAGTCTGATTTTTTTCACAGACATGAAAGGAAGATCGTCATCTTATTACTGTGCATTTTTGCAGTACAGGTTCTCAATGAAATTTTCACATATTTTGAAACATACGATGAACGCGGCAACATAAATGCCGGGTATCAATATCTTAAAACAGGCGAAACAAATATAGGCCCTGCAAACCCCATATTGCCACGCATACTTAATGCGTTGCCTGGCCTGATTTATTACAACACTAATCCTCCAACTCAATGGGGCGATAACCCCTTTGGGCCGAATTTTAAAACTGTTTTGATAATATCAAGAATAAAAACACTCATCTTCGGAATAATTTTGGGAATTCTGGTTTACTTGTTGGCAAAAAAGCTTTTTGGAATAGATGCGGCTCTTCTCGCACTCTTTTTTTACGCCTTTGAGCCCAACATTCTTGCTCATTCCAGTCTAGCAACTACTGATATTTTGATTACATTCTTTATTTTTGTTTCAGTAATTTGTTTCTATAAATTCCTTCTAGTGCCTTCAATTAAATCAAGTATTATTGCAGGCATCACTCTTGGACTGGCGCTCATATCAAAATTCACAGCAATACTTCTCATTCCTGCCTTTTTTTTGCTTGCCATTCGTTTTTGCGGGACCAGAAGCAAAAAACAATATTGTGGTCTGTTTGCAATTATCTTAATCTCATCGCTTTTTGTCATCAATGTAGCATACCTTTTCAAAGGAACATTCGTGCCTCTTGAAGCGCAAGGATTGCAATCAAATCTGTTTACAAAATTGCCTGAATTTTTGAAAAAAATGCCGGCTCTTCTGCCAACAAACTATCTACGAGCGCTTGACTATGTCCAGGGACCTCATGCAGATTTCCCTACTGCATATCTATTCGGCAGATATTCTGAAAAAGGCTTTTGGTATTATTACATTGTGGCGTTTTTTATTAAAACACCCATACCATTGATTTTATGCATCATAATAGGACTGATTTTACTATCTAGAGATAAAAAAATAAATGAGTTGCTGATTCTGCTTTCCCCAGTTGTTGTCTTTTTTATTTTCTTCATGTTCTTTAGCCACAAAAACATAGGTTTGCGTTACATCCTGCCAGTCTACCCTTTCCTGATAATCGTTGCCGGAACAAGCATAAACTGGCTGCGAAAGAAAAAGATTCTTCTGTACTTTTTTTGTGCATCGTACGTTTTATCTGCATGGATGATAGCACCAAACCACATTGCCTATTTCAATGAATTCGTGGGAGGCCCTTCAAACGGGTACAAATACCTTATTGACTCCAATCTTGACTGGGGCCAAGGAGAAATGATGGTCTGGCATTACATGAATAGGGCTGGCGTTCCAGTGATAAAAAATCCCGGGTGCGAATATACTCCAGGCAGAATAGTCGTAGGTGCAAATTTTTTAGCGGATTTGTTCACAGAAAATAAGCAATGTCATGAATGGCTCAGAAACTTTACTCCAATAACACATGTTGGATATGCTAATTTGGTGTATGAGGTGCCAGAAAGGACAAATGAAACAAAAATCAATGCGACAAGCGAATGAATCAACAGAATCTAAAAAGCTGTCCGGGTTTCAGATGGCTATTCTGATTGCCATCAGTCATTCATAATCAAAAAGGACTTGGCAGTGACATATGATTACCATAGTTATCCAATTTGCGCAGATTTCAACTGCACCGTCTCCATTTATTTATCATCGCAACATGCATACCCAGCTATTAAGAAAGTCGCCGGTTCAATTAAGGAAAATGCTGAATGAATTGGCACATAATAAAACACGTAATTTTTAAAATGAAACTCGTTATTCAAGATTTATGGATGTAAGCATAGGAATACTAGCGCACAATGAGGGAAAAAATATTGGGGGGCTTTTGAATTCTTTACTTCATCAACGATTGAATAGGGTCGCCATTAAGGAAATTATCGTGATTTCTTCTGGAAGTACCGATGATACAAATCAGATTGTGCACGAATTTCGAAAGATTGACGATAGAATAAAATTTATTACGGAAAGGAAACGCAAAGGAAAAGTGTCAGCAATAAACAGATTTTTGCAAACTGCAAAAAACGATATTCTGGTTCAAATAAGCGGGGATGTTTTGCCTGCACGGGATTCAGTGGAAGAACTTTGTAAACCTCTTGTTGATCCGAGAGTCGGAATTGTAGCATGCCACCCGATTCCTGTTGATAAGATGTCGAACATATTAGGCATATTAATTAATTTTCGGTGGGAGATGCAACATCAACTAAGCCTTCTGAGCCCAAAAGTTGGAGAAATGATTGCTTTTAGAAATGAAATAAAAAAAATGCCACTTAATTCGGTTGACGAAGATTATATGGCGTATATGCTATTCAGAAAAGGATTTGTGACTGAGTATGCACCAAATTCGGTAGTCTACAACAAAGGGCCATCTACAATTTCAGACTTCGTCAAGCAAAGAAGAAGAATTTATTCTGGTTTGACGGAGTTGCACAGAGCCAATGAATTCTGCACTCCTACACGCCGGTATCGTTTACTTTTGAGAGCGGCGTTAAAAACCATCCCAAAATATGAGAGACATTTCTTTTGCATCATTTTGGCAGTAATTCTAGAAATGTACAGCAGAATGTTGGGAGTATACGATTTTTACATTAAGAAAGACAAACACATTATTTGGGAAGTCTTAAAATAATTCTAATTATTGTTCAAAACAATCACAAGTTTATTAAATAAATTTTCAAACTTCTGAACCGATGAAGTTTCTGGAGACGTATTGGAAAGTCACCGCAGTAATTCTTCTATGCGCATTTGCATTGCAAGTCTTAGGAGAAATTTTTACCTATTCTGAAACGTACGATGAGAGAGGACTCATTAACGTCGGCTACAGATATCTGAGAGATGGTGAATTCAATATAAGCATTAATCCGCCTCTAACCAGCGTCCTTAACGCGCTTCCAGGGTTACTATACGATGCACCATCGCCAACAAGATGGTCCAGTGATCCGTTTAAGGAGAATTTCTTCAATGTGCTGATTTTATCCCGACTTAAAACACTCATTTTTGGAATCTTACTTGGAATTTTTATTCTTATTTTCACCAAGAAACTGTTTGGAACACGCGCCGGATTGCTGGCCTTATTTTTATTTTCTTTCGAGCCAAACATCATAACTCATTCCAGTCTGGCCACAACAGACCTTTTAACTGCCTTCTTCGTGTTTACGTCTGCATACTACTTCTACAAATTCATTCAACAGCCAGAACTTAAAACAAGCATTATTGCGGGAATATTCCTCGGATTTGCACTGATATCCAAGTTTACAGCCATTCTACTAATTCCTGCTTACATTTTGATAATACTGTTATTTTTGACAACGAAAAACAGGCGTAAATACTTCACTTTTTTTGCATTAACATTATTTATTTCAGTACTGATAATTAACTCTGCATATTTGTTCAAAGGCACATTTACAACTCTTGGCGCACAAAATGTCAGCTCACCATTGTTCAAAGCCTTGCCAGATTTTATGCCATTATTTTTACCAGCAAAATATATTGAAGGTCTTGGATTCATACAAAGACCTCATGCAGGCCATGCAACCGCTTATTTCCACGGAAGATATTCGGAAACAGGATTCTGGTATTACTATTTGGTCGCCTTCGCGATAAAAACTCCAATACCCTTGATGATTCTGTTCATCCTGGGCGTTATCTGGCTGGCCAAGAATGGCAAAAGACAATTATATTTTCTGATGATTCCAGTGTTTGCATTCCTGATTTTCTTCATTTTTTACACCCAAAAGAACATAGGCCTACGATACGTCCTGCCTATCTATCCATTTTTGATGGTTATTGGAGGTACAAGCATAGAATTTTTCCAGAAGAGGAAAGCATTGCTATTCTGCCTGGGAGCATGGTATGTACTTTCTGCCTTTATGATTTCTCCACACAATCTCGCATATTTTAATGAAATTGTTGGCGGACCGAGTAACGGCTACAAATATTTGATTGACTCAAACATAGACTGGGGACAGGGTAATAATGTGCTTAATACATATCTGCACAGTATTAACACCAGCGTACAAGACAACATTTACAGCTCATACCTGAATGGCATCAATACAACAATAAAGCCAAACCCTGGCTGCGAGTACACGGAAGGGAAAATAATAATTGGTGTCAATGTGTTATATGATTTGTTCGTCGGCAACAAGAAATGCCACGAGTGGCTCAGAAATCTAACGCCAACAAGATATATTGGTTATTCTATTTTTGTGTATGATATTCCTGAGAAATCAAATGAAACAACATGATTAAACAAACAAATAAATCAACTATGCCTAGTAAGCTGTCCGGTTTTCAGATGGCTATCCTGATTGCCATCTTGCTATTGGGATTTGCAGTCCGTACATACAAGCTTGCAGAAATCCCTCCTGGATTTTTTGCCGATGAAGCAGTCACAGGAGTGGATGCGTATGACTTAATAAAATATGGAACAGACCTTTATGGCCGCCGCATGCCCATTTTCTTTCAAGCGCTTGGCGAGTATAAGAGTGGCATGCAAGCATATCTGACAGTTCCGTTTGTATTGATTTTTGGACTAAATGAGTTTTCAGTGCGATTTACCTCGGCATTCTTTGGAGTACTCAGCATACTTATGCTGTACACACTAGTGAAGGAATTGTTCAAAGGCAATTCTCAAAATACGTGGATAGCTATGTTTTCTGCCTTATTTCTAGCAATTTCTCCCTGGCACATTCACTTTAGCCGCATTGGCTGGGATGCATATATGCCGTTCCTATTGCTCACAATGCTTGGCTTGTATTTCCTTCTTAAAGCTCAAAATTCGCCAAAATTCATTGTCCTTGGCGTGATTTCATTTGCCTTGGGAGTTTACAGTTATTCTCCGTCCAGAATATTCATACCCTTATTCGGCCTGGGTCTTTTCCTTTATTATTTCAAACTCTTCTTGAGAAATAAAATAATTACAATCATCTGTTTTGTGCTGCTCATCTTTTTGCTCAGACCGTTTATAGGCTTCCATCTGGGCCCAGAAGGCTGGCTGCGCTGGCATCAGGCAAGCATATTCTCAAATCCTCCGAGCGATCAAAGCGTATTGCGTTATATATCAACCAATTACCTTAGTCATTTTTCCTTAAGCTTTCTATTCCTTAAAGGTGATATCGACATGCCAGGCCAGTCCGTCATGAGGCATTCTGTCCGGGGTATTGGCGAACTATATTTATTCCAATTGCCACTGATTCTTCTCGGCATATGGTTCCTGTGCAAGAAACAATATCGGCCCGTGTTGTTCATTCTTGGACTATGGCTTTTATTGTATCCTTTAGGAAGTGCAGTGGCTGCGACCAAAAGCGCACAAGCCACACGCTCTTTCATAGGAGTTATTCCTTTCCAGATTATTTCTGCAGTTGGACTCATTTTTATCTGGAATTTGGTACCTAAAAGAAAAATGTGGCAGTATGGTGCAGGAGCAACCATTGCATTAATAATTTTGTTCTCATTCACACATTATCTCAATCTTTACTTTGTGAAATATCCGAATTACTCTGCTGACTTTTGGGGATGGCAATACGGCCCGCGTGAAATAATTACATACTTTATGTCTGTTGAGAATCAATATGACGAGCTGCTAATGCCGACAGCTTGGCCGATTATCAAGATTCCTGCTTTCAATGCCCCCGGAATTTTCATACCATTCTATACGCAGAATACTGAGAAAGGATGCAAAAAATGCAAATTGGGGTGGGTTGAACAATATAACGCTTCATTGAAGCAGTTATTTGCTGTGGCACCTTCAGAATTGAATCAGTCAGCATACAACGCAACTTTTACTGTAAATCATACTGTATATTATCCTAACGGATATCCTGCATTCTTAATTGGAGAAATTGTTAAGTCCTAAGAACATATTTGAATCACTATTTCACTTCCACAATCTTTAAATCTCGAACAATATACCTGATGATCATGAAAGCAGTGGTTACAGGGGGAGCAGGGTTTATCGGAAGCAACCTGGTAGACAAATTGCTCGAACAGGGACACGATGTTACAGTAATAGACAATTTTTCTTCAGGCAAGGAAGAGAATTTGGCACAGCATAAGAATAACCCGCGCTTGACTGTTCATAGAAAAGACATAAATGAGAATATTGTGGATGAATTCAAGGATGTTGAAGTTGTATTTCATCTTGCCGCAATTCCTCTTGTGCAGTTTTCAATTCAGCATCCCAAGGAAACGCATCATAATAACGTGACTGGAACATTGAATGTCCTTGAAAACGCACGTGCTGCAGGTGTAAAAAGACTGGTTTTTGTTTCATCCGCATCAATTTACGGCGACCAGGAAAAGCTGCCCTTTACTGAGGAGATGCTTCCAAAGCCAATGTCACCTTATGCCTCTCACAAGATATCAGGAGAATATTACTGCAAGCTTTTCTATCAACTATATGGCTTTGAAACCGTTTGCTTGCGTTACTTCAACGTCTTTGGGCCTAGACACGATCCTAATAGCAATTATGCCTGCCTGATACCTCGTTCAATTGTAAGAGTGCTGAACGGCCAGTCAATCACCATTTATGGTGACGGAGAGCAGACAAGAGACTTCATCTATGTTGGAGATATTGTTGATGCCACTATCGCGGCAGGATTTACTCCTTCAAAGAATTGTCTTGGGCAATCAATCAACATAGCTTCTGGCAGGGAAACGAGCGTGAATGAAATAGCCAAAAACATTCTTGCCCTGCAAACTGGAAAAATTGAATATCTCCCTGCAGTTAAAGAACCACGACGCAATGTCGCAGATGTTACAAAAGCACATCAATTACTTGGCTGGACGCCTCGCATTTCGCTCAAAGAAGGAATCATGCTAACATTCAACTCATTCAAGACATCAGTACTTAAACCAGAAACGCGTTCGTAATTTCATCAAACTCCATACATAATCAACAATAATTCTGCCAATCTTGACCTTGCTTTCCTTTCTTTCTGCCCACGCAACAGGAATTTGTGCTATGTTAAACCCGCAGTGCTCTGAAAGCAATATTAGCTCCGTGTCAAAGAACCATTTGTTGTCCTGCACGTGAGGCAAAAGCAATTTTACAACAGGTTTTCGGAAGAATTTGAAGCCGCACTGGGCGTCTGTGATGCGAGTTGTAGGGAAAAAAATTCTGATTAGAACGTTATATCCGCGCGACAACAGCTCTCTAAAAGGAGACCTCTCAACTTCTGATTGTGCAGTTAATCTGTTTCCGATTGCAACATCAGCTTTCTCGTTTACAATCGCGTTAAGGCACTTTGGAACTGCATCAAGTTCTGTTGACAAATCAGCATCCATGTAACCAACAATGGAATTTTTGCTTCCTAGCCAGGCTAGCCTGAGTGCTTTTGCCCTGCCTCTTTCAGGTATGTGCAGGAATTTGATATGCTTGAATCTTTTACTGAGCTTTGTTCCGATTTCAACTGTTCTGTCAGTGGAGCCATTGCTGAAAATTGTTATATTCCACGGAATGCCACAATTTTTAGCCATGAAATTATGCAAAATACGCATATTCTTTTCGAGCAGTGCTTCTTCATTCAAGCACGGTATTACAACGGAAACGCTGTGTTTTGCCCCCATGATTAAAACCCTTTAATGATGATATTTAAAGTTTTATAGCATCCAATGTTTGTTTTACAATTTCTTTTGCAAATGATACAGATTTGTCGATGCTTCGCTCAGGATAGGAGTTGAACATTCCTGCTACAAACAAGTTTGATACGGGCGTGTTTACTGGCACCATGTGCTTTAAAATGCCCATATGATAAATAAGTCCTGCTGCCGGAAGTCTGAACACTTTGTGCCATTTGACTTCTTGTTTGCCGAAAATCCTGTCCATGTCTGCAATATAAGCTTCTCCAACTTCCTTTTCGCTCATCTGCCACACTTTGCTCTGTTTATCGGGATAACTTGCAAGGTATACAAAATGGTCGCCTTCATAATTTGAAGCTGAAACGAAGTTTGTCTGCTCGATTACTGCACCGAAATGTGCCTTTTCAAGAATGTTCGTCCAATAGTAAGGAGTTAATGGTTTGTTTAAACCAACAAGCACACAGCAGGCTCCTTGATATTCTAGACTTTCCAGTTTTTTTGAATATTCTTTTGGAAATTTGACAAATTGCAGCAAGATTCGTGGCGGCAGTGTTGAAACCAATGTTTTTGCCTCAACTTCCATGTTATCGTATTTGACGCGTACAATATTCTTCTCCATTTCTACTTCTTTTACTGTCGCATTTAATTCTACATTACTGCCCTGCTTTTCGATTGCGTCAACTACAGCACTTGTAAGAACTTGGAATCCACCGTGAATGTAGCCGAGTTTTTCGCCTTTCAAATTTCTATCGCTTCGCAATTTGATGCGTTCAATCATCCAAGCTGCTGAAATTCTTGCAAGGTCTCCGCCGAACTTTGACTGCAATAAAGGCCGGAAGAATCTTTCATATGTGCTATTGTTGCTATATTTAATCAAAAAATCTTTTGCACTGACATTGTCAAAGTTCGGATAGTCTTTTTCTTGAATAAGCTTGATCTTCAGCATCAAGCGACCAAGCGCGAACTTGTTCTTCAGTGAAAGCGGCTTGAAAGTTAGCAAATCGTGCGGTTTTGTAAGGCGGTAAAACCTGCCTTCTTCAAAAAAGGCTGTTGTCACGTAATCCCAGTCTATTGCAACATTGAGCTCTTCACACATTTTAATCGTAAGTTTATCGCGCGGAAACACATGATGGTAAAAATCGTCTACGTAGAAGGATTTAACTTTGGTTGCGTGCAACGCTCCTCCCGCTTCAGCTGATTTCTCTAGAACTAATACTTTCTTTCCTTTCTTGCCAAATTCATACGCTGCCGCAAGGCCTGCTATACCTGCCCCCAGTACTACTACATCATAGTGTCGCATTCAATAAGGGCGTACATAAGTAGCTTTTTTAAAGTTTGTGTATTGTATGTCGCTTACACTTCAGGTACTTTGGGGTGCCGTTGCAAGGATTAACTCTTGTTACTGATGCTATCAATAAACTTAAAAGCATTAGAATGCTCTTATTATACATGAATATTATTCGACGCGTTATACGATGTGCACACATACCGTTATATGCTGCTAAATTGTTGTGGGAAACATACATTGCTTGGGGTTTTAGAAGATGGTTCGTTTTCTGGTTGTCGCGCAATGAAAGCATTTCATTGAAAATGAATGATTTGCACTTCTTGGTTCGCGGATCACCAATAACTTACAAGATGACAGACACTTTTGCAATTATGGAATCGCTCTATCATAATTTGTATAATCGTGAGTTTTTCAACAAAAAGCTTACCATCAATGAAAACGACACAGTTATTGATATTGGTGGTTACATCGGCTCTTTTGCGATTCCTGCCGCGCAGCACGCAAAAAGTGGCATTGTCTATACTTTTGAGCCTGCGCCAGAAAATTTTGTGCAACTTCAAAAAAACATTAAACTGAATGGAGTGAAAAATATCAGGGCCTTCAATCTTGGCATAACTGCGCACGACAGCAATATTAGTTTGTTTATGGACAATTTTAATCCAGCATCAAACAATATCTACATAAAACGAGGTCGTGCTGTTGAGACGCAGGCATTATCACTTGAAACTGTTTTTAAGAGGCATTATATTCAAAAATGCAATTTTCTGAAAGTGGATTGTGAAGGTTCGGAATATGAAATTATTATGAATTTAAAGCCACAAATTTTGAAGAAGATTGAAAAAATTGCGTGCGAATACCACTGGCCTTCCTATTACGGAGTTGATAATCCACAGCATACTCCGCAGAAATTGGTCGCATTTCTCCGTAAAAACAATTTTTATGTCGTAATGAAGCGAGTTAATCCTTATATAGGCATGATATACGCCATTAAAATGTTTAAAAACAGCCATGCGCAAACTTAATAAAACCCTTCACTTCTGTGCAGTCAATGTTCGAGTTTGGTTGGGTGGTATTATGGTATATTGGGAGCTTGCTACTAGCACTCATATCTTTCCCTATAGCGTTTTATTTTTGCACGAAGCTGCCTGACAGGGGTTTTTCAATCTGCAGGATAACTGGCTTTGTGCTGGCAGGATTCATCACTTTCTTCTTGGGCTATCTAAAAGTTCCAGTAAATTTCAGCTGGCCTTTTTCATTATTAGTGCTGGCCGGATGTTCATTCTGGATTGCGCGCAAACAATGGGCTGAGTTAAAGGCATTTGTTCATGAAAAAAGAAAGTTTTTGATATGGCTTGAAGTTGTTTTCCTTGTCTCGTTTGTCGCATTCTGCTTTGTCCGCTCCCTAACTCCAGCAATCAGCGGCGGAGAGAAGTTTATGGACTCGGGCATCTTCAATGCCGCACAAAGAACTGAAAAATTGCCAGTTTATGATTTCTGGATTTCTGGCGAACCGTTAAGGTATTACTGGTTCGGTCATTTGTTCTTGGGCAGGTTTTCAAAAATGCTCTTCACCCCTCCGGGATTTGGCTACAATCTCTCAATAGCACTGCTTTTTGCCTTGACTGTGCAGATTATGCTTAGTCTTGGCATTGCTCTTTCAAAGAAATGGTATTGGGCATTATTCGGCATTGGCTACATTTCTATATTCGGCAACCTTGCAGGCGCGATACAGATTATTGCCACGCATTGGGAGAAGTTTGACTTTTGGTCGCCAACCAGAGTTATTGACGGTGCAATAGCAGGAACTATCAACGAGTTTCCATTCTTCACTTTCTTCTTTGCGGACTTGCACGCTCATCTTATTGCGATTCCAATGGTTTTGGCAATCGTGTATCTGTTCTATCAAATTTATCAGGAAGGAGCTACGAAAAAAAATAGCATCTTGACAACTATTCTTTTGGGCTGCATCCGTGTTACGAATGCCTGGGACTGGCCGTCGCTGGTTGCCCTGCTTGGTATTCTCTTGTTTGCGCGCTGGTGGCAAAATGGAAGAAAAGAAGCCCTTTTGAAAAGTGTAGTCTTCCCATGGATTATCATAACTGGAGTTTCATTCGCTCTCTTTTTCGGATTCCCTCAGCCGCAGCCATTGAGCGTTAAGATAGCAACGCTTCATAGTAAAATCAGTGAATGGTTGTTGGTATTCGGAGCATTTTTCTTCATTTTAACAGCATACATTCTCAGTAATTTCAAGTGGGCAGGCTGGGCGCTGCTAATCATGCTCCTTGTTACAATGTTCGCATTGAAAGTGTGGATTTGGCTATTTTTGTTCATCATATTGCTCATCTTTATTTTATTGTCAACAAAGCCTGACAAAGAATTATCTTTCGGAATTCTTCTTGTCATTACAGCGTGCTTTATACTGATCGGAATGGAGCTAATTTACATCCACGACTGGCTTGCAAATTCGTGGCAGAGAATGAATACGGTTTTCAAGTTCGGCCTGCATTCATGGTATCTTCTGAGCATGGCAGCGCCTGTGCTTTTGGCGGCAGCGTGGAAAAACACAGAACACAAAAAACTGGTGTTGAGTTGCCTTTTAGGGCTTCTAGTGCTCGCAGGACTTGTGTATCCTACTGTAATCATTGCCCAGCGCATTAAATGGGCGCCGGAATTCACGCTCTACGGCTTCAAAGAACTGTACCTGAGGCATCCAGGAGATTATGACGGCGTTATGTGGCTGGCAAGTCATAAAGACAATCCTGTAATCGTGGAAGCTCCTGGTGATGCTTACAATTACAATGGCAGAATATCCTCATACACTGGCCTGCCGACAGTAAGCGGCTGGCCCGGCCATCTGTTCCAGCACGGCATTCCCTGGGATGTTATTTTCAAACGAAGAGAGGACGTGACGAAAATCTATAGCAGCACTAATATTGAAGAAGCAATGCCGCTGTTGAAACATTACAACGTCACGTACGTGTACGTTGGCGAGGAAGAACGCAGACAATTTAACTCAAGCAGTCTTGAAAAATTCAATGCACTTCCAAAGGCATTTGAGTCAGAAGGTGTGGTGATTTATCGTGCCGGATAAAGCAGAGAAATGGACAATCTTCATATTTGTGCTAATACTCTTGCTGGCGACCAGCCTGAGGCTCTATAACCTGCCATTACGCGCAATGCATCACGATGAAGTCTCAGGCCATCATACTTTTACAAATGACTTGTACACGCACAAGAAATATCATTACGACCCTGTTTATCACGGACCGCTTCTTTACCATTTCATGGCATTGTCTTACTACATGTTTGGCATCAATGACATCAGCATCAGATTATCTTCTGCATTATTTGGCATTGCAATCCTGTTTTTGGTCTGGCAGCTGCGCCGTTGGGTAGGCAATGCAGGAATGCTGCTTATAGCTGCAATAATTGCAGTTTCCCCTGTCAACGTGTACTTTTCACGTTTTGCAATTCACGATCCCTTGTTTGCGTTTTTCACTTTAGCAACAGTTTTGTGCATATTGCAGTTTATGAGGACGCCGACCAAGAAATGGGCGTTCATGATAGGAATCGCGCTCGGATTTGTGTTTACAGTTAAAGAAGCGTCATTTATCTTCGCCGGAATACTTGGTTTTTACGCTGCAATTGAATTGTTCTTTTTTAACAAGGCAACCACCATTAAGACCAAGATAAAAACTGGCCTGCAAAAATTATATGATAACGAAAAACAGATTGGAATTGGCATAGTTGGCTTCCTCATTCCATTCAGCGTCTTTTATTCATCATTCTTCCGTTTTCCTGGGGAAATACTCAAAGGCTTTACATTGCCTATTACAAAGTGGGTTGAGCTTGCAACAACTTGGAGCGGCCATTTCAAGCCTGCCTCATATTATTTCCATTTACTCTTCACGTATGAAATAGCAGCTATTGCTATTGGTGTTGTTGGCCTTGTAGTGTGCTGCTTTTATTTCAGAAAAGCGCCTTACTATCGGCTGATGATTGTCTGGATTGTTTGCAACACCGCAGCTTACTTTTACTTGAAATACAAAATGCCGTGGCTCTCAATGCACATTATGCTGCCTTTTGCAGTTGCTGCCGGCTTCGGCTTGCAGGCAATTTGGAATGAAAAGTGGAAATATGCAATCGTTGGTATTTGCGTCATTCTTTTGTCGCTTTCATTTGCAGGTGCAGTCAAGCAAAGCTTCTATGATTATGATGATCCTTCAAACAAGGAGTTTGCGTATGTGCAGACTAACAGGGATATTTTCAGGATGATATCAGATGTAGAATCACGAAACAATAAAGAGCACGTCAAGGTTGTTTCGCCTGATTACACCTGGGCGATTTACTGGTATGGCGCGAGAAAAAACATTTCATTTGGCCATTATAAGGACATACCGAATGATTTAAATGGAAGAGTTATACTTTCAACATTCCAGTTAAATTTGACAGATTACAGGGTAGAAGATTACAATCTGGGGCATCACGGGATATATCACGGATATTACAGAAAGTGACTATACAGATGAAAAAGAGAGTGTTAAAGCACATCAGAAAAGACTGGAAGACATATGTACTTCTTGCGTTGATATTAGCACTGGCAGCTGGGCTGCGATTTACAGGCATTGACTGGGACAGAGGGGCGCAGCTGCATCCAGATGAAAGATTCCTGGCAATGGTCACAACCGACATAAAATGGCCTGGAAACGTAACAGAATACTTCAGCACAAGCACATCGCCGTTAAATCCTGCAAATAAGGGCAAAACATTCTTTGTTTATGGAACATTTCCGGTCTTTTTAACAAAACTGATCGGAGACTTGACAGGCAACGGGCATTATACCGCATACACTTTGATTGGGAGAAGACTTTCCGCAATTTTTGACATTCTAACTATACTCGCAGTGTTTCTGATTGCAAAGAACCTATTTGACAAAAAAACAGCACTACTAAGCGCTTTCTTCTTGGCAGTTACTGTTGTCCATATCCAACACTCCCACTTTTCAGTCGTTGACTTGTTCGCCACTTTTTTTGTTGTCCTTTCCTTTTATTTTCTTATCTTATATGTTAAAACCCAGAAAATAAGATATGCAGCATTGCTTGGAGCAAGTATGGGATTTGGATTAGCATCAAAAATAAACGCGAGTTTATTAGCGCCAATTATTGCCTTAGGACTGCTCATTGTTTTCATAAATTTAATTAGGAATAATCTGAAATCGAAACATAAACTCTTCAAAGCAATCTTCCTGTCAGCACGTACTGTGATATTAGCAGGAATCTTCATCGTCATAATTGCCGGAATTATATTCCGCATTCTACAGCCCTATGCTTTTGCGGGCCCATTGAACTTGTCTTTCTCAGACAGTTTTATTCACAGCATGCAGGAAGTGGCAAGATTAACGAGCAAAGAGAGCGGAAGCGGATATGTTCCATCATTCCAATGGATCGATAGGCCAGTATATTTTCTACTTAAGAATCTAACACTTTGGGGAATTGGAATACCACTAAGCATAATCTGCTGGCTCGGGTTGCTCTACAGCATTTACCGTCTCATATTTAAGAAAGACTACAGACTGTTTTTAATGGTAACTTGGGTTGTCTTTATTCTTACATACCAGTCATTGAAATTTGTCAAAACACAAAGATACGTCCTGCCGGCGATTCCATTTCTGATGATCCTGGGAGCATTTTTTATAGTTTCCATCATACAATCTCATGAAAAATTGAAGAACAAACGCGCACGTTATTTCTGCAATACAATTATAACAATCGTGGTTATCAGCTGCCTCATCTGGCCCCTTGCATTCATGCAAATATACATTAACACACACCCAAGAATTGCAGCATCAATCTGGATTCATGAAAACATACCAGCAAACAGCACCAACACAATGGAACCATGGGATGACGCAATCCCATTCTATCTCGACTTCATGCCTCCAAGAAGAGACTACAAAACAATTAGTTTGGAATTATTTGGCGCTGATGATGACAAGAAAATGACCAAACTAAGCAAGCAGCTAAGTGGTGTTGACTATGTCTTCATCACAAGTGGCAGGAATTACAAAGTCCTTCCAAGATTAGGCAATCTGCCATACATCACACGATATTATGAACTGCTGTTCAATGAAGAACTAGGATTCCAGCTTGAAAAGACATTTACAAATTACCCATCCATTTTTGGAATTGAAATAAATGACGACGAGTCCGAAGAACAGATAACGGTGTATGACCATCCCAAGGTTCTAATATTCAAGAATACCGAAAGACTGAGCAGCGAAGAAATATTCAACCGAATTACAGGCACATGAGAAAGCTTGAGTATTTGCTAAGGAATGAACCAGATATCGCATTTCGTAATCGGGTTAATTTTATCGTCAAAGAATTGAAATCAAAGTCAACTGACAAAATACTCGAAGTTGGATGCGGCAGAGGATTTATTCTTAATATTTTAAGCGAGCTTTATCCTGCAGAGTTTCACGGAGTTGATATCGAGAAAGAGCATCTTGCAATAGCACGGAAGCAGCTCAAGGGCAGAAATGTAAAAATAAGATATGCAAGCGCGTACGGGCTGCCATACTCAAACAATACTTTTGATGCCATAGTATTCACCGAGGTGCTTGAGCACTTAGAACATGAAGATAAGGCACTGAGAGAGATTTGGAGAGTTTTGAAGCCAAATGGGAAGCTGGTTATGACTGTGCCAAACAAGAAATATCCTTTTTTATGGGATCCAATCAACAAAACACTTGAGACGGTATTCAACACGCACATCAAAAAAGGGCTGTTCTCGGGCATCTGGGCTTACCATGTGCGTTTATATGGCAAAGAGCAGCTAAAAGATGTTCTGCAGCGCAATAAGTTTCATGTCAAAACACTTACTGGCAGCACTTATTTCTGTTTTCCATTTGCACACAACATAGTTTATGATATCGGCAAGACACTGATGGAAAAGAAAGCGCTGCCTGGATTTGTTGTGAATTCCACACATAGATTTTCATATAACAAAAAGAAAAGCGCGCTAAACCCAATCAATTGGATTTTAGGCACGTTCGGTGCTATAAACAAGCTCAACAAAGACAAAGATTTTAAAACGTCAGTATGTTTGCACGTTACAGCATATAAAAAGTAAAGGGATGGCATGAGAATCTTATTTTTGTCGGAATATTTTCACCCACACTGGACAGGACTGGCTAAATCAATTCTGAAGACCGCAATAGTATTGCAGCAGAAGGGACATACCTGTGCTGTTCTTACCACCAGGTACGATAAAACGCTTTCTACTTACGAAGTTTACAAAGAACTGCCTATTTATCGCTGCAGTCCATTATTCAATGTCAGCCGCACAAAATATTCGCTCAGCGTAATATTTAAATTTGCCAATATGGCAAAAAATTACGATCTTGTTTTCATCAACTGTCCCAACTCAAACGTCCTGCCTTTCACTGCAATTGCTAAACTTTTAGGAAAAAAAGTACTTATTTTCCTAAATGGCGACCTCATACTGCCATCAGGGCTTGGCAATAGAATGGTGGAGAAGATTTTTGATGCCTCAATGCTTGCAAGCTGCCGACTGGCTGATGTAGTATCCACGTATACAGAGGATTACGCACAGCACTCAAGAATCCTGAGCAAATTCATGCACAAGTTCAAAACACTTCTCTTACCAGTCACCTCTTACGAAAAGAAATCAAGCAAGAGGATTGATATCCTAATGAAAAAAATAAGGTCTGAAAAGAAAGCAAAACTGCTTGTTGGCTTTGCCGGCAGATTTGTGGAAGAAAAAGGGTTTGATATCCTTCTTTCAGCCATTCCGTCGATCATAAAATTGCATCCGGACACCCATTTCGTCTACGCCGGCTCCGAAACCATTGCTTATGAAAAATTCTTTGAAGAACACAAAGAAAAATGGAATGCTGTTGACTCGCACATTACCAAGACAGGGCTGCTTGAGGGCGAAGCAGAAATGAATGCCTTTTACGAGAATCTGGATTTGATAGTATTACCAAGCAGATCGGATTGCTTTCCGAACGTGCAAGTTGAAGCAATCGAGCACGGCGTTCCCATAGTAGTCAGCGATATTCCAGGAGCGAGGTGGCCGGTGAAAGAGAGCGGGTTTGGGAAGATAACTGAGCCTGAAAGCACTGATTCACTATCAGATTCCATCATTTATTGTTTGATGAATAAAGAACAGCTTAAAGATAGGCGGAATTCGGCACAAAGGCTGTTGGACGGATCAATATTCTTTGAGCAGTTTCAGAACATTACGAAGGAATTGCAAATCAAATAGATTCGCCCTTAACTAGTTTTTGATAACTTTTTGCGTCAAATAATATGTACTATCAGATACTTGACGGAAGACAATTTGAATTATTCAATAACTCGTATGAAACAAACGTCTTTTCGCCTTTTCTATCATTAAAAGACAATAAACTTCCCCCTGGACATTCAGATTGAAGCTTGCTCAATTCTGCTATCCTATGATTATGGAAAAATACAAAAATTCTCGGAGAATTGGTGATTGTTGATGGCGGACTTACTCGCCCATCTTGTAAAACATCAAAATAAGAATAATTATGAGTGGAAAGTATGAGTTTTGACGTCGGATGCGCTATATAGAAATTAGGTGAGTCGTAAAAGAACACAACAGTATTGTTTGGCAGCGACAAAGCGTGTTCACTGATTTGGTACGCAAAGCGGGTATTCCAGTCCGTGAAATAATCCCCATTTGCATAATCATGGAAATAAAACCAAAGATTGTAAATTGATAATATGGCAATAGCACCAAGCGCAAAAGTGACTAATAATTTTTTCCTAAGATGAAAAATCTTAGCCAGACTAAACATGCCTATGCTAACCCACGCGGCTACGGGAAAAGAAGTGGACAAAAGCCGCGAAGTGCTTACGCCGACCGTCAACGTGGCGCCTGCAAATACCACACCGATAAACACCATCAGTAAAATCAAATTGCGGGGTTTCCAGAAATTCACCAAAGAATATAGAAAGCCGATAAGAAATGGAACAAGACTCAGCTTATCCACAAGAGGGATCGGCGCATTATATCCGGGACCGTCTCTGTGTGAAAAGCCAAAGATTCCGAACGAATCCTTTATCCTGTTGGCGAAGATTACCAAAAAAGGCTTACCACTTGCTTCTTGTTGTTGCCACCATGATGACTTGAATATCAAATTGGAACTTGACGCCGTCATAAACTCATTTGGATATTTTGCCCAAAATAAGCCAAGTGGAAAAGCTGCAACAATTAAAGCAAGAAGAAACAGGCCTGAATAAGCGTAATGCTCTTTTAAAAAACCACGTCTCATGATGGAAACAAATGCCAAGAAAAAGAGAACAAAAGGTAGAAGTATTCTGGCACCGACGTAAAAATATATGGCCATCCCTGTTGCGAGTCCAAGAAAAATGAAATCACTTTTCTTTCCATGAGCCATTACACGATAGGCAAAGTATAAACCAAGAGTTACGATGAGCGGATCTCCAATAACATACATCCCAAATCTGCTGTAATGATGATGGAAATGGTATCCAACTAGATACAAAATTGCTCCGAACGCTATATATTTATCCCACATTTTCCTGAGGAATACATAGACCACTGGAAGCGTCAATGTTCCCAAAATAACTGATAACAGGCGCTGTGCAAATAGTGGTTCAAAAAAGTGATGCGAAATTGCTAACGCATTAAAGTACATTTTTGGATGTCCCTGGATCCCTGACACAAACATGTTTTTTATGGAGTCTGGATTAAAGATCACTTCGTAAGCAATTGACGCCTCATCGCCAGCGAATGGACTTGGCAGGGTAGCCAAGTGTATAACTCGAATGACAAAAGCGACAATCGTGATCATACCAACGGCAAGAATTTCCCAGCGGTGAAGGGAAATGCCCCTGGTTAAGCTATGCCAAAATTCTTTCCCATCTTGAAAATAATTTTTGAGCGCCCACAATGCAACGGACAGCATGGCAACGAGCCACATAATAAATGGAACAGCGTAAGACTTCAATGTCGGTCCAACAACACTTAGCATTCCGACAACAATTGAAGTAACAGCCGCACAGGATAAAAGGTACCATGCAAAGGAAAGGTTTCGAAAAAAGACAAAGAATTTAATGTTTGAAAACTCTCCTGTCAGACCGATTACAACAAAACAGGGTATAAGCCAAAGAAAATATGTCCATGCGGGCATGTTAACTACAATGAAACCGTATACCAGTGCCAAGCACACTAAAAGTAATAATACTGACTTATACAATATGGCGGGCCGCGCAACCAACTTTGACACAGACATAAACAATGCTCAGAATTGCTTATAATATTTGCGGTTGCACCCAAACAAACTAAGATATGACTGCTGGCAAGCAGTTGCTTCCATTAAGAAGTTCATATGAAGTGAACATAGATTCATTAAATTTATTCCTAAATATGTACACTGCCCCGCCAGGACAATCCTCCAGAAGATTTTTGAGTTCAGCGTCCCTGTAATTTGAAATAAAGACAAATACGCGTGGCGACAGCCCAGCTGGAGATGGTAGAGTCGTCCGACCTTCTTTATCTACATCAAAACCAGCATATTGATGCACTTGTATATAAAGAGCTGGATGCCCTATATACATACGGTCTAGGCCGTAAAAAAAGAAACTTGTATTTTTGGGCAAAGTGTTTATGTACTTTCCAATTTCTCCCGCTGCTTTGGTATTCCAATCACCATAATAATCCCCATTTGAATAAACATGAAAATAAAACCAAAGATTATACGCAACCAAAATGGAAATGAAACTCAAAACAAACACAAAAGCGTGAACCTTCTTAAAATTAAAGTATTCGGTAATGCGCTTCAATCCAAATGCGATCCAAATGCAAATAACAGGTATTGTAGCAAGAAGTCTGTGCGACTCAATGGGCTTGTTTAAAGCGCCTCCGAGAACCACTGACGATACAAAAAGCAGCAACAAAACACAATGACGTGTTTCTTTTATGCTTACAATTGATAAAATCAAACCCAGCAAAAAAAGAGCAAGACTGAGCCCATCCACAAGTGGGATTGGAGGATCGTAAAAACTAATGCCACCTTCTTTCCTAAATCCAAACAAAAGGAATGCATCCTTAATCCGTTCCAAAATATCCTTAAAAATAGGGATGACACCAGTGTCTTGATCCTTAAACGAACCTGCATTGAATACGCTAACAGTATTAAATCTGTTCATAAATTCATTTGGATGCATAAACCAAAAAGTTGCCAGCGGAAGGGCTACGACACAAAAAACGCAGATGGCCAGAATTAAATTAAGGATGTGCTTTTTCAAAAAAGTTGGATTTTTGAGAATGTAACACAAAAATAGAATGAACAGAACAACGAAAACCAACCTCGCGCCAGCATAAGCGTACACTGCAAGGCCGCTTATTAAGCCAAGCAGAACAAAATCACTTTTTTCTTGATTGTGAATAACGCGCCATGCGAAATAGAGAGCAAGAACCATGATAAGCGGATCACCGATGTTATTCATTCCAAACCTGCTATAATGATTATGCAGATGAAATCCAACCAGGTACAAAGTGGCACCTACTGCCACTAATTTTCCAAAAAGCCTCCTAACAAAGATGTAGAAAAAAGGCACGGTCAAGGTGCCTATTAAAACAGCAGGCAAACGCGTAGTTAATTCAGGCCCAAAAAATCTGGCAAAGAAAGATAATAAGAAGAAGTACATAGTCGGATGCCCCTGCAAACCTGAGACGAACATATGTCTTAATGACCCCGCGTTTACCGCCTGTGCCTGCATAGCAAAAGCTGCTTCATCGCCTGAGAAAGGCGCAGGCAACGTCGCAACACTTGCAAAGCGAATAATGAACGCTGCCAAAGTCAACGCCAAAACAACAAGACATTCCAGCTTATTTTCAGAAATGAAAGAATACCATTTTTTGCCTCTGTTTTGCGAGTTTTGAAAATAACGAATCATAGCATAAGCAGCCAGAGCTGCTATGCTCGCAACCCAGAGATAAAAAAATGGCCAATAACTTTCAGGCGCAGAACCGAGAACAGTACTTGCAGTAGCTGTAAAGGAAACCATTAGTGCACACAGTATAATGTCCCATACGAAGTCCACTTTGTTAATTTGATTTATCATAGAACTGAGTATTTTATTTTGACTCTTTGTGCACACGTATGCAATGATCCGCACAAGTAATAAGACATTTATTAAAAGTGAAGGGTAAAAAAATACTGAACCGAGCTTGCGGGCAAACGTTAAACTAAATAGAAGCATGGCTACAAATAACAGCCCTGACAAAAAAATCTGTGTACTTGACTTATTGGACATTTGACTTTTCTTTAGTTATCCTTTCTGGAATACCCACTTAATCATCATCTTGTAAAGGCGCCCAGCCACCCTAAATTCTTACATTATAGATTCTGATAATTATTTAAAAAACCTTTGTATCGTGAGGCACATTTAAACTTCAATCCTATTAAGGCCATATAAATGAAACCAAGTACTTTCTCACTCTTAAGAAATCTTCTCGAACATTGGAAAGAAAGTTCCTGAATATTCCTGTTGCATTAAAGTAGAGGAACAAAATCGTGTTTAGAATGGCAATCCATTTCGCTACTTGAATGAATGATGAGTTTTTAACCATAAAACTGATAAACAATTGAACCGCATAAAAAACAGAACTGCTTTTTAGATCTCCAAATGACATAATCATCATCAGATTTAACAAAAATGTGAAAGTAATGGCTACATAACAGAAGAGGTATTTTCTCTTGTCAAAAATTGCAAAGGAAAGAAGTGCAAAAAATGGAAAAAGATATCTCTCATGAATTTCTGTTGGCAGCATGAAAAACGCAAAAGCCACCCCGGCAGCGGCCAGACTGGCATCGCTTTCATGCTTGCTCTTGATTAACTGGTACATCACAAGAATGCAATAAAGAATGAAGAGTCTGGATCCTATGTACAAGAAACTCATACCCCAGATTGAGTCGAAGTCAGACCTTGCCGGTACTCCGGGAGACAGCAAATACCAGGGATTGTAGGCGTTCATTGTGACATGTGCAAATTTACCAACTGAGCCTTCGATTGTTGCAATAACATTGCTATACACGCCACCGTACAGAAACGGGATGAAAACAATAAAGACGATGAGAGCCGTTGAAAAAATAATGGAGAATAGCTTCTTAAAATCAAATTTCTTAATTACAAGTTCTTTAAAGATGACAATCGCCAATATTGGGAAAATTACAATAGCTTGAACTTTGGTCAAAATTCCAAGCGTGAAAAAAACTGTCGATAATACATAATGCCGGTGCATTAACATTAATAGGCTAAAGAAAATGAAACATGCATAAACCGAATCAATCTGACCCCAAATTGCCGTGTTGTATATTACTCCTAAATTAAAGAAATACAATGACATGGCAATGATTGCTTTGTAGAAGCTCGCTTTCTTAAAATGCCAGAAAAGTCCGATTCCTATGAGTAAATTGCAAAGCGTGGGCACAATTTTTGAAATATAAATGTAAGAGTGTGAGTTCGCTATTAAATTTCCAAACAATTTGAGATGCAACCATGCATTAAATCTCAAAACATACATGTAAAGAGGAGGATAAGTAGGCAGTCTTTGCTTATACAATTCTGCCAGACCTTTTTCTAATGCAGTATTGCCCCATCCTTCCAACTCCAGCATATCTGAATGATACCGACTGAAGAATAAAGGCAAATTGAACATTAAGAACATAACAACTAATAGACAGAATATTATTGCCTCTTTTTTTTCAAATTTCATGTATTTGCTTGCGATAAAAGGGATATGTTAATAAGCTTTTTCCATCGAAAGAATTTCAAAAGATTTTTAAGGAGAAGACCAGTCGGGAAAGTCATGTGGAATAAAGAGGAATGGGCAATTTTTATTATTTCTTTCTTCATTATTATGTTATTTACAAAAACGGGTGTTGGGAGTGGAAATGATGCATCAAGAATGGGCGCCATACAATCAATTGTTGAGTTCAACACTTTTGCGATTGACAATTCTCAATACAATTACACCAATGACAAGGTTTTTGTAAATGGTCATTTTTATTCTGACAAGCCGCCACTTTCTTATCTGTTAGGCGTTCCGCCGTATTGGGTTCTGAATAGATTAAATATTGGAACTCAACCTAGGTATTATTATTTTGTAACGTTATTTAGTGTCGGCCTTTTTGTAAGCATTATGTTGGTTTACTTCTTCAGATTGCTCGCTTTTTACGGACTTGAGCCCCTTACAAAGATTTTCTACGTTGCATCACTGGGCTTTGGAACACTGCTATTCACTTATTCTGTTACTGTAAACAATCATGCAGTTGCTGCAGCGTTTCTGTTTTTGGCTTTTTATTTTATTTTGAAGGAAAAACACTACATTTTGGCCGGATTTTTGGGTGGCCTGTTATCTTCCATAGACTTAGTTGCTGGAAATATATTTTTAGGTCTCTTCATCATTCTGCTTTTAATTCGTAGAAGCTTTAAACAACTCCCATTCTTTTTATTAGGTGCAGGTGTCCCTATATTCATTCATTTGTTGCTAAATTGGATTATAAGCGGCAGCATAGTACCCATGTCTTTCAGGCCGGAATTATTCAACTATCCAGGTACCCCCTGGACTAGCGGCATACCACTTCGCACACAGGAATTATCAGGAATCCAAAATTACACATATGGCATACTATTTGGTGTCGAGGGCGGTTTCCTATCTTACGCGCCAGTCCTATTCTTTTCACTGGCGGGTTTGATATACACTGCAGTGAGAAAGAATAAGCTTCAAAAAGAGAGCATTCTTGTATTCATGGGAACGATTGGCACTTTTCTGTTCTATATATTTAGAACAGACCCGTATCATTATGACGGTTGCGCGATAGGATACAGATATGGTGTTGCTCTCATACCTTTGCTATATTTCTTTACGCCTTCATTATTCAAGGTAAAAGACAAGCGGTTGGCTACTATTCTAGGCGTGTTATTTTTCATCGCTGTTTTAATATCAGCATTCTACTCATTTGAAAACATGACAAAAATCTGGAGTTGTTATTACGGCCATTTTGCGCTTTTGGGACCGTTTCACTGCGGCGTGGTGCCAATAGCATAAAATTAAAGCTTGGTGTTGCATTAAACCATTTGTCAGCACACCACAACATCGTTTTTTATTTTATTTTATGAAAAATTAAGAATAGCATGCAAACGAGTGACAGAATCGAAATAATCCCACCTATTGCAAATGTGCGGGGTAAATAATAAAACTCTAGTTTCCTATCAGATTCAGTTACATTTGCTGATAACAAACCATTAAAGCTTTCAGCTTGCCCGCCTCTCACCCTCCACCCTTTATCATAATTTTGATTAATAACCACTCTATTTGGAACTTGTGTCTCAACATTCACTATCAGTTTGTTTGGAGACCAACAGTCGTATGACGCTTTCCCTTCAAGTTCAAGATAGACCTCTCCTTTGTAAGATGGATCTGTGATTGGCTTTGCAAAACTTACAATATTCGGTGTTCCGGCATCAACGTCCACTGTACCAGCATTAGAGAGGAAATTCCTATAAACATTGCCATAAGCCGCATAAGAGACTTGCCGGAAATCGACATTCTTTTCAACAGTTAGAGCTTTGTCAGTAAAAGATGCGTGAAATGGTGTGGAATTAACCAGAAGCAAATCAACAATAACAAAAATTACTATCGCATATATCAAAATTTGCCGAGTTGAATGCTGTGTTTTCTTAAGCAGCCAATCGACTGCCAACCCGCTTATGATCGCAAGGCAGAACACAAACAAAATTATAAATCTTGAGGGCACCCTAATTGACATGAAAAAAGGCAGTTTATGTAGAATATGCCATGGGGACCATGCACCCCAATCGCCAAGCGAAATGAAGAAAGTCATAAACCCAGATAACATTAATGGAAATTGATTTTTCCATAGTAAAAATAAACCAATCGCGAACAAAATTAGCGGAATAATTCCTGTATAAGCGCCATATTCCGGCCAACCCCAATGTTGGTCTTCGAAATTTTGCGAATTTCGATTTTGGTTTCTATTTAAAAAAATGTGATATAAACCTTTAATTGTTGTCTTATCAGAAGCATCAATAATACGCGGGTTTTCTTGGATGAAATCTAACGCCGGTAGGACTTTTACAGCACTTAAAACAAAAGAAAAAATAATAATAAGTGCAAGATATAGGATTGGCAGCATATCTTTCCTTTGAAAAGAATAAACAGCGCTGAACATAACAAGAAAAAAGAATATTGGAATTAAAGCATGTCCTGTGCCTCCGCCGAGGATAATGAATGCAAAGACTATTCCTGTGAATAATAGATACCTTTTCTGATCAAATGATTTCAAAAAAAATAGAAATACAAAGGGCAATAGAAAATAATTTGAGAATACGAAATGGCCTCCTCCAACATGCAATGAAAAGAAACTTGACAGCCCAAACACAGAAGCTGCAAATATCCCGGTTGCAAATTCTGTTTTGTAATGTCTCGATACCAAGAACATTCCAACCAATCCTATCCACATCATGAGAAGGAGTTCAATTTTCAGACCCACTGTGCAGCCAAAAATGAACGGCAGAAAAAAGGTCGGCCTTAAAAAACCAGACTGTGGATGGCCCAACATCGGCCTTCCACCATTAGAATAAGGATTCCATAATGGGAACTGTCTATGATGCAAAATACTCTCACGGGCGATTTCGTCCATTTGACAATATATACTCCAGTCGCCATACCCTTCATTGCGCATACTAAAAAATATGTTAGATGTGAACAGATAAGCAATCACAAGAAGGATGACATAAGGCACGCAAAATTTAATCAATTTGGGGAGAGCACTCAGAATTTTTTTAAATTTCAGCATTAAAACAAAGACCTGAATTGATTATTTAAATATTTGGTCATAAAGAAGACAATTAAGTTTAAATATTAAGGTAATGATTGTTTACTTCTAATGGTTAAGCTGCTTGATTACTTTTTGAGAAGCGATATTCCACTTTTAATTGCCGTTTTTTTAATCATATTTCTTTTAAGATTGCCCTGGGCAGGACACGTCGTAATTGATTGGGACGAATCTGTGTTTTTTACGGTGGCACAAGATTTAGTACATGGCGGAAGCCTATATCAGACTACCTGGGAAGGCAAGGGACCACTACTATTCTTCATTCTTGCACCAGTAATAAAAATTTTCGGTGCTAATATTGTTGCGTTGCGCATTTTCACTACATTTTATGTTATTTTGTCAATGCTTTTCATTTATTTAATAGCCAAAACCATCGTAAAAACAAAAGCAAGCATTCTTGCACCTTTATGCTATGGAATATTTTTTATGAAATTCGGTGGTCTTTCGTCAAATCGCGAGTTATTCATGATGTTGCCAGTCATAATAGCAACTTTCTTTTTTGTTAAATATGTGGAAGATGAATTTACAGGAAATTGGAAACTTTTCTTTTGCGGGCTCTTTTCTGCAGCAGCAGTGCTTACTGTACAAACCGCTTTCTTTAGTGTCGTTATATTTCCCGCTGTTATTGCCTTGCGAAAATTGACTTCTAGAAATTATTTATGGAAAAGTTTCGCAAAAGACATTGTGTGGTATTCTGCGGGCGCCATCATGGTGAGTGTTTTTGTCTTATTATATTTCATTATCCACAATTCATTATACGATTTTTACTTTGCAGTCTATGGATTCAATCAGAGGTATGTTAGCAGAATACCGATTGAAACTGGGTTGCAGAAATTGTGGGAATTTTTGAAACTTGAGGGGTTTAGGGATCTTATCACTATTTTTGCCTTAATTGGCGCGGTTATTTGTTGTTCAAGGTCCAAACTTAGGAAATCACAAGTTATGACGAGCTTCTTGTGTGGATTGCTTTTGCTCTCTTTAATTGGAGTTTTCTGGGCACGAAACATGTACCAACATTATTATCTGCAGATGTCCTTGCCATTTTCTTTAATAATCAGTTTTGCAGTTTCGCTTCTACCTTTAAATAGACTGGAATTGAATAAAATCATTTATTCTATCGTCTTAGCTATAATTGCTATAATTGCCCCTAATCCACTAATAGTGATTTTTGTGGGAATTTTCATACTGCTAATATTATTGGCCACAGATGAGAATCAGATAAAAACATTTAATTGTGTAGTATGTATAATGATAATCATGTTAACATACTATAGCACCTCATCAGTTATGAACATTTTAGGCCAACCAAGGAATGAAAATGATGAACTAATCAAAATTTCCGCACTTGTCGCAAATCAGACCCTTGTTAACGACACCATTTTTGTGTTGGGAGGAGAACCAGTAATATATTTCCTTTCTGATAGACGCCCGGCGGTGAAATATCTAGTGTGGTATTTTTACAGAGACCACCTCGCATATATTGGAATGACAATGAACGAAACACTGAATGAGTTCAAGATCAAGAGACCTAAGTATTTTGTTTATCACATTGAACAGGGGCGAGAAGTTCCAGCTATAGAAGAATTCATGCTCAATAATTATCATCCGGAAGAAAAATATGGGCATTACGTGTTGTATAGAATAAATAGCACTCGTTTTGAAGTATAGCATTTATTCTTGATTATCTTATTTCTCAAAAACTGCCAAAAATCCCAGCCAAATTCGCGGTTATTGCATGCAAGACTTATAAAAACTATGTTTTCATCTTGAATCCGTCTCTAATATAAAATATAACACATACACTTGTTGATACGAGTGAAATAATTGCGCCTATGATAAAAGAGCGTGGCAAATAATAAAACTCTACTTTCTTGTCAGATTCGGATACGTTTGTTGATAACAGACCATTAAAGCTCTCAGCTTGCCCGCCCTTAACTCGCCAACCTTTATCGTAATTTTGGTTGATAATAACCCTATTTAGTTCTTGAGTTTCTACATTAACAATTAGTTTGTTTGGAGACCAGTACTCGTATGATGTATTTCCTTCAAGTTCAAGATAGACTTCGCCTTTGTAATTTTCATCATTTAATCCGCGTGCATATGTAGGATGAAACACCGGATCATATGCATCAAGCGTACCGTTATGGCCAATCAGGTTCATATACATGCTGCTATCCGCTCCACTTCTTCCAACATTATAATCATTTATTTGCTTGAAATCTGTACGGTCCTCAAATTCTATCGGCCTGTTAGGGAATGCCTGTGCAAATGTCTTGCTGTCAACGACCAACAATTCCAGTACGGCCAACAGCACCACTATAACACAGATGTATTTTAGGTGATCCTGCTTTTTGAGAATAAGATTAAGCATCAAGCCTGCAATAATGGCAAGTGCGAACACGAACATAATGACAAACCTAGAAGGTACATGAGTTGACTGGACAAAAGGCAATTGATGCAGCACATGCCATGGTGTCCAATTGCCAAAATCGCCTATCGAAACTATAAACGTAAAAATGCCTGCGCCAATCAATGCAATTTCTGACTTAAAAAAGAACACTAAACCGACAACGAAAAAAAGCGCCGGTAGCCAACCCACGTATGCGCCATACTCGTGCCAACCCCATACCTGACCAACAAAACGATTCATGTCTAAACCCTGTTCTGTGCCAAAAAAGATGTGATACAAACCTAAAGGTCGAGTAAGCTCATTCGACACTTTTAAAATAGGATGTGACATTGTGTACACAATTGTAGGAATCAATTTAACTGCGGCAAAACCAAACGCTAGCAGGAATATGAATGCGAGATTTGTCAACGGGCTCACATTGGTTTTTTTAATAGCTGAAATAAGTGCATACGTCCCAAGAAAGACGATAAGAGGAATCATGACGTATGCTGAACCTCCTCCTAATATTATGAGCGCCACACAAGCTGCCGAGAGAATAGCCCACCACAACCTTTCGAATGATTTCAAATAGAATAGAAAAACGTAAGGCAGCATATAGAATGAGAGGAAGATAAAATGACCTTCGGTAATGTGCAATGAGAAAAAGCTTGTCAACCCGAAGATACACGCAGACAGTACTCCTGCAAGAGGATGCATTCTATAATGCATGGAAAGCAAGAACATTCCTACCATTCCAAATGCAACGGTGATGAAAATCTCAAGCTTTGAGGCAACCACGCAACCAAAGGCAAGGGTAAGAAGAAACAAAGGCCGCAAAAAACCGTTCTGATGATTGGCTATAAGCGGTCTTCCGCCACTTGCAAAAGCATTCCAGAGAGGGAACTGGTGATACTCAAGAATTGTCTGGCGAGCCACTTCATTTTGGAAACACACGAAGTCCCAATCACCTCCGCCAAAATTATTGATCCGCGACAACGAGGGCACGGTCAGCTTAAGTGACTTCCAGTCGCTCGCGTTGTTCAAGCTTTGTAAACTTGATAGAAGCGGAATCACAAAAACGAATGCAATCAGAATTATAAGAAACACATACTGCCAATTTTTCATCAAGACGTTAGCACCGCTCGAGTTATATAAATCTTACTCAAGATGAAAAAATCACGCATATAGAAGGATGTTTCCTTCCATTAATAGACTCATTTTTCAAAAATGGCGAGGATTATCAAACCGAATTTGCCCGTTATTTCTTTTTCTAGTTTTACTAGCTTTTTTGCTAATCCATAAGAGATTAAAGCTATGAATGGAGTGAATAGAAATAACGTCTTCATTTCGATAAGTTTAAAGCCATTAGTTTCTCCTAATTTCTTGAGACTTGCTAACGTTTGTGGATTAATGTGCTGTTCCTCGTACTTCACAGGACTTATAAACTCCCACATGTGCTCTACAATAGGCCACATGCTTCTATAATTGGGTGTTGTGATAATAAGTTTCCCTCCTTTGCGAAGCGCTTTGTAAATGTTTTGCATTATTTTTGTATCTGGATTCAAGTGCTCAAGCACCTGAGACAAAATAACATAATCTGCTTTTGGAAGTTCACAGTTTTCTATGTCCGAACATATCCATTTTACGTCTGGCATTATCTTTTTAACATAGTCAATTTGCGATTGCGCTACGTCTATACCAATCTTCTTTGCTCTCTTCTTGTGTTGGAAAAAGAAAGCACCAGGACCACTCCCCAAATCTAAAACTGTAAGAGCAGGATTTTCAGGTATACGTGCAGAAATCTGGGAAAAATGATACTGATGCCAGAAGCGCTGAAGATTGCCACCTTCGGTCATAACTTTGAGATAATAGCCTTCAGGAATAGAGTCGTAAATGTCCATATCTGACAGGTCTAAATGATGATTTAAAAACTTTTGGATAGAAAAGGTGGCATTTTTTCCTTAAAAATCAAGAATGAGATTGTACCCACGACAGACAAAATTGAAATTATGGCACCTTTGACAAACGAGGAAGGCAAATAATAAAATTTTATTTTCTTGTCAGATTCAGTAACATGTGCTGATAACAGACCATTAAAGCTTTCAGCCTGACCACCCTTGACTCGCCACCCTCTGTCATAATTTTGGTTGATAACCACCCTGTTTGATTTTAAAGTTTCTACGTTAACTATTAGTTTGTTTGGAGACCAGTACTCATATGATGCATTTCCTTCAAGTTCAAGATAGACCTCTCCTTTGTAAGATGGATCTCCTACTAGAATAGCAAACGCTGGGTGTGGAACAGGATCATAAGCATTTAAAGTGCCATTATTAGAAAGGAAATTGGAATAAAGCGTGCTATAATAGATTGGGTTATGGGGGTACACGTAATCATAACCTTGACTAAATTCCTTATTACGCTCTATGATGGGAGGAGAGATTTCAAATACATTTGTGAATGGTTTTCCATTCACCAAAAACAAATTTGCAACAATTAAAATAACCAACAAAAATAAAAAACGCTTCAATATAATTGATCTTTGAGTTTTTTTACACATCCAGCCAAATGCAAGGCCTGCAAAGATAGCTAGACAAAAGACAAAAATAATAATTAGGCGCGATGAAAGACGAACCGAACTAAATATTGGGAGTGAATGTAGCAGTCTCCAAGGAGACTCGCGTGCAAAATCGCCTATTGATAAAAATAGGAAAATTAAGCCGGTGATTAATATCGCTGGCTCTCTCTTCCAAAAGAGCAACACTCCAAGTATGAATAACAATAATGGTAATATGCCTGTGTATGCGCCATACTCGTGCCAGTTGTACACTTGTACATCAAAATGGTGTACAAGCAAATTTTGTTGCGTATTAAGAAAAATATCATACAACGCTTTGAAGTTTATCCTATCAAGGCCTGTTGGCCTATCGTGTTCTGAAAAATATTCAAATGCTGGCAGAAGTTGAACAGCGCCTAAACCTCCGACTATCAGAAGTACACATGCCAAATGGATAACTGGCTTAATACTTCTTTTCTGAAAAGAATAAAAAAATGTGAAAACAGAGAGAAATAAGGTTACGTATACAATTACATGAGAAAGTGAACCAAATAAGATAACAACTAACACTGCGGATGTTAAAATTATGTATCTATATTGTGCAAAAGATTTTAGAAAGAAAAGAAATGCAAAAGGAAGTAAATAAAAGGAAAAAAAAGGAACCTGCCCCGACGCAATACGAAGTGAGAAATAACTCGAAAGACCAAAAATCGAGGCGACTACGACTCCGGCGAGTGCTCCAATTCTAAAATGCAATGCAAGGAAGAACATCCCGATTACACCCATTGCAATCATTATGAATGCTTCAATTTTCAATCCCATAAGGCAGCCGAATGGCAATGTGAACAAATAAAAGCCCGGCCTGAGAAATTTATTGTGAGAATTAGCGAGCAATGGCCTTCCGCCATTGGCATAGGAGTTCCATAAAGGAAATTGATGATATTTTAAGATGGTTTCTCTTGGTACTTCGTCAAAAAAGCAATTGACATCCCAATCGTGAGGTCCCACATTATGGAAATTTTTCAGTAACGGAAAACCAAATGAAAATGATACGACTATCAGAATTAATATAAAATATAGCTGTTTATGCATACGGAAAATTTGCACGCTATGTTAAGAATTTGCCTTATTTATAAATCTTAGTTATAACACTGATAATTATATTTTTACTGAACAGATTTTTCAAGGACCGACAGAATTATCAACCAACTGCTCCTGTTATCTTTTCTTCAAATTTTGCTAGCTTTTTTGTTAAACTATAAGAAATCATTGCAAGAAATGACGAGATCCCAGTAAATTTCAAAAGGTTACCTTGCTTTCTTACCTTTTCCAGAAATCTCGATTACATCCACACTGTAGAAGATTGTGGGGCTATTGTGACTTCCGAAACCAAGATACTTTTCATTGCGAAGTTTTAACAAATTATTCAAACCAAGTTCCTTATATTCGGCTTTCCATTCTGTTAATAGTGTATTATCTAGATATGCCTTTATACCATTCTTACGTACCTGAATTAGTGATGCGTATCTTTTCCCATTTTCAAGGCGACCTTTTTTAATCGATGGATTATCGCTTCCATCACCTTTTAATACTGTAAACCCAAATAAATTGCCGTCGTCCCCGGCAGACATCTGCCAGTGGAAAGGTTTTCCTGAACGTGATAAACACTGAAAAACATCATGACTTCCTTGTTGTCTCGCAAATGCTAACCTAAAATCGTACTCTTCAGGCGGCTCGTATGGAATTTCTATTCTCGCCAAGCTAGAACCATCAGAAACTAGTTTGCCTTCTTGCAATTTCCATTCTCCGCTGATGACGTCCTTTTTAAGATCAATCATCTTCAACAAATCAACCAGATTTCCTTTGGTTGCTGACTGTTTGACTTCCTTCAACAGTTCATCAATCTTTTCCTTCTGAATTGCATTTGCGTTTGGAAGGGCAGTGTTGCACCATCTAACAACGCCATCTTCGTACAACCCTTTGTCTGCAAGGTTTTTCTGCTTCTTGGAAATTTCAAAGTATTTCCCTGCAAGAGCAAACTGCATATCGGACGTTTTGGGGCTCATAACTTCCAAGTTGATGAGAGTTTTCAAATCCTCGTTATTTCCATTGGCCATTGTTTTCTTGGCATCGTCCCATTTGCCGCATCTCAAGCCCCGATATTGAGCCCAAACATTGCTTGCGTTTGCGTCTTTCTCATCAACTGACAATTTAAGCTCTGCAGTCTTGACCTTTTCAGCGTCTGCACTCAAATCCATGCTTTTTTGCTTCAATTCCTTTGAAAGCTTTGGCAAACCCTTAATATCAGAGGATAATTTGGAAACAGAAACGAAATCACCAACACGATAAATCCCTTCGGCCAATTCAAACCCTGACTCGGCAACCGCAGCTGCCTGCTCTTCACTCGTAACAAACCTGCGTGCAACGTTGAACATTTCGTACTTCAGGTTAAGATCTCTAATTTTGTATGACTCCACGATTTTCGTATCAACAATACCAAAAGCTTTTGACAAATCAGTAGCCTCGGCAGCAACGCGCGCTGCTTCCTTGAAATAGGAAAAACGAAGTTTTGAGTCATTCTTAGGATCTTGAGCTTTTTCTATTAACAAATCAGCAAGCTTGACCTTTTCCCCTTTAACATACGCTTCCCTGTAAGACGCGCTGCCTTTAATCTGAGACTCGTTATAACGCTGAGTGTTCTCATCAGGAACTTCATCCTTTTGTTTTTGCTCCTGTGCAGGTTTTTGATCCTGACCAGGCTTTGGATCCTGGGCTTCAGAACTAAGTGACGGTACAACGACGAGGCCTACGAATGCGAGGCCCCTTAATACATCTTCCAAACTTTTAATGAATCCACCCATTCTCGTCACTGGATAGTGTATATGCACTCACGTATATAAACCTTTCTATTGAGAAGTGTATAAGTTCGGGCTAAACGAAAGGAAGCACAAAACGTAACATTTATATAACAGTTGTTATTATTTAATTACAAATGTTACAAAATAATAACAAATATAGGGTGCTGAAGCTCTTTTTCGAGCAGCCGACAACAGACTTCCAATTGCGGCAAATCAGCAGGCTTGTGAAGATTGCCCCGCCTTCAACAAAGAAGTATCTTCAGGAATTGGAGGCAGAAGGACTTGTCGCGAAATCAAAGAAGGGAATCTACCCAAGTTATCGCGCAATACGCGATGCTAACTTGTTTAAAGGCCTGAAAAAATGGTCGCTGGCAATCGAGTTTACTAAAAGCGGATTACTAGACCATATTGCGGACAAATGCGGCCCTGATGCCATCATCCTATTTGGAAGCGCAAGCCGCGGCGAAGACATCGAGAGCAGCGACATCGACCTTGCCATCCTTGCTGAAGAAACCGAGCTTGATCTTAAAAAATATGAAAAGCTCATCAGCCGCAAGATTTCCCCGCTGTTTGTCAAAAAATTCAGCGAACTCAGCAACGAACTCAAAAATAATATTTTAAACGGCATCATCCTTTACGGCTATCTGAAGGTGTTTTAATGGAAGACCTCATCAAAATGACCCCAAACCCTGAACGAGCAAAGAACCTGCTCGCACAGACTGAAATCAGACTAAAAGATGCGAAAAACAAAGATCCTGCAGAGTACGCCACACTCATTATTGAAGCATACTATGAAGTCATCAAGGAACTTCTGACTGCGCTTCTTGCAGCAGATGGCTACAAGACGCTAAGCCATACCACGCTCATCGATTATCTCCGCGCGACATACAACAAGCAAATTACTGAACACGAAACCCAAAGTATTGATGAACTCAGGAAAACCAGAAACCGTATCGCCTACGAAGGATTTGTCATCAAGAAAGATTATCATGACCGCAAGGCACCGATTGCGCTTGAAATCATAACAAAATTGAAAACACTAGTAACAAGTAAAATCAAAGAAAAATAAAAACTCTACCCCAGCCCAATAAACGAAACCCCTGCTATAATGCACACTATGCCGGCCCATTTCAGCCGGTTCATGCGCTCCTTGAGCATTATGATTGACAAGATGCACACAACTGGGTAAGTAATGGAAACAAGCGGGTAAAGCAGGGAAAGCTCGCCACCGCGCAATGCAAGAAGATAAATGATTGTTGCAACACCATACAGGAAGATGCCTGCAATCAGGTGCTTGTTCCTCAAAATATGTTTAGGATGAAGCGAGCCATCAGTGCCTTTCTTCAGCAAGATGGGCCCAAAAGCTCCAACAGCTACAGAAAGCAACGTCAAACCAACAGCCCACCATTCAGTTGCCATTTTTCCTGCTCCCGAAACCAATCAAAGAGATTCCGACAATAATTGCAGCACTGCCAACCCAGCGCATTGGAGATACTTGTTCATTCAGATAAATAATCGCAAGAATGTTCGTCCAAATGTACGAAGTGGCAATAATTGGGTACAAAACACTCACTTCGCCATTGCGCATTGCAAGCAAGAACAACATCAAACCAAAACCATAACTTGCAAAACCAACAAACAACTGCCAGTTTGTAAAGATTGCCGGCAGAAGGTTTGCGCCAAGCTTGTAGAACAATTGGCCAATTGCAGTAAATACGGTGCAAAAAATCATAATAACAATTGCACGCCCTTTTGTCGCCATGCACAGAAGGCGAGATATAAGCTATTTAAAGATAACGATTGTGCGCAAGAAACTATTAGAAACAAACGACTTAACGAAACACAAAATTTATATATTAGATGTTATATATACTTATATAATATGGAACAAACAACCATTTTACACAGCCCAACATTAGAATCCGTGATTATGGTAGAAAAGACAATACAAAAGTACAGCCAAGAATGTGGAAAATATCAATTATGGAAAAAGCTGCCCAAAAAAATGATGTATCAGACTTTCCAAACAATCCTTGCATATTTAGAAGAGTCCGGAAAGATTATGATAGATAAAGATGGTTGCATCATTTGGACCTACAATCCTGAAAGAATCAAAAAGCTGATTTCTAGTGGAGTTAAAATACGGTGAACAATAAGCCAGTACACGTCACTTTTGGCGAAAAGAAAATTGAGAAAGAATTTGAAGAGTTGAAAGAAGGCAAATTTGAGGACAAGCAATTATACAATTTTATTGACAGGGCGATTAAAGATTTGAAATCCAACCCGATGTGTGGAACAAAAATTCCAAAAAATTTGTGGCCACAAGAATATATACAAGAATACGAAATTACTAATTTGTGGAAATATGATTTACCCAATGGCTGGAGGTTGATTTATACAATTCAGACAAATGAAGTAATGATTTTGAATGTAATTCTTGAGTGGTTTAATCATAAGGATTACGAGCGCAAGTTTAAATACTAACATAAGAAACCATTAAAAGTAGCTGATTTCTTGCGGCATATATGAAAGTCATTCTTGCACTCATCGTCTGCTTATTTGCAGCCATAGCATACGCACACGAAGCAGACAACATAATTCACATCACTGACGTAGGGTTTGTACCGTCAAAACTGGAAATAGAACAAGAAATGACGGTAGAGTTTGAAAACATTGGCAAGAATCCGCACTGGCCGGCATCAAACATACACCCAACACACGAGATTTATTCAGAATTTGACCCGAAAGACGTCATACAGCCAGGAGAAAGCTGGAGTTTTACTTTTGACAAGGCAGGCGAATGGAGATTCCACGACCACGCTTATCCGGAATTCATAGGAACAATAATCGTAATTGAGAAGGACAGTTTCCTGAATTCTGTCAAAGGCTTCTTTACAGACATCTTCAAATCGCCGCTAATAACCGCTTTGATTTTCTGGGACGGTGAAGAAATCAGCCCATACAACGAATCAATTGAAATAACTTCTGAAGACATCTTCCGCAATGACAGCCAGCTTTACTCTTATATCAAAAAGTTCGGAGTGAAGCAAACAACAGCGTTCCTGCACCAGCTTGAAGGAAAACATGGTGATTGCCATCAGACCGCACACCGGCTGGGCAGATTTGCGTACCAGTTATACGCCAATGATGTATTCCAGCAATGCTCGATTGAATGCCACTCAGGATGCTACCATGGCGCCATAGAGTATTATTTCAAAGAATACGGCACAACAGACATACCAACAGCCCTGAACACGATATGCGGAAACCAAGAAAACGGGTTTTTCGCACACCAATGCTTCCACGGAATAGGCCACGGGCTAATGGCGTGGACAGACTATGAACTGCTAGAAGCATTACAAAAATGCGACTTATTGCAAGATGGCAAAAATTCCTGTTACACAGGAGCCTTCATGGAAAACGTTGTTGCATCACTCGCAGAAAATAAAAGCACGCACGTAAGCAAATACGTAAATGACGATCCTCAATATCCGTGTTCAATAGTGGAAGACAAGTACAAATGGGACTGCTACTTCTTCCAAACAGCAAGAATGAAAGAAATATTCAACAATGACTTCAGGAAAGTGGCAGAAGCGTGCGCTGACGCGCCGGAAGCATATCAACGAAACTGTTTTGAAAGCATGGGAAGAGACATCAGCGGAAATACCATAATGAATGTTGACAAGTCAATAGAACTCTGCCAGTCAGCTCCGCCAAAAGGACCGAGAATCGCCTGCCTAAAAGGAGCAGTGCAAGACATGTTCTGGGATTCATCAGGACAAGACAAATCACTCAGTTTCTGCAAAAAACTCACAGATTTAAACGAGAAATCCGAATGTTATAATACAATATTTGAACGAGCGCCGCTTGTAATAAGTTCACAAGAAGAATTGAAAATGTTCTGTGAAAAGGCAGAAGAAAGATATCAAAACTCTTGCTTAACACAGACACACCTAGAATGAGAATATCACTTGCATTGCTCATTGGAGGCATACTCTCAGGGATTGTTTCTTCAACACTTTATTATTTGCGTGGTTATCATCATGGAATACTGGGCCTTTTTTTAGCCTCACTTTTTCTAACAGGAGCTTACTTTTTCCTGAAAAGAACAAGAAAAAAATCACGATTCAATAAATACGATACTGCAGCAGTCGCAATTTTGCTGCTGATATTTGCGCCACTTTATCTTGCGTTTATTTACACCATTCCATGGCAAGTTGGTTCGGATGAAGTAACGATTATGATAACAGAAAGGAATACGATCTATAGAGATAATTTCGATCCTTTTGGAATCAGCTCCTACTTCGGGTTTCCCAGTCTAGTATTTCTAACATTTGGGTGGCTAGGGAAGATCACTGGGGGAATTGACTTGTTGCACATGCGAACAATTCACGCTGTCAGTGGACTGGCAGTCATCCTATTGGGTTATTTCCTGTTCCGAACAGGCCTGTCAAGACCGCTTTCATTTGTTGGAGCAGTAATCCTAGGCTCAAACCACTCACTCCTTGCAATAAGCAGAATGGCAATGAGAGACAATACCGGACTTCTCATCGAAGTTGCTGCCTTAACAGTCTTGTTAATTGGACTTCAACGAAAATGCCAATTTTATACTTTTCTAGGAGGACTCATCGCCGGACTCTCATTCTACGTCTATTATCCAGGCAGGATAACCATAATCGCGTGGTTTGCGTTCTTGGCAATGACTGCGTTATTTATCCGCAAGACCTCATTTAGAGAATTAACCAAACTAGGCATAATAGCGCTTCTTGGATTTGCCATGGTTGCAAACCCAATCATGCTAGCTACAGTGAAGGCGCAAGATTTAGCACTTAAGTTTCAAAGAGAACAGCTGCTGATTTTTCCTGAAGGCAGAGAATTACTGAAACCGTGGTATGCAACAAATACAACCTATGAAGGGGTCAAAACTAACATGATTTATGGACTCACCGCATTTAACAATGAAGTAGACGACCACGGCTGGATTTACTCAAACTACAAGCACGGCTTTGTTGACCCATTAACCGGAATTCTTATCTGGATCGGACTGGCAACAATCTTGTTCGAGTTATTCTCTAAGAGAGAATTGCAAAATATTGAACTGTTGTCAGTGGCAGGATTTCTTATTTTATGGTTACTACTAAGCTTTGTCGTGGGCAAAAGCCCCAATTATACACGCCTTCTCGTGATATTACCTTTTGTTGCAGTACTTGTTACCAAAGCCATAGGCACGATATCAAATTTCACCAACGCCAAAATAGGAAAATTGCGCGCGAGCAACGTTTTATTCGCATTATTTGTCATAATCATCTTTTTCTGGAATCTGGGAATATTATCTGATTATGTCAAACGCGTATTTTCTGAAGGCAATGACATAGGCGGAACAGCCAGATACATAGAAGAACGAAAAGGCATTGCGAACTATACTTTTTATTTCGCGGAGAGCGGTCAATACACATACTATGTCTGGGGTATGAAATGGCACGAGTTTTTTGTTGATCCGACACAACAATCAATAATAATTTCACCAGAATCTGCAATTGAGTCGATAAGACAACTGCCTTTCACTATTTTCACATCTGAAAGCGGCTGGAAATTGTTTGAAAACCAGACGAGAAACCTTTATCCAAATTTAAACATTCAAAACATTAAAGCGGATGGAAGTTTGCTTGCAATAGAAGTACAGTAGGCGGTTACTTGCCGTCAAACTGATATTTCTTGACGAGCTCGGGATCGTAAGCAACGATTGCTCCTTCCCATGGCAGGTATTTGAAGCACCAGATTCTTGCCATCGAATCTGAGTTTATTTCCCTGTGTGCTATGCTTCTAAGCTGCGGAGCCTCTGCCAGATTCTTTTTATGGGAAGCAACTATGTGTTTGAATTCAGAAGAATTCTGCCAGTCACTTGACATTGCCTTTTGATATGCTTCACTTGCCATTCTTTTCTTTGCAACAATATTTTCTGCTTGTGCGCCAAACCACCTATTTTTCAACACAGCAGTCCAATCATCTTTCATACCAGGGATAACGCCAGTATAGAAAGCACTTATTTTCGTTTCAAACCTAATACTTGTCCAGACTTCCTTTGCTTTCGTATTGCTAAATTGATCGGATGCTTTCAGCCCAACATTATCAATCAAATAACTTTTCCTGTCTTCTGCGGTTTTGTAATTTTCATCTTCAAAGAATTGTTTTGTCGCGATGCCAATGGCTTTAAATCCAGAACCCCACAAGCTGAACTCAAGATAAGCATCTGCCCCGCTGTGCTGCATGATGTTAACTTTATCAGTTTTCTTGTTTTCTGCGCGGTCAATCAGCTCAGCGACGATGATTCCAAATGCCCTAACGGTCTCTTCTTTCAGCGTGTTCGGGTTAGAATTATGCGCTTTTGCATAAGCCTCTACGTGCTTTTGGACTTCATCACACAACTCTTTCTCCAATCGTGAATCGTGGCATCTAAGCTGCTTGTTACCCCAAATCAACGCACCTTTTTGCCTGGTTGACTTAACATCAGCCACATAAACAGCATAAAAACGGGAAACAGATTTTTGAACTTCCGGAGATGATTTCAAAGTCTCATCAAGCGCTTTTTGATACGAGGATGGCTTCTTACGTGCCTCTTCCCATAGTTCGTCTTCCTTGCTCTGCGCATAGGCCAGCTCTTCAAGAACTAACGGAATGGCTGCTGAATACCCCAAGAATGCTCTTCGCGAAACACCCACCATGAAAGGCAATATATATACTGGAGAATATAAATCTTTTGCTGCCTTACATCTTAAACCGCTTCTTAAGCTTGCTTAATGCTTCATCAAGGCTTGGCAGGGGCTTTGGCTTCCTAAAGTGCAGTAAAGCAATCATAATCATAATAATAATTAATACGAGCAGGAAGAGCGCGAGCGCCAAGAGGAATCCGCACTTCAAATAGAACATCAACACCATCAGGAATACAATGGCAACTATTATCATGATGACCATAAAGCCCTTGCCGCGCTCGTGAGTCTTTTCCTTGCGGTAAATGTACATTCCGCTTGCAATGAGCAAGATTAGCAATAATGCATTAATCACCCACGGCAGATACAAGCACAAGTTGAATTTCTGCACGACTGTTGCGCAATCCTCTGGACAGGTCTTGGCATCTTCATCAATACCGCACACGCCATCGCCACACGAGCACGGATGCGGACGCTCCTTGTCAGGAATCCTCTTGCCAACAACCACGATAACGTCACCAGACCTGCATTTCCTGTGGGAAATATCAACACTCTGACTATAGCCAAGCAAAGCAGCCATTGGGTCGGCTTCTGACTTCTCCCTGTTAACAACCTTGTAAACAAAGTCTCTAACCGGCCATACTCCTGGCAGCTGGTCGTGCGTCACAGGAACAAACAAGACGTTAGGATCACAATACTTGCGCTCAACATACCAAGCCGGATATGCGTCCGGAACCTGCACGACACCATCGTTTATCGTCGTAAAGAAGTCCTTGAAGAACTTCTCAACCCACGGATACGTTCTTGTACCAATAACAAGACCATACTCTGCCTGCACGCTTGGAGCACTCTCCTGCTTGCCCTTAACCAATAAATCAACAATTTCAGGATGCATGCTTGGAAGACTGAACAATCCCGAAGGAATTCTCGTGTTCAACATGTAAGCAAAGAAATTATTCCAGGCGCCAAGCAACGGACTGCCGCCAAACGGAGTGCCAATGTAGACAACCTTCTTGGTGAGAGTTGCAAGAGCAAGACCATTATCTTTTGAATATCTTAAAGCATCCTGAGCAACAAGACCGCCAAAGGAATACGGAACAAGATAAAGTTCGCTGACTCCATCCTGCAAGAGCGTGGACGAAGCTTGCTCTGCAAGATCCTTGGCTATGCCAGCCAATGGCTGCGTTGGGGTGTAATAATACGAATACACCTTCGAGCCATCATCAGAAGCCCTATACTCGTGCACAAACTTGTTAACGCTTACGCGGCTTACTGTCAAGCCCTGAACAAATATGACGGCGGTTGAACCGCCACCATCATACTCCTTAATCAGCTTGTCAGCAACAGACTGCGGATTGTCAATTGACAATACTGCAAAGAGACCAACATACTTGGAACCCTGCTTGACAAAGTACGCCTCAATTGCATCAGACGACAAAGTAGCAACCAGCCTGTTTCCAACATGACGACCATTCAAATCAACCCAAACTTCGCCGCTTCTAATGTAAAGACCAGCAGTGGAATCATCGACAGGCACGGGAATGCTCAATTCAAGAGTTTCAGGAGATGCAAAATTATCAAGAGTCATGTCAAATGCAGTTACGACCAACATTTCCGGATTGCTTACAGGAACAGGGCTTGAAGGATGCTCAACGGTAATGGTCACAGGAAGCAGGATATTATCCATCGTGATTTCCATCGATTGGCCAAGAGTTGTTCCAACGATAAACAACGGATTCTCTGGAGTTATCTGGCCAACAATCCTTTCCTGAATCAAACGAGTTTCCAGCTGCTCAACGGTGTAGTCCACGTAATCATAACAGTGCGGCTTGCACTTGCCCGCACCACGCACATTGTATTCTGTTCTAATTTCTTCAGCAGTAAGCGAACGGTTGAAAATCTGCACTTCATCAATGAGACCATAGAAGTGTTCGGATTCAGGAGGACCCATGCTTGAAGATCCAATGTACAACGGATCCATAGTTGTTGCAATCAATCCATATGCTGACTGATTCTTCTTTAACACGCCATCAACATAAATCCTGATCATCTCGCCATCATAAGTTCCAGCAATGAAGTGGAACGGTATTTCAGGCGTTGTCTCGATGGGAACAGGAGTTGTAATCGTGCCATCTCTAACACCTGCAAGAGAGAACTTAATGAAACCAGAATCGGCTGAGAGACTATATTGCTGGCCAGACGCGCTCTTCTGAACAACAACACCATTTCTCCACTCTTCAGGTTTCACCCAAGCAGATATCGTGATTTCCTCAACAGGATTCAAGTCATACCAGTGCTTGACATAAACATAGTCATCAACACCATCAAGCTTGAACGCCTTTCCAACGATGCCCCAATCATACGCCAGAGCAATAAGAGTATTGCCTCTAGTACCTAACGACAAGTTTCCGTGATTGAAGCTTTCCAAATCATTTGCGTGAGCATCACCAGGCCACCAGCTGATCAAACCGTAAGGAGCTTTCATGCACGTGTCACAATCACCGCCAGCATCAGCACCTTCAGCTGATTTTGCAAACAACTCATCAGTGGATAGACCTCCACAAACAACACCCTGATCTTCAGATGAGTCAATTGGTGTAGCCGTGTTGCCGCTCAGCAAATACGTTTCGATGTCAACATAATTGTTCGGCAAGCCCTGAGTAAACTGCAACGGAGTATCTTCGCAGCACGCAGCGACTTCAACAACCGACAACACTTCTTTACTAGTAACAGTACCCAAAGCAGTTTCCTGCTCAGTTGTAAGAGTGGTAGTTTCAGTGTATTTTGCAGACGCGCACTGCGAAGTACACATGATTCCGGACTTAACCGGGTACGTAATCTCCGGCCGAGGAGGTGGAGGTGGGGGAGGCGGAGGCGGACCTACAGGCGGTGGCGGAGGTGGAGGCGGACCTACAGGCGGAGGTGGGGGAGGAGGTGGTGGCGTAAATGGCTTGCAGAACTGGCAAGATGACTGCATGCCCGGAACAGATTCATCGCAAGTCTCTCCACAATCAAGCTTGCTATTACCACAGCAGTAATTGCAATCTAGACCACAACCAGGAGTACCATCACATATCTCATTCGGACCTTTCTTGCCATCGCCACAAATGCCACACGAACAGTCAGTATTGCACGTGCCTACACCTGCGGGCTCGCAGCACTCGCTGGCCTGATTTTGAATTCCATCGCCGCATATCGGGACACGGCACTTGCATTGAAGATTGCACTTGCCCTGAACATTATTTATCGTGCAAACGCTTCCCGGAGGCTCGCAGTCCTCGCCAGGACCAAGCTCACCATCGCCGCACGTGCAATCTTCAGGACAAATTTCAAAGTTCTCAGGACCTTCGCACACACCATCGCCACACACATAACACTTGCAAGTAACAGTATTACACTTGTAGCCTGTCGGGCACTCGCTATCACGTTCGCACTCTTCAGGCGACTGCTTTATACCATTGCCGCAATACGGCAGCTTCCACTTGCAATCCTGAGAGCAAATGTAGTCTTCCATAATTGAGCCTGGAGGATCACACTCCTCACCGTATTCTATCTGGACTTCTCCATCACCACAGAACGGAGTCCTCTGCCTGCAGCCTTCAAAGCAAGTAATTCCATTTGGAGGATCGCACTGCTCACCATTTTCTATTTGAGTAATTCCATCACCACACCATTTCCACTTGCAATCCCTGCCGCAATTTCTGCCTTTTTCAGTTGCAGGAGCGAACAACTGACTGCCTTCCGGAAGATTGTAACGGTCAGCCGCGCTAAAGATTAATGGCGGTTGGATATTATTGATGTTCGTAACAGTCGGAACAATCATCGGGATTGGAACAATACCCGGAGCAGTCGCAAACACATTTGGAATTGGGAAAGTAATTGAGGGCGGCGTGAAAATGTTAACAATTGGATTTGGCAGACGCGTGTACTGTTCAGGAACGTAAGTACCAACGTCACATTGCTCACCCGGATCAAGCTCGCCGTTGCCACAGAATGGTGGAACACATCTGCAATCAAAAGTGCAAACCGTATCAGCAGAACAATCTGCGACCGATTCCTCAGCAGCACCAGCACCAGGACAGCAATATATGCCTGTGCTTAATTGCGTACAACCAGAACCAGGACCAACATTCGGAGTGGTTGGAGCCTGGTAACCAGTACCTGGCAACAAATAACCAGGAACATCAGCTGAGGACTGATAACCAGAACCTGCAACCTGTGCACCAGTTATTACTCCGCCGGTTGAACCAGACTGATAACCACTACCAGGCACGTTGTAACCAGCAGGACCAGAAGCTTGGTAACCAGAACCTGTAACCACCATATTCTGGCCAGCAGGACATTGCCCGGGAGGAGTTTCAGCCTCTTCAGCTGTTCCAAGATCGCACTCCTCATCTCCTTCAATTTTGCCGTTTCCGCAATTCTCTTTCGGACAACATATGGCATCCCAAATAGGATCCAAGGGCTCTTCAATACTGGCAATATTAGTAATAGTATTTGCTATGCAATTCAATTGTGCACTCACAGTCGGACCAGTCTGGACGACATTCGGCTGAGTGACAAAAGGAACACCAACAGGAGGTCCAAATAACGGAGCGTCTTCTGCACACGGATTTTGAGAGCAGGTGTTAAGCAAGTTTGTCAGCTGACTCATACATTGACAGGGTTCCAGATTGCACGCTTGGCAATGCTCTGGATCACCAGCAGCATTAACAGGCCCACCAGCAGGATACTTGAACATATCACATGAAATAGAATTGTCCGCAGAATCTCCCTCAATCACTCCAGGGCCAGATCCTGTCACCATAGAATCGCAATCAGACTTACACTTGCCATCCTCACAATGCATTCCGCCGCCAAAGTTCGGCCCAGTTGCAGCAGTTACAGGATTAACTCCACTGCCACTTAGACCAGCACAATCGCCTTCATCACAATATGGAACATCGCAATAGATGATTTCACAGGTGAAATTGCAATAGGGGTCGGCTCCATTGACAGGTCCAGTTCCATATTCACCATTCGACAGTAATTTACCCAGATGGGGATTTTCGCACTCTTCACACTGGAAATTGCTGTTTAAACATTGAAGTACACCATCGCCGCAATGATTTCTTTCACACGCGCCCTCATCATTATCTGGGCACGTCTGCTGGTACCATTGAGGGCAAACCAAATTACATTTATTGCAGTCATTAACATACTGGAAAGGTCCTGCGTGAGCTGGCAAGACGCCTCCATTAACAATCGGTGGACCACCCGCTTTCTCACAATCACAGCATTGCTGGTTACATTCTGCCGCAGCTACACATTCAGGTTGATCATACCACGGTCCAGGAGGCGGAGGACATTTATCAGGACAGGGGTTGACAACTCCATCGAAAAACGGACCTGTCGGCTTCGGGTCCCCAACATCTCCACCCACAGTGTCTTTCAACGGATATTTGCAGCAAGCAGGCTGGGGTGTTGGAGTTGAAGTTGGTGTTTGGGTTGGACCACCGCATTTTGACAAATCTTTCTCACATTCAATAAATACATACCCCTCAAGCGGTTCAGGACAATTTTCTTCGTTGCAATCCTGAATCGGGCCTTCATAATGTTCACTACCAGGCTCTTCTCCGGCTGCAACAAGCTTATACTTGCAGCACGCCAAATCAGGAGTTGCAGTAGGAGTAGGAGTTTCGGTGGGAGTTGGAGCTTCGTAACATTCTTCAGCAGATACGCACGGGGATTCAACCGATCCGCATCCCTCAGGAGCGGAAGGACATTCATCAGGACACGGCTCAGCAAGGCCTTCATAACAATACTCCTTTGGCTCAGTTGACTGCTGACCAGTGAGGTCATTCCAGAGGGAGCTCAGCCAAGCCCAGAAACCGCCTTCACTCTCCTCTTCAATCTCCTCCTCACTTTCCTTTTCACTCTCCTCTTCAATCTTAGGATACCTGCAACATCCTGGCACCATTTCAGTTGGAGTGGGAGTTGAAGTTGGAGTTGAGGTTGGAGTTGAAGTTTCTTTAGGCGGAGGAGGCGGAGGAGGCGGAGGAGGAGGCGGACTGACGAAGCATTCACTGCCTATGCTGCCGTCTTCGTCGCCAGACATAAAGTTTTCATTATTGACATCACAGTAAACATCCGCCTCATCGGCACATGATTGCATTCCACCTACTGTGTAATGCGCAGGCTTGCCATCTGCACCACAGCAACAACAACATTCCTTGTTATCATTCTTGTTATGAACCAGGACGCCTTCAGCAAAATAATTGCGCGTGTCTTCTGTATGAACATTATAGACAGTTACGTCTGCAGGAATTCGCTCGATACTATCGATAACGTCAGCTATGGCATCTTTATCCTTCAACACGAATACCAAATCACCAACACTCAAATTCTTTACCGTAACGTAGCCACGAAGCGTGTACACAGGATGTTCAGCAGTGATGAATATCCGCCTGCCATTTGATGTCTTAATATCATAATAATGGTCTGACCCTCTTACAAAAACATTAACCACTGAAACATTAACCACGCGTTTGGCTGCAGTATTGTAACCAAGCAATACATCATCAATTACTACATCCTCGATGTTCTTAGTTCCGCCAGCGGTCATAACTTGTGTGCCAGCCAAGAAACTACCACCACCAATAGTAATTGTAGTTGGCGGTGGAGGCGGCGGAGGAGGAGGCGGGGGTGGAGGTGGTGAAACAGAAGTTGGAGTAGCGGTAGGAGTGCTTGTAGGAGTTGAGGTAGGTGTAGAAGTTGGAGTTGAAGTTGGCGTTGAAGTCGGAGTACTCGTAGGAGTTGAAGTCGGAGTTCTTGTAGGAGTTGAAGTTGGCGTTGAAGTCGGAGTACTCGTAGGAGTTGAAGTCGGAGTAGAAGTAGGAGTACTAGTGGGCGTAGAAGTAGGCGTTTCAGTAGGCGTTGGAGTCTGCATCAGCCCAAACACTGGAGGACTTATGACTTCTGGCTCACTCACCTGCGCGCCAGTAATACTTGGAGACGATTTGAAAAAACTTACAATCCAACTAAAGAATCTGGAAATAAATCCGCCTTCCAAAGGACTGGATTGTTCTGCAGACACTACAGTCATACTTAGAACTAACAAAGTAAATACAATGGCAACAATACCCACAAACTTCTCTTTTTCCACTATACTTCACTCTGCTGGAAGCCAATACAGCCCCTAATATACAATCAACCCATTTTTGTATCTGTTTGAATATATATGGCATTTAAAAACATTGTGGTTAGAAATTCGTGATATTTATTAATGACTTGTCATCTTGACAGCGTATGCAAGCAATAATAATGGCGGCAGGAAGAGGAACAAGACTACAGCCATTGACGGATACTACTCCAAAAGCAATGCTGCTCATAAATGGCAAACCAATGTTGCAAATAATTATTGAACAGCTAAAGACTGTAGGAATAACGGAAGTCGTGATTATAGTAAACTACCTGAAAGACCACATCATCAATTATTTTGGCGATGGCACGAAGATGGGGCTCAAGATCACATATGTAGAGCAGCCAGAGCTCAAAGGCTCAGCAGATGCAATTGCACGAACAGAACCATACATCAAAGACAAAAGATTCATTGTAATCGCGTGCGATTCATTGTTTGAAACACACCTGCTAAAGCGTTTGCTCAAACACGACTCACCGGGAGTTTTCACGTGCACAGAAGTAGAAGATGGAAGAAGATACGGCATTCTCGTGACAGAAGGAAAGAGAGTAAAACAAATCATAGAAAAACCAGAAAATCCACCAACAAACCTGGCAAATCTTAGCGTATATATACTGCCGCGCGAGATATTCAAGGCGTGCAGAGAAGTCAAACAAGGATTAAGGGGAGAGTACTGGCTTCCAGAAGCAATCCAAATGCTAATCGAACAAGGAATTGTGTTTGAATATGAAATTTGCAGCCACATTCTAGACATAGGAACGCCAGAACAGCTGCAAGAAGCGCAAATTCTCGCGAAGAAACTGGGGTTGTAGAAGTGAAACTTGACGGCGTATATTGGGACAAAATTGCTAAAGCACCCTTTCATTTAGACCCTCAAATTGCCAGATACAAACGCGAAGAACACATACGTCTTATTCAAAAATGGGTAGACTTGAGTGGCAAGACCGTATTGAAAACCGACTGCTATGAAGAAGCAAAAGGCCAGGACTATTTCTTAGATTGGCTCTCCAAAAAGAGCAAATTAGCCACAGGAATGGATATATCACCATACCTCATCAGCATGGCCCAAAAAAAATTTAAACGCCTTTCCTTTGTTACAGAAGATGTAAGAAAACTGACATTTAAAAGCAAATCTTTCGACATAATTATTTCAAATTCAACCTTAGACCATTTTCCCACATCAGACTTGCGCCTGGCATTAAAGGAGTTTCACAGAGTGCTTAAGAAAAATGGCACGCTTATTTTAACGTTGGACAACAAGGACAACCCTTTTTATCATACTGGATATCTCATAAATAACCTGATAAACACCAACCCATACCACCAAGAGAAATGTTATTCACTCAAAGAAACAACCAAGCTGGCAGAAGAGGCAGGATTCAAAGTAAAAGATAGCACTTCGATAGTCCACGTCATAACTCCCTTCAACAAAATAGCGAAGATGCTTCCACGGAACATGCTTTTTAGTTATTTTGTAAAAATGTCGCTGAACATTTTCAAAAAATTGGAAACTTTTCCAACTAGGCTTCGTACGGGCTGGTTTATTGCCGTTCTCTGCACAAAATGAAAACACCATTCGTACATCGGTTGAAAGATGCGCGACACGGATTGCTAGGATATTTAGTGATAGACAGCAAGTTAAACAACTCTTCTGCTGGCGGACTCCGAATGGATGCTCACACATCAGTCGATGAATTAAAAGCATTGGCCAGAACGATGACTCTAAAGTATGCCTTTACAGGATTTCCCTTCGGCGGCGCTAAAGCTGCGCTTCTCTTCGACTCAGAAAAAATTAGCCAAACTGAAAAAAAAGAAGTCATCATAGCAGCAGGAAAAGCGTTGTCATCTTACGTTAAAGGATACAAATACATGATTGGAACCGATTTAGGAACAACTCATGAAGACATAACTTTGCTTCTCAAGGCAGCAGGAGCTCCATATAACATCAAAAATAACAGGTCTGAATTCTATACAGCATTAACGCTTTTTCTTTTTGCCGAGCGAGTCTCACAAGAAATAAACTTAAATCTTCGCACCGCCACGGTCGCAATCGAAGGTTTTGGCAAAGTAGGCTCTAACGTGGCAAAGTTGTTCGCTGAAAAAGGAAGCAAAATTGTTGCAGTCTCAACAAGCGAAGGCGCGATTTACAAGAAAGAAGGTCTTCCAGTATCAAAACTGATTGAACTGCGAAATAAGCATGGCTCGCAATTTGTCAACCACGTTCCGGCTCAAAAGATAAGCAAGGAAGAATTGCTAACTTTACCTATTGACATTTTGTGCCCCTGTGCAAAATCGTGGAGTGTGCATGAATTGAATGCTCACAAGATAAAAGCCAAACTGGTTGTTCCTGGAGCAAATATACCCCTTACAAAAACGGCTGAAGAAATCTTGACAAAAAGAGGAGTTACCGTCGTGCCTGATTTTGCAGCAAACTGCGGAGGCGTACTCTCCGCACCCATTGAAAAGTTGGTTCTATCGCAGGAAAAAACTGAAGCTATAATCAGAAAAGAATTCCTAAAGAAAATCGAGAAAGTTCTGCGGGTAGCAAAGGAGAAAAAACTCAGCTTGCCAAAAGCCGCACTTGAAATTGCCATAAATAATTTTGACAAGGCCAAGGCTGATGAAAAGAAGATCAAAAGTTCTTTTTACCGAATGTGTTTAGCCTGGCTTAGGAAAGGAATTGTACCCAAGTGGTTCATTCGGTTAGTGGGGCCTTATTACGTCAAATGGAAATTGCGCCATTAAGCACAAAAATGTGTTTGCGCTTTAAAAACACATTCTAGACACAGGAACGCCAGAACAGCTGGCAGAAGCACAAATTCTTGCGAAGAAAATAGGCTTGTAAAGAAAAATAAGGTAAAATAAAGCTTCTTTAAGCGTTATCAAGCATTATTGAACGTTTTTTCTGGCACACATAAAAGCATGTTTAAAAGAAAAATTACCATAACATTACTTGACAATCAAACCGGAATTCCCCGGGGGTGGAGGCAATGCCTCTACCCTGATTGTCACGATCTCCCAGCATCACCTCAATTCCCTCCGCGCGGCCGTCATTAATTCTCGCGCGGAGCAGATTCGTTCATACGCGGCAGAATGAAGTATGCAAAACCGGCAATTAGGATAATTAACGCCCAGAACAAGCGCCAGGTAATTGCGCCGATTCCGATAAGTATGAGTAGCAGAATACAAATAATAACGCCGGCAAGGCCCAGAATTTTCTTAATTGACAAGTTCATTTTGCCTTATTTACAGCAGCAATTGCAACTTCAATCTGCTTTGCGTTCGGCTGTCTAGTGGTAAGTTTTTGCGTCCAAATGCCTGGATAAGTCAACCACTTCAGCCACCGGTATTTTGCGCTAAACTTTAGGAGCTCATAAGAAATTCCTGCAATAACTGGAATAAGCAGCACTCTGACTGGCAGGTTAAAGTACCAATGAGGGGTACGGATTAATGAAAATAAAATAATGCTGACAGCTACGACAAAAATTAACAAACTTGTGCCGCAGCGCGGATGCTCTGGAGGAAATTTTTTCACGTTACTGACTTTCAAAGGAAGTTTATGCTCGTAACAATGAACTGACATATGCTCTGCGCCATGATACTGGAACATTCTTCTCACATCGCCCATAAAGCCGATTGCGAATAAATAAGCAAGAAAAACCAACAAACGCACAACGCCGTCAAGAAAACCAAAACGCACTGTGCTAGGATCGTAGACGAATTTTGCAGCATAATAAGGCAAAAGAACAAACAAACCAATTGTCAGCAGAATTGCAAGACCAAAAGTAATAACCCATTCCATTGGACCAAGCTCTTCCTCATCACCCTGCTGGTTGGCACTCCACGTCAAAGCCTTAATGCCAACAACCATCATCTCAAACAAATGAATAATTCCGCGAATGAAAGGAAGATTCAGCAATTTATGACGCTGCGTGGCTGAAACAAACTTGTCACGCTTTATTTTGATTTTTTTATTCGGCAGGCGGACTGCAATGGAAATGTTGTCAGGCGCCTTAATCATAACGCCTTCTATCAATGCCTGGCCGCCAAGAGGTTTCATATTTCCACACTACTCCCCGGCTCCAATATCTTCACAGGAACATTGGCAAGTTCACGGAACAGGTCTGCATCATCACGAGTGCCGACTATTCCTCCCCAATGGATGGGAATTGCAAGCCTTGGCTGAATATGAGACGCGATCTGCGCGGCTTCTCTCGAAGCAGCAGTATAAGTGCCTCCAACAGATATCAAAAGAACGTCAGGCTTCATGGCCTCCAATTGAGGCATGAAATCAGAATCAGCCATGAAATAAACAATCTTGTTTTCTGCAAGCAATGTGAAGCCAAGAGCGCTTTCACTTTCTTTATGACGGATAACATCAACGTGCGGGTTTGCAACAGGCATGCCAACAACTTCAATACCGTCAAACTTCCTGCTTTCTCCAACATTCAGGATACTGCAAGGAAAAATTTCCCTGGCAACTTCCAAAGTACCAAGAATGTGAGTATTATCGCTTGAAGCTTTCCTGACTTTTGCAATACTGCAATGGTCAAAATGAAAACGCGAAATAAGAACCAACGTACCAGGCTTGTACCAGTCATCAGAACCTGCGTAAGGGTCAATGTAAATAACTTGGTTGCCTGTTTCAAGCTTGACAGAAGAATGGCCGAGCCATGTAAGACGCATATAGAAAGAAGCTTTCGAGTATTTATAAACGTTTGCGCTTATTCTGAAAGTGAGTAAATATTATCGTGGTGATCATAATATCTGAAAATGATTAAGTCGCCCTCAAGCCTGAATAAAAGAACAAAGCTTGAGTGAATATGAACCCTCTTGTACTTTTGAAGCGGGGCTTTCAGGTTTTTGTAGTGATCGATGTCATCGCACTTAACGATTTCGTCAATTTTGTTAAGAATTGCATCACGCTGCACTTTATCCCGCTTGGCAAGTTTTAAGAGAATCTTATCCAGATCGGGATGAATCTCATACTCACGCATATCTCTTTCTCAACTCATCCACAGATTTGAATCTTATTCCCTTCAGATGCTCGGTTTTCTTGATTTTCTTAACGAAGTCAGGGCGCAGCTCAGGTTCCATATGTTCTTTCATGTAGACCGTCACAACCAGAGTTATAGCTTCGACTTTGTTCTTTAGCTTGTGCTGAGCTTTGACTATGTTCAGAGTCTGGTTTATTTCATCCGGAATATCAAGCAACGCTTTCATTTTTCACCTTGTTAATAGTTGTTAACAACTGTTAACAGTTGTTAATATTTAAAGGTTTCTGTTAAATAGTAAACGCCAAATGTAATAGGACGAGAATGTGGCGTTTACTAGTTAGTGAAGGACACAAATGTCCAATGAATAATGTCCTTCACTAAAATGAAGAAAAAAAATTAAAAAAATTAATTTTTGCTCAAAGCCCACTTGCCTGGGCCAGAAAGCCAGATTGATATGAGACCAGACAAGATGCTGATGCCAGTTGTTACCTGATTTGTAGTGGAGATAACTACAATCATAACAATCGCCAACGGAATTGTTGTCCACTTGGCCTTGAAACCAAGCAAAACTGAGGCGCCACACAGAACTTCAACCAGGATTAACAGCCACGCCCAGAATGATGCTCCTGGAAAGCCCATTCCATCAAGCATTCCAACAACCATTGAAGGATTTAACAACTTCATAATGCCGGCGTATACAAAAATTCCACCAACACCCAATCTCAGCACAAATGGCGCATATCCTTTCATTAAAACCACCCTACTTCAGAACAGAGATTCCTGTTAATAAAGATTGTTGCGATTAACTATGCGTTTGCTTCTCAAGCTGATGGAAGACGTGAGCTGCGGCAATAATGCTCAAAGGAATAGTAATTATAATACCAATCCCAAGCGCGATAACACCAAGCAAATTGACACCAAGCAAAGCAAAAGAAAAAACGATAAGCTTTCCTTTCACACCGGCTGTCAGGGCAGAACTCTTCCTCAAGGCTGCCAAAGGACCCAAACGCTCCTTCACGATAACAAAAGGATAAAATCCAAATTGAACAGCCCAGATGATTCCAGGAATGACAAACAACACAAGACCGACAGCAACGACAACAGAGTATAAAACTGCCGCGACTAAGTATTTCAACAGCAAGGCAAAACAGGAAAACAACTCCTTGAACTCGGGAGCTTTCCCATCAACCACGTCAACTGTCAGTTTGATGTAGCCAAGACTTATCCCGCTGAGAAACAGGCCAAGCACTACCCGCGTGCCAATAGCACGCGCGCCAGAAGTCATGAAAGAAAGCGCACTGAAAAGGAAAAAAATGCCAACGAAAAACCAAAAATGAGACTTGACAGAATTCCAGCCAAACTCCATTGCATCGCCGATAATTATTTGTTTGTGCGATTCACTGGATTCAGGCTCTTCGGGCTCTTCCACTTCTTCAACTTCCTTTTGCTCTTCAACCTTTTCAGGCTCTTCCACAGGCGTTTCTTCTTTAATTTCAGGAACGCTTTCCTGAACAGGCTGCGGAGGAAGTTCACGGGTAGCTATAGGAACAATGGCTGGAGCTTCCTGGTGCTTACCAGCAGTTTTTCGCGGGCTAACGGCCTTTGATTTCCTCAATTTAGGCTTGACCGCTTTCACCTTCTTTTTCTTAGGCATAACCATTTTCAAGACGGAGGCATTTATAAAGGTAATGAACGATTTCGCATACATTAACTGCACGGAAAGATTTATATTCTGCACAATACACTTTAATCGTTATGAAACGAGTTGGTTTAGTTCACAAATAAACGAGATTCTTCTAGTTATATTTATAAAGAAAATACGACCAAACAGAAAGCTATGCAGTTCCAACGCATAAAAGGGGCAGAGGACTTTTATCCAACAGAGCAGGCAATACGCGAAGCGATATACAACAAACTGGAAGAGCAATCAAAGAAATTTGGATTCCAAAGAGTGGATATGCCCGCGATTGAAACAATAAAGTTGCTTACTGCAAAAAGCGGCGAAGAAGTCAAGCAGCAGATTTTTGTTTTGGAGCAGAAAGGTTCAGAAGAACTGGGATTGAGGTTTGATTTAACAGTTCCAATGACCAGAATGTTTGTAACAAAACAAAAAGAACTGCAAAAGCCGGTAAAGTGGTTCTCAATCAACAAAATGTGGCGATATGAAGCACCGCAGGCAGGAAGGCAGAGAGAGTTTTCACAATTATCTGTTGAGTTATTTGGGTCTGAGAAACCAGAAGCAGATGCGCAGTGCATTAATTTGATAATTGCATGCCTGGAAAGTCTCGGGTTGACGAACAAAGACTTTGCCATTAGAATCAACAACAGAAAATTGTTGGAAGGATTGTTGCTTGAAGTGGTTTCACAAGACAAACTACCTGATGTTGTGAGAATTGTTGACAAGTCTGCAAAAATTGGCGAGATAGAATTTGCACAAGAACTCAAAAAACTAGGAATTGAGATGCAGAAAATCGAAGTCATCAAAAAAATAACAAAATGCCAGGGAAATCCAAGCATTCTAACAACAATTAAGAACGAATTAAAGCCAAATGCCTTGGCGATGGAAGGATTGACTGAATTAGAAAATACGCTTTCTTTTGTCGACAAAAAGTATATCACGGTAAACTTGAGCATTGCAAGAGGACTCGCGTATTACACTGGAAACGTCTACGAGTGCTATGACAAAGAGGGAAAGTATAGAGCATTAGCTGGAGGCGGACGATATGATCAGCTCGTGCAATTATTAGGCGGGGAACCAACACCAGCAACAGGATTTGCAATCGGAATGGAAACATTGCGGTTAGTGCTTGAAGAAAAAGGAAAACTGCCGAAAGTTGAGATAGCTCCGGAATATTACATTGCACCAGTTAATGAGACAATGATTCCAAAGGCACTTGAGATTGCGCAAAAATTAAGAGAAAAATACACGGTTGACATCGACCTGATGAGAAGAAAATTAGTCAAGCAGTTTGAATACGCGAATGCCTTGGGCGCGAAGAAAATAATCATTGTAGGCGAGAAAGACCTTGCGGAAGGCAAGGTAACAATCAGAGAACTTGCGAGCGGGAAAGAGGAGAAGATTCTTCTAAGCAATCTGATTCAATAACAGGAAGATCAAAGACTTCTGCGGTGTTAAACTCAATAAAATCACCTTCTATTGAATAAACTGAATTAGTCGTCACTGCATTTTTCTGGACTGCACTGTACAGAAAAATTACTGCAATAATAAGCAATAATACCAATCTGAAGTCCACACGTTTCTTCATGCTTCGACAATAGTCTGTATGCTCTCATAAAGGTTTCGATGCTAAATTACAAATCCACCACTCTATGAATATCGCCAGCAAGAGGCCTCACGTAATCGAGATACGAGTCATTAATTATGCCCGGAGGGCCGAGGAATTCCTCAGGCAGCATTTTCATCACTTTTTTACCAGGAGTAGCAACACGTTCCAAATCAACAGCCACGTAATCAGTAACGCAAGGATTGTTTGAAATGCGCTTAATGGAAACCATGACTGGCCTGTCATTCTCAAGAACATATCTGGCAGCCATCTTGCCAACCATAAATGCGTCACGGCTGTCTTTTTCAGAATAAGCCAGAGGAGAACAACGCTGAGGATAGCCGTATTTGTCAATCCTTGCCTCACGCCTCATCCGCGCTAGAATTGCGCCACTTAAAAACAATTCAAGACCAAAACCTGAAGAAAGCTGCGTATCTTTGCTGCCGATAAACTTCTCACCATAAGATTCAGAGATAACGACATGAGCAAATCCGTGCTTGGAATAAACATCCTCAATATCATTCAGGATTCCGCCAAGATTTGCATTGTGCTCGCCAACATAAATCAGATGAGGGCCCTTAATCCCGGCATCACGTGCCAAAAGAGAAGCAGCAGTCAGCCAACCGCTCACGCGCCCCATAACAACATCCACGTGAATATGTTTACATGCCTTCGCGTCAAGATAAGTTCCGACAGCATTATTTGCAACATACTGAGCAGCAGTTCCAAAACCAGGACAATGGGCTGTTTCTGGCAAATCATTGTCAATTGTCTTAGGAGCATGGACAACGTTCAGCCGCAAACCTCTTTTGCGCGCCTCACGATATAACGTCAATGCGGTTTCTGCAGTGTCACCACCACCATTGGCAATAACATGCGTTATCTCGTGCTTGCGAAGAACATCGCATACTTTGTCAACAACTTCCGGCCTCTGCCCATAAAGCTCCATGCGCGAAGTGCCAAACGCAGCAGAAGGTGTGCGGGCAACTGCAGCCATATCAAGCCGATCCATATCAATAAAATCTTCCTTCAGTATCCCTTCAATGCCGTGACGCGCGGCAAGAACTTTGCCGAACTTGACATTAGAATTCATCCTATCATGAGACACTTCTGTGTAAATTCCATAAGCTGTTTCATTGATGACGCGGGTTGGACCGCCGGACTGAAAATAAAGCAGATTCATATTACCAACCTCCACACATCCATCAACCTGTCTGAACACTCAACCATATGGTTTCACCATCAACTGCTGAAATCTCTCTTTTTTTGCATCCAGAATAAAACCGAGCACCAACGTGTAATGGTCGCGCCAGCCAGCAGCATGCTTCTTAGCCCAGTCTAACGCAACACTCTCATGGTCTGCTGTTCCACGATACAAAGCCTCCTTTCTAATCTCATCCAACTGCATCTTCACTTCAGTTGGCATGTCGATAGACTTGCGCTGAAGCAATAACAGCTTGAGCGCAACCAAACGATCGGTTGAAAACTTTTTTTGCACACGCTCAATCATTCCACTGTTCTTCTCAACAAAGGAAACAAGCTTTTCCTCAAGCGCGCCGTATTTTCCTGACTTATACTCGCGCTCTATCCCGATAATTTCAGGATTTCCAAACTTCCCATACCTTGCGGTCCAGTCAGCAATCGCAACATCATAGCCAACATCCCTGCCAACTTGCTCGGACAGATACCATTTGTGCTTGTCAATGTCGCCGCAGAGACACCTTGCCTGCTCAATGAAAGCAGCTCCGTGCTCTTTCAACAAACCACGCAATGCGAGCTCGAGCTTAGACATCTTTGCCAGCTCTCCTCAGAATATCTGCAATATTTTGCTTGATTTTTTCGTGCGGCTGAGGACCAAGCGACCGGATGGTTTCTACCACCACATTGTAATCAAGCCTTCCCAGTTCAAATTTAGACTTAAGATTGCCAACATATTCACACAATTCGGGAAGTTTGCTGATTTCCTCCTTGTATATGACTTTTGTATTAGCCCATATACTCGTGTTGAAAGAAATATCATCACCTATTCGCGGATCTCCAAAAGGCCCTCTGATATTCAGCTGCTGATTGACAAAGCTGAATTTCATATCACCCGTTTCAACCACCTCGTCATCACAATCAACGTAATTTGCGCTTGCTATTGCACCATAAGCGACAACAGAACCCTTTGCCTCAAAGCCAGAATCGATTTCACGTAACTTCTTATTTTCAACATAATTGATGACCAATCCCTTGGCCCGCGTTCCGCTCCTATCATAGCCATTGCCTCTGTTTACGAATACCTTATCCGGCGGCAACTCATAGGCAAGATTGGAAACTTTAATTTCCAGATTGTAAAATATTTTCTTTTCTTCAGACTTGTTGTAGACTGCTGATATGAAACAACCTGCACGCCCTATTTCCACCTCACTCAATTCCCGATTAAATAAAAGACCGTGTGCCTCCTCAGACGTCGCTTGAATACCTTCCAGAAGACTGCTCGCACAATCATACAGGCCATAACCACACATATAATCATAATAAAAGCCTGAATAATCCCTTCTTTGAGAAATGTCCAAGTACTTCTCAAACAAATCCTTCAGCTTTTTGTCAGGTTCGGCGTAGTTTGGACTTGCGTGACCTGCCAAATCATCAAACGGCTTTTGGCTCATTGGCTTCCTTTTGCTGGCGTTCAATCACGGGCTTCAGCATCTCTACAAATTTATCCTTCATTCCTTTCCTGGCAACTATCAGAGTCAGCGGGTCGTCGTTACTCTTATAAGTGTCCAACGAGTTTCCGTGTATATCAGAAACTTCCAGACCACAGCCGAGCGCTATAGGAATGACTCCTGCAACATCATATGGATAGAGCATTGCGCCATGTCCAGGCCAGAGCGCTCGCGGGTCGATATACGCGTCAGACTGATTCCTGATAATGTTCAGAATATCCTGTGCTGTCGCGCGGCAACCTTCATACACCCGGTAATACTTCTTGTTCTTGTCGGCATCAACGATTGCCTGTTCAATCTGCGCCTTCTTTCCTCTCTCAGTATGACAGTAGCCGGAAACAATTATGCGCAAACACGAATCACCCTTTGGCTCGGCAAAATCTTTCGGATCAAGCAATTTCCCGTTATGAAACGCCATATAGCCACCTTCAACCCTCATTCCCGACCACACACTCTGCTCGTACATGTCAAACAAGGTTCCAAGCACAATGGAATTCAGGCTCAAATCCTCGGACAACGCCATAGAAACAGCCGACAAAGGCGGATAGTTAAATTTTGAAGCAGATTCTCTCTTTACATTGGTCGTTCCGTCGACCTCATCAATACGCAAATAACCTTTGACGCTGCCAATCTTACCCTTAAGATCCTGCAACTCATGCGATTCAAAAAAATATTTTCCAACGAACCTGTCCTTTTCTGGCAAGCTCCGCATACGCTCCTCAAGAGCACCCAACACGGTTTTAAACGCAAAGATGTCGATTTTGGACTCTTCACTGCCATGCACGTGCCTGGTATCACCCACTGGGCCTTCATATCTCAAAATCTCCTTGCCAGCAGTGCTCGCCACATCCTCCAATAAAAACATATATTCTCTTTTCAATCCAAATGAATTAAACATACAGACCACCTCGCGTTGCATTTTTTGGACGCACCATCTCAAACATATTTTCCAAACTTCCAAACTGCGGTTTTGTCATTTTCTTTCCTCCAAAGCTAACGCTAACTTGATGCGTTCGCTCGACTTAATTACACGCTAAAACTTAACACCGATCTGCACGGCGCCAAAAAATGAATCTATGTCTGACTTTTCGCCGGCAAATTCAGCGTCAAAATGCTCATAGCCCAGGGAGCCACCAGCATACCATTTTTCTGAGGTTTTGAATAGGACGTCTGCCCTTACGTGCTTACCCCAGCCAGCCCACCTTTCGTGCTGCACTGGATCGAATCTGCCATAACGCTCATGACCTGATTCAACATCAAAACGCGAGTAAGGCATTCCTCCCTCTAATCGGAAAATAAATTTGCCCACTGTTGCCTCCAAGCCAGCGAGTGGCATAACGGTGTATGATTGCAATAATCTCGTATCAACAAATGAGCCCTGCTCTGGAGGACGAGGATCAGACGATTGCTGCTTTCTTGCGTCGATGAGTGACAAACCACTATACTTCAAATCTCCCCCTACATATACACGAAAGTCAGGAACACCAACAGAAGCAGCCACTCCGGCTTTCACAGCGCCGCCTGGCCCGCTAGGGTTGCGAGTGGTTGTTGAACCGGATAGGAAAGAAGCATCAGAGGGATGCACTGGAGTGGTACGAAGTTCCCTGCTTACAGTGGCTTTTGTATAAAACGCATCCATGCCAACGCGGTATTCTGGAACCACTGAAAAATCCTCAGGAATCTTTGGCTTCAAGTATACTGCACAGCCAGATAGCGTCAAAGCAGCCAATCCTGTTACAATTCCGTTCATAAGTTTTTTTATCATGTTGCACCACGCTCCCTGAAGTTTTGCTTGAGTTTTTCGTAAACGAAAGTTGTTCCAACTGTTAGATACATCAAAGCAGAACCGCCTCCGGTTGAAATGACAGCATCTTTAGCTTCCACTTCACGTGCAGTATCACCGCCAAGTATGAGCGCGTTATTCCCAATCTGGGGCAGCCAGGATTTCAGCTGCCTGGAAGCTATGCTATCACGCATATCTGGAATGTCAGGCGTTCCTGCAACAACAAGACGGCCTTTTTCCTGAGCAACTTTGGCAAACGCATATATCGCATCGGAAGGCATGACATGACTAACGATCATGCAATCTTCAGGAACACGCCCGAATTCTGTAAAATTAATCCTGCCAACATACTCGAATCCTTTATCCGTCTTACTTGCGACGATGACTTCTTTCGGAACAATTATCTTTTTAGGATATTTCTTGAGAGCAGACTTAACCTCTTTTTCAAACGTCTTTCCGTCATCATCAATTTTTGAGCGGCCGATGTGCTCGTACTTGAGCTTCAGAATCGTGTTCAGCACTATCCCTCCCGGAATAATATGATCATAAATTTCCGCAAAACCAAGAAGTCCTTCCGTTATTTTTTCTTTTTTCATTCCACCAATAACCGCGACAGAATAATCAGAACTGCGCCCGCTCCAGCGCTTAATCTTCTGCATTTGCTGCTCCTGGCTTGTTGAAAGATATCCAGAACGATAATCAAGAAGTCCAACATTTGAAGCATTCATGCGGTGAGCCTTACCAAAGCCGCCTACAACAACCTTGTCGCCCAAGTGAGCGTACAAATAAGAAAGCTCTGGAGCATTTCTTTCCTCGCCCTCGTTAAACCTCGTATTACTCATCAAAGCGATCTCACCAGGAGTTAGTTTCCCAGCAAAATCAATCGAGGCATCCGTTATCGGCCTGTCATAATAATTGATTTTACGCTGCAGTTTATCAGACAAATAGGTAGCAACAAAATCCAGACTCTTCGTCTTTCCATAACGGCCTTCGTGAGCGAGAATGACTGTTATTCCTTCAGCATTGGAGATTTTCAGAATGTCATCAATCTCCTCGTCAACACGATAGGGATTTACTGTGTCTTTTATGTTGAAATCAGCAGAGAAAATCCAGCGCTGTCCGCGCTTGATTTCTGCATCCCTGAAATGCCTGACTTCGTTCATGGTTGCTGAGGTCATGAGAACCAATCAGCCTGAGAAAAATATATCTTTTGTGACTATTGAATATATCTCTCACTATTACACTATTGTACGAAATTTTTAAATAGTACTTGGCTTTCTAATGGTATGATGCGCAGAAAAGTCATAAAACAAGGAAATAACACGCTAACTCTCACTTTACCTAGGGAATGGACCCTTAAGTGCGGAGTGAAGCCTGGAAGCGAACTGGACGTACAGGAACAGGGTTCCCATCTAATGGTTTCAAGCACGCTCCAAGTTCAAGGCGAAGATTCAATAACTGTTGACATCAGCAATCTTGACCGATCGTCCATTAACAGCCTCGTTCAAGGGCTTTACAGGTATGGATACAACGACATAAATATCACAACCAGTGACATTTCCACCAAACATCACAGGATTGGAAAACATGTTCCTGTTTCCAAGGTAATTCACGACGTGACCAACAGGCTTGTCGGGTCGGAAGTGCTGAGCTCATCATCAAAAGCCTTCTCCATAAAAAGAATCACAACCGAATCAAGAGAAGAGTTCGACACTGTTCTGAGAAGAGTCTTTCGCCTGCTCAACGAGATGGTTGACACCTTCATTGATGGACTGGACAAAAACAGCAACGAAATACTGGAATCAATGGAATTCCATCACGTCAATATGAAAAAATTCATCAACTACTCATTGAGACTGCTGAACAAATTCGGACATCCAGACGCTAAAAAAACAGCTTTTTACTTTGCCATAATCCAGTATTTAAGCAAGATAGATGATTTTATCAAGAATTCAGCACGCTATATAACGATCAACAATTATGAAATGAGCACGCGGGCCACAAAGATGGCAAAAGATATTGGCAGTTCAGTAAAAATGTATTATGACTTGTTTTACGATTACAATATCAAGAAAGTCGCAAACATGAACGAATCCAGAGAAAAAATCAGGAACGGCTTTTTCTCCAAAGTGAAAGAATTCTCAAAAGAAGAACTGGTAATTCTGGGCGGACTGATACAAATAATAGAAATACTCGTTGACATCACTGAGCTGAGGATGGGGTTGGAGAATTAGTTAATAAAATTTCGGTTCGCTGAATGACTTAACATCCAACGTGTGAAAAGGAATCAGGCGTTTATTGTCCAAATCAAGATTACAAAAAGCAATTTTAGGATAATCATCCTCGACCCGGAAATACTTCACAGCAACGGTTGAATCATCATTGGAAAGAACCATATCAGAAATAGATTTAAAGTCACCCGGAACACCAAGATCATACTCCTTTCCGGTTTCAATTTCATTTATGAAAGCGCCTCTGTCGTCGCCCCAGCGTAAATGGACAACATACCGGCCATCGTGCGTAAAGAATTGAAATCCGCTCCGATAATGAGTTATTTGAGATACGTAGTCCCTCTTTTCCATTGAAAATATTGCACCATTATTTAACAGACAAAAGCGCGAGTCGGCACTAAACCAGGATTTTCTGTATGGCTCCGAATATCCTATTCCTTCAAAGAAGGGCAACAGCTCATTTTTATTCGTAATTTCAAAAATGCGTATGCGTCCATAGTTATCTCTCGTGCCTTCACTGCATCTATCATTAATTATCGATACATGACTATCTGGCTCACCACCGGACAAGTCACAAACAACATACCTATTATTCGGGCTTATTGAAACATTGTGAATGTAAACTCCTTTGGGAAAGAATTCTTGCAAATGGATCTTGCCAGAATAGTGGTCAAGTAAAGTCAAACAAGCATCCCTTTCAATTGGCTGCTGAGCCACTGCAACGCAACGGCCATCTGGAGAAAAACTGAAAGCCGACACTGTTCCAAGAGTCGAAAGATTATTTACAAATACCTTACTGCCCTTGTTGAGGCCAACCACTTCAACCAATGGACCTCTGCCCGTTCTTCGCTTGCATACCAGCAGACGATCCCTTCGTTGACTTAAGCAAAGATTGTAGGGCATAGCAAACCACTTAAACATCTCAGGATCTATAACCCGCTTTATTCTTTTAGTTTCGCCATGATTAAGCTCCCATTGAATTAAGCTGCCAAGATCGTTTATCATATAGACGGTTCCATTTTTCCCGTCGTACCCAAAAATCTCAACTTTCTTTATGTTTTTTGTCCCAATGATGTGATTTACGGAATAACCAAACTCAAGATTATGCAAATTACTGTAATCAAATGATACATTTCTGACAAATGCCCCCCGCAAATTCAATCCCTCAAGATTACAATCACTCAAATCAGCACCGAAGATATTTGTTCCAGAAAAATCCTTGTGATGAAACTCTTCACCAAGCAGTTTTAATAAAGTTAGGCAGTTGCCGCCCAAGTAAACCGACTCTCGTACCTTCATATTACGCGTAGAAAAAATCAAGTCATAAAGAATATTTTTTGGCGGATTCATTTGGGCAACAAGCTCCAAAAGGTTCCTTGATATCCCTCCTGATAGTTCCCCTGCATTTCTTTCTGCAATGCACTGGAAAAGGTATCTGGCAGTCAAAAATTCTTGAAAGGAAGGATGGGTAAACTCGAAGGAACCACTGCCACATAAAATAGGGTCAACCTCCTTCAAAACATCATCAAGAGTCATTTTGGCTTGTACACCCAAGAATCGCAGAATTGAACACCTTTTGCCTCCAAATGGCAATACAAATCGATATCATGAAGGTCAGCCATTTTTGCGGTTAAGTTTTTAAGACGGTCATGATAAATTTCTGTGAACTCCCCATCTTTGGTTTTTAAGAATTTCTCATTAAATTGTCGCATCAACGCTGGCTTAAAATCGTATCTTCTCAAAATTTCAAATACCGCTTCAAAATAGTTGAAATATTCCTCCGACAAGGGCTTAGCGCCCACATGCGGAAAAAGCTCCGAGCCACTCATCCAATTGAGCACTGTGTCTAGGCAATGTGCATCGCCAAATTTACCTATAAACCACATATCGTCTTGATTGATGAGTGAAGGAGCTTCCGGAACATAGGCTGGAATTGTTGTACCATCTTCTGACATAGTACGAAGACACGTCTTTGCGATGCTCTCTGACTTCCCAAGATTATCACGCTGATCATCTTCACATTGCTGCTCAAACATATCACTAAAGTTGAAAAAAGAGTATCCAAACTCGTCCTCATCATTGCTAGAATTATCCGAAGTGTCCTCACCATGTAAACTCTCCTCACAGAACTTTAAATATGCCGCTAGATTTTCAGCGACATAGGCACTCCTCGTTTGAATCAAGGCGGATGCGGCTTTATCAACACGAAGATGAAATCGTAGGGGTGGGTCGTATTTGTCCTTGTGGGCTTTAATGAGAGACATTAGAAAATCTATAACGTTGTAGGCGGGTTTTTGTGTCGCATCCAGATCCTGATGCAGGCCTATACACTTGGCACAAAGTAAAAAATCTTCCAGAATGCGGTCAAAATATGCACCCTTTGCATAAAAATCAAGGTCTTTTTTGTATTTAAGGGAACATTCACTGATAACTTCTAAAAATTCTTGAGCACCATTCTTAGACAGCATGCCACAAAGGCAATTCAACACCGATGTCCAATCAGACGACACTATTCTGAACTCCGTCGACAATCTTTCGCTTAGCGTAGGCTCCCTTCTGCTCCAGAATTCAAGATATGCGTCCCTTACAGATAGTTTTCCTGAATTAATCTCGTCTGCAAACTGCTTTGCCGTCAAAACTTCACGAAAAGACGGATGTGCAAACTGAGAAGAAGCCAGTATCGGCCCAACTTCCCTCAAAACAGCATCAAGAGTCATTTCGGCTTGTACACCCAAGAATCAAGGAACTGAACACCTTTTGTTTCGAGATGAGAGTACAATTCAGTGGCTGACTCTTCCTTGAAATCTTTCGCGACATTGGAGAGAGCTTGATGATATACAGACATCAACGCTTCGGCATATTTGCCACTTTGATAGTGAATGGAATCAGGTATTTTACCAATGGTTCCGGTGATCAGGTTATTGAAAAGCTCAATAAGGTCAGGATCGAATTCATGCCTCTTAACTATGCGAAGCATGCTCCGGAAATGGTCATAGCAACGCTCTTTAGCCAGAAGATTATCGCGGCACAAATATTTTGCGAACATCTGATCATTCGACAGCCTGGCGGTCAGCGCTTCCAGCGAGGCTTTACCTCCATACTCACCCAAGAACTCAACTATGTGTTCCCTTTTATGACTGAGAAGTATTCTATCGCCCTGTCCCTTTAACAAAATATCCTCTGGAATCTTTACGCCTCTTTGGGCGAGGTCGCATACCATAGAAGGCACGTCCGTACGAGAAACTCCCCCCGCGTAAACAAATTCGTGCATTCCCTCCGCATATTTCGCGGCAACTCTCTCGCTTTTTGTCAAGCGCAACGCCCTGACTGCACCAATCATTGAATGGGACCCATACCCATATGATTCATCGACCAACGTTGAATACACGTCCCTGGATCCACATCCAGATGTAGCCACATGAAACAAAATATCTATAATATTTTTAACAATCTCACTGTCGTGTAATGCGGGGTGTTCTCCAATACATCTTGCGCTGATTTTAAGATCGTACACAACGTCGCAATCCACACTGAACTCTGAAAAAGAAGGAGCCTTGACGTCAATTAAGGTCCTGTTTTCACTGACGACGTTGATGAATTCGCTTGCCGCTAAGTCGGAAAGCATTGTTGACAAGTGTGTCAAGGAAGATCTCCAATCAGGCATAACTCTTCGGTAACTTTCAAAAAGAGGCTCGCTCCACAGGTTGATATACGCGTTCCGTACTGACAATCTTTTAGAATTAATCTCATGAGCGAGCTGTCTCGCAGCCAGAACCTCCTGAAAAGAAGGATGCGTAAACTGAGTAAAATTCCTGCCCTGAAGAATCGGCTCGACTTCCCTCAAAACGCTTTCAAGAGAAGTCATTTTGGCTTGTACACCTCGGAATCCAAAAATTGCGTACCTTTCTTTTCAAGATGCTGATACAAATCAATATTGTTATCTCTAAGAATCTCATCAGCAAAATCTCTCAAACCATCACTGTAAAAAGATCTAAGCTTACTATCACTCACCTTTGAAATTCCATCATTTAACTTCCTAATCATATCTGGATCAAAATCATGTCTTCTAATAACATTGAAAATACTGGGGAAATAGTAATCTTTGCCGCGACTAAACCAAAACGGCAATAAACCAATCAAACCTTCCAGACATTTTAGCCCTCCTAAACTTCCCACTAAGTCAAACACATACTTGCAATCTCTGCCATGTCTACCTGTACATTCCTGAAAATGATTTACAAGGATCTCTTCACTAACCTTAACACCACTCAGTGCGAGCTTTTTAACAGCACAGAGCACATCGTGTTCCAATACGTTTTCCTGAAAATAATAACGTAATCCCTCAACAATCATCTCCCTTCTCCCATCTACATAAGCTATAAGCTTTTGGAGAACATAACTGCTTTTCGTTTGGGCTAATGCGTCCAATGCCCTTACTGCCTGCAATTCAATAGGCTGCCATGTTTCAGGAGTCCACAGATCTGGTTCATCAATGAAATTTTTAACTGCACATAATAAAGTATCAAGAATCTGCTTTGAGTATCTTTTGGGCATAACTGAAGTCGGATGCGCCCCAATGAATTTTGCACATAATATCATATCATCAACAACCGCAGAATATTGACGTATTTGAAAGTCATCAGCCAAATAACATAATGCATCTTCTTTGCGAATTGTTGCGCCTTTACCAATTCTTTTTGCATGAAACTCGCCAACACCATCAACGAATTCCTTTGCCCTGTCTTCGTTCAGCATTTCTGCCATACAAGTCAGAACGAGTTTCCACTCATTCTTTATATGAGCCGGATCAAATTCAATCGCATGAGGAAGATCGTCACGATAGCCGCTGCCTTCCTGAGCAGCCATCATGTCCTCATGAGGATCATAAAACCAAAAAGTATAAGCAGCACGCTTAACGCCCAAACGCCCAGAATTAATCTCATCTGCAAACTGTCTTGCGGCCAGAATTTCCTGAAAAGAAGGATGAGTAAAGCTGCCGTTCATAATCGGCTCAGCCTCCCTCAAAACAGCATCAAGAGTCATTTCGGCTTATACACCTCTGAATCCAAGAACTGAATGCCTTTTGATTCCAAATAATCATACAGATCTTTCCCGAAAAGTGGTTTAAAGAATTTTGCAAAAGA
>CAZWVL010000007.1:0-79730 GCA_964637115.1 uncultured Methanosarcinales archaeon
TGCCAGTCTGGTGGATAACAACGTGGACGCTAATGACTTTTGTTATTGTGCACGTGTATATTTTGCTGAAGAAGAAACGTTAAAGTTGTTTCTCAATCTCTTTCAAGGCGAAATCAACACCAAAGAAAACATTCGAATGGGTTGCCTGGGCGTTGACAGTATTTCCGTGCGCGACGGCTTCAATCCTGATTTCCGGATGGGCAAAAGAAATGGCTAATTTTTCCAGCCCTTTCTCTGAAAACTTACGGGCATAAGTCCCGATTATCTTCTTCAGAACAATCATCGTTGCGTGGTCAATAGAATCCACGCCATACAGCTCGATGTTGCCACCGAGCCGCACTCCTTCGTCCATACACGTGATTAACCACTGTTAAGCTTTTAATTTTTTCTAAAAAAGGATACTATTTAGTTATTACTCCATAGTAACTTCAATAGCGAAAATCTTTTAAAGGACTGCCACATTGCACGAGTGGGGAGCAATAATGATTAAGTGCCAACGATGCGGCGACGCCGTGAGATCATACAGCCCAATGCGCAAATGGTGCGTTGACTGCAGGCGAGTAGTCTCCCTCGAGCAGGCAAAAGAAAGAAAGCTTGCGCTGAAGTGATTCTAATGAAAATCTACGAGCAATCTGAAGAATTTCGGAGAAGTATTGACACCGGCGCCGATATTCTTGCAGTCCCTGCAGACAGACCAGCAGCACAAATCGGCAGCCGACATACGCCAGAAACATACCAAGCACTCGCATCTTTTATTGCCCAGCGCAGCGGCTGGGCAAATGCCAGTCTCGGACACTTCTCAACCATAACTCTCAAGTCAGCGTTTGCGTGGTACCACGGCGACAAATCTAACATCCTTAAACAATTAACCGAACTGGCTGCAAAAGAAAAAACACGACTTGATACATCGGCTTTTGGATTGACAGAATTATTACAACAAGCACGTAATTCTCAATTATAATATCCCGCTTCCACGTTATCGACCAACTTCTCCATAATCTGCTCCATTGCAGGCAATGGTTTGCCGTAATAAGGCGTGTCAAAGAAATAAATCGTCACAACAATATTCTTTTCAGGGAAAAACACATTTCCAAGCGCAGCTGTTCCCTGATAGTCATCTGTTGTATCTTCAGGATCATACTGACTACGAACAAGACGCAGGACATGATTGTGATACTCCCACTCTTTCACATCAGTATCCGGGAATGCAAACGCCTGCAAGTATAGAGACTTGAAATTATCAAAGTCAGTGTTTGCAATCTCAGCGTGCAGCTTAAACGCAGCAGGACCATCAGACCCCATGGTGTACACAACACGCCGTCCTGCCTTGACCGGAATTGTGATATTGTCAAATTCCAAATCAAAGGGGTCGAGCGCACCGGTGAGCTCTGTGCGCCAATAACCTTGGCCGCCGATATCACCGTAAAGCCTTATCACAAATGGTTGAAAAACAGGATCCTGCTCGTACTGCCCCCAGCCCTGCTTTTGAACAGTCCACCAGCCATAAAACAAGAATGACCCATAGCCAAGCACAATTATTCCTAACGCAATGAGAACAATCCATAACTTACGCATACACTGTAATTCTCGGTAATCTTTAAAAACCTTATGCTACCGACCATCTGTTATGAAAGTACACGTCAAATCATATGGCTGCTCAGCAAATATGGCAGAAGGAGAGCAGATAAAAGGCCAGTTCACTGAATTAGCTGAAGAAAAAGATGCTGACCTTGTAGTTCTTAACATTTGCACAGTCAAAGGGGACAAGAACGCGCTTGATGAAATTAAAGAAATCAAGAAGCAATACCCGAACAAAAAAATCGCGATTGCCGGCTGCATCACGCCAAGCATAGTGCAGCCGATAAAGCTAATTGATCCTGAGGCAATTCTGGTAAATACGCATCATATTGACAACATTTCTATGTTGGTTAATACCAAGACAGATGCATTAACGCACGCAAAACCGATAAAATTATTGCAGCCGCGTGTAAGAATGAATCCAGTTGTAGGCATAGTGCCGATAAGCTCTGGCTGCCTTGATGCGTGCGCATTCTGCAGCACAAGATTAGTCAAGGGAGTATTGTTCAGCTTCCCGCCAGAAATTATTGTCAAAGAAGTCGAGAAATGCGTGGCAGATGGATGCAAGGAGATTTGGATTACAGGCCAAGACACGTGCTGCTATGGATTTGACAGAAGCACTAATTTGGCAAAACTTTTACAGCAGGTTGTTGCAGTCCAAGGAGATTTCAAAGTAAGAGTAGGAATGGGAAATCCAAGACATATTCCAAAGTACCTCAATGAACTTGTTGAAATAATGAAACACCCAAAAATATTCAAATTCTTACACATTCCAGTGCAAGCTGGCAACAATGAAGTGCTGAAAGCAATGAAAAGAGGGCATACAGTTGAAACTTTTGCGGATATAATAACGGCCGTGAGAAAGGAAGTTCCTGAAATGACAATAAGCACAGACATTATCGTCGGATATCCAACTGAGACTGAGAAACAGTTTGAAGATACACTAAAATTAGTTGAAAAAGTGAAGCCGGATGTCATCAATATTGCCAGATTTGCGCCAAGGCCGGGAACAACAGCAGCAACAATGCAAGGACAAGTGCACGGCAACATCAAAAAGGAAAGAAGCAGACAATTGACAGAACTTCACAAAAAAATCTCACTTGAAAGAAACAAACAATGGCTAGGATGGCAGGGAGAGGTAATTGTTGACGGAAAAGCAAAAGACGGAGTTTCAGCAAGAAATTACGCATACAAGACAATCATCATAAGAAAGGACATTCCACTCGGAACAATCTTGAAAGTCAAGATAACGGAAGCGAGAAATTTTTTCTTGGTTGGAACTATAAATTGAATTGCAAAGTTTACGACTTATTGTAAATCTGGACGAATGTGCCAAGATCTTTATCCATTCGTTCGTCAAGTGGCCAGATTTTATGTTCAGCGGTTTTTACGAAACCGCAATCAGCGAACTGCTTTTCGGCAAATGACTTGGAAACCTTGAATTCTTCATCATCGCTTCGTGCAGTTTGGTCAAGGAATTCTTTGAGTCCAGGAATAGTTCTTTCTTTAGGTATTGCTTTGAAGAGTTCTCGGTAATAGGTAAGGCAGTCTTGTTTTGTAGGAAGATAAATTTCTGCGAGGATCAGGGCGCCATTCGACTTGAGTCCGTCACAGACTTTTTGAACGAAAATATGCTTTGAGCGATCTGGTATGTGGTGATAGGCAAAAATGCTCAAAACCAGATCATATTCTTGTTCGAGATTCACGTCAAGAATATTTTGGCAGCGAAAATCAAGTTCCTTTGCTTGAATTCCGGCTTTCCTTGCCTTGCCAAGAAAGCCTGGATTTTTGTCGATGAGTGTTGCCTTTGTAATGCCGCCCAATTCCTTAGCAAGACTATCAGTATTGCTACCCACTCCACAGCAAAAGTCTGCCAAAGAAACTTTTTGCTTACCTATAACATGATTCTTTGCCAAGCTGAGCGCCATCTCAATGGCTTTAGGATAATCAGGCCTGCATTGCTGATAAGCCAAGTACTTGTCCGGTTGTGTGTATGCTTTGATTGTCATAGTGTTTATCGTGCATCATTTGAACTTTTTTCGCGTGCATTGTTTTTGGTTTTATCCTTTGATGTATGAACTTGCTGAGTCGCTATCAGCAATGCTGATAGCAATGCCATCCTTTTTCAGCAACCGCATCCAGTGGTCGAGAGGTGGAAGTGGATACTTTTCTTTCAAATAACAATATTCGTTTCCATCTAACTTCCGTGTGTCCTTCATCCCTTGAGTTTCCGGCAAGCGGCGCAATTCATTACCCCAGTCGTGTTTACTCAACACGATAAGGTCCAACTGGCCTCCAGTTTTCTTAAGAATTGTCTCTAGCGTTTGAGGATTCCGCAGGTTAGCCTCGATATGGTATTTTTCTTCATTTTTGCGTGCCTTCTGGTAGAATGGCTTTAATGCCCAGTACATTTTTTTCGCGGATTCGACGCCAACGGTATAGACTTCTGCGCCCAATTCACGCGCGACGCGTGCAAAAATTGGACCTCGAAAACAAGACTCAGTATACTGGTTAACTTCATCCAAATCAAGTATTTTCAGGCCCTTGAATACTTTGGCGTCGGCCAGCGACTTGCAATAGACCTTGGAGTTTTCAGGTGTGATATTTTGTCTTTCCAGGTTCAGAACCAACGGGTGCTGCGACAATGCAAGTGTGTACACTAGCTTCGTTGCCTCGTAGTGATAAGCGTGAGTCTCGTGATTGATTCTGTCGCGAATTGGGCAGCATTCGCCAGTATACTCTATAAAGCCCGGCAAAGAACAACCCCCGCCGAGACCGTGGGAGTAGTCCTTGTCTTTTACAAGCAGAGTATTTACGTTGTCAAGAGTTTTCATTACATTTTCAGGGAATTCATATGGCTTAATTTGTGGCTGCATTGTACTACCGCCTTCCTTCTCAGATAATGCTTCTTTGTTTCGTTTCATTTTCCATCTCCAATCGCCGATATGCGATGCATATGTCACTTAGAAGTGGTAGCTTAATAATATAATTTTACCCGTATAGGTACGGGGTTTATTCGTAAGAACTCACAAATACGAAGGCATGAGCTTCTCTTCAGCTCTTCGCAAATGCTCCTGAAATGTAGAAACAGCGACTTTCATGAGTTTGGCAAGTTCTTGCAGTTCGATCTTTCGAGGGTATTTGTAGTACCCTTGCTGGACAGCCAGCTGGAAGGCTTCGTGCTGCCGCTCGCTCAACTTCGGCACAACCTTGGGATACTGTATCATGTCAAGCTTGGTATTTTGGAAACTCTGAACGACCACTTCCATCTTCCCGCTTTGCTGCATTCCCCTGAGGAAAGACATTAGCACTTCCTTCTCCCACGAGGCAAACTCACAAAATTCATACCCTTCAGGAGAAGCATAAACCGGCTTGACAGCAAACATCTTCGGAGTATAGTGCGCCGTAATCAAGTCTTCGGTCTTTCGCCTTTGGACCAGAAAGACCGTATTCCCAGATACTTCCATCCGGATAATTTCAGGATCACGTTTCAGATCGGCAAGAAAGCGTTTGACGATTTTTGTTGGACCCACAAGCGTATGAATATGAGAAGTGTACGAATATCCCTTTTCGTGCCAATTGCTGATAGGCATAGAAATGCTGGCACACTTGAATTTCCGGCAGCGATTGCCGATAACGCAGTTGTGCACAATACGGACACGCAGGATCCACATGCATTATAGGGGCCTTTAGGAGTTTATATAATTAGCGAGAAACTTCTTCCTGATAGGCTCACCACATTAAATTTCTCAGCCACTTTGAAACAACAGCCTCGGTTTCCTCTTCCTTCAAACAAAAGCAGTGGTCGGCTTTTGGTATCAATGCAGTCTTTGAATAAGGATTCTGAAACTTGCCTGACAAAATTTTCAGCATCCTTCTGGGCGACATAGCTGCAAATTCTTCCTTGCCGCCAAAAATGGCAAGCATCGGAATCTTGATTTTGGAAACTGAACTCATCCTTCCTTCGTAATTGAACAGTTCGCCCTCAACACTTCCAGGACGATACAAGTCATAATAACGCCTTGCACTGAAATAAGACGGCTCTGCTTGCGGCGACATTAATTCTCTGCCCTTACCACTTCGGACTAACTTACGGGCAATCTGCAATTTCTCCTTGAACTTCTTCGGACCAAGCATCTTAATCTGCCAATTATAATCATCAGCAGGACCCAGGAAGATTAGCCCTCTCACAGAACGCGGATTCTTACGATACTGATAATAAGCAATCTTCTGACAGCCAGTACTTTGCCCGGAAAGAATAAAATTCTTATAGCCCCTCTCGCGCAGCATTTTCAAAGCTGCATCAATGTCTAACACGCAATCCTTGAAATTCTCAAACGACGTGCCTATTGTTCTAAAAGTCAAGTGCTGCTTCAGCTTTGAAAAAACAGTAATCGTTCCATGCCCGCGATTGTTAAAAGAGAAAAAAGACATCTCATTCCTAAAGGCAGCGTGCATCAAATTATCAACCAGCCACAACCCGTAAAAATTGTCAGTCATACCGTGCACGTGCACAAGACAGGTCTTTGAACGAGTTGGAGCGCATAACATACCTTCCAACTCCAGCTTGTCAGCCGCTTCAAAACTAATAAGTTCTCCCTGCATCCTCGTATAAGTTGTCACGACAAATACCCCCACGTATGCAATCTATCAGAGTCAGCGAACCAGCGCATGCCAATGTCTGTACGGTAAAACATATTAGGAATCATAATGTTTTCAACTCTTTGATAAGTCTGCTTTCTTGCATCTTCCATTGTTTGACCATGACCAGTCACGACCAGACAATAGCCAGAATAGCCGGCAAGATTCCAATCACCATCAACTAACTTGATATCACCCAAATGCACGCCATCGGTGTTTGGCTTCTTGAACAACACTGTTGCGTCCTCGGCATACTTCTTGAACGCAGCCATATCGTAGAAAGGAAAAGGAGGACAGGCAACAACAATGCCCACTTGAAATCCTTTCTTGGTTTTCAAGTCATAAGGTTTGTGATTGGCAAGCGCGTGCAAGAACTCTCCCCACGGAGAAAGAATGCCTTCCATCTGGATACTAACAGTCGGATAACCGAATCTGCTCGTGAATTCCAACGGGTGAATGCCCTTGCTATTTACGATGCAGTTAATATCGATATAACCAACATAATTTGCCTGTTGGAGAGCAGGTTTCATTTTTGCCAGAGTTTCAGTAAAAATCCTGTTTGTAGAAGTCCAATACATATGAGTGCCCATCTCTCCTGTGGAAGGACCGATATCGCCTGGAAACATCCTCTTGTTCTCAAAATTGACATTTATCGGAGTGATGAAATCAACTCCGTTGAAAAAGGCGCCAACAGCAACTTCAACACCAGCAACATATTTCTGAATCTGGAAATACTTGATTTTCTTCGACCATTCTTTCTTGTAATGTTCTAAAAGCTGGATGACGTCTATGCCGTCTTCTTCCTGGCCGACAAACAACAGTTCTTTTTCTCCAGTCTTTGAAGTCGGCTTGAGAACGTATCTGCCAGGAGTCTTCTGCACGAATTTTATCGCCTCATCAAAATCAGTAAAGTCCCAATGAGGAAGAACGTTAATGCCTACTTTCTTAAGCTCGTCCTGGCCAAACTCGCGGTCTTCCTCCAATCTATCCGTGTAAACAGAGCCGCCGACAACAGCTTTGCCATCTTTTCTTAACTTGTCAGCATCCTCGCCATAGAAAACGTCATCAAACACTATAACATCAGCCCAATCCTTCAAAGCTTTCCAGTCCTCGCACTTGTCAACAAAACCATTACAAATATCTCGACTGGCCTTTTCTCCAATGAAATACTTGACCTCGTGGCCCTCCTTCTTCACCTGCCACGCAAGATCGCCAATGAGCGCCTCCTCAGAAACGAATAAAAACTTCCTCTTTTCCATTGTCGCAAGTTATTACCATTTGATATTTAAAACTTCTTAAGACAAAACTTTTTTATATACAGACGCAGAAGAAAAAGCAAAAAGGTGATAAAATGCCAAAAAAACTAGACACGGGCGATTACAAAAAGATTTCACACGCAGATTTTGAAAAATTGCAGTTGAGGGTTGGAACAATAACAGACATAAAAAAACACCCGAAAAATCCAAAAGACTACATAATCATAGTCGATTGCGCAGCATCAGATGAAGACATCCAAGTGGTGGCAGCACTTGCAGAAAGCTACAAAATGGAAGAACTTCTTGGAAAACAAGTAGCAGTATTGTGCAATATTGAGCCTGAAAGTGTCGGAGGGATAGAGAGCTGCGGAATGCTATTATGCACGCACATAGGAAAGAAAAAAATTCTTTTAACAACTGACAAAAAAACTCCTCCGGGAACTGAAATATCAGGCATTATGGATGGAGAATGCGTCCACTTCAGCGAGAGAGACCATTAATGAGCATTTTCCACTCATACGACGTAAGAGCAAAGTATCCTTCAGAGATAAATGAAGACATAGTATACAGAATCGGACGAGCGACTGCAGTGTTCCTAAAATCAAAGAAAATTCTCGTCGGCAGGGACTGCAGGACAAGCAGTTTGTCATTAAAAAAATCACTCGTGTATGGAATAACGGACCAGGGATGCGACGTGGTAGACACGGGCTACTGCAACACCCCAATGTGCTACTACGCCGCACAGAAAATGGATGCGATAATGGTCACGGCATCACACAATCCTCCGGAATACAACGGCCTCAAAACCTGCAAGAAAGGCGTCATAAAAATAGGAATGAACAGCGGATCAAGAGAAATAGAGAAAAACAGCAACGCATGCCACTTCAAGGAGCCCAAAAAAAGAGGAAAAGTAACTGCACAAAACATTCTTCCGGCTTATGTCAAGGACGTGAGAAAGATCATTGAAGGCAAGTTCAAGCCGCTCAAAGTCTTAATTGACTGCGGCAACGGAATGGCAGCATACGTTGCCCCTGCGCTATTCAAAGGATTGCCTCTCAAAATAAAGCTGTTATACGGCGAGATGGACGGAACATTTCCCAATCATGTTGCAAATCCACTAATCGCGGAGAATACTGCTGACTTACAGAGAGAAGTGGTTGAGGGAAATTATGATATTGGCGTTGCATATGACGCGGATTGCGACAGGATGTTTTTCATAGACGAAAAAGGCAGACGAGTGCATTCAGACAGAGTATTGGCGTGCTTTGCGGATAAACTTCTGAAAAAAGGACAATCAGTTTCCTATGCAGTCAACATGGGCAAGATAGTAAAGGAAACAGCCGAGTCAAAAGGCTGCAAGGCATACCCGAGCAAAATTGGACATACGGAAGTGCCATTAATAATGCGAAAACACAAATCTGCATTAGGAGGAGAGGTAAGCGGGCACTATTACTACCAGAAATTCCACTATGCAGACTCAGGAGACATCACAGCACTGCAAATGCTAAGCATTCTCTCACAGTCAGGCAAAAAGATGAGCGAGCTGATCAAGCTATACGACAAATATGCAACAAGCGAAGAAATAAATTACAAAGTCAAGAACAAAATGGAAGTCCTGAAGAGAATTGAAGAAAGTTACAAAAAGCAGATAACAATGAGGATTGATGGCTTGAACGTTGATGCAGGAGACTACTGGTTCAACTTCCGGCTCAGCAACACGGAGAATTTAGTAAGATTGAATTGCGAGGCAGTCGATCAGAAAAAACTGCGACAGGCAATCGAATGGATTTCTCAGATAATACTAAGGTAAACATTTATAATATCAAGAAGTAAAAAACCACTACAAAGAGGAACCCATGGTAGAAGCAGCACTTCTCATTTTCCAGAAACTAACACAGGAAGAAAAGAATGTTCTAAAAACATTTGAAAAAAGAATCCACGCTTTATACCCGTTCAAAGAGCAAGTAGGCTATCTGGTAAACTGGCTTGACCTGTGCAAATCTGACCCTGTAAGGCGTACGTCCGTGGAAGTGGCACTTTACACCCTCAAAAAACAAATAACTGAAGTTTTTGCAAACCTTAACTTTGAATCAGCAGCAGAAGAAAAAGGAACACTGGACAAGTTCGCAGGGGAAAAAAGACACTTGTATGAAGACCTGTTCAGAGACCAGACTTCCGGCGGCCTGGAAGCAGAACAGGCAGGCAAAAAAATAGCCACAATACTTCACGATACAGAAGAAGAACTCAAAGCAATCGGCAAGGCGCAGACCTCGCTTGAACATTTCAAAGAAGGAATAGTGCTCTTCCAAGGAATGATAAAAAGAGAAAGGGAACTATCAAACAGAGTGCATGAGCTTGCAGAAGAGACGATGAAGTTCGGCACAAACATTGACATCGATCACCTCATGCTTGAATGGAGAGAGTTGGCAAACGAGATAGAGAAAATTGTTCTGCAGGAAAAAGCACAGGTGTACGACAGACTGCAAAAAATGCTTGAAGAAAAAACCTGGGCAGAAAAACTCGTGGAAAAATATGAAGCACCAAGGAAAAGATGGTTGTTCTTTACCGCCAAGATAACAAAACAAGATATTGAAAAGGATGTTGCCACTCTTGTGGATTTGCCTGAATTCACGCATTACCAAAGCCTGCTCGTGAAGCACGCCAACCTGCTGACAAAAGAGGCGCTTGATTATTTGCAGGGCGAAGGAATGAAGCAGGCACAAAAAGGCAAAATAGCGTTTGCAAGGACGACACAAAATGCAACACACGATGAAAAAACAGGACTGCTCAGGGCGCACACTTTCAAAACAGTTGCTGAAGAAATGATAGAACTTGAGATCAGACAAAAAGGACCATTAGCATTCATCTTCATTGACATTGACGACTTCGGCCAATTCAACAAGAAATACGGCGAAGAAATGGGGGACAGGGTGCTTGCAAAAGTCGGAGAAATAATCAAAAAACATATCAGAAAAAGCGATGCGGCCGGCAGATGGGGAGGGGAAGAACTTCTGGTCATATCTCCAAACTCCGGATTAGTGGCAGGGCTGACAATTGCAGAAACACTCAGAGAATCAATTGAAAGGGAAAGCGCAGGAACAGCACCAGAGCCAATAACCGTAAGCATTGGAATGACATTGCTCAGGCAGGATGGCAATACATTTGAAGAGCTTTTCAAGGTGGCAGACGAAAGAATGAGGCTTTCAAAAATGGGCGGAAAGAACAGGGTAACAGGCCCGAAACTAGAGATGCCAGCCAAACCTGTCATCACTCAGTAATGGTTACTTTTGCGAAATGTTTAAATACTCCTTAAATATACCTCATCGATATGAACCGCGTCATATGGGGAGTGAACGGGGCACAGCTGGAGCTTGAAAGACTCACGCACGAGGAAGACAAAATAAATCTTGACGTGATTGAAGTGCCTCATAAAAGCGGAAGATTCTTCTACGAAATTCTTGTTCATGGAAACGAACCAATAACGGCAGTTGATATCGGAAGCGCACACAAAGACATGCGGCTTGCAGATTCTATCAGCAGATATGCAGAAGCGTATGCAATGAGAAACAAACTCTCAACAATACTCGGAACTCCGCACAACTGCTATCAACGTTACGGGGAAAAGGTCCTGGCAGGACTTGCAACAACGGATCTTACTATACCTGCAGAAAACAGGCACATGTCTCCAGCAGCAGAATTAGGATTTGTCTTATCAACTCTCTTGTGCGCGCACACAATCGGATTTAACAAAGTGCAAAGCATAGGAAGAATAGAAACAGATGCTGGAGTGTTAAGAGAGGCGCTCGGATTCTTGTCCCAAAGCAGAAAAGGACAAACACCAGGAAGATACGAAGTAGCATAAGCCAGCAACATTTATAAACAGTTTCTAGTTTTGTCGACGTAATGGCTCCAAGAAAGAAAGCAAAAGCAGAAGAAGCTACGAAAGTTACACTCCAGCCAGAAATCAACATAGGCATGATAGGCCACGTTGACCACGGCAAGACCACTTTGGTACAGACTTTATCAGGAAAGTGGACCGATACGCATTCTGAAGAAATCAAACGAGGAATTACGATCAGGCTGGGCTACGCAGACGTAACATTCTACAAATGCAAAAAATGTGAAGGTTCGGATGCGTATGGTGTACAACCTAAATGCGCAAAATGCAACGGAGACGCAGAATTGCTTAGAAAAATATCACTTGTAGACGCACCAGGACACGAAAGCTTAATGGCAACAATGCTGTGCGGCGCAAACATCATGGACGGAGCATTATTGCTAGTGTCAGCAACAGAAAGCTGCCCGCAGCCCCAAACAAGAGAACACCTGCAAGCGCTTGAAATAGTAGGAATTGACAACCTGATTGTCGTGCAAAACAAAATAGACCTTGTCAGTGCCGAGCAAGCCAAGAAAAATTTTGACGAGATTAAAGCGTTCCTGAAAGGAACAAAATTTGAAAAAGTGCCAATCATTCCAATGAGCGCCATTCATTCAATCAACTTAGATGTTCTTATACAGACAATCCAGGAATTATTCAAAACCCCGCAGCGGGACATTACGGCAGACCCGGTAATGTTTGTTGCAAGAAGCTTTGACATCAACAAGCCAGGCTCAGAACCTGAGAAAATGGTTGGAGGAGTATTAGGAGGAGCTTTGAAGCAGGGCAAGTTGATTGAAGGCGCAGAAATAGAGATACTTCCAGGCTATGAAGTTCAAGAAAAAAACCAAAAGATCTGGAAGCCATTAAAGACAAAAATTGTCAGTTTAATGTCAGGCGGAGACCACGTCAAGGAAGTCATTCCAGGTGGAAGCATAGCTGCAATGACCAATCTGGACCCAAGTGTAGTAAAGAGCGATAAACTTGTCGGCAGCATGGTCGTGCTTGAAGGACAAGCTCCCAAAGTCTGGTACGAATTCCAACTGGAAACACATTTGCTTGAAAGAGTTGTCGGCGCAAAAGACAAACTCGTGGTAGATCCGATCAAGTTAGGAGAAATGCTTATGCTTAACGTAAATTCTGCAGCAACTGTGGGTGTAGTCAAGGAACTTGGCAAGAACGTGGTTAAATGTGCTTTAAAGAAGCCGGTATGCGCGGACAAAGGCGCGAGAGTAACGATGTCAAGAAATCTCGGACAAAGATGGAGATTAATCGGCTACGGAATAATCAAAGCATAAGCTTTCCATTCTTCCAATCACGATACAGCATCATAATAACAGATGCTTCGTGCAAAAAATCAAATTCTCCATTCAGAACACGATGGTAGAGTTCTTCGATTGAGAATGATTTGACTTCTTCCACTACATCACCATCGGGATTGGGCTTCTTTTTCTCTTTCAGGTCAAATGCCAGAAAATAAGTAATTGGAATAACAAAAGAATGTCTATCTTCAAGACAATGATATTTTTTGAATTTACCGGCAGCATATCCTGCCTCTTCCATAAGCTCTTCCTGTGCAACCTGTTCTTCACTCAATCCGGGCTTGTCCATAAAGCCGGAAACAAACTTCCAGCGAGAACGGCCTTCCATTGGACGCTTTTCCTTAATCATCAATACCTTGCCATCCTTGAAAGGAATGACCTGAACAGAAGAACGCAAGTAAGCACGCTCAAAAACAAACTGGCCTATCGGCTCTTCTTTCATAGTAATGTACTTGCCAGTGTAAACGGTTTTCTCCCCCATAAAAGAAAGCTAAGAGCTACAGTATAAAAAGTTACCCGCCAAACAAACTCGCAAGCCACGCAAAGAAGCGCGCGAAGATATTGGTCGTAACGGGCTTTTCAACAACGGGCGGCAAGGGAGAACAACCGCAATTAATGCACTTGTAGCCAGGACCACAATCAATATCTGCCTCGCACTGCTCGCCACGCTCCAACAAATTATTGCCACAAACTGAAGGAGGAATCGGCTTGCACTTGCATCCATCACAGAAGAATCCAGCCATACAGTCAGCGGTTGCCTCGCAATCCTCACCTTGTTCTAGAAGCTTATTGCCGCACTGAGTTAATGGCGTAAACGTGCAACTCATACAGTCAGCAGCACAAGTTCCAGTTCTTCTAAACTGATCAGCACAAGGACTGCCAGGAGGATCACAAAACTCAGGTTTAGTGATTAAAGCGTCGCCGCATTTAGGCGGAGCAGCGGGAACTTCAGGCTGTTTCTTCAACTTAGGATTAAAAGTAATGTAGACATTGCCCAAAGCACCGCCCCTTGATGCAGAAGCGTATGAACCTGGAACTGTCAATCTAAGATCATCATTGTCAGAATCGTGGTCCCACGTGAACAAGATACCCCACTTGGTGAGGCCCTGCTTGATGCCGGATCCAGGACTCTCCAGTTTGAACGTGTAGCCAGGAACAGTAACTTGAGGCGACGGAACGTTCAGACCTGCGTATCCTGCAAAAGTCAACATTATGTCAGTAGTTTCATCGCCCATAGGCTCGTCAAACAATCTTGAAGGAGTAATCACCCTGACAGTAAATCCAGGACCAAAGTCAACTTTACTGCCTCCAGGCAAAATAAATTTCGCTTCATTGCCGCTGATAGCGCCGTTATTCGTCTGGTCCATCGCCAAAGCATTTCCAGCGCCTACAACAAACTTATACGTGCCCTCGCCGACCAATAACTGGCCTTCCATTGTACCAGCATCAAATGTAGCGTCCTTTGTCGAGCCGGCAAGATCTTTGAAAACAATTCTGTTGTTAGTTGTATCAATGCTGTCATACTGCAAAACATTAGAAACACCATTCACGTCATCCTTGCTCATCACGAGGAAATAATCCTGTAAATTGATGTTAGGCGCGCCAGGCGCAGCAGCTTCCACAAACACAAAATTCCTGCCCTTGTTGCCGTACATACCCGGCATTTGCGCCAACGGGATTTTATACAGTTGTCCTCTCGAATTTGCAGAGTTCATCTGCAATTCATCACCGCCTGATGTGTGCAATCGCACTTCATTGCCAGAAATGCCGCCTGAAGGAATACCTGAAGCGGGCGCAGTGAGACCTTTATAACAAATGTCAAAGTTCGGTACAAGCATCGCAGTCGGATTCTGCAAGTACTGCCTTACGCAATGCAAAGGAATAAGCTGCACGTCACCGCCCTGCACTGAGTCTGCCAGAGGAATGTATTGGATTGAGTAAATTGTCGGCTTGCCGCCGGACATAGTCGCCTTGATTTTAACCAAGGATTGAATGCTCTTTCCGTTAATCTTCGCGCCATTTGACTGATAATTATCATCAACAGCATTGCCGTCCATTAAGTCAATGCTGCCAAAACCGCCAAACATTCTGAGTTCTACCCTGTTTGTTCCAGTGTTGTATTCAGCATCAACAATCGAAAAAGTTTCCCCCAATAATTTGACGTCTTCGTCAATGATGTCAGTCATCTTGCTGCCATCCAAAGAACTTCTCAAGCCGGCACCAAAATCAACCTGATACTTGAACATTCCATCACCAGAATCAAACTGGAGGAAATCACTCACCCTGTTCTGTTCATCACGGCCAAAGAGAACGTGGCCGCCAGCAAAGGTTCCAGGCTCAGAAAATCTCAATGACTGTGTGTAATCTGTTGAAACGTCTTTTGCGTAAACGTTACCGCTTCTCAATGCAGAAAGCTGAGATTCACTCAAAGCAGTAATCTCATTAGAAATGTACTCGCCAACCTCTAAATCGATAATGACTGTATCTTCAACAGGAATAGAAGGACCAGGAACATACGAGATTGCAAACGGAACAGTCTCTGGATACAAAGAGACAGAAAGCATCATTATAGTGATGCCGAGAATGGCAATAATTGCAAGAATGCTTACTGGAACGTGCTTCACTCACATCACCTTTTGTCAGTGTGGAAATATGTATACTATTTAAATGCATCGATGGAGAAGGCAGGGGAATTCTTATGATTAAGAAGACTTGCTCAGTATTAGCGTACCCAATCTTCTAAAGGAAGGCGTATACTGGTTAATTTCTGTTCAAGGGCGGAATATAAACTCTGTGCAAATGCTAATTCTGGTTCTGAAAGCCCACTTTCATCAACTACGAGATGCTCATCTTCGCCTCGTCTCAACCACATTCCTACAATTCTCCGATTCGGATTATATTTCAATGTCACAGTGATGTCTTTCACTCTTGGTCTCCACGTATCATTGAAACTTCCTCTTACCTGCTCGAGAAGCGTGCGTTCTTCCTCTTTCAGAAACAGATACTCATCAGGACGAACACTCAGTAAATAACGACAGGTCATAGGTTTTTTCAGTTGTGAGCACATATAAATCTTTTGATTTAGAAAATCCTCACCTTTCCATCCACTTAACAAATATTTCTTAGAATAGCGCTTCAAATAGTAAAAAATAAGCCCAGGATTACGGGTTAATTACCCTTCGTAATCTTCCCAGTCTTCGTCCTTGAATTTCTTTTCTTCCTCTTCTTCAGGCATCTTTATTTCATACTCCCGGCTTTGCGAATCCATTCTCTTGCAATCTGCTTTGCAAGCTCCTTGTCCTTGATATGAGTCTTATCAAGGATATTACTGCGTATAACATCAATCATCTTCACTCTCTTTTGCGGTGTAATAACCAATCTAATCACCCCCTCGTGATGAGCTTTTTTATGTCGAATAAGTATTTAAATCTTATGCACGACTAACATTTGCTGGTGCACGAATTAAACAGGATATCGCATTTAGAAACGTACGAATTGAAACAGATTTCCCTGCTCTTTGAGTATTGCAGACGGCAGTAAGCATCATCGCCTAAATTCAGGCACAATTTCAAATCACGCCTGGCATAATTAGTGCACGTGTCAAACGGAGCCTTGTTTCTATATCTGCATTTATTGAGCTCTATAGTGCACCCGTTCATACACATCTTATTACGAGTAACGGGCACGACTGTCGACGTTGCAGAAGGCTGCACGACTTCTGCAGGTGATTCAACGACTGGCAAGTCAACAGCTTGGCCAGGCTGTTTTACAGCGCACGCTGCAAGCAATAAGAGAATTATGACTAGACCTCTTTTCATTAGAAGCACGAATAGAACACAATATAAAAATGTTAATAAAAAAAAGAAAACAGGAATTACTTAGCTTTTCCGAGAATACGGAAGACTTTTGTGCCACAAGCACCACAAAGGCCCTTCATAGCACGCATACCATTCTTCATGGTGACTTCTTTTGCGTCCTTAATGGGTACTTGCTTCTTGCACTTCATGCATCTGCCTTCAACCATCAAAATCCCCTCCTTAGAGTGTTATAAAGCCACATAAATAGATGTTCCAATATAAACCTTTGGTTTTCTACTAGAAATCGCTGTTCAGAGGTCTACAAATATGCGGTGTTTCTCTTCACCACCCAATTCGGCCAATATACGCTTCATAACGGCTTTTTCAGGGTCTGGCATGAGTTTCACACGGTCTTTAATGTCTTTGAAACTGTCAAACGGCTTTTCATCACGTTTTTCAATGATTTCCCACATATGCTTCTTGCCCAAGCCAGGAAGGAGCTCTAATTGGTGCATACGGGTTGTTAAAGGCTGCGATTTGTTAAAAAAGTCAACAAAACGCTTCTCGTTATTGTGAATTATGTCCTTTAGCACCATTTCCAGCTCACTTTTGGCAGTAGCAGATAGTCTTTCCATAGGCAACTTGCCAATAATGTGATGAATCTGGTCTCGCTTGCCTTCTCCTATATAGACTTCCTGCAAAGGCTGCAGGAAGACATCTTTCTTAGGAACAAGCTCCAACAAGACAAAGTGCTCTTTACCGATAGCCTGAACTATGGGAGTTTTCTTATGAGAAGGCCTTGTGTCAAACGGATAACCGTGCGGCAGGAAGTCTAACACGACTGCTTGTTCCTCCCGAACGTGATGCTCTCTGTGCTCGGGTGACTGTTCTTGATGTGTTTCTTCCATATCCGTTTTTGCTATCTTCTAACATTTGAATTATGAGAAAAGCAATAGCAGAGGTGTATAAATAAGTTGTGATTAACTGTCGAGACCCGGAGCTCTAACAACTCTATAAACTTCTCTTTTAAGAATGTCAAAATGATCAAAGGGATATGTTGCCTGAAGCTTCTTGAGTTTATCAAAGTCAACTTTAACTTCCGACGCTTCTGTCGGCAAGCCAAAAAGCTTTGAAGCATTTTCCCAGACTGCTGCCCGTATGTTCTCTGGAGACATGCCCCTGTTTTCAAGATACTGAATTACAGACGGCCACGCAGTGCCACAGGCTATACCAGAAGCAGGCTTGTCGCCTTTCTTATCATCAGCAGTATGAGGGGCATGGTCGCTTTCAATAAGCGGAATACGTCCATGCAGTAAACGATTTTCCAACTGCTCACGCGTGCCTTCAGAACGCAACGGAGGATTGCACTTATACCACGCGCCAGCAGGACAATTAAGAGCTGCATCGCTATAAATAAAATGATGCGGCGTAATGCCGCAGCTCAACTTCAAAGTTCCTTGATAATTGTTGATAAAGTCAACCACATATGCAGTGCTCACGTGGCAAACGTGAAGCGTGCCCTTGAATTTAGCCGCTTCAGCCAGTTCAATCAAGTCTTTGAACGATTCAATTTCAGCTTCTTCCGGACGACAGATGGTGCTCCACGTCTGCGGATCTTTCGGATTATATTTTTGGTCATCCATTAAAGCTTCTTTTTCGCAATGACTCATCAGCACTTTATCATAGCCTTCTTTTGCAAGCGTCTCAATGACAGAACGCTGCTGGTCTTTGTGAATAACACTCAAATCGCCGACTGATTTGCCCATATACCATTTCATGGCACGAATTCTATGGCTTTTATTTGTTGCTTCTACAGCACGCTTCACTTGCACAAGATCAGGAGTCAGGCCAATATTAACAAAAGTTTCCACTTGTGTGTTTGAAGAATCAGAAATTTTCAGATATTCCAAACAGCCATCAAGCGTTGTCAAAGGCGGATCAGTATTTGGCATATATGCAAGACGGCGGATTCCAACTGCTTCTGCCACTTGCATTGAACGTTGCAATGTTTCCTTGTGCGATTGCTTCAAATCGCGCCCGTGCCAGTGCAAATCAAAAATCGGATAAGACATGCGCATCAGACTTACTGAATTACTTAAAAGAATTTAGCTAAATAATTATACATATTCAGCAACAGTATCTGCAATCTTCTTGCAGGCTTCGGCTGTAACGGTCACGTTATAACCCTGAAGAATTGTCTTGACATCCTTCTGATTGGAAGGCATCAAGTCAACAATCTTGTGGAAATGCATTTCACGCAATCTTGGAACGTCAAGCTTCATCAACTTGTCAAAAAGTTCCTTGCCCTTCTTGGCATCCATAACATTCATGCTTTCCAAATAATCAACAGTCTTCTGCGCCCTGAAGCCAAGCTCTTTGTCCCTGTCTTTGATACGCTTCATTTCAGCAAATAACTCAGTTGAGTTAATTGGAGTTGTGTTCAAGATTTTTTGTGCCATTTTAAAGTTTCTTCATGTGCACCGGGTGCACTATAATCATCTTTGTCTTACCGCCATCCTGGATTTCAAGCTCGTAGCAGTCGCCGCGACTACCAACAATAAAGCCAGACTTGCCGTGGAAGCGCTGATGGTAGAGGTTCTTCTGCAATGCAGGCTCGGCTGACAAACAAGCTCTGTCACCTACCTTGTACGGCATAAAGAACTTTGTCAACGAGATCTTGCCCTTAGAACGGGGGTGTTTTCGGAAAAGTCTTCTAGTGCCCGCCCGCGAACCACCTTTGCGCTTCGACATGACTAAAGGGGATAGTGAAGGGTTTATAAAGGTTACTGTGTATTCTCCACTAGCAAAAGCTTTAAATATCAGCTGAACTCTTAGCCATTCAAGAGTAAAAACAAAATAGGTGCGATGAGGTGTTGTGACAAATGGGCTTTTTTTCGAAAATGAAAGATAAGTTATCCGGCCCGAAATACGAGGAGCTGGAACAAGAAACAGGATATGTTGAACTCGAGAATGATGGGGAAATTTCAAAATCAAAAGTTCTCGTAAGACCATTCATGCTGGAAGACTTTGATGATGTCAAGCCAGTGCTGGATTCTTTACGCGAAGGTTACACGATTGCTTTAGTAAACATCCGACCGTTGAAAGACAAGGACTTGGTTGAATTGAAAAGAGCAATCAACAAGCTCAAGAAAACAACTGACGCCATTGAAGGCGAGATTGCAGGATTTGGAGACGACTTCCTCGTAATCACGCCATCATTTGCTTCAATTTACAGAAGCAAACAAATGAAAGCAGTTGAGCACGGCGCAGAAGAAGTGCAATAATAAATTTTATTTTCTTTCTTTTCTAGTTTCGATATGCAAATCTATACGATACTTCCACAAATCAACTTCCTCCTGAGTGCGCAAAGGCCTTTCCTGTTCCAACTGTTTCCTGAAAATTTCAGTTTCGGGACCCAATTCACCATCAACCTGGCAGATATAACTATCAACGTGACCTGCAAGATCTGTCGGTGGATACTGCACAAGTATTCCACCCCATTTATCATTCCAATCACGAAAGCCAGACATAACTGATTTTCCGTCGCCCAGTGCATACTGGAAATAAGGCATTACAAACTGCTCGCCCTTGCGAATAACACCCGGCTCATACTCCATAACGTCGCCATTGATTTCAAACTTCCAATTAGGACGAGTATAGGAGGCGATGCATTCCAAAGGCCCAGTCAGGCCATTTGCTTTTGGATCGTTCCAGATATTCACAATCCTTCCTTTTTCAGTATCATCAACTCTCATCGTAAAACCTAAATTTGCATATTCATAACCAGCAGCAAGCGCTATTGTCTTGTCAGGCACTTGACTCAAGTCCACCATATCCAAGTTTTCCAATTTACTCATATCAATCAAAGGAGCGGTATATTCACTATTCGGAATCATTGATGCGCGCAAATGCGACATTAGCTGAAGAAAATCATGGAATCTTGCTTTGGGCATTTTCAGTCCTCGATGCGGGTTTCGTTTGCAACCAGTTCTTTTTCTTTCACCGGATCATCCTTGTGCTTCTCAGCCATTTTGTCAGCGAACCTGTGAGCCTGGTGCAAAGGCTCAGGCATTTTGTGCGGAGGAACAACGCATCTCTTTACAATCTCAGCGGCTGTTTCAATGCTGATAAGATTTCCTGGAGAGACGAACAAAGGATTCGCGTGTTCCTTTGTTTTTACGGTTTTGCCGACAAGTTCACCTTCATAAAATATCTGAGAGTCCTTTTCTTCGCCGACCAAAAGACTTTTTGCGACACCAATGGTTGGCTTGCCCAATTCAACACCGACAAAAGTCGCAAGACCGGCATTTAATGGATGAGCCATGCCGTGGCCGTCAACCATAATAACATCAGGATCGCATTCCAAATCAAAATAAGTCTGGCAGATAGGAGGGCCTTCCCTGAAAGCCAAAAAGCCGGGAACATAATTCATCGGAGTTTTTGTAACCAAAAATTTTCTTTCAACAACTTCAAAAGTCTTAAAGTTTAATACAACAACAGAACAAACACATTTATTGCCAAAATATGAAACGTCAAAACCGGCAATGTGCTTGATTTCGTCAATCTTAACGCCGTCTTCTGTTCTCAGCTGTCTTGCAAACTGCTCCTGCTGATCCTTCAATTGTCCGAAACTAATGTGTGATTTCATTTTCAGGAATTGCCGCAATGTATGCCAACTTTCCATACCTGCCTTTGAACTGGATGCTCATTTTATCAGATTTCAGATAGTCAGCCATGCGGTTTAATCTGGACTCATCAGCCGAAAGAAAACAATGCCAGTTTTCGTGCTTGAAAACAACAAGTTCGTCAATCATTCCTTCCAAAATGACATCGTCAGCTTTGACTATAATTTTTCCATCCAGGCATTTTTCTTCACTGTGTTGAAACTTGTAGACAGTAATCGCATTTGCAATCAACTGCTGCGCATTCAATATTTCAGTGTCAGTTATCATATCTGGACACACCCCATTTCTTTAAGATTGGAAGACCGTTTTCATATATAAAGGTTTCGTTTGTTAGTTACTGGTGAGTGATGACATTATACGGTCGCTTTTGACACAAATGTGCCAGTATACAAAAAGGCACACTGATTTGTGTCGCCAGATATATATTTTCCAGTTGCCTACACAACATGCTTTAGTGAAGACCAATGACAAAAGTGCTAACAGACAGAGTTGAAGAAACGTACAAACTGGTGTTTGGCGACACAATTGCAGAACCAGACCGGGAAAGAATCAATTTCTTACGAGATGTTGTAACGGGCGAAGTTGACTATGAAGGCAATCGATTGCAGCTGGAAGCAGCTGACGACGTTGTAAAACAGGAAAAAAATGAATTGATAAATAAAGTTCAGAAAATAAAAGTAAAGAAAGAAAAAGACTTGATGCTGGATGAAATCGCAAGTCTTGATGACACGTTGAAAACATATGACGCAGTCAGGGCAATGCGCGAATGGTACTTGCAAGCAGAATACAATGATAGGGACGAAGCGAAATTAAAGGCGATTTCACCGCTTCACATAGCAGGGCTCATCCAGATATGTGAATCATTCTACGACTGCCTTGAAGTGCTGCACAAGCAGCGAATCCAATCGCTAATTCAGACACTTGATGACGCCTTCAAGACAAAAAAATACCGTGACGCCGTCATCAGTTCACGCGCAGATCAATTGCTTGCAAAAAAAGTTCCAGAGCTGACTGAAGCTGTTATAACACGAATGATTCCATACCATGACCACTTAAGAGAACTGCTCGATAAAGCAGTTGAGACAGGCAACGAACGCGCGTTAAAACGTGCAGCTGTGCGGTTGAACGACACCGGCGTACCGAGCCTCATCAAATACGCTCAAGAACGAATGAAAACATACAAGGCACAAACATGAAAGACGCATTTGTGATGGGATTAGATGGAAAATTGGAGAAGCACGAGATTGAAGAAACAGCGGACGGAGAACTTGTGGAAAAAATGGGCCGTGGAAAGAAGATAGCCATTGCTGTTCTGCTCCTAGCAATGATAGGAGGAGGCATTAAGGCATACTTCAGCAGCCAGCCAGCACAACCGCGCACAGAATACAGGGAAAACCAAAGCCATCAGACAGGGCAAGAATACTCCGCCAAGAAATAAATTACTTCAAAAGTGTCTTCCTTTTCTCTATAGGCATTTCTCTCAATCTAATCTGCTCGTCCAGATGGTCGAGAATTATGTTAGTGTCTAATGTCTTTAGATCAAGAAATTTGTCTGCGAGCTTTAATTCTGGTCTAAGTTTTTTGTTCATATTAGCATTAGAACAGCCGAAGTATATAAATCGTGTTATTGTCACCTTAGAGTAGTTACAGAGCGAAAGGTTTAAATAGCCACATTAATTGCCTATTATTGATATGACTCACACATCCCTTAAAGAGCCTGATATTTTGAACAGCACAATTGACGGCTTCAAAGTATTGGAGAAAATAGGCCAGGGCAGATTCTGCAAAGTGTATAAGGTACAAAGCCCAGGCCTCAAAAACAACTTTTCAGCATTAAAAGTATTCCATCAAGGCACGCCTCTTTACCGCCAAGTAGCCCAATCAGAAGCAGAAATCCTTGACCAGTTAGACCATCCAAACATAATCAAAATACAGCACGCAAATCCTGCATCGGAATTACCCTATATGTTTGTTGAATTTGCACCGGAAACATTACGCAACAGAATGAACAAGAAACCCAATCCATTCTACAGCTATGATACTCAAAATCCGGCCGCGGTTAACTATGAGCCCGTATTACGCTTCACTTCACAAGTCCTTGATGCACTTACACATGCCCATTCACGCGGCGTTGTACACAGAGACATCAAGCCAACCAATATTCTTGTAGGCAGAACCGGCTCTGCAAAACTCACTGACTTCAACCTTGGCAGCAAAATGACCTTAGAACAGGCAGGACTTGCAGAAGAAATTGAGACTTCTGACATTGAACTTTCAAATGTGGTTGCTTTAAGCAAAGAAAAGCTGTCGCTACAGGGCGGCACTGAAGGCTACCGTGCTCCAGAACAAATACGCGGAGAAAAAGAGATTGGACCGCGCACAGACATCTACCAAGTTGGAGTTGTTTTATATGAAATATTAACCGGCCAATTGCCGCAGGGAAAATACAAGCCAGTATCACAGATTAATCCAGCTGTTCCGAAAGCGCTGGACGAGATAATTGGCATTGCACTTGAACCAGACCAACGTGACAGATACGTCAAGGCAGAGGACATGAAAAAAATGCTTGAGAAAGTTCTGGCTGGCGAATTAGTGCAGGGTGGCAAACGATTCGGATTTCTTGGAAAATCAAAAGCAAGCGAAATTGAAGAAGAGAAACGGCGCATCAAAAACGCACAAGAAAATTTTGAGAAAGGGATAAGAGACACAGAGGACTCGGCGCAACGTGCGAAACGGGATGCGGATTATTCAGAACGCCAGGCATTGCAATGGAAAGAAGAAGAGGAACGCAGAAAAAAAGCAAATGAAGAGACTGCACGACAGGCTCAGGAAAAAAAGACGAAACTTGAACAAATTGTTAGCGAGTTCAGGGCGAATGCTTCTGGATTTATCGCATATTTGAGCGATGAGGGATTATTTGAAATACTGCCGGCGAAAGACGCTGGACAAAAAAAAGCAACAAAAGTCATCGATGTAGAAGTTGAACCAACAGCAATTAAGGCATTCTTGGCATCCAGAGATGGAACGACATTCTATGTTATCAGCCAGTATCATGAAAAAGACCCGAATGACAGGCATGGCCCCTCGATAAAGAAATACAAAATCGCCAGCCTTGAATATGACGGCAAAGAAGTCAAGACAAAAAATGAAGGCAATGTTCCAAGCATGCACAAAGCATTCATATCAGGAAACAAATTGTACATACAGACCAATGATAAAAAAGACTGGTATGCATGCGAACCTGGCAAGGACTTAGAAAAGAAAACAGCCATAATGATGGAATTTGAACGAATTCGTGAATCACCAGATGGAAAATACAAAGTAATTGATGCCCATGAAAACAGCAACATCAGCAGACAATACGGCTTCATCAAGATTACTTCAGCTAAAGGAGAAGAAATTGCAGAACTGGGTGCTGGCAGTTTCCCCTGCTGGCTTGCATCTCTGCCAGGACAAAATGAAAAAGCAAGGTGAACTCAGATCTTGCAATGATTCCGATGCAAATAAATATACAAACGTATTACCAACACATATGTACATTGCCAGAAAAATATATGAGGGTGTGAAAGCAATTCCGGCATCTGTTTATGAGATAGCATTTTCTGCAGGCGTGATTGCTTTTGCATCATTTATGGCAATGCGCAGCCCTTCAGAGCTTGAAAGAAAAGTTGTTGAACAAAAACCTGTTGCGCCGGCCGGAGGAGGAGGCGGAGGCTCTTACGGACCAAAAGCATGCCCGCCAATCCTGAATGGAAATTTTGGCACACTTGATTATGGCGATTTCGACAGGGAAAAAAATAATTCAATCCTGATACCTGAAAAACTCAAAGCTTCGCTCTTACAGCCTTCTCAGAAATAATTGCCGAGTTACCAGTCGGGTCTTCAATAACAATCTTGAGTTTTTCGCTTCCCCACAACACGTTCTGAAGCTTTTTCAAAAGATTCTTTGCCTTTTTCTTGTCGTCATCATCTTCAGCAGTATCGCGCAAAACTTCAATCTGCTTCTTGAACTTTTCAATGATGCCTTCAATGTTTGAAACAAAGCCCTCTGCATTAGGGCCGGGCTCAATTGAGCCTACGTGTGGAATCTTTACAATGCCTTCGCTGCTTCTTACAACTCTAACTCCAAGATCATCTTTTCCATTAACTTCAAAAGTGAACCTGCACGGCTCCTTATGCTCTGCAGCCTCAACATCAGCCTTATGATAATGACAGGCATCGCAGTGCATGCTAAAGAGAAAGATTTTGCCGAAAAAAGGAACTTCTGACTCACCTTCAGTCAGAGTAAGCTCTTTCTTCCCGCACATCGGGCACTGCTGTCCACCTAATGATTCTGTTTTATCGGGCATACTCTTGACAAGCAGGATAAGTTTTAAAAAGCTTTCGAGGAATGGGTTCCTCGAGAACCCGCCGAAAATGAAATTTTCGGCGATGCTTTTGTAGTAACATTTATAATAAGGAAAAAAGAGGAACATCGCATGCCATTAAGGTTTTCACGAAAAGAGAAGATAACTGAAGCTCCGGAACTGTTTGAACCGATAACACCCAACGACTTTGAAAAAAAGCTGGAATCATGGGAAGTTATCACGCTAAGACTTCTACAGAATATCAGTAAAGTTCTCAAACGAACTGATGATTTTCAAATACTAGTCAAGGAAGGCACTGTGAATGGAGCGGAAATGAGGGCATACTTTGTAAATAACCTGCAGCAGCCATTGGAAGACTACCAGAAAACGATTTACGCATCTTACAAAGTATTTCTTCAGACAATCAAAGTCCAGCTGGCGAGATTTCCAGAAACAAGCGAGCTGGCAGCAGAAGCAGAAGCTGAGTTCAGATCACTTAAACATTTTGACATAAATGCACAAATAATCATATCAGTATGCGCAAACATATTCAAACAGTCGAGCAACCTTGAAGAGCAATTGAACGGATTGCGACAAGTATTCAAAACACGCCTTTCGGAAATGCAGAAACAAATAACCAGACAGCACGAAAATATGCACGAACTTCTTGAAAAACTACGGGCTGCAAAAGCAAAACTCGGCCAGGAATTGATCGGAGTATAACTGCTCTATCTAAATATTTAATAATGATTAGAAAACATTCTAAGTAAAGGGTGGGTATGCAGCTAGTTTCGTTAAGTCTGAGAAATGTACGCAGTTATACCGGTGTTAAGATAGATTTTCCTACGGGAATTGTGATGCTTTCCGGAGACATTGGAAGCGGAAAAAGCACGATACTTCTGGCAATTGAATTTGCACTGTTTGGACTGCTGAGAGGGGAGTTATCAGGCAATGCATTGCTGAGAAACGGAACAAATGAAGGATTCGTAGAACTTACGTTCAAACTGGGAGAGAATACTTACGCAATCAAGAGAACGCTGGTCAGAACAAAAAAGTCTGTAGAACAGGATGCCGGATATCTTCTTGTGAATGGAGTGAAAAAAGACGCAACTGCAGTAGAACTCAAGAGCCACATACTGGATTTACTGGGCTATCCGCAGGAATTGCTCACTAAAAGCAAAAATTTCGTCTTCAGATACACAGTTTACACGCCACAAGAAGAAATGAAAAGAATCCTGATGGAAGACAAGGAAGACAGAGTTGCAATACTGAGAAAAGTGTTCGGAGTGGACAAGTACGAACGGATAACACAGAATGCTTCAAGCTACGCAAAAGTGCTCAGAGAACAACAAAGAGCATTCAACGCATTATTGGCGGACGTTGAAGAGAAAAAGAAATTAGCAGAAGAAACAAAGAAAGAGAAAGAAGACGCCAGTGAAGAGCTGAAAGCATTGCTGCCGCAGGTCGAACAGGCAAGGACAAAAATGACAGACGCAAAAAAACAACTGATTTTGATAGAACAGCAAAGAAAACAAGCAGAAACCCTAGAAAGAGAAGTACAAGTAGCCAAGACGCAATTAATTTCAAAACAACAGCAGAACAAGCAAGTGCAAAATGACCTTGCTGCAGTAAGCCAGCAATTGCTTGCAGCACAAAAAGAACTTCCGAAACAAACAGATACAAACGGCATTACAAAAAGAACTGTTGAAATAAATCAGCTTGTTGTGGACAAGGAAAAACAGATAAGACAAGCAACAGTAAAGATAGCTGAACTAAGCACGCTCAAAAAACAATCGGCAGACACTACACAAAAAATCTCTGTTCTTGCACAATGCCCCACATGCCTGCAGAACGTCACATCTGACCACAAACACGCAATCATCAGCACAGAACAGAAAAAAATGCAGGAATTAGACACACACCTCGAACAACACACAATTCTAATCAGGAAATCAGAACAAGACCTATTGCAGTTCAAGAAAGAACTTGAGCAGCTAAGACAGCAGGAAAAAGAAGCAGCAGTTGTAAAAATAAAAATACAACACGCAGAAGAATTGGCAAAGAGAAAAATTGGTCTTGAAATGCATGTTACGACAAGTACTGCAGATATACAAATCACGAACGGAAAAATAGCACAATTGGAACAACAATTTGCGCCGTTGAAAGACATTAATACTATTTATGATAAATTAAGAGAACAAACAGAAACGTTTTCAGCACAAGAGAGAACATTCAGCATACAGCATTCAACTCTATTCCAGAAAGAACAGCATCTAGCAAGGACGCTATTGTTACTAGAGCAGGAATTAGAGAGAAAACAGAAAACAAGGAAGCAACTGGAAAAAACACAGCACGTCCACCAATGGGTAACGGACTACTTCGTGCCCTTAATGGACGTAATGGAAAAGCACGTCATGGCCAAAATTCATCACGAATTTGACGCACTTTTCCAGCAATGGTTCGGAATGCTGGTAGAAGATATTATGACTGCAAGACTGGATGAGACATTCACGCCAATCATACAGCAAAATGGATACGATACTGAAGTTGAACATCTTTCTGGAGGCGAAAGAACAGCGTGTGCACTTGCGTATAGATTGGCATTGAATAAGACAATAAATTCGCTCATAAATTCCATCAAGACAAAAGATTTACTGATACTGGATGAACCAACAGACGGATTCTCAGCAGAACAACTGGACAGGATGAGAGATGTTCTTGAACAATTGCACTTGAGGCAGATACTGATCGTCAGCCACGAACAAAAAATAGAAAGCTTTGCAGACAGGGTAATAAGAGTCTCGAAAGCAGAACACGCGAGCCAGATAAGTTTTTAACATAGCAGATTTTCTTCCAACACATGTTCCACCACTGGATAGCGCTTGCATTCTTTGCGCTGTTCGCGCTTGCAGGAGTTGTGCTGACAATCGCAGGAATTGGAGGCACGTTTCTTGTTTTAGCAGGAGCGCTCATTTACAATCTAATCACCTGGTCAATGACTGTTTCAGGCACTACACTATTGTGGCTTTTGGGACTAGCCGTTCTTGGAGAAGTACTGGAATGGTTGTTTACACTTATCGGCGTAAAAGCAGGAGTTTCAAAATGCGGAATAATAGGCACGGTCATAGGAGCAATCATTGGAGCGATGCTATTGAGCATAATCCCAATAATCGGAACAATCATAGGATTCTTCTTAGGAGCCATTGTCGGAGCATTTGTTGGAGAATATCTGCACACAAAACACGCAAAGAAAGCCTGGAAAGCAGCAAAGGCAGCATTCTTAGGAAGAGTATTGGCAAGCCTGAGCAAATTTATTCTTGCAGTAATACAGATAGTTATTGTGGTGAGAGAAGTTTTCTAATTATTTCGGCAATTCAAGTGTGTAAACAGTATCTTCCACGTGCTTTTTCCACTCAAAAAGCTTTGCTCTTGGGTCGTCTGCAGGATACGGACGGTGCAGGCACTTTACAAAAGTATTTGCGACAGTCTTGAAGCCCTTTGCCCTTGCGTCAACAAAAAAAGCCATGTCCTCGCCGCCAGTTGCAGAATTATCAAAAGTGCGGAAAGAAATTTCCTTCAAAACTTTCTTTGAGATTAATGTGCAGCCAAGGCCGGCAGCGCCGATTTCCAAAACTTGCTGCTTGGCAGCACCTTCATAAGTGTATAATTGGCACTGACCATTGCCGATATCTTTGAACAAGACTGGCGCGACAACCGGCTTGCCATCAATCTGGAAAACACTCAAATAGGCACCGGCAACAACATCATACTTGGTTGCCAGCAACGCTTCTAATGTCCTTGGATGAATCAAGACATCGCTGTCAAGAAACAAAAGATAATCATAATCGTTCTTCAAAGCGTGGTCGCGAATGTAATTCCTGCCGTTCACAATCTTTTCAATTCTGGTTTTGGCGGGCTTCGGGTCTTCAACAGCTTTCCAGTTCTTGGAGCGGATTAAAGCAGCGTAAGCTGATTCACCGTTATTAACTACAAAGAGAATATCTGCCTTGACTGTCTGCCTGCCCAGACATTGAAGAAATTCATCAAGACAATAACGCTGCTTGCCATAAGTCACGATGCCGATAAGGACTTTCATGCAGAATGCTTTCAATGACAGGGTTTTAATCTTTTCGTTCAGCTTTAGTTACTAGACTGGAGTAATTTAATAATTATCTTCAATATGGAAAATAATTACTTTTCGTCAAAAAATTTAAATACACAACACCATAGAGAAAATAAATCAAAAAGGGGAGTATTGGATGGGGCGCATACAAAAAGTCAGGAAAAGGGACGGCAGCACAGAGCAATTCCAGCCAGGAAAAATAGAAATAGCGGTTGGAAAAGCACTTGCTTCCGTAGGCAGAAAAGACAAAGGCCTGTCAAAGAAATTAGCTGCACAAGTAGTCAAGGAACTAGAAAAACATTTTACCTTGAAAGTAATTCCCGCAGTGGAAGACATACAAGACATTGTTGAAGAAGTCTTGCTGAAGAACAGACTAACGGACGTTGCAAAATCATTCATCATCTACCGAGCGCAGCACAAAGAAATCAGGGAATTCAAAACATTTCTTGGCGTACGCGATGAATTAAAATTAACACCAAACGCGATAAAAGTCCTTGCATCGCGCTACTTATTACGCGATGAAAAAGGCAACATCACAGAAACACCTGCGCGGCTTTTTAGAAGAGTAGCAAAAGCAGTTGCGGCAGCGGATGCCCTTTACAAGAAAGGCGCTTTGAAAAGAACAGAAGAAGAATTTTATTCAATTCTCTCAAATCTGGAGTTTATACCAAACACTCCAACATTAATGAATGCGGGAGCGCCAGTAGGGCAGCTAAGCGCGTGCTTTGTTCTTCCAGTAGGCGATTCACTCGTAGAGATATTTGATGCGCTAAAGTACACGGCCCAAATCCAGCAGAGTGGTGGAGGCACTGGATTTTCATTCTCACACTTAAGACCTAGAGGCGACATAGTCAAAAGCACAAAAGGCGTCGCTTCAGGACCAATAAGCTTCATGCGCGTATTTGACATGACAACAGAAATATTGAAGCAGGGTGGAAAAAGAAGAGGAGCCAATATGGGAATTCTAAAGTGCGATCACCCGGACATTATTGATTTCATCACAGCAAAAAGCAGGGAAGACATGCTCCAAAACTTCAACATCTCGGTAGCTGCAACTGATTCCTTTATGGAAGCAGTGCAGAAAGGACACGAATATGACTTGGTTAATCCGCACACCAAACAAAAAGTCAAACGCGTAAACGCTGCAGAAATATTTGATTTAATCGTCGCGAACGCCTGGCGAACAGGAGACCCAGGAATGATATTCATCGACGAGATAAACAGAAAGAATCCGACGGCAGCAACAGGACTAATTGAAAGCACAAATCCGTGCGGAGAACAGCCACTGCATCCATACGAAAGCTGCAATCTTGGGTCCATTAATCTGACAAACATGCTCAAGAACGGCAAAATGGACTGGGACAAATTCAAACAAACAATACACACTGCCGTGCACTTTTTAGATAACGTAATTGACGTCAACAAGTATCCTCTGCCTCAAATTGAGATGGTTACAAAGGCAAACAGGCGCATTGGTCTTGGAGTAATGGGCTTTGCAGAGCTCTTGATAAACATTGGAATACCATACGATTCAGACAAAGCAACACAATTTGGAGACAAGTTGATGAAATTCCTGAACGATGAATCCAGAAAGGCAAGTAATAAGCTCGGCGAAGAACGAGGAAGCTTCCCCAACTTTGAAAGAAGCACGTGGAAAGGAAAGTTCAAGGCAACACGCAATGCAACAGTAACAACCATTGCGCCAACCGGAACTATTTCCATAATTGCAGGAGCAACATCAGGCATTGAACCATTATTTGCCGTTACTTTTGTACGCGACGTTCTTGAAGGGACGCATCTGCTGGAAGTAAATCCATCATTTGAAAAGATTGCACGCAAAAGAGGCTTTTACTCAAAGTCATTAATGATGAAAATAGCCAAAACAGGCAAAGTTACCGGCTTAAAAGAAGTTCCAAGAGATGTTCAAAGATTGTTCAAGACAGCGCTTGAAATAAAACCAGAAACACACGTCAAAATGCAGGCAGCATTCCAAAAATTCTGCGACAACGCAGTCAGCAAGACAATCAACCTGCCAGCCACTGCAACGCCACAAGACATCAAGAAAGCATATTTGCTTGCCTACAAATTAAAGTGCAAAGGAATTACAGTTTACAGATACGGCAGCAAAAAAGAGCAAGTTCTCTATATCGGCAAAGCGCCTGAAGAAATTGTTTCAGCCAAATCAGAATATGCCGGCGGGCATGTTTGTTTGGAGTGCATGTTCTAAAAGACCGTCTTAGAGGGTAGGGGTTTCTCACTCTACTTAGCCAATGGCTTCTTAGCAATGATGTCAGCAACTTCAGCGGTTCCGCCTACCGCAAGATTTGCTTTCCTTTCCTCATAATGTAAAATCTCCCAATTTGTGTATGCTTGTTTCAGTTCGTTGTGAGCAAATACTTTCTTCTGGTCCTCGAAAGGCTTCGACGTGAAAGCGGTTACCACATTGATACCACCCGGAACCGTATGTTGTTTCATTGCATGAATTGCACGGGTAGCATCTTCAGGAGAGAGTACGTGTAAAACATTAACGCAGATGATGCAGTCAAATTGTTTGCTCCACTCGTACCGTTCAAGCGTTCCGACCTGAACATCTACCGATAATCCTTCTGCATTTGCTTGCGCTTGCAAATCCTTTAGCGGTTCAGCAGCAGGATCAAGCGCAATAACCTTGAATCCGTTGCGTGCCAGAAAGAGGGCATTGCGACCGGTAAATGCTCCAATGTCGAGCGCGTGAGGTACCTCTCGCGAGGGTTTCCAAAGCTTGAGCGCTTCCACAACGAGTGCACTGGGATCGGTTCCGAAAAGGCGACCTTTCTCGGCAAAGGTTTTGTTCCATGAATTCATGTATTGCTTGAAACGAATACGGTATAAAAGAGTTCACCTTTTCGGGCGGTTCTCATCATGCTTCATTCAAACATTAAATCGAATATTTAGAAACTATTCCTCTTCCTTTCCTTCTTCACTCATCACTTCCTCTTCGTAATCCTTGTGCTCCTCATCGTGGTGCTCCTTGTGCGCTTCCTTCTCGCGCTTTTCTATCTCTTCCCAGAGCTCCTGGACTTCCTTAGAGTGCTTCTTGTGATCTTTAGGAGATTCTTCGTGCATAGGGCATATTTCGCAAACTTGATTTATAAAGGTTGCTAAAGGCATATTACTCAAAATAAATTGACTCAACTAACGTCGAGAAAAAGCATATTGGGAAGGGGGCATTTTGAGTCAAGTATGAGCAGCAAAAAAACAATCGGGGACCAGAATACGGTCATTGGAAAGAACATCAACAGAAAGGTAGTGCCATTTGCGAAAAAGCACCCTGACTCGGCAGAAGCACACTTTCTCAAATTAATACAAGCCGAGAAGGCAAAAGCGCGAATAAGAGGCCCCATAAAAAGCATAGAATTGGACTTTGATGAAAAACCGGATTCAACAGAGAAAAAAGAAAACAACTGCGTAAACTGCATAGCAGGCATAAAGTACATGCGCAAAGTTGACATTTATGTCAACGATAAAAAACTGAATTTTGGCGAGACAGGAACGATGATGGGCGAAGACTGTTTCACAATAACATCAGGACTCTGCCAGGCGCTTCCAGACAAGAACTACAAGCCAAGAGTAATTGAGCCTAAAGAGCACCGAAGGAACGTTGACAAGGCCGCAAAAGCAAAAATCCCCCTCGAAAATCTTTCAAACAAAGTTGTAGCAAGCTTGAGAGAGCAAGGATACGACCTCACACAAAGAATACGAGCAGACTTAGCAGACGGAATACAGGAACAAATAATGGCTGGAGAGTTCAGCGGATTGCAAAAAGAACTCGACCCAGGAAGATTTTTGGACGTATATGATTGGGCATCAGCACAACCAAACACAGACAAAAGAATCATAAAAACCGTTACCCTGCTCGCCACAAACCCAGAAAGCGTAAGGCCGAAAGACATGGCAGACCTTGTTCTATACGAATGGCAGACAAGACTTTGGACAACAAGCGGAGAACTGGGAGGACTAAAGGAAGACATACACTACCTCGCAACACTTTCAAAGAATAAACCAGACAGCCCTGTAATAAAAGAATACGGCAAAGTTGACCTTGAAAAGAAACTTGACCCTATCAGAGTCTGGGACAGAGCAACCTGGGAAGAGCTAACTCTCAGAGATGTTATTGGAGATACTCCTGAAGAATTGAAAGCAAAATCAAAAGATGAGCAAAACAAAGGCAAACCTGCAATAAGCAAAGCACAAGCAAGATCAGTAAAGTACGCAGTGTCTGGGCTAAGAGAAAGAAGAATATTCCACAATAGAGAAATAGTCAGACAATACTGTCCCAGCCTGGACGAATTTGCAGACCTTCTCGAAAATGTTGAAAAACGATACAACAAAGAAAAAGCAGACTACTCTGCAGCAAAAAAAGCACGCATAAAAGAACCAGCAGGCAGTTGGAATTCAACATACAAGAAACTAGCTCCATTCTTTAGCCTAAAAGAAGAAGTCTACAAGACCAGAGCAAGACCAACACTAAGGCAAATCATACTTGACTACGTCTTCATGAAAGATGCAGACAAAGTAGTACGCGACTTGCTGGTAGAAGGAAGAAAACTGCAATTGAAAGATGAATCCATAATTGGACAAAAATACAGCACAGTGCAAGAGGCAGCCGACAAGATCTACAACAAAATTGAGAAGCCAGCCGAACGCCTGCAGAAATTCGATGAAGACCTCGACAAACTGCTCAATGGAGCAATAGAGTTTGATGAGAAAGTGGATGGCAAAAAAATAAAGCGCGTCACTCGCAAAACACAGAATAGATTCAATGACGCGGGAATTAGCCAGCAAACCGTTCGAAAACTGATTGCAGAAGTGCGAGAATCTGCCAGCGCCGGACTCGTGCCCACCAAATACATACAACCAAACGACGAAAAGAACAGTTTGCTAGAACGCGCGCTCAAGATAACAACAAACTATGAAAAAGACGACGGCAGCACTGCACAAAAAATTGGCTATTTAAGACAGCTGGAGAATGAGCTGGACGTCAAAATAGTAGACGTAAAAGCTGACGACGGCAGAACATCCCGAAAGAAAGCAGATGCAAAATTCAGTGCAAAAGCATACGAAGGCAAGAAATACTTCAGCACTGCACAAAAAGAAGCGGTAAACAATGTACATGACATGCTGAACACAGAAATCAGAGAATTAAACATTCCGCAAGCCAAAAGAGCAGTGCAGGAAGTAGAGCAGTTCTACGAAAAACACAAAGTTTACTCAGACGTCTGGTTTAGAAAAGAAGAACTGTTCAGCCATGGAGCATCAATAAGATACAAGCCTTTCAAACAGTGCATCGAAATGGCTGAAGAAGTACAGAAATTCGGCAAAGGCGATGAAAGCAAGTACGTAAGGATGAATCAAAGACTGAGAGAAAGAATTGCAGGCCTGAAAAACCACGTAGCTGTTCCAAAAAACATCGATGAAGTTCTGGCAGGCGACAATGTACTGCTTACGAGAAAACTTGTAAGCGACATAGATACAAGATACAAAGCAATAGCAGAACGCGTAATAATTGAAGGCGCTGAAAAGTACCAAAACCCGAACATGCGCTATTTCGACATTATAGTGATGCGAAGAGATATAGACGACGACAAAGAAGACCACAGGATAAGATCAGCATACGGACCAAAAAGAAACGACAATAAGCCGCTGCTTAAATGGGCAGATCCAGAGGACGGAATCCGCAGATTCAGCAACATGACCGTAGAGCCACACCCCAGTTGGGGAACATGGTACGGCAGAGGAAGACCACGAGACTACGTGGAAAAATTATGCGCCAAAGCAGAAGCCGAGAGAGGAGTATATCTCAAAATAGTCAATGCGCGCAGATAAGTCGCAGGATATTTAAACTTCTTTTACTTTTATTTTAAAAATGTTTGGCGCAGTGAAGAGAACATTGTGTGAAATAGTTCTTGCAGGATTTGCAATATTGCCAATCGGATGCGGAGCAATACAATCCGAATCTGTTCCAGGACAGCAAGCCGAGCAGCAGACCAAGTCTGTCATAAAACAAACAATCGATTACTTTGTAAACAAAGAATTCGCTAAGGCGCAAGGACTTCTGGAACAGAGATGGGACTATCTCGGCAAAGAATACCGGGCCAAACTAGAAGTGGCTCAGAAGACGCCAAGCATTTTTGTTCCAGTTCCCCAGCTAACGCCAAGCGAAGAAGCGCTGCTGGCACTCTCATATTCAATGAACAACCATTACGACAAGGCAGAATCACGCTTTACCAGCCTAATGACGCATTTCAAAAACCAGCCTGTTGAAACCATAGCAGATATAGAAAACAACCTCCATCACTTCTTTAAAACAGCGCAGTATGAGCGCGCAGAAAAAATAGCTGTCAGTTCCACAGGATTGTTCCCAAGAATGAACGCAGTCGTAGGCTTCCTAAAGCTAGGAAAAAGAGACTATGAAGGAGCACTCACTTACTTTGGGCGAGCAGTGCCAAACTTTGAAGAAAGCACAGTCAAAGAATACCGCGCAGCTTTTGAAAAACTGCTGATAGAAGGATGCAAAATACAGCATCCTGACGTTACAGAATATGCAAAGATACTCAGCGAATTGTACAGGGTCAAAGGAAAAGAACCTGAGAAAAACGCGCCTTAACGAGAAGAATCTGCCTGTCTTTCTATTTCTCCCTTCTTCATAATAGCCAAAGACTTAGGATCAAGCCTGAAAGCGCAGAGAATTTCGTCAGCAAGAGCTTCCTGAACTGAAGTCTTCTTGTTAAAACACCTGTCATAAGCGCCCTGGATGAAATATCTTAATGCAACATCAACCCTTCTTTGAGGAGCACAATCGGTTGCCTTAGGATAACGAGCGCCACCATATTCAATCGTGACAATCTCCTCACGAGGAGCAGCGTTCTCCAAAGCCTTGACAAACACCGCAACAGGATTTTGTTTTATTTTCTGCTCGATAATCTTGAAAGCGTCCATAACAATGTTGTAAGCAAGCGCGCTCTTGCCAGTATTGTGGCCGGAACTTCTCAAATGCTTCTTGCCCTTGTGGCCCGGAATCATAACCTTGTTAATCAAACGCTCAACAATAAAAGTTCTTGACTTGTAGAATTTCTTGCCAGCATATCTTGCGCCGGTCTTCGGAACAAATCTTGCATCAAGAGTAATGTATCTCTGCAAACCCAGGTCATCAACCTTGATGCCTTCAGTCGTCCACTTGTTAAAAACAAGAACAGTCATTTTACTTTCTCGCCTTCTCTATCTTGCCCTTCAACAGGGCATCCAAACTTTGATCATTAACCTTGATAACCTGCCAGCGAATGCCAGGAATATCTCCTTTTGATTTTCCCTGACAGCCGCCAATGCGCTCAATAATAACCTCATCGTGCTCATCAATCAACTTCTGAGCGCCGTCCTTTGGCATGAACACGCCAACCTGCCTGCCATTCTTGACCAATTGAACACGACAACACTTCCTCATTGCAGAGTTAGGCTGCTTTGCTTCAACCTGGAACTTTTCAATCACAATACCCTTGGCCTGCGCAGCACCCTCCAACGGGTCTGCCTTCTTTGCAAGTTGAAGAACACGTCTGATATAGTTTCCATCGTGCCATCTGCCAAAATGCCTGCGTCTCTTCAACGCCTTTCCAGTGTTCAAACCATTTGATTTATTGCTCATACAACTCTCAATTCCTTAATCGGAAAGTACCTCTGCACAATCGCTTCGGACAAGCGAAGATTAGAGGCCCCACGACCTATCAGCAAGCCACGGGTTTTTAAATCTTTCGCAGCCAAAAAGAGGGTGGAATCCTCCAATTTTGCCTCTTTCAACTCCAATGGAGCCACGACATTCTTCACAAATTGAATAACGTCAGTATGATATTCAACAATTTTAACACGCTTCTTTAATTTGAATTCAAGATTGCGAACGTGCTGGCCGCCCCTGCCAATAGCCTTCGCAATCTCGCCCTCGTGGACGATAAAAATAACCTGCTCATCTCCAGGCACGCAGTCCTTAACATGGGCGCCGGTCAACTGTTCGAACAAAACGATTGTCTGCAACGTATTAGTATCAAGAACTATCTTCATGCGCTAACGCCAACAACAGAAACAGCAAATGGCTTTTTGCATATGACACCTATTTCATCATTGCTCTGCACGAGCTCAACACATTCAACATTGCCAACCTTGCACAATTGCTCGATGTCAGCCTTTGATTCTGGTTCGCAGTTTGATGACAGGTAAACCTTCTTTATTTTGCCCTGACGCAACATTTTAACCGTAACATCAGCCCCCAAAACAGCTTTCTTTGATTCCAAAACCTTCTTCAGCTCAGAAACAATTTCTGCAACAACTTTCTTCACCATATTACTTCTTCACCTTGGTAATTTTTGTAATCAAACCCGGCAAACCAGTACCGACAGGAACAGCCTGGTTAAGCATAACGTTCTCAACAACGCTGTTAAGCATATCAACCTCTCCTTTCAATGCAGCATTAATAACGTGCTTGATAGGAGTTTCAAATGACGCTCTTGCAAGAACAGAAGCTTTCTCGCTGACAACACCATAACGGGTGATGCCCTTAATCTCGCCGCTCACAGTCATAGTATCAGCAACAAGCATAATGTGACGGATGTCAACGTTAAGTCCTTGGGTCTCAATAACCTTGAAAACTTCGTCCATAATGGCCTGCCTGGCAGCCTCGACGCCCAAAACTTCTGAAATCTCATAAATGTCATTAGTTGAAGTTCTCTCAGTATCAACAAAGTCAAGCTCGAAAACCTTCTTCAGGTTGCTTCCTGCAGTAATGATGATGAACTCGTCCTTTCTTTTGACAGGCAAAATCTGGGTAACACCCTTAATGCCCTTGATGTAAACATCCTTCGCCTTTTCCTTCAAGCGATACAAAGCATTCAAACCTTTTTCCTCTTCCTTGCCCTTAAGCTTCAAAGTAATAACACCAGCATCATACTTGACAGAGGCCTCTGAAGACAAACCCTTCTCAACAGCCTTTGAAACAATAGCACCAGTAAGCTCAAGCTCCTTCAACTTCTCAGAATCAAGCTTGAGTTCAATCTTCAAATCAACAATGTTCATACTATACTCTGTAACAAACTCACCAAGCTTCGTTTCCTTGATCTCCAAAGCAATCTGCTTAATGTCCTTCCCCTTGTTGTACGGAGCTTTCAGGAAAATCTCCATTTGAGGAGTAGTAATTGACTTTCTACCATCAAGAATCTCAATAATTCTCGGCAGACCCATTGTGACGTTCATTTCCGCAACACCCGCGAAGTGGAAAGTGTTCAAAGTCATCTGCGTGCCAGGTTCGCCAATACTCTCAGCTCCAACAAGACCAACAGCCTCGCCTGCATCGATCTTGGCAGCTTCATACTCTTCCAAAACTTTCTTGGCAACCTTCTTTATCTTGCCGGCAGGACAATTTTCCTCGATTTCCTTCAATAGGCTTGGAGTGAGCTTGCCTTCATATTCCTCAAGATCTTTGTGCACCATTTTCCACCTTAGTCAGTTGTTTTAATTATGCGCTTAACGTCAATCTTGCCGCTCTCAGAACGCGCAACATCAACACCGTCTTCACCGTATGCAAACTGGATGATTCTGCCATTTGCATCACGAACCGTGCCGTCATATTCAACACGCAAGTCCTGCATTGCGTTTGCCAAACGACGGTAAAGATAACCGGACTTTGGCGTACGCAAAGCAGTGTCCATAAGAGCGTCTCTTCCGGTAATTGCGTGGAAGAAAAACTCCTTAGGATTAATGCCGTGTTTGAAACCGTGAATGATAAAGCCGCGTGCTTCAGGCGACAAGTCATTGCGCTTGAAACAGCTCAATGTTCTCTCCCTATAGCCCTTCTCGATACGCTTTCCACGCATAGCCTGCTGGCCAACACAGGCACTCATCTGAATAAGAGAAGTAATACTGCCTCGCGCGCCAGACAAAATCATGACAGCAGCCATGTTCGAATCATTTACGAAACCTTTGATAACCTGACCGCAAGCGTTACGCGCCTTGTTCAAGCGCTCCAAGATTTTCAGCTCCAAAGTTTCCCTCATTGTTCTGCCCGGGAACACTTCCAACTGCTTATTCTTGTAACTCTCAATCATAGCTGCAGCATCTTCCTCGGCCTGCTGCAAAAGCTGGTCAATCTGCTCGCGCGCTTCCTGCGGCAAGTCCTCATCAGCAATACCTGTAGAGAATCCGCGCTGCAGCAAATACTCAATACCCAAGCGGAAAATCTGATGGATAATCTTGATCGTCTTGGAAGGACCGTATTCCTTGTGCAAACTTCGCAACAGCAAACCCTCGCCTTCACCACCGATGGCCTTGGTGTCAATAACACCTTCCATCAGCGTGCCATTCTTGATAACAACCAATTCCCCAGTTCGCGAGTGGCCTTCATAGTTGAAGCCCTCAGGCAATAATGCGCTGAAAATTTCTCTTCCAGTAACTTTCTTCTTTGAACCAATCTTTCCAAAGTCATTGATGCCAACAGCAGCCAGCAGCATGGATGCCTGCTCGCCTGTCAATTCACCGTGCTTTGTAAGCAAATAATTTCCGCTGATTGCATCCTGAATGCAGCCAATGACTGAAAGACCATACCTTGGCGAAATCAATTGTGTTTGAACTTCCATCAAAATCTCGGCTTCTGCCCTTGATTCCTCAGTCTGAGGAATGTGGAGGTTCATTTCGTCACCGTCAAAGTCTGCGTTGTAAGGGTTACAGACAGCAGGATTAAGCCTTAATGTTCTGCCCGGCAAGACTTTTACTTTGTGACACATCATGCTCATCCTGTGCAATGAAGGTTGTCTGTTGAAAATAGCGACATCGCCGTCCATCAAATGGCGCTCTACAACGTAACCAGGCTGCAATTCTTCCAAAGCAGCCTCCTTTGTTTCCTCAGTAATCTTTTTCTTCTTGCCATCAGGCCTGACAACATAATTAGCGCCCGGATAAACGCCAGGACCGTTGGATACAAACTTCTTCAAATAAACCATGTTCCATTCATTGACAGTTTCCGGAACAGTGAGCTTCATAGCAATAATCTTCGGAACACCAACCTCATTCAATGCAAGCATCGGGTCAGGCGAAATGACTGTTCTTGCACAGAAGTTTGTTCTCTTACCAGCAAGGTTATGACGGATACGGCCTTCCTTGCTCTTAATACGCTCGGTAATCGTCTTCAAAGGCTGACCAGAACGGTGTCTGGCAGGAGGAAGCTGCGCAATACTGTTGTCAAAGAAAGTTGTAACGTGATACTGCAACAAGTCCCACAAGTCCTCAATGATAATCTCCGGCGCACCAGCATTAATGTTTTCGAACAACCTCTGATTTATACGAACGATGTCACCTAACTTGTGCGTAAGATCGTCCTCAGAACGTTCACCAGATTCAAGAGTGATGGATGGCCTGACTGTGACAGGAGGAATCGGAAGAACTGTCAAAATCATCCATTCCGGCCTTGCAGTCTTGGAATTCAGACCAAATAATTCAGAATCTTCATCTGAAATCTTTTCCAGGCGTGCCCTGATTTCTATAGGAGAAATACGCTTATCGCCTTCTATATATGTAGTCGGCTTCTCGATAGTAATCTTTGACTGCTTTGCCTTGCAATGAGGACACTTGCCACCAGTCTTTGAAGAATCAATCAAAGCCTTAACTGCCAAACGCCTTGCTTCAGGGCCTTCCTCTACCTCAATCCTGTCCAAATGGGCTTTTGCTTTTGCCAATTTCTCAGGAGCAATCATCAACTTTCCGCATTCACGGCAGGAAGTTTTCAACAACAAATGAATAATTCTGACAAACTTAACGTGAATGACTGAACGCGCCAGTTCAATGTAACCAAAGTGGCCAATGCATTCCTTCAACTTACTGCCACAAGTCTTGCATCTCAAACCAGGGTCAATGACGCCCAAACGGACGTCCATAAGTCCACCATCAACAGGATAACCTTCCTTATCATACAATTCTGGAGTCACGATCTTGGCAGACGCCATCTTCTTGACCATCTTAGGAGAAAGAACACCGAAAACTACACTAGCAACCTGCTTGAAAACATAATGCTGGATTGCTTCCATCCGCTCTCTTGAAAACTGCTCTTTCTCAATTTTCTCTTCCTTTGGAGCTTCAGCTACCTTTTCAGCAGCTTTTTCAGCTACAATTTCCGCTTTCACTTCTTCAGCCGCAGGGGCTTCAGTTGTTACCGCTTCTTCCTTTTTCTTGCGTGGCATAGTGTTCCTCAATACTTATTCTTCAACTGCAAACTTTCGGAAAGTTTGATCAAATCGCTCCTTGTCTCGGCTCGAGAAACATTCCATCCGCTGTTTTCTTCGAAAACAGGTTTAATACTTTTCTCTCGCCTCGACAATGTCGCGAAACTCATGTTTTTGTTTCCTCAATACTTATTCTTCAACTGCAATCTTGGATAAATACCCAAGCTCTTGAACTCGTCCAAGATAAGCTTGAACGCGTATGAAATTTCAATGTCAGAGATTTCAACATTTTCTCCGCAAATCGGACAATATCTTTTGTCCTTGAACTGGTCGTAAATGGCAATCATACCACAACCTTCGCAGACCGGCACAACAGTCTTGTCAGAATCAAAACGTTCTTTCAAGAGCAATGATGCGCCGTGCGCGACAAAAGTATCCTTCTCCATTTCACCCAATCTCAAACCGCCTTCCTTTGCACGACCTTCAGTCGGCTGTCTTGTAAGCAATTGGATTGGACCTCGTGCACGCGAGTGAATCTTGTTCGCAACCATGTGCTTCAACTTCAAATAGTACATGTTGCCAACGTAAATCTTCGCTTCAAACATTTCGCCACTCATACCGTTGTACATCGTCTCATTACCGGCTTCGTTAAAGCCCAACGAGGCAAGCGCTTTCCTGATTTCAACTTCAGGCTCGCCGCTGAAAGTAGTGCCGTCGATAATCCTGCCGCCCAAAGCAGCAGTTTTTCCGCCAATCAATTCAATCAAGTGTGAAATAGTCATACGCGAAGGAATACCGTGAGGCGAGAAAATAAGGTCCGGCATAATACCTGATGCAGTAAAAGGCATATTTGATTCAGGCACGATAAGACCAACAACTCCCTTTTGACCGTGGCGTGAAACAAACTTGTCGCCAATCTCCGGAATTCTTTGATCTCTCATTCTGACCTGGACCAATTTGTTGCCTTCCTCGTTTTCAGTCAAAACAACAAAGTCAACAACGCCCTCTTCACCGTGTCTAAGAGAGATAGATGATTCACGCCTGATGTTTGATGCTAAACTATATTCCTCGAGATTTGAGAGGAATCTTGGCGGAGAAGTTTTCCCAATAATAACGTCCTCTTCTTTCACTTTAGCTTCCGGATAAACAATACCGTCGCCTTCGAGGAATCTGTAATCTCTTTCTGACTTGTAGCCCTTGACGTCCTTGTCTGGAATGCAGACAGAGTCCATAAGGCCTCCTGAATAACGAAGTTCCTCGCTGACTGCTGGCCTAAAGTAAGTGCTTCTGCCAAAGCCTCGCTCGATAGAACCCTTATTGATAATGACTGCGTCTTCCATATTATAACCCTTGTAGCTCATGATCGCAACAACAATATTTTGACCGCTTGGGTGCGCGCTGTACTCGGACAATTCGTGCATCATTGTTTGCACTAAAGGCATCTGAGGATAATGCAGCAAGCTAACATCCATGTCCATCCTGACAGGGAAGTTTTGAGAATAAAGACCAATAGACTGCTTCAAGTTTCTTGAACCAATAATCAAACGAGCAGACTGAATATAGTCGCCATAAGGAATAAGAGCGGTGACAATGCCCAGCATAGCCAAAGGAGAAATTTCCAAGTGCGTGTACTCTTGAGTCAAGTCCTGATCTGAGAACGCGATAAGACAGTTTTCCTCTTCAGCTGCATCAATGAACTCAATGACGCCCTGATCGATAAGGTCAGACCAAGTTATTTCTCCCTTCTGCAATTGCTTGACGTGCTTATCAGTCAAGGCCGGCATGCCTTCATTGACAACAATCAAAGGCCTTCTGCATCGGCCTCTAGAACTCTCAACACGCACTTCATCAAGAACTTCATCATAATAAACGTTAACGTTAGTTGATAAAGCGCCAGAACGTCTGTCTGTTCTAACTTTCTTAGCATATTCCTGACCATTATCAACATCGCCTACAAACTTGCCGTTCAGGTAAACTTCACTCATTTCTGCACCGCCCTGAGACCAGATGCCTTCAATTGCTTCAAAACATCATCTTCAGGCAAGTCCTTGCTGACAGTTGCCAGCATGCTGAAATTCTTTCTTAGACCAATATTAGTACCTTCAGGTGTTTCGGATGGGCACAACCTGCCCAAATGAGTAGCGTGCAATTCTCTTGCTTCAAAGTTTTCCTGAGATGCGCTCAAAGGAGAAACAACTCTCTGCAAATGTGAAAGAGTATTCAGGAAGTTCAGCCTCTGAATTCTTTGCGAAACACCCTTTCTTCCACCGACCCAGTTGCCGGTAGCCATTGCGCTGTAAATTCTACTTGTTAAGAGCTTGTCACGGATAATGACTTTAATGCTTGGGAACTTGCCACGCTTCACAATCCTTTGGAAGTTGTACAACAAGTCGCCTATAAGAACTTTCAAGTTCATCCTGAACAAATCAGCCAAAAGATCGCCTGACATCTTAATGCGCTTGTTCATATAATGGTCTTTGTCATCCAACGGCGCTTCTCCTCTTGCTACAATAATATACTTCTTGAGCATCTTGCACAAGTTCTGCGCCTTTGCCAAGCGGTCTTCTTTCTTTGCACCTATGTGAGGCAACAAGTACTTGTCAATAAGCTCAATCATCCTTTCCAAACGAATTTCCCTCGTCTGGGTGATGCCTATGAGCTTTGCAATCCTGTCCATAGAATCATCCGAGTTTTTGACATCAACAAATTCAAACAAATTGATAAGCACTTCATCAAACTGGCGGTCTTTGCTGATGGCCTGCATGATTTCCTCATCCTTGATGAGGCTCAATGCCTTGATGACGAGAATAATCGGAACACGCTTTACCCTGGTAAAGCTCAAATAATAAATGCCATCCTTCATCTTTTCTACAGTGTGCGGAATCTTGTAAGAGCCTTGTTCAGAGAACAGCTTGCCCACGAATTCAGTAACACCGCCTGATTCCTCATCCACCAAGAACCTGTTAGCGCCCAAATCTTCAATGTTCACGAGAACTCTTTCCGTGCCATTGATGATGAAATAGCCGCCCGGCTCGTTAGGATCTTCGCCCTTTTCAATCAATTCCTGATTTGAAAGTTTGTTCAGGTGACAGTAATTGCTGTGCAGCATAATCGGCAGGCTGCCGATCTGAGTAGTAAAGGATTCTCTCTGCACTTCATTAACGTGCGCTGAAACTTCAATAAAGATAGGAGCAGCATAAGACAACTTTCTCAATCTTGCTTCTGCCGGGTAAATGCTCCTCTTGGAACCATCAGCTTCTGTTATTTCCGGCTTCGTCACCCAAATCTTGTCTAGGCGGATTTTGAAGCTTTCCACGTTTGGAGGAATGATTGTAGGCTCGATTTCCTTGTTTTCTTCAAGAACATTATTGAGCTCCTTTTCAGCAAAATGATTGAAGCTCTCAATGTTAGACTTAACAAAACTGTTTTCCTCAAAAAACTTCTTGATGAGAGTTTTTGCTACAGTCATGCCACCACCCGTCTATAAAAGTGAGTATATCCCGCAGTCGGACTCTTTCGTGAAATCTTGATGATATCGCCATCTTTCACGTCAAGATGCTGGATTGAAGGATCGGTCTTGAAAATTCTCGGAAGATTAGGAAGTTCAATTGAGTATTTCTCAAAAAGCTCTTTCATCTCTTTCTCCGAGAGCTTTGCGTGCTTAGGTACAAGCTCGTGTTTTGTAACATCAAATTTTGCTGCCATTTTTCAGTATAACGGGCCGGACGGGAATGTCAACCATGGGCAGGAAGCCCATGACTTTTGAACCCGTGACCATCCGCTTTCTCTCTTGCGATAAAAGGCGGATGCTCTACCAGACTGAGCTACCGGCCCTTGATTGTGCTTCACTCGAATAGCGATATCCGTATAGTCTGGTATGAATGTGAAAGAATTTTGAGATTTTTGACCCCATTGTGCGCACTACCCTGTAACAATAGAACCTGAGGGAAAGGAGGGGGTTTATAAAGGTTACGGTTTTTAAGGGCGTTATACATAGGGGGCAGATAATTCTAAACCCTTTTTTGTGCAAAATTGCCGGGGTTGGCTTGAGGAGTATCTTAGTGCTCAAACGTCGGCACGCGTAAATGCTTGATACGCTTCCTCGATAAAATTCTTTATTTTCTTTTTAAATAATTTCCGATCAAAACGGATAGCGTTTTTTCTGCAATCTTCGGCTGAAAATCTCATTCGTTCAAACTTGAGAACGGCTTTCGCTAATTCTCCTGCTGTTTGCTCATGGAAAAAATGTCCTGTTTTGCCTTCAGTAACAGTCTCTAATAGTCCTCCTTTGGCGTATGCGACAACCGGCCTGCCGCAGGCCTGGGTTTCTAAAGGAGTTATACCAAAATCTTCTTCACCCGGAAATATGAGCGCCTTGCATCTCCTATAATAATCTCTGACTTCATTGTCAGGCAATCTTCCCAAAAACTTGATATTCGCATGAGCCATGTTTTTCAAACGAGACGCTTCAGGTCCATCTCCGATAATTATTAGCTGTTTTCCAAGGTGATTAAACGCCTTAACGGCAAGGTCTATTCTTTTTTGAAGCTGAAGTCGAGAAACAATAAGGTAAAAGTCCTCTGCCTTGCCTTTCGGAGTGAAAAAATCAACATCGACAGGTGGGTAAATAACAGTCGAATCCTGGTGATAGTGTTCTTTGATACTATTTTGGGTATTCTTTGAGTTGGCAATAAAATAATCAACGTTTTTTGTTTGCCGAAGATCCCATTTTTTTAGTCGTGAAAGCGTCCATTTAACCAGCGGACGGATGACCGGATTCATCCTACTTAGATACGTCTTGGGCATTGTGTATACAAATCTCATAGGGGTATGGCAATAACAAATGTGGCAAGTCCGAGGAGGTTTGTTAATGTTCTTAGAAAAAGCTGCTGAACTGCTCAAAATCATATCGAAGTCTGACAAATCCAGACTTTCTGTTGCCCGTGGATACAGCGGAAGATACACGTAATGGTTTTTTCTTGAAAAAGGGAGCTTTTGAGCGAAACTTGTCCTGATTTTTGCGTCTGGAAAATATTGCTTTTTGTGGATCAAGGTGAAAATTGGCGCTTGAGGGTAGAGTTCATGGAATATCTCCAAAACTCTTTCACCGCCGCCAAATCCAGTCAGGAAATCATGTACTAGAGCGAGTTTCATGTTGGAAGGTGTTTTTGTGTTGTAAATTTTTTATTTGGCCAGATCATTTTCTAATTCAACATAATTATAGTAGATTATAAAGGGAATTGCCATTACTGTGGCGAATATAAAATGCAGCCCATGATGGAAAAAATAGTCAAAAAGATTATTGATTGAAAAGGCTAAAAAGCTAGCGAAGGATGCCAACACCAAAGGAATTTTCCTAAGCTTCAAACAGCAAATTATGAATAAAAACATTATAGACAAAAACAAAAGCAAGACAAACACCCCTCCTTCCAACCCGATCTGCAAATAAAGATTATGAATATGACTCTTAGAAAACTCCTTACCCAATCCATACATTATTATCATCGATTCATAATTTCCAGGCCCGATTCCAAACCAAAGGTGGTTTTTAATCATGAGCAAAGCAGTTCGATATGCTTTAAACCTCGCCGAAACGCCAATATCTGCTGCAGAGAATTCCGCCTCCTGAAATGCGCCCGAGGGTGTTGTTCCGGAAGATGCTTCTTCTGGAACTTGAACTAAACTCACACCACTCGCTTCTATATTCTTTTGCACATCAAAGCCGAAACGATTTGTTAGTGTTCCATTTAGAATAAATGGACTAACTGCGATAAACAAAAACAAGAACGCAAAAGCTACCTTCATTCTCATTTGTTTATTGCCTTTTACAATATGATATGCCGAAAGTAAAAGAAAAACAATACTAAATGACAATATTGAAGCTCTTGAAACTGATGAGAATAATGCGGCAAAGCATATTAGAAAAGCTAATGAGAGAAAAAAATATTTCATCATGTTTTTCTGATGAAAAGACAATACCAGAATGAAAGGCAGGACTAAGTTCAGAAATCCTCCCAAAAGATTAGGTTGATCGAGCGTTCCATATCCTCTGATAAAATCATCATTTACGACATACTCAAGTTCAATATTCACAGGATTCGTTATACCAAAAAAATGCTGGTGCATTGCCAAAACTGAATTAAGAACTGCAAAAATAATCAGCCACTTAATAGCTCTCTTTACATCAAACTTCCCTAAGAGCATCAACATAGAGATGAGACCAAAAAACTCTATCATGTGTATCAAAAAGCGGCTATTTGAAGAGAATGTTTTTTCCAAGGCCAAAAAAGGGCTCTGAAAAACCGATAAAAAATAAAAAATGCTAGTCAAAGTCACAAATGTGAGAAAAAAGATTATTGCTGTAAAAGTTGTCCAGAATAATGGCTTGTCTTTAACTTTGAAATATTTCTTTCTAAATAGAAACGCGATATAAAGACCCAACATAACAGGTAAATTGACAATATATGCCAAAAATATACTTTTGTTTAAAATCAGGATATTTTTATTAACGCCAAATACCGCAAAAAAAATAACAATAATCACGCCATTTTCAACCTTCAAAAGAGTCAGGATGAAAATAAGAATAAGAAAAGGTATGAAAGAATACAAGTTGAGCGGAGACAATATAATAAATATTGAATAAAGAATGGCGGCAATAAATTGCAGTTCATTCAAATTAATTTTTGTTAGCAATGAATTTATCCAATTTTTTTCATCGCATAAGTTTAAAGGATGAACCTTATTATACCCCGCTTGTGAATCTCCCATATTTTTAAATAGAAAAATGTAAGCTTAAATATTTATCGGGGCACTCATCTGATCAATGCCTTCGCCTTGGAACAATACACTATAAACAAAAGAATCTGCGTGCCTACTGTGGCAATAGCAGCACCAATGAAGCTATATCGGGGAATCAGCAACAGATTCAATACAATGCCTACCAGAGCGCCGAAGCCCGCTGCCTTCACCACGAATTTTTGCTCATTGACTGCAATAACGAAATAGCTGACGATTGTTGAAAAAGAAAGAACGAAGAAAGACCAAACGAGTATTTGCAGTACGGGAACGGATTTGTCAAATTCTGGTCCGTATAATGTTTTAATGAGCAAGGGCGAAGCGATAAAAATTGCTATGCTTACCAATCCTCCAAGAAGAAGCGACGCCCAAAAAATCTTTTTAAAAACCTTTTTCAGCGCAATCTGGCGCTGATGCAGGGAAGTAAATCTGGGCAAAACCGCTTTAACCAGCACCAGGGGAATAATGCCCAAAGCAAGTACAATCTGATTTGGTGCGCTAAACAAGCCAACAGCCTCCTCGGTTTTCATAATTCCAAGCAAAATCGTTGCTATCCTTTCACTAACTAGCGTGAAAGCAACGATAAAGAAAAAAGGCAGACCCTCCCTTAAAAAGATCTTCCACTTCTCGATATTAACCAAGAGCTTCGTCTTGCCGAATCTTCTCAAATAATAAATTGTGACAAAAAGACCAATCAGGGAGGCGAGCAAATAGAAAAAGAATATTTTTTCCACACTAATGGTGCCCAAGATCGTGCCAAAGATAGCAATCATTGCAATTATGAAAAAGAGTGATTTCTCGACGATTTTTGCAATAGCCTCAAACTTTAACTGCTCATAAGCCCTGAATATCACTTTCAAACTTTCATCGATCATATCTATGCTAACAAAAATACCAGCCAGGACGATTGCCAGAATGCTCTTTTTGAGAATAAACCCGACTATGATCATGAGAACTATTACTCCTGCAGCCAGGAAAAATTTTAACGAAAGAATGTTTTCCAGATATTCTCTTTTCAGCTTTTTATTCTGTGCAATGTTTTTCAGATAGGCAAAAGGAATGCCAAAATCTATCAGCATGCCAAACAGCAAAGCGTATGCGAAAGTGAAAGAGTACAAGCCGAATTTTTCAACACCCAACGCTCTTGCGAAGAGAACCGTGAGTATGAACATCAACACCTTTGCAAAACCTTCTGCAAAGAGCATGTATGCTGAGTTTCTTATAATGCGCTTAAGCATAGAATTCCTTGTAAACTCCCAATGTTTCTAGAGCTGCTTTCTGCCAGCTAAATCTTTTTGCTTGAATTAATCCCTTTTCTATCATTTGTTTTCTTAATTTATCATTTGTCAGGACACTCTTCATGGCACTGGCCAATTCGTTGACATCATTAGGATTTACCCTTATTGCAGCGTCTCCTGCAACTTCAGGTAATGAGGAAACATTGCTTGTGATAACCGGACAGCCGCAAGCCATTGCTTCCAGAACCGGGAGCCCAAAGCCCTCATGCAAGCTGGGAAAAACAAAAGCTTCTGCACCATTATAATAGAATTTCACCTCAGAATGATCAACGGGTCCGATAAAGCTCACATCGCCTTGCAAATTGAATTTTTCAATTGAATCGAAGACCTCGTCTGAACGCCAGCCTTTGCTGCCCGCAATAATGAATTTTTCTCGAATCTTATGCTCTTTTTTCAGCTTTGCGTATGCCTCAATTATTCTCGTGACATTTTTTCTCGGCTCTATTGTACCAACAAAAAAGATAAAAGGAAAATCGATTTTCCTTTTTTTTAGAAAAACGTCAACCGTTTTCCTATTAAGAGGGTTGAAAAGATCACTAGCAGCTTCATAAATAACAGAAATTTGCTTCGGGGGGATTTTAAAATACTTAATCATGCCTTCTTTTACCGATTCAGAAACAGCAATTATTTTTTTGGCCCGTTTCACAGAAATTTTCGTGAGTAAATTGTGATAAAGATTTCTTTTCGAATCACGAGTTTCTTGAGATTTTATAGGCACTAAATCATGCATCGTTACAATTGCCTTCACAGGACAAAAAAGAGGAAGAATATTCATGCCTGAATGAAAAAGATCAATCTTATATCTCAACAGCAAGATGGGAAGAATCAGTTGCTCCCAAAATACTCTTATTTGAGGATTCACCGTATTAATTCTTGATTGAATAAAATGGAAATTTTTCTTGTGCACGAAATGTTTGAAAGTATTATTTACGAAAATAAAATACTCATTCTGCGAATCTATTTTCGCAAGTTCATCAATCAAATTATAAAGATACGTACTGACGCCTGTGTTTCGAGGCGACTTACCCAATAGGAGCAATTGTGCGTTAATTCCAATGCGCATTATTCATCAAGATAAAAGGTGTTTATTTAAACTTTTGTTTAACTAATAATTGCAATCCTATGCGGAGACAGACTATTTTCTAAAAATAATCATTGGAATAGTTTTAAGAATTATTTTAATATCAAAAGGTAATGACCAGTTTTCTATATAATAAAGGTCGTATCTAATTCTTTCCTTCAGGGAAGTGTTTCCTCGGTAACCGTTGACTGCTGCCCAACCAGTCAATCCTGCCTTAATATTCAACCTTTCGAGGTATTTGGGGACTTTTGTTTCAAAATCTCTGACAAAAACAGGTCGCTCTGGTCTCGGTCCAACAACGCTCAGGTCTCCATTTAATACGTTAACAAGTTGGGGTAATTCATCTAGATATGTTTTCCTCATGAAACTTCCCAGTCGCGTGCACTTTTGTCTGTCGTGACTCCACATAGCACCCGTTTTGCCTTCAGCTTTGTCGACCATGGATCTGAATTTGTATAAAGTGAAAAATTTGTTCCCTTCTGTCACTCTTTTTTGCTTGTATATTATTGGGCCTTGTGAATCAAGTTTAATTGCGATTGCCAAAAGAATAAGAAAGGGAGAGACAATAATGAGCAATAAGCTTGCTACAACAACATCAAAAGCACGCTTTAAAACAAGGTTAAATCCTTTCAAAGGGGTTTTAACTGTTAGCAGTGGAATTCCTTTTATTGTGTTGAGGTCGATTTTTGTGATGATGTCAAGCACGTCAGGAACTATTTTATAGGTTATTTTTTTGCCGCAGGCGGAGATTATCTGCAGGATTTTTTCGTGATCATTGGGACCAAAAGCGAGTACCAGTTCGTCTATTTTCCTATTATCAATTATGCTTTTTAATTCGTTCAAATCTTTTATTGATGAATGCTTGCTATTTATGAAATCAACAATTTTATATTGCGGAAGATCTCCTATTTTCTCATGTATTTTTCTAGCAAAGACTTTATCCCCGATGATAAGCACTCGTTGAACGCCAATCCCGCGCATGAATAAATATTTGTTCACTGCATTGACCGCTTTACTCGAGATAAAAACAACTAAAATAGAGAGAATAAAAGCAATAACAACAACCAATCTCGAATAAGATTCTGCTCTATACAGAAAGGTGGTGGATAAAAGGATCAAAAAGCACAGACTCAGGGCCTTTACCACATTAAAAAAATCGATATTCGCGGATTCATAAACATTCATGAGCTTAAAGACAACCACGCTGACAACCGTAACTACTATCATCGCCCTTAAATAAATTGAAAATGCAGGGATTTCGCTCGTCAATGGAATTAAAGGGGTATAGAATCTGATAAAGTACGCCAGCGTAAAAGCAAGATTTATGCTTAGAATATCTACTATAAAAAGAAGAAATTTTGAAATCCATTCGTAATCCTTTTGCCACCTGTATTTCATTTTGTGTAGCTACCAAATGCTTTCGAAAGCCTTATTCTACATAAATGTTGGCTAAGCGCAGAATCCGCTTCTTTGTTTTAAAGGTATTGGTAGTTAAGAGAAGAAAAAATTAAAAGTTAAAATAAAAAAAATAAAAAAATTATAGACCTTTGCCGCACATTTCCTTCAAACAGGCCTCCCCATTCTGTTCGCAGCCCTGTATGCACGCGGCGTTACCTGGGTTAATAATGTTGCAGCTGGTTATGCAATGTCCTTTAAAAATATTACAAAAGTGTGCACAGTCTCCAGGAGTGTCGCAAATGACATCTTTTGTAACGGTGCATATCAGTTTGGAGAAGTGTCCTGGGTCCTCTTCACATGTGCGCGTAGCTATGCTTGGAAGAACATACCAAGTAACACCAGTCACCTTGCAAGGCAAAGGTGGAGCTACAGCTCCACACTTACCTCTTGCTTTCGAGGCCCATGTTGTAATAGCAGAATCACAAAGTGAGTTCATAATGGCATTCGTATTTAAGTTCCCATGGGCTGCACAATTGCTAGGACTTGTGAAAGACCTGTCCTTTATTACTGTCAAGCCGGGGTCTGCACTTACGAAGCACGGGCCTAGTACGGAATTCGAATTAGGCGGAGGAGCTTGTTGCGCCATAGATGCTATAGCAAGAACAAGCGCAAAAATAGTTGCTATAACAGAAATTGATAATCCTATTCTACCTTTTGTATCCATTATTATCACCTTTTTTTACGATAAAAAATTAAAAGTTAAAAAAGAAAAAAATTATGGGTCTGCGCAGGCCATCTTGCATCGCATTTCCTCGGCTACACAGGCTTGTTTGCAGGCTGCATTGTCCGTACCACAAAATTCATCGCAGGACGCTTTAAAAACGGTTGTGCACGTCTTTTGACAGTCTCCAGGAGGTGCGCAAATTGCGTTAGCTTTAACTGTACATATCAGTTTGCTGAAGTGCCCTGGATCCTCTTCGCAAGAGCGTACTTGCGAACCTTCTGCAAGCCTCCATGAAACTGCACTCATCTTACAAGGCGAAAACGGTTTAGTTTCGCCGATAAACGGCGGAGGCAGTACAATCGCCGCGCACTTATTTTTTGTTAGAGCGAACCAATCTGTAAGAGCACGCTCGCAAAGTCTATTCATAATTGCATTCGTATTCAAGTTTCCATGCGCTGCACAAGTACTAGGAGTTGTAAAACTTTGATCTCTTATTACTGTTTGATCTGCGGTCACTACTACAAAACAACCTTTTAGAAACGTCTCCGCGAAGTCAGGCGGGGTTACAATAGTTGCCGATGCCATCGCCATAACAAGCGAAAGCGCAGTTGCGATAACGGCAATAGCCAATCCTATTCGACCTTTAGTATCCATTATTATCACCTTTTTCTTTTTTGGAACTGAAAAGTAGTTATTAATAATCTCAGTATTTAAACTTTTCTGTTTTACATTCGTACCAAAACATTTAAATATAAGAAGATTATCGTTATTCACAGGTGGTTAAAATCGGCTTAAGAAAGAACTTGGTTATCGGAGGGCTTCTGGCAATTCTTGGGTGCTCGGAAAAAAAGGAACCATACACTCCTCCCACGCCGGAAAAACCAGCAAATCAGGAAAAAAGCACCGAAAAAACTCAGCCTCCTCTACAACCAAGCAGACTTGAAAAGTATGAACAACCTACACAAACACGTCAAGCTTATGAGATTGTTTATTTTTATGACACGAATAAGATAGAAAAGCATGGCGAAGGCGTTGAGGGTGATCCAGAACTCTCCCTACTCTGCCATAACTACGGCTTTTCTCTGTTCACTATTGCTTCTAATGCTGAGCTTGCCAAAAAGGAATTTAAACTAGCCGATAAGCCAGTGATCATGATTTGCAAAGATATTATCGAGCTTGAACGATTTTTAGTAACAGACAGGCAGCAACTTGCTAGCCGCCTTGAGCAGGAGTTACGGTACCATAGTGGAAAAGGTACGCCTCCAGCAGGATGCAAGGATTATCAGAAGAAATAACTGTTAAATCTCTTTTTTAACCTCATAAATGAAATATCCTGTTACATTGCTCTGCACTTCCTTAAGATATACACAATCGAGAGCTTTTTGTGAAATAAGAAGTTTAGGCTTGTACCGCTCAACCCAGTCCAACCCCTGCTCGCACGAAGGTGACTCAAAAAATCTGTCCGCTTCCCCTGATAATTCCGCACCACCCATCCAGTGAACAACAACAGAATTATTAGTTATGGGAATGGCGGAACTGAACCTCGGATTAGCCAGTATCCTCTGGCCGGAATAATGAATTTTCAGCCAATCGAGCATCTCGTAATCCTTGTCGTCCACAATATAATCAAAAAGCGGGGGGAAATTGGCACGAAGTTGGAAGCCAAAAATCAATGCGAGGAGTACGCCTGCGATTAATATAAAGACGTACTTCTTCTTTATTTTATGCCTGAGAATTCCAAGAAGATGACTAAAACCTATACTGCCGATGAAAATAGCGAACAAAAGGACCAGATATATCAGTCTCTCCGGCCTAATTAGGTAAGAATATTTGATTATGGAACTAATTAAAAAACCTACAAGTGAAAAAATGAAAAAGAATGATAAAATTTTTTGATGCTTCTCCCCAAGTATAATATACAATCCAAACAGTCCACAAATAGCGAGTGGAATTCCAATGAGAAAATAATTTATGTTGTGGTACGGAAACTCTAATCGCCAGAAATTGGACAAAATTGTTTCTTTAATACCGCCCTTCCAGAACCAGCTCAAGAAGACTGCAGCAGATACGGCCAAGAGTCCAATAAAAAAAGCGCAGAAAACCTTCCAGTCCTTTTTCATGTTATAAACAACATAAGGCAAGGAAACGACAAGAATGTACGCAGCAGCGCTCCCATGCAGCGTGAATGCGATGAAGATAAAAATACCCGCAAGAATCAGATAATTCGCACTTCTTTCAGTAAGCCATTTGTGCATGAGAAGAAGAAAGAGGAAGCAGAGTATGAGTGAAACTGTGAAAGGGACTGCCAGAATCAATCCCAGTATCAAAGAATTGCCCGGGATAGTGGCAGACAGAACCATGGCCAAAAGACTCGTCCAGAAATTCTTAGTCAGTTCATAAATAAACACAAAAATCACGAGGGCAGTGATAATACCGAACAATGCTGGCAGGAACTTGTAATCGAGCAACGGATCCATCTTAGTTAGCAGGAAAATGCTGGCAAGAAGCGCAGGAAATCCGGTCTTTGCATCGCAGTCATAAATATCATTATATGGATTTATACAGAGCTTACCAGTTTCTGTTATCTTATACGCATGGTTCATGTAAAAGTATTCGGTGACGTGCAAAGGAAACCTATATGTGAAATGAGGAGAATAAATCAGAAAAAATACGACAATAACACCACTGAGAAGAAAAATGATCTTTTTAACCTCGAATTTTGGCACATCAACTAGCTTGTATCTTTTTGAAACAAAAAGGGACATAATTGTCAGCAGGGATCCTGCGAACAATGCTAATTTTACCGTAAAGCCATTGATTACATAAAAATTAAGCAACAATCCAGTTAAAACCAAAAAAGAAATAGAAAGCCCCAGCCCACAAACCACCCGTTCAAGAAAATCCTGCTTTTTGAAGAAGAAAAAAGTCAGCAAGTATCCAGTTACTAATAATATAACAATCCACAATAAACCCGGCATAGTGAGCGAAAAAGTTGCCGGTGCTTTAAAAGTTTCTATTAAGCGCTAGGCTGAATTTTATAAAATTAAGAGAAAAAAATCAGGGGTCTATACACGTGTCAATGCATGCTCCCATATCAGACACGCACTTCTGCCTGCAAGGCGCGTTATCATCGCCACACGTTGACAAGCAAATTTTCTTGATACGCTCACAGTCTTTCACACAGTCACGCATATGCGAACATATCGGCGTATCTTTGGTTGTGCATGTGAGTTTGACTATGTGCCCTGGATCAACCACGTCGCACTTGCGCGTATCAGCCAGACCACTCCTAATAAAAATGGTTGCCCATGGCGAATTGATTGTGCACGCTCTTTCTCCGGAAACAGTCACGCATGATTTCTTTGCCTGGCTTATCCAAGATTCCTGCGTTTCCTTACATAGCGTATTCAATCTCGCATCCGTCTGCAACTGAGCTGCAGAAGGACAGGGACCAGCAACCGTAACGTCCTTTACGACAGTAATATCCGTTATTACAGCATTTGCTGCTTCACATTTTGCAATTGAAGAATCGGGCGCGGGAGCTGCCACAGCTGTTTCCGCACCTATGCTTGCAAAGGCAACAAACAGCGAAATAATCGTTGCTATAAGAGCGATTCCAAGTCCTATCCTCGCTTTTACGTCCATCAGAATCACCTCTTTATTGTACCCTTAAGTGCGCGCCTATTTAAAAAATTTTCCATTATACTGCTGGCACATCGCCCTTGAACACGCGAAGCTTTTTATTCAAAAGAAATTCCTGACCTACCATGAGCACAAACAAAAAACACCCATTTTCCCAACACCATCTCTATCTGCTAATTCTCAGCATTTTTTTATTCTGTTTTTTTGCCAAAATAACTGAAGATGTCATGAATAATGGGTTCTTTACTAAATTTGATTCGTTGGTGAGTACGAAAATAGTTTTGCTCTGGAATCCTGTGCTTACAAAAATAATGGTGTTCATCACAAATATCGCCAGCACTCCTAGTTTGTTCATTCTTTCACTCACGTTTTTGGGCGTGCTCGCATACAAGAGAAAATGGCGTGATTCCTTGCTCTTGATATGTGCACTGGCTGGCACACGGATATTGGAGCTGCTTACAAAATTCATGGTCCACAGAGCGCGACCGGAGAATGCATTGATTGAAGTTTCTAACTACAGTTTTCCAAGCGGGCATGCAGCAATGTCAATCGTTTTCTTTTCACTGCTTATCTATTCATTTAAGGACGACATCAAAAATAAAATGTTCAAGAATTTTTTTATAACCGCTAATGTATTCTTATTCATATTGATAGGATTCAGCAGGATTTACCTTAATGTCCACTGGTTGAGCGACGTGCTGGCAGGATTTGCCCTCGGGTCATTCTGGCTCACCTTAATGATCCTGACTTTTCAATCAGTAATTGCTCTCGCAAAAAAGACTTTCCCTTCCTGAAAAACTGGAAAACGGCTCCTTCTTGTTTGCCGGTCTAAATCTTGAAATACGCCGAGGCTACTTCAAAAGCTCCTTAGCCTTTTGCAGATAGAACAGGTCCCTTTTAACTATAAACTTGCCATTATACTCATCGGGCCTTTCGTTCTTAAGCAGCTCTATTGCTTTATCAATTGACACCCAAACAAGTTTAGCCCCTTCTTCAATTTCTTCCTGAGTAAATTCCGGCTTGCCTTCCTTGACAACCTCTGCAAGAAAACAATGCGACGTTTGAACCATATCCTCGTGCGTGCGGTGCTCAATAATCTCACCCAGTTCACCAATCACACGAACAGAACAACCAGTTTCCTCCTTGATTTCCCTGGCAAGCGCATCAGGAATGCTCTCGCCGGAATCAACACCGCCACCTGGCAGCTTATGGTATTTGTGTTTGCTAATATGAAGCAAAGCGATAAGACCCTTATTCATCATAACTGCCCTGGCAGCAGTTCTAGGAATATGCTTAGAATCCTCTTTTGGCTTCACACCAACATCAACATCACTGAGTTCAAGAATGGTTTTCATAAAATTAAAACGCCGGGGCCGGGATTACTTGCGAAGTGCGCTTCGCAAGTTGCTCGGAAATCCAAAGGATTTCCGACATGAACCCGAGGGTTCAAATCCCCTTCACAAAATAGTGCAAGAGCTTCGCTCGAAACATACGCCGTTGTGTTTACTGTTCTGGCTTTTTAATCTTTCTGGATGAGCCGTGCATTACAATTTCATTACATATCTCAAAAAGCGGGCAAACACCCTAAGAAAAGGTGAAGAGTTTTGCGATTAAGTTTGGCAATATTTATAAAGAAAATCATTTTTATGAGTTTTCAATGGGACGTCTCGTAAAAACTCAGGATTGGGAGAGCCGAGCGATTGTAAGTTTTTTGGGCGGATACAGCATAACACAACAAGCTTTTAAGGCAGACTTTGAAACAAAGCGAGGAAAATTTTACGTGCTTATTTGGGCAGATCTAGACCGACATGAAATGGTTATTAATGATCGTTATAATATAGAAGCGTTGCAAAAGGCGTGCAGTCAAAATGCGTTTGTACTGATTTCTGAATTGTTCCCGAAGGGAAGCAAAATAATAACTTCGTATAATGAGATTAATGATGTTTTGGCAAAAATTGCAGATATCATAAAAGAAGAATGATTGCTCATACAACCTTTAGGAACAATTCCGGATTGCTTGCCAGGCTTATCATGGATATGCGATATTAACCTAATAACCTCTAGTTTGTTGAGGGGTGTTCTACAGGTCCAATTTTTACTGTTCTTACCAAGCTTAGTTTTTTCTTAAAAATTTGCGCGAACCGGTACAAATCCTGAAAAGAATTTTACTTTCATTTTATTTATAAATGAAAGTTGTTGCCGGTTCAAATCCTGTTTTGCAAGGATAGATTTATGAATTTCGCTCACAACTTGCTTTCCGAAATTGCCAGAATGGTGCTGAGAGGCGCTATTCCGGCAAAAACAATGCAAGAAAGTGATTTGGCTAAAATTTTGAGAAAAAAATGACAAGAAAAACAAGCTCAGAAAAGACTTTTTTCTTACCTGAACGGCCGGCAAACAGCTCCTTTTCGATTGCCAGTCTAAATCCTGAAAAACGCCGGGGCCGGGATTTGAACCCGGGTTGCAAGCGCGACAGGCTCGCGTGCTAGACCACTGCACTACCCCGGCAGCAGTTTTGAGAGGGAAACACGTGGTTTATAAATGTTATGCGAGAATAATATACTGAAGAAAAGAGAAATTACTCTGCGAACTCGTCTTCCAGATAAGCGAATCTGCAGGACGGGTCTGGCTCGACATCATCGGCAGGAACACGCACGGGCTGTTTGCTGGTTAGTCTCTTCCTCTCCACTGACTGCGGGTCATTCAAATAATTAACAATTCTTCTCATAGCGGTTTCTGAACCGCCCTCCACAGAAACCTGGTCTCCATTGCCTAACATGACCTTCGCGTGGTAGCCATACCTGCCGCCATAATTTATCGTCAATGTGGCCTCTGCAAGCGTACCAACATTCGTTGCTTTCACGCTCAACACGCTGCCCTTAGTAGATTCTTCAACAATGCAGCCTAAATCATCTGACTTTTCCATAATGCCCAAAAATGCAGCAATGCTTCCGCACGAAACGTTATTTTTCGGCTTTAACAAGCGCCCTTCTTTTGAGAAATCGTACGTTACAGTATCCAACCCAGTTATGCTCATCTTCACTCACCTAATACCGTCGATAAAAAGTTATTATTTAAAAGCTTTATGACAGGAAATTATATGGTTTTTAAAACAACTTTTGTAGACAACATACCGCACGCGGCATTCTTGTCAATGCCTTTTGTTGTTCTAATTATAGTCTTGTAGCCAGCATCAATTAACGTCTGTTTGAATGCCTTTGCAGACTCTTCTGACGGTCTTGTAAATGAAATTCCTGTGACAGGATTGTATTGAATTAAATTAATAACTGTGTGTTTGAACGGCCTCAAAAGTTCTGCCAATTCTTTCGCATGCTCGATTTTATCATTAACACCTGCTAGCAAGACATACTCTATCATTAGCGGACCGTGTTTTGAGAATGGGAAGTCCTTGCAGGCATCAAGCACTTCTTTAATCGAGTATTTTGCATTTAATGGCACTATTTTGCTTCTTAGTTCGTCATTGGGAGCGTGCAGTGATAATGCCAGCTGGCACTGAGTATCTTTTCCCAATTGTCTGATTTTGTCCGGAATCCCGACGGTGGAAACAGTAATCTTTTGCCAGCTATAAGACTGTTTTCTGAACTCATTGACTGCCTTCACAACATTATCATAATTGTGCAACGGCTCGCCCATGCCCATAAAGACAATATTTGTAATCTTTTGCTCTGAGACGGACTGCATTAATGATAATTGGCCGACAATTTCTTCTGCTGACAAATGCTTCGAAAAACCCATTAATCCTGTTGCGCAGAAAGAACATTTCATTGCGCAGCCCACTTGAGAAGAAATGCAAGCACACAAAGTCCTTTTATGAGAAATAAGAACACTTTCAACCTTTTTGCCGTCGGCTAATTCAATCAGGAATTTGCGGGTGCCGTCTGCGGATTTGACTTCGGAAGCGATATGCATATGATAAATTCGAGAACAAGACTATAAATTACTTACTTCTTTTGCTTAACCAGATAAGTCAATTGTCCTCCAGAAGAACTTTCAAACTGCTCATACGTACCACAGCCGGTAGAAGTTTCATTTTGACCTGAACGGTATATGCGTTCAGCATCCACAAAATTAGCAAGAGGCCGCAACACGCCATCGTCGTGTTTCTGAACAGGCAGTTTGCCACTGATCAACAAATCATTCATAACTTGGCAATAGCCCCAGGAGAATTTGAGATTTTTAGCATTAATTTCTTTCAGCGACACTGCAACAATCTTACTTCCCCACTTCAAATTATCAGTAGTTAATTTTCCGTCAAATTCCACTATCAAATCCACAAGACTGCCAAACTCACCCTCAGATAACTGCTTTGTGAAAATAGTTGACCCATACTTCAACGGATCTCTTGTAATCGGCGGATGAACAGTCATAAGATAATCAGCCGCGTGCTTCATGCCATCTAGAAAAACAGGAACAACTTGCTTTATTCTTGCAATACTGCCTGAATCATATTTTTTAACAACATCGGGTTCGCTCGCTATAAACTTCTCACCAAGCAAATCATTCAATGACTCAGGAGCTTCGTATGCCTTCCAGAATTCCTCAGAAATCTCGCGCCTTGCAGTATCCTCGGGAGAAAAATCATCATGAACGCCTTTTTCGCGATTGCCGCCTGCAAAATTTAGTCCGTTATCAAAGAAGGGAGCCTTATATTTAGCGTCCTTTTGCTCTAAAATAAAAGTAAGCCCATCCTTTGGATGGACAAAAAATGGTAATACCCCCGCACTATGATGATTCACTGTATGCATACGCTTCTCGTCGAGGAATTAGTATAAAAATATTTCGCTACTTAAGTTCGCCAAATGCTATAGCATAAGTCGCTGCATAGGGACCAAGCACAATTGCCTGATTGGAAACAGCGTGCAGTGTTTTTTGCGCCATTTTCTCGTACTTGGGCTCTTTGGAGATTTCTGCAAGCATTTTCAACACTAAAGCTGCAAATGCGTTATCCTCAACATTCTTCCTGCGCTCTTTCAGTTTTCCAACAGCATCTTTCGATGCAAGAACGTCATAAAATCCGCCGTTTTTCCTGTCATAGAACTTCTCCATTGCCTTTGCAACAATAAGCGCTTTTGTTTTCCATTCCAATCTATTTGTAACTTTAAACGCACGCACCAATGCAGCGAGCAAACACATATTATCCTTAAACAAGAACAACGGCTTTTCCGACGGATAACTGTGCGCCACACCACCACGCAAGTTCATCTTGTACAATGACTCGAGCAATTTCAGCCCAATATCGTTATATTTTTTATCCAATGTTCCTGCTTCGAACAATGCCATAGCCATTGCGACATTTGCATACGTGTAAATGGTTTTGTCAATAAACGGCTGTTCGTGGCGCATACGCTCAGTCAATGGCAGCTTACAATACTGCTCATCAGCATCCTGACTACCATAAAACACGCCCTTATCGTGGTCGTACATCACAGTGAAAAGCCAGAAAATCGTCTTATTGACCGCAGTCAGGTATTCCTTCCTGTCAAAAAACCTGCACGCATAGAAATAACAAGACAATATTCTAGCATTATCCTCCAGCATCTTCTCAAAATGAGGAATAGTCCAATTCTGCCCGGTTGCGTATCTGTAGAAACCGCCGCCAACGTGGTCAAATATTTCACCATCAAGCATTTTCTTGAAAGTAAAATCAAGCATCTTTTTCGCTTCGGTATCCTTATGCTTCATCACGCGCCAAATTAAATATTCAAGAATTTCAGGATGAGGAAACTTCGGCTCAAGACCAAAACCGCCATTGACTGGATCGTAATATGACTTTACAATAGTATAGAACTGCTGTTCATCAAATTCAACAGGCATTTCCTTCACTATTTTCTTCTTTGAAGGCTTGTACTTCTTCGAACGACTGATAGCATCTTCCAGAAAATGAACCATATGCTCAGGAGGAACGTAAGTAGCCGCAGAAACAATTTCACCGTCAGCTGCAAGAATAGCAGTTGTCGGCCAGCCGCCGACGTTATAACGGTCGTTAATGTCAGGACGCAAATCCGTGTCAACGCGAATTGGAATAAAGTTTTTGCTTATGAATTCGATAATTTCCTTATTGGAATAAGTTAACCTGTCCATAGTGTGACACCAATGGCACCAGCGAGCAGAAATCCCAAGCAAAACGGGCTTTTTCTCCTTCTTTGCTCTCAAAAAAGCAGCCTTGCTCCATTCCTGCCAGTTCAATCCTTCCATAAGAACTTGTCCAACTTGCTTCTTGCCTTTTCGCGCTCTTTTTGATGCTGCGCGAGGAACTTAGCTATTTTATCAATCGCAATCTCTTTCAACTCAGAAGTCAACAACTTTCCAGACTTATAATCATCATAAATCTTTGCCAGCTTCTTGTCATCAGGCTCAAGACCATAACGCAGCATCTGGAAAGCAACATCAACATCAGGATTGCCGCCAAGCTTTCTGTGCTCCTCAACAGTCTCCCTGCCTCCTGAAAACGCATACTTCTTGATTTTCCTTGCAGTCTCTTCAGGCGAATCAGTCAAAGCAATAAATGACATTGGGTCGGAAGACGACATCTTGCCGCCTTTCAAGCCAGGCTGGAACAAATGATAAGTTGAGCTCAATTGTATGAATTTGAAAGTTTTCTGGCGCGCAGCAATATCACGAGCCAGACGCAAATGAGGATCCTGGTCAACTCCCACAGGAACAACGGTAGGAATGGGACCTTCAAACTCGGGCAGCTGCGGATGCAGCATATCAGACGCCTGCAATAATGAAGAAGCCATCTTAGCAGGAGAAATCTCGCCATAAACCGCCTTGAATTCATTAAAAGTAGCGTTGCGCGCAAGCATTTCTGCCAAAGAGTAATATGCACAAGATTTCTTCCCATCTTTAGAACGCTTTGACTGGAAGTAAAAATCACAATTCTTCGGCTCAAGACCAAGCGCAACATAGTTCAGCAAATATTCCTCAACAGCAGTTTTGTGCAGCTCAGCCATGTCAGGAGTGCGCGTGTTGAAAGCTTCAATGTCAGCAACAGCAACATATAATTTAGCGCCAAGCTGCTGATAGAAAATCATCTGGTCAGCAACCATCTTATGTCCAAAGTGGAACTTGCCAGAAGGCATCAAGCCAGTCATCATCACAAACGGCTGCTTTTTCTGCACAGCTTCCACAATTCTTCCAAAATCGCGCTGGGCGAAAATGATATTTCTTCTAAACAGAACATTGTCAAACTGCTTCGGCAGCTCGGGCATATGCTTCAACCCAAACTCGTGGATTAAACGGTCATAATCAACACTGCCCTTAACTTCCCACGGCGTAATCACCTGCTTTTCGGCCATACGAATAAGAGATTATTAAGAGTTTTAAAAGGTTGCTATAAGCACGAGTTTTACTGAGAGAAAAGTCAAGATTTTTTGAAAGGCTGACAAAGTTCTTCGTATAATGGAGCCCAAAGGAATCCAAGGAAAAAACCAAAAACAACTTCTTCCAACGGCAGGTTAGCAATCAAAATACCGCTGAGTGCACTGAGATTCCATGTATTTGCAATCCAGCCAGGCGACAAAAAATCAATCAAGGCCAAGGATAATGCATAAAAAACGCCAAATACGGCACCTCCAACTAACATGTGCCTTTGCAACTCAGGATAAACAATAAATGCAGTCAGCCCGCCTGCAAACATTGCAATTAAGAGAGGGTAAATAGTATTCCAGCCCAAAGGTGCCAGAAAAATAAAGGAAAAAAGCGCGACCAAAAGAGGAAGACAACGGCAGAAAGGATGACATTGCTTCGTAACTGCGGGCATCTTCTTTTTGAACAATCCTTCATATGCAAATGAAGCCAACCCTCCAAGGAAAAAACACCATGCAAAACTTTCAATAGCGACATGATATTTCAAGCCAAAATCAAAAAGAGTTTGAGGAGCCCAATAGCTCGGAATGAAATACATTTCAGTAATTCCAATGGGCAGAGCGAGCAAACTGCTCCAAAGCATTTTAATACGAAGCTGACTGTTTGATACAAATGCAACCAACCACAGGATTCCAATCGAAACATCCCACAGGAAATACTCATAAGCCATTCCAATCACTCCCACTTATCCAAGAAAATATGCTCTTTCGGCTGACCAAGCTCAATTAATTTCTTCTCAACCTGCTCAACCATACTTGGAGGGCCGCACAAGTATACTTGATATCCTTTTTTGAAATACTTTTGTAAAAATGACTGCACTCTGCCGCGTTCACCTTCCCATTGTGGGAACTGATCCAGTGTAATTGTCGGAACCATCTTAAACTTTCCCTTCAAACTCTCAAATTCCTTTCTATAGATAAAATCTGAAGGCGTTTTTATGCTATAAATTAAGAGAACTTCCTTATTTTCTTTAAGCGCTTGATGAATCATAGGCCTAAAAGGAGCAATGCCTGTGCCGCCTGCGATAAAGAGATACTTTTCTGACGGTCTAAGCCAGAACATTCCATACGGACCGTCGATATGGACAACGCTTCCTTCCTTCAAGTCCTGCAAGTGCGCACTAAGACCTTGGCCACGGGCAATGCACAATTCAACGTAATCATCTTCCGGACACGACGCAATGGAAAAAGCTCTTCTCAACGGCTTGTTATTCGCGCCAATAAAATCATCACAATAAACACCAATCCACTGGCCTGGGCGGAATGGCATCTTGTCTGGCAAGGACAATCTCACCAACCGCACCTTAGGAGTTTCCTGAAGCACCTCTTTTACAGTTGCATCAACTTTCATGGCACAAAAAACAGAAGACAAGTTTATAAATGATTCTCTGAATTGCTCTCTTATGCAATACATTTTAATTGCCACATCGCTACTCTTTATCGCGATTCTTCTTGAATACATTTTCCGTGAAAAACTCTTTCATTCACTAAAAGAAAGGATAATCTGGGCAATGATTTTGCTCATAGTAGGAACAATATGGGACACTTACGCAGTAATCAATAATCATTGGGTGTTCCCAGGAAATGGAGTTATTGGAATAAACATAGGAATAGTGCCACTTGAAGAATACTTATGGTTTCTAATCGTCCCATACTTTTGCTTGACAGTCTACAAAACAACTCACATAATTTTTGACAAGAGGCGCACATGGAAGAAACACTGATTATAATAACCATGGCTGCCATAGCAATAACACTGCAAATAGTGTACCGAAAAAAACTTTACCACACGTGGAGAGAACGAATTACGGCAGCAGGCATAATATTCATAGTCCTAATACCCTGGGAATTTTATGCCCAAAAGTCAGGAATGTGGGTATTTCCAGGTCCGGGAATGATTGGCGTTCGTTTGTTCGGCTCACCCATCGAAGTTATAATCTTTTACATAATCGCGCCATACTCCATATTTGTCCTATTTGAAACATTACACATATGGATGGACAAAAAATGACAGAAACAGCAACATTCGGCGCAGGATGCTTCTGGCACGTGGAAGAAGCATTCAGAGAAATAAAAGGAGTTGTGAAAACAGAAGTCGGCTATATGGGCGGCACGATGAAAAATCCTACATATGAAGATGTTTGTACTGATGAAACCGGCCACGCTGAAGTGGTGCAGGTGGAATTTGATCCAAAAATCGTTTCTTATGAGAAGTTGCTGGAAGTCTTCTGGAGCATACACGACCCGACTCAAAAGAACAGACAAGGGCCTGATGAAGGAACACAATATAGGTCAGCAATATTTTACCATTCAGAAGAACAGAAAAAAGCAGCTGAAAAATCATTGAGAGAAATACAAAAAAAGTATAAAGAGAAAATAGCGACAGAAATAGTCAAAGCAAACACGTTCTACCGCGCAGAAGAATACCACCAGAAGTATTTGATGAAAAAAGGATTAAAGACGTGCGGGATTTAGTTCATAGAATGATCCAAGCGCGCCGTAACAAGAAACGCAAGATTACATTTGCCCTTGGCAGTTTCAACAACACCAGTAAACTTCTGACCGGTAAAACAACCAAGCAAACCGCTCTTTCCATCAGTCTTAATGACTGCCTCGTAGTCGGGCCTGACAATCTTTTTCTGCTTTTCATGTTTAACATACATTTCAACAGCCGCTTCAACTAGGTACAAGCGCTCCTCAAAAGGAATCCTCATTGGAGCAACCAAAAAAGCGTAGTCCCACCCATCATCTAGCATTTTATCGACGAGAAAAGAAGAACTATATAAACCTTATCTGCACGTCTTACACTTCTTCAGCACGCGCTCCTTCGCAATCTTCTCAGCTGCAACACGCGGAATGACCTTATCTTTCTTTGCACGTTCTAGAACCAACTGAGTATTTTTTGTGATTTTTTCTGCAACTGTCTTGAACATCTGCTTTTCAGTGCCACCTATGTATTCGATATAACTACTAATGACGCCTCCTGCATTTGCGACAAAATCAGGCACGATAAGAACACCTTTCTTTGCCAAAGCTTCCTCACACTCAACAGACATCGGAATATTGCTGCCCTCAATGATTAATTTAGCCTTAATCTTTGGCACGTCTGCTATCTTAACAAGATCGGGAATGGCCGCAGTTACCAATATGTCGCAACTAGTGTAGATAAGATCGTGGGTAGGCAGAACTGTGCCGCCATAAGCAGTAACAGTGCCCTTTGACTTCTTTACTCCGCGCAATTTCTTAGCATCAATACCTTTCGGAACAACAAGAGCGCCTTTGCTGTCTGAAATAGCGACAAGCTTGGCGCCTGCTTCTGACATGTACTTAACAACAAACTCACCGACATTGCCATAACCCTCAACAGCATACGTCGCTTTCTTAATGTCCTTGCCTTGATGCTTTAATGCAACCTTAATCGCGTGGAAAACACCCCAGCCAGTAGAACCAAGCTCGTGAGGCAAACCGCCAAGCTTTTTCGGCTTACCAGTGCTTGCTTTCATATCACCATTTGCTTTAGCAAACACTTCCATCTCGTGCTCAGTAGTATTAATGTCAGGCCCGGCACAATAATACTGAGGACAAATGCCTTTCAACAACCTTGAAAAAGCAGAAATCCATTCATCCTTCTGCTTTGAAGACATCTTATGAGGCTCACCAATAATGCCTGCCTTGGCGCCGCCAAACGGCAAGCCAGCCATAGAATTCTTCCACGTCATAGTTCTAGCAAGACGGAAAACTTCTTCCTTGCTGACAGTAGGGGTAAAGCGAATGCCGCCCTTGCCAGGACCAAGAGCAGTATTGTCAATAACGAGAACACCACGCATTCCTAACTTCGGATGATAAACCTCAATAACTCTCTCAGGACCAAAATCATCAAACAACTCTTTTTCCATACACACAACCTATTTTTCAACTGTTATAAAACTTTTGCTCAAACCAGCTTTTCGCCAGTATCTGCATCATAAATGTGAATGACCTGCACCGGACAAACTTCAGCAGCATCCTTGTTCAAAGCAAGAACATTCTTGCCCTCTTTTGACAGCTGGCTTTCCTTAACTATTAAAACCTGATTGCCATTCTCATCAGTCTTGCTTCCAGCAAGATCTGCCTTGCCGTCCTCATTCATAATCCAAAATTCAGGGGCAACGGCAGCACAAGCAGCAGCACCGATACAGTTCTTCCTGTCAAATACTATACGATAAGTCTTTTCCATTAAGAAAACGGCTTACATCCCAGTTATAAATTTTACGAAAATAACTCATCAACATCAACAATCGGCTGCCTGTTCTCATAACCGGCCTCACAGTCGTGCCAGTAACGAATCTTTTCCTCACCAAGCTGCCAGCACAAGAAAGCCTCACTGCCATTCATCTTGAAAGGAAAATCAACCAAACCATCATCAATATCCTTAACGATAACACCAAACTCGTTCAAACCCTCAATAACCCTGTAAAACTGATAGTACAACTTGTGGAACATCTTATTCGCCTTCACCTGCTCTGTAACAAAATAATGGAAACCCTCATCGCTGCTGACTTCAAGAACAACCTCATTTGTCTCCAGCAGCCAGGCAATCCTGTCACGCAAACGCTGAGCTTTCTTCATCAGCTTTTCTACCACCGGCACTGCCTTGTCCGCCTCATCAATGGTAAAGTATCTCACGCTTCCACCGGCAAGTTTGATTCACTCCATTCGGCAATCCCGCCTTGATAATCTTTCACCTTAAAGCCCAATTTCGATAATTTCTCAGCAGCGTAACCGGACAACGGACACGCGTATCCGCCGCAATACACAACTACAAGTTTTGACTTGTCCAACTTCTTCGCCTCTTTATCAATCACATCTGTAGGTAAGCTCTTTGCCCCTTTAATATGTTTCGAAAGATAACTGGCATACTGACGTACATCAAACAAAATGAAATCCCTCTTTTCATCCAGCATCTTCTTCAATGCCTCTTTTGTTATCTTTTCATACATTTTCTAACGCGTGAATCAACAACCTAACACCAAAACCGGTGCCGCCTTTACGAATGTATTCCGCATCTATTTCAGACCAGCTCACACCAGCAATATCAATATGCGCCCACGGAGTCTTGTTTACAAATGCAGCCAAGAATACGCCGCCCATAATAGCTCCAGCAGATCTTGGAATCTTCCCTACATTCAGCACATCAGCAATATCAGACTTGACCTGCTCGTGATATTCAGGATAGAACGGGAACGGCCAAAGCCTTTCCCCAGTCGCATTGCCAGACTTGATCAAATGGTCAATAAGCTTGTCATCCTTGCCCATCACGCCCGCACATACACTGCCCAAAGCAACGCGGACTGCACCTGTTAATGTTGCCAAGTCAACCATTGCATCCGGCTTTATATTCTTCTCAGTATAAGACAAAGCATCAGACAAGATGACACGGCCTTCAGCGTCAGTGTTCTCAATCTCAATTGTCTTGCCGTTGTAGGCTGTTACAACATCACCCGGCTTGTATGCGTCCATGCCCAACATATTCTCTGTTGCGGCAAAAACTCCGACGACGTGAACTTTCAGCTTCAGCAGGGCTGCAGCCTTCACTGTTGCGAGCACAGTTGCAGCACCAGCCATGTCCTCCTTCATCGTAAGCATTGCGTCAGCAGGCTTGATATCCAAGCCTCCACTGTCAAAAGTAATTCCCTTTCCAACCAATGCGACTTTTTTCTTTCCGCCGCCGTTGTATTCCATGATAACGAATCTGGGCTCGTTAACGCTGCCCCGATTAACGGCGAGCAGCGCAGTTAATCCGATTTTTTCAATTGCTTTTTTATCGTAAACAGTAACTTTCACGCCGAGCTTTTCCAGCCTCTTTGCTTCCCGAGCAAGATCATCAGGCTTCATATTGCTTGCAGGCTCATTTACCAAATCTCTGACCAGATTTGCGCATTCGCCCAGAACTGTGCCCTTGTAAACATTTTCTTTGACGTCATCGCCCACCAATGTAACCTGAGAAATCTTCTTGATTTTTTCTTTGTCAACAGTCCTATACTTGATATATTGATATGCACCTAAAACGCTGCCTTCAGAAACAGCCTGCGCTCTTTCCTGACGCGTTGTCTTTGCAAGGTCAAGATTGTGCAACGTGGTAGAATATTCCGTAATACCGCAGAAGTCTCTTGCAATGCGAGCGCTCAGGCCGGCAGCACGCCTTAATATTTCCAAAGTCACTTCTTCCTTCTTGCCAAGCCCCAGAAGCAGGATGTTCTTTGCAGGAATCTTGTCCAAAGTGGAAACAAGCCTGAACTGCTGCCACTCTCCCTCAAATTCTTTTCCCTTAATTGCATGCGCTATCGCGCCGTGCAGTTTTTCATCAACTGCCTTAAGTTCTGCCGGCAGTTTTTCAGCAGGAGAAAACAAACCAACAACAATTAACTCTGTTTTGAAAGAATCAAGCTTTGCATCAACAACACGAACTTCCATGCAAAAAGATTTTTGTTGAATGTATTTATAAGTCTTTTGTTGTATGCCGCTCATGTTTTCACAAAGAGATTAAAAACAATAGATTTATTGTACTATTCCCTGTCAGCAATCCTCCATAAGTGCTCAAAATGACTACGGTATGTTTCAGCAATTCCCATGTTCTCGATCATGATTGCAGTAACGGGCGTACCCCAGGAAACAATCACGACTTTGTTGCCGTAGATAAACGTGTTTGTTGGGTTAAACTGCTTTTCTTCTAGAAAACGATAACGAGTCGCATGTGCAACTTCTTTTCCGAACATAAAAACGCTTTTTTTCTTGACGGTAATGACTCGTTCATGAATTTTTTTGTTTCGTAAATCCCGGAAATACTGTTTCATAAATATGGAAAGGGCTTCCTCATATTTGGCGTCATCAATTCCAGTTATGAGCACCTCTTTCTTAGCTGTTTTGATGATGTCTTTAAGAAGATATTTCAGTCCCTCTGCCCCCTTGAATACTTCTACTCTTGTGTCTTCGCGTGGTGATAAAGTGAAGGCTTGAAGTTCAGGCAAAATTTTTTCAACTTCCTGCTCTTGTAATTCTACTTCCCTCTTTTTATCTTCTAAGTATTGCCTGATTTTTTCCGGAGAGGAGGCCTGAAAGTACTTCTTTGCACCCTTGTATACATGCGTTACGAGACCTTTGTCCATCAACTGCTCAAGCTTGTCGTACACATGCACGCGGTATATGCCTGTCTTTTGACCAATATCATATGCAGTGCTTGCCCCTATCTTGAGTAGCGCGAGATAGATTTTGATCTCATTCTCTGTGAAACCAATCTTCTTAAGAATGCTCGTGTCCATTCAACAAGTCACATTTTCCACCTTTTATAAACTTTTCGTACCAAATTAGTGCGACAAGAGTTATTATATTGCGACAATTAATTACTACTTCTAAGAGATAACTATGGCAACGCAACAATATGACGGACTTATGGACCGACTGCAGACGGCTATGATGAACGATTACGTTGCGGTCCATCAAGGCAAAAACCCACTGTCGATAACTCTCTCAAACATTTCGACAAACCAACTCGCATATCAGCTAGGGCAATACGTCCTGTTTCCTCGATACATTGTTCTGTTTCTCAGCGCAGCACAGGAAAAGGCAGAGAAGGCAGGATGGGCTGATGTCGCAAGTGAACTCGAGCGCAACATAGGCCAAGAACTCGGAAGCGAGACTAATCATAAGCCGCATTATGATTTGCTTGTCGAGGGACTCAACGAACGTCTTGGGATTGATTTGCGCAGTGTAAAACCATCAAGCGCAACAATACAATTCACCGATAACATGCTCCATGCGGCACGTTCCGAAGAGGCCGCTTATGCGCTCGGCAGCACTTATGCAACTGAATGTTCAGCAGTGCCAGAACTGAGGATTGTAGTCAGGGCAGTAAAGGAACTCTTCAAGAGAAAAGAGTCTGCGGAACTAGGCCCGGCATTGACAGTGTTTTTTAGAAAACACCTGGGGGACTGGGAACCAAGCCACGAAGGCCTTTTGCGAGAAAGCCTAACTGATTACCTTACACCAAATCAATATGCCCTATTCGAGCAGGGATTCCGCCAAGTAATGTCAACGATGGATTATTGGTGGAAGGGGATTTACGAAGAAAGCCTCACAAAATAACTATCAGATAACTCCTGCTAACCAGAATCTCACAACTTCTGCCACGCGCGCTGCAAAAACAGCGCATCCTCTTCAATGTTCGGACTTTCAGTAATAACAACGCCCTTAATCTTGAACTCTTTCCACGCTTTCAGCATATCTTTCCAGTTAAAATCGGAATCCTTGAAGTTCAAATGGTTCTTCTCGCCTTTTGGACCATAATTAATGCCGCAGCACTGAATGTGCATGTTGTCCAAAGCTTCCCTGCCAAGACCATTTTCTATTTGAGAAAGAATATCCCTGAACTCTTCCAAGGTGTTGTTCTTGCCATTGTATCTGGCGTGCAAATGCCCAAAATCAATGCACGGCAGAACTTGCTCGACTTCCTGTGAAAGTTTAATGCATTCCTGCAAATCACCCCACTGTGTTTCCTTACCGGTTGTCTCAGGCCTAATCCATATTTTAACACCTTCGTCTTGAAGTTTTTTAACAACGTCTTTCACACCATGCGTTACTATCTCGTGGACTTTTTCCTTTGGCCTGCCAAGATAATAGCCCATATGCCACGTAATGCTGTAACCGCCGCACTCGTGCATACGCCTGGCAGCAGAAAGCATCCTGTTAATGGAAGCGTGCAATTTTTCAACTTCCAGTGCCGCTAAATTAACATAATATTGACCGTGACAAGTGAGAACAACATTCAATTCTTCAGCAACTTTCTTGATTTCAGGAGCAAGCTTTTCATTCACGTGCACGTTCTGCACAAATTCAAACTCCATTGCGTCAAGACCGAGCTTGCGAACTTGCTTGATGCCATTCATAGTATCACGAGGCTGCGTTGACATCGGAATGCCTGGACTGCCGAAGATAAGAGATTTCATTTTTTCCTCACATCTCTAGATACTGCAATAAATGATGCGATTGCCGTCAGCAGCGCAAAATGACAGAGTATTGAGGATGCACGAATACCGAGTGCTGGAAAGATGGCTATAACAAGAATCGTTGGCAGAGTCATGGCCAGCACTGCAATTGTCAGCCACACGCAAACCATTTTCCTGTTTTTGTCTTTTGTGCTATACAATTCGACTAACAATAAATACGTAATCAGAAAGATAAAACTAATGTAATACGCTGAATAAATAACTCCTGCTGCATTATGCGAAAAAATAGTGAGTATTGTGACAAAGATCGTTTCGCATTTTCCCTGCACGACAAACGGACGGGTGATTAATGCCACCAATGCGAACACAACAGGAAGACCATACACCAGCTCGGAATGCACTTTTTTCCGCAAATACGCAAGCACTGCACCCAGACCTAACGCAGGCAGGAAATTATAGCCAATAAACGCGGCGGTCCCCCAGAGTTCAGCATGATTTGTCATGCACAGCATAAATTCAGAGAATTGATAGAAGCCGAGCAGGAACAAAACGCACGCGAAATAAGGAGCAAGAATGGACTTTCTAAACTTGTATAAAACAATAACCGCCAGCACCCACTCAATAAGAGCAGTTGTCAGTGAAACGGCAGGCGTGAAACACATGCATCTATCTTAAGAGAACGGTCTTAAATACTTTGCTTAATGGCATCAATATCATCCACGCACAGCCACGCAGCCATATTGCCAAAGCCTTTTTTGCTAATGTTAAATGGATTGGTTTTCTGAGCGTTTTTCAAGAATATCAGCATACAATAACGCTTGTTCTTGAAAAGTTCATAGAATTTGCCAATATCACTGACATTAATACCGTCAGCACCGCCATATTTGTCAAGAATTTCCTTCACTGCAGCAGGTGTAAGTTCTGAAAACTGCAAAACTTTCTCGACTTCTGTCTTTATCGTAACAGGCTCGCCAGAATTCTTGAAAAAAACTACTTCTCCAGGCTTAATCTTATTCCAAGGAGCTGCTTTATTCTTATACCATCTTGACTCGATCTTTTTCTCGCCAGAAAGAATTTTCTTAGTAAGCTTCCACTCTTTTTTCATAATGGCAACGTGGTGCATTTACTTGCCTAATTCTTCAAGTCTTTTCCTATCGTAACTCATGCGGACTTGCAAATAAAACCTTTCATTTGGCTTATCATCCTTTTCACGGAAATGTTCAATCAATGACTTCAGGCAAGCGTACTTTTCTTTAATGTCATCCTTTCCAACACCGCGCTTCCAGATCTCGACCTGCACGTCTTCCCTGAAGAAATCAAGAGACGTCTTCAGTTCATCATATTTGGGCCCAATATTTTCACGAGGGAGATTTCCAAATTTCTTGCTGATGTCTGCAATGTTTGTATTGAAATAATCTATACGCTCCTGTGAAAGAGAACGAATGCTTGTCTCCTCAGTTTGAGAATCATCTGTTGGCAATGCTTTTGAACGTTCTTCAATCAAGCCACCAGTACTTATTATGAGCTGCTCCAATATGCTGATATCCAGCGTTTTGGACTTCAATGCTTCCTGATATGTTGCAGCAAGTTTTCCGCATTCATCTTTCTTTCCCGAAGGGAACAACGGATTTTCAGACTGCTTCAGCATATCGCCAGACAGCTTCAACATATTGTAAAAGTCTCCTTCTTTCTCTGCATTTTTGTAAGAATTGTTGTTCTTGGTGTAAGTGATGAAGACTTTAAAACCTTCAACATATTTAGCACAATCGCCTTCTTTTGGCAGCACGGCGCCCAAAATTTTAGCATTTTCATATTGCTTTTCAGCAGCATCAACATCTTTTTCAACCAAACCAGCGCCTTCCTCAAGAATAGATTCTATTGTATCCTCAAAGCGCTTGGTCAATGAGGTCAATTTTGTTTTTGATACATTCGGCACTTTAGCATGATCAATCTTAGTATAGAATTCTACAGCATCAGAAAGTCTTTTCTCATCCAATGCCTTATTTGCATTTACGAGCATCTCTTCATACTGCTGTTCAGTCAATCTTGATTCGAAATGATTCTTCCGCTCCTGAATAACATTCACTCCACTGGCGGCCCACGACTTGTAATCATCAATCTCCTGCAAGGGAATAATTAACGGAATGATTACCGACTGGCCGCTACGCTGAGCTATATCCATCTGAGCATACACGCCGCTTAAATGATCAAGCGCTTCTTTGTACAATGCTTCTCGCGAATCATCTGCACAGGGAAGCTCGTCTGCCAATGCAGTTAGCGCCAGTCCGAGGCGGTAAGTTTTCTCAAACTTTTCACTTGATTTACCGAGATCTTCTTTTATTTCCGCAACAGTCCTCTGCAGCTTCTGCACATAAGCATCTTGCTCTCCTTTTTCTTCAGGAGTAAGTTCACGTTCCCTCACCTGGTTCTTTTTAATACGATCCTCAAGACGAGGGATAAGCATGGAGAACGATGGACGCTCATCAAGTTTCTTTCCCCATAACACACGCGCAATGTCTTCCTCATATTTATCGTTCACGCGGCCCATTTTTTTGCGAATTCCATCAATCGATGCTTTATCCTTTACTGGATCCAAGCCAGATGTTAAGTCCTTAAAGCCCTCATCAATTGCCTCGTTCAGCAATAACTCGTGAGTGATCTGATCATTCATACGAATGCTAATTGTTCTCAACTGCTCTTCAAGCGGCTTTAGAACGGTTGTGTGGCGCTGTTCCCTTGGCCTTGTCCTGGAATGCACGGCATAAGCAGTGCACGCCCAAGAATAGATATCAGATTTTGGGCCAACGTCCTTAGCATCGGCTGCCTGTTCAGGTGACATATAATCAGCAGTGCCGAGAACATCTCTGTTCTGAGTTACGCTTTCTCTGGATTCATCAACAATCTTGGCAAGACCGAAATCAATCAGATAAAGGTGCAAAGGTTCTGTTTGCACGATAATATTATCTGGCTTAACGTCGCGATGCAAAATCTGCAGCTTGCCATCAGTACTGTGAGCATAATTCAAAGCTTTTGCAATCTGGAGCAAACCTTGTGCACTTTGCTCAAGACTTAAATGGATTTTTCCAAGAGTTGGAGCTGCTTTGCCATCCTTGCCTTTGACAAATTTGTTAATAATATAGGGAGTTCCTTCGTCATTACCGGTTGCAATTATTTCAACAATATGAGGATGGTGCAGAGCAGCTGTGGCCTTTGCGTCTTCTTCAAATCGCCTCAGTGTGCTCTCGCTTTTCATGTGCTGCAGCTGAAGAATTTTTACCACTACTTCCTCACTGTCTAAAACGCCATGATAAACTTCGCTCATTCCTCCCCTACCAATGAACTCATCTATGTGCGCGCCGCCGACCGTATGCCCAATAAGTGAGGCCTTATGCTTGGTCGTTATAGGCTCAATATTGCTTTTCCTTCGCACATCTGTAGGAGTATCACTACTAAGAACTGTATCATCGACTCCACTCACTTCATGGTCTGATTCCTCTGGCATATTGTCTTCTCCCAGAATTCCCCGCTTCACTCTATAGTGACAAAGTTTGACCTATTTATATATCTTTTGACCAAACCTTTGTCAAAAGGTTTGATCTAAAACACTCAAGTGGGGTCTGCGACCCCACGACATACTGCTTATGCTACGCACTAAATGACTTACCCGAAGCTCTTTCCGCAGCCGCAGTTCTGCTTGGCAGTAGGGTTATTTACCTTAAAGCCAGACTCATTCAAGCTATCAACATAGTCAATTTCAGCTCCCCTGAGCATGTTCAAGCTGTCAGGGTCGATGAACAATTTAACACCCTTGTCCTCAAACACAATGTCGGTCTTTTCAGGAGTTTTTTCAAAGTTCATCTGATAAACAAAGCCAGAACAGCCGCCAGGGGAAACTGCAATCCTCAAACCAAAGCCGTCCATCTTGTCCTTCTGCTGCAATTCCTTAACTTTGCCTGCCGCAACATCTGAAATGAACACTTTAGCAGGACCTTTAGGTTCTTCATGCTTATGTTCCTTTGATTCCTCTGCAATAAACTTGTTGATTTCAGTAACAAGACTGTCAACTGTTTCGTCATCAATACCATGCACCTTGCAGCCAGCTTCTATTGTATCGAAGACATTCGCGTGACAACCAACACAATGCAGGCCGTGCTCCAGCATAATAACAGCTGCATCAGGATACTTCTTCAAGACATCCCCAATAACCATGTCCTTTGTAACCAATTGTTTCATTTCAGTTTTCTGCATCTTCTACCTCCAGCTGCTTCCCCATATATTGCAATACGCCGAGTTTCAATACTTTCAACCCCAACAACGCGCACTTCAAACGCATGCACGAAATCGGGATATTAATTAATTTCAAAGCGTCCTCTTTATTAAACTTCGCAACTTCTTCCAAGGACTTGCCCAAAGCATATTCTGTAAGCATGGAAGCTGCTGCCTGCGAAATAGCGCAACCCTTGCCGGAAAAACGACAATTCCCAATCATTCCGTCCTTGACAAGAACGTGCATAGTAATTTCATCACCGCAAGAAGTGTTAACATCGTGCGAAACGATATCCGGATGAGGTAAGATTCCTTTGTTCCTCGGATTACGATAATAGTCCAGAATTATTTCCTTGTACATCTCATCGCTCATAGAAAACTCACCTTCGTTCATTTTCTAGATTCCACCTTCTTCGAAGCCGCAATCATAACCTAAACACCTTCTTTGCCTTCTGCAATGCTACAAGGAATGCATCAATATCTTCTTTGGTATTGTAAGGACCAACACTGATTCTGACTGTTGCAGGAACATCCAATCTTTCCATCAAAGGCTGGGCGCAATGATGGCCGCTTCTTGCACAAATGCCCTGCTGGTCGAGAACGGTTGAAACATCATGAGCGTGCATATCGCCAAGATTAAAACTTATAACACCGACGCGCTTCTCTGGACCGTAAATTACAATATGCTTGTCTGTTTTCATTTTGTCGTAAGCATACTTGATTAACTCCTGCTCGTGCTTCAAAACATTTTCCATGCCCAAAGACTGCAAATAATCAATAGCTGTGCCAAGACCAACGGCGCCTGCAATACCAGGAGTGCCTGCTTCAAACTTCCAAGGCACTTCGTTCCACGTAGCGCCCTCAAAAGTTACTTCCTTGATCATATCGCCGCCGCCAAGCATAGGCTCCATTTTTTCCAGCAGCTCGCGCTTGCCATATAGTATGCCCACAAACGGACCAAGCATCTTGTGACCTGAAAACACCATAAAATCACAATCGAGATCTTTTACATCAACAGGCATATGAGGAACACTCTGAGAGGCGTCCAAAAGAACAGGAACGCCGTTCTTGTGCGCCTCTGCAATCAATTCTTTTGCCGGGTTAATTGTACCAAGCACGTTACTGACGTGAGTAAAAGCGAGTATTTTCGGCTTCTGCTTCAAAGCGTGCACGGCAGCATTCCAGTCAAGCTCTCCGTGCTCGTTAATCGGAAGATAAGAAACAACTGCGCCAGCCCTTTTTGCAAGCATCTGCCATGGCACAATATTGCTGTGGTGCTCCATCGCGGTCAGCAAAATAACATCCCCCTTCTGAATGCTACCTGCGCCCCAGCCACGCGCCACAACGTTAATAGCCTCTGTAGCATTTCTCACAAAGACAATTTCTCTCGGGGAAGCACCGATAAATCCCGCTACTTTTTTTCTAGCACCCTCATAAGCCTGAGTTGCCTCTTCTGCAAGAGAATAAACACCGCGGTGCACGTTCGCATTAGTGGTTTCATAATATTTGCGCATGGCATCCAGAACAATAGCCGGTTTCTGGGTGGTAGCAGCGCTGTCTAAGTAGATTAAACTCCGCTTGAAGAACGGAAAATCCTTCCTTATCCCCTGCAGCGTAATGTTACTCATTGTGGCCCTCAGGAATCTTCAGGAAACTATCAATGATTAGTTTTCTTGCCTCGACTCCAGGAATTCCCCTGCTTTTCAAGTAGAAAATCTTGTTTTCATCCAGCGGAGAAATGGTCGCGGTGTGCGAAGCCTTAACTTCGTCAGCCTCAATCTCCAAAGAAGGAACAGCCTCAGCTTCAGCGCTCTCGTCCAACAGCATAAAATGCTGAGAAACAAAACTGTCGCTCAGCTGGCCGTGCTTTGGAATGATTATTTTAGCGTGCGAAATAGTTTTCTGGGCCTTGCTCACAACACCGCGCGCGTTAACACGCGATTTTGTACGCATAGCGTCGTGAATAACTACGACATCACTATTAACATTACCTGAAACGAATATTTCGTGCAAAACAACCTCAGCGCCCTCGCCAGCAAGACGAATAACACGCCTTGAAGTTTCAGGAACAGCGTGCACTAACACAATCTCGCGCTTCTCACCTGCAGGAATGATTAATTCGTGCTCAATCATCCCACACTACCCTCCATTTCCAGCTGAATAAGCTTGTTCAGCTCAACAGCGTATTCCATCGGCAACTCTTTAGTAAAGTCCGCAATAAAACCAAGAACGATTAATGCAAGTGCCTCGCTTTCTGACAGACCGCGGGACATTAAGTAGAAGAGTTGTTCTTCTCCGACTT
>CAZWVL010000008.1:0-74267 GCA_964637115.1 uncultured Methanosarcinales archaeon
GAAACGTTCTTTTCATACAGAAAGAAAGATTCATGCCCTTTAAATTCGCTACGCGCACTTGTCCAGTGAAGAAACTGTAAATTTATATCGTCAATAAAAACCCGTAAACTTTCCGAAATGTCCAGTGAGAATTACTTTCGCTTTCTCGTATTCTTCCAGGCATAACCGCGCATCTTTGGACCTTTGCCATAGCCACAGCTGGAACAGATAGATTTCTTGGCGTGATAGCTACATCTGCCGCAGCGCCTGCACGGAATATGCGATTTTCCGCGAGAACGCTTTCCCTGAGAACCTGTACCGCCGTAACCTTTGCTCATAGTATCACTATTATGCCGGACTGATCAAGACTATCGTGTCACCGCGAATAAAAGCAGTGCCAAGCTTACGCTTGACTTCGCCTTCAACACGCTCTTCTGTCTCATCAAGAACCACGTTAATATGAATGTCAAACGCTCTAAGAGTGCCAACGTACTGTTTGTTGTTCTTGCACTCAACAATAACTTTCTTATCGCGAGCGCGATTCAATGCATCTAATGGTCTTGCTTCCATGATTTGACACCCCGTCAGTTAATAATTCAAAAATCCATTAGGGGGATATTTAAATCTTTTGCTTAGAACCCGAATGATTTCTGCCTTTTCTTATAGTGCTTGTAACCATAGTAGGCTGCGAATGGAAGCAAAATAATGATTATAAGGTAAACATACCAAGGAATGCCCCCTCTTTCTTCTGAAGAAACTGCTGTTGCATTTTGCTGTACAACCGGCTCTTCAGGCTTTTCCTCCACTTTGGGCTCGGACTTTTCCTTATCACACGCATCGCCAACACCATTATTATTGCTGTCAAGTTGGTCCTCATTGATGACCGCAGCACAATTGTCAGAAAAATCAAACACGTCATCACCATCAATATCTTCTTCCTTCGCGTAACGGATGATAAAGTCATCATCATTTCCATTATTGTTCAAGTCTCCAACATCTTTTTCTGAAGAAACAAACGCGACCTTATTCTCAAACAAGGAAGGAGACATTCCTTTAACATTTAATTTCGCCAAGCCCGCATTCTCAAGCGAGAACCCATACAAATCCCCATCCCTTTCAAAAAGAATAACGTCATCAAACAACACAGGAGAACCGCCTTTCTGCTTTAAGCTAGCTCCCTTGTGCTCAACAGCATCAAAAACAACAATCTCGCCATCCGATGAAAAAACGGCCTTGCCAGTCTTTGTAAGCAACGGCTTGTCGGCGGCAAAAGGAGTATTAGCAACTTTTCTTGACTCCTTGTCCATAACACGCAGGACAGAATCAGACTGATCGCCATCACCATTCAAATCAGTCTCAACCTGTTTTTCATCCGTAACAAAGATTAATGCACGCTGGTTAATCGCAGGATAATCGCCCACTGCCTTCAGGTTGACTGTCTCGTTCTTGTCGAGATCAAACTGGCGGACGATATCATCAATCATATCGCCATCATTTGAAAAATCAATGCCAAGCTCTGCTTCATTAGTTGAAAAAACAATAAATTTAGACCAGATGTAAGGATTATGGCCAATTGCAGATGTGCTGACAACATTGCCATCTTTTACGTTAGCAAGTTGAATTACTGTATCGTCATTGTCTCCATCGCCGTTCAAGTCCTTGTCTGTTTCCCTTGTTTCAAATGCAGCAATGAAAGCAAACAAGGAAGGATTCTTGCCGCGCGAAAGTTCTCTTTCTTCATGTTTTGGAATATCGTAAACGTAGATAACACTAGCACGCTCGTACACAATATTATCACCATAGAACACTGGATTTTCACCAGCACGACCCGTACTCTCGACAAGCAGAGCAGATGCAAGCGGAATTGTCAGCAAGAGTGCTATAACCCACAGGCGCATAATGAGTGATGAAAAATATGGTAATATAAAGGTTGCGACACGAAACCTTTTTAAACCACCCCTTTAGAACTCTAATCATGGTCATCGTACAACGAGGAAGAACCAACAGAAAGCCAACAGGGGGCATGTACAGCATAGCCCGAGGCAAAAGAAAATACGAAATGGGCAGGTTGCCAGTTCACACAAAAATAGGCAAGCAAAACGTCAAAGTCATAAAGACAAAAGGTGACAGCAGAAAAATGAAAGTTCTAGTAGCACAAGTAGCAAATGTTCTCGACCCAAAAACAAAAAAGTTTGTCAAGGCAGCAATAAAGACAGTTGACGACTGCCCGGCAAACAGGCACTTCGTCAGACGAAACATAATTGTAAAAGGCGCAGTCATAACGACTGAAGCAGGCAAGGCAAAAGTAACCTCCAGACCAGGACAGGATGGAACGGTTAATGCAGTGCTGATTTAATTCTTTGAGACAATAAATATTAGTTAAAACAAGAAGGCGAACTTTCCTGCTATGATAAGACCACGTATAAAACCAACATAACTATCCTTGCATAGAAAGGTTTATTAGTTTTGCGCGCACGTGGCCAGCAGGGGGAATGCATGGACGAAGTCGCTCAAGAAGAAGCTCTGTTGCAGTGGTTTTATCCGGATCGCCTGTTACACTTACACCAGCGCGAAGAAGCTCTGAACGTCACTATCTTGGAAGGCATGCGGACTGGCGTGTACAAGTACACCCGTGACCCAGAGAACACCAGCTACACCAAGCTTTCATCGCACAAGGTAACTCTTGAATCAATGATAGACGACCTATGCACGGCACGACTCGTCTTTTTTGGCAAGCACATAGAAGATGCCGGTGCTGTTAAATCAGAGCAAGATATTCTCAAGGCGCTTGTACCTTCTTTAGTTAACAAGTCAATCATACCTGCGCTGCCAAGCGGCAATCATTCCACAATGGGCGGAATGGACGGACTGACGATTGAAGATACACTCAATGATGCCCGCCTCAAGCCGGAAGTAGATGCATATCTTAGAGAAACAATCAGGATTCTCAATCCAGTTATCTGCGACACTGTTTTCTTCCCAGACAATAAATGCGTCATAGGCAACGAAGGTTCAAAACCACTGTTGGAAATGTTTCAAAACAAAGGCTGGGTGTACCCAATTGAACGCGCACGCCAGATGGCAGAAAACCTGCGCGATTTCTTCGGCCAACTCACCGCGCGGGACGCGATATACTTCTTTGGCAGCAACCTGTGGACGATCAACCAACTCGGCTACAACTTCATGAACATGCTAAAAATATTGGATGACGTTCCTATACGCATGGTCAGCCAAGACCCATTCCGCATAGCGCTCACAAACCGCGACCGCGCAGTAGAGCCTGGCATCTATCGAATCGTGCACGGACAGTTTGACGAATACGTGATCGTAAACGGGCCACATCATCCAGTAAGCGTAACTGCGGCAGAGCCTGCACGCGATGAAATAAGCGTGCTCGAAGACGCGCTCAATAGAGGCTTGTCTTTAGAAGAACTTGACCGCAACAAACCATCAACACGTGCGAAAGGCCTGTATGAAAAAATACTGAAAATAGTAAATGATTCGAAAATTGCTGTAGACACGGCACAACGCGATGCCAGGCAACACTTGCTCGCCAGCGCACCAACTGAGGACACGGTAGCATTGATGACAGCATTTGTACGCGGAAAATCAGAAACAGTACAACGCGCAGCCGAATGGTACAACAACTTGGAGCGGGGCGGGTTGCTCGAAGCGGTTCTAAAATCAGCCAATTACGAAATCGTTCCATGGGAACAGACAAGCGCATACAAAGAACTGCACTCTCAACTCGAAACAGCAGAGGCAGTGCTAAAAGCCAACGAACCTCTGCTCCGCACCGCTGCAGCAAAGCTTGTACAAGGAATTGTTGACGAAGCAAAAGAAGCAAAAGAAAGCTATGAGAAAGCACTCAGGTTACATAGAGAAAACACAACCTATGCACAAAAAATCAAGAGCCGCGGAATACAAACAATCCCAATCTACATACACAGCGATGGAAAAACAATATACGTGGAAACACCATTCAAGAGCACAGAAGGCGTTCCGCAAGGAATATTGCAGCGCAAAATTGAACAATTTTTAAAAAGCGCTTCAACGCAACATCTCGGTCTCCTGCAAGGGTCAACAAGCGAAGGCCTGCATTGCTTGATAGCCCAGAAAGACACAAGCCATGAACTCTATGCTTTCGCACAAACTATAGTAAGAGATCAATGCAACGAGCAATGGTTCAAACTAGGCTACCAACTCGATGTGCTCTCCGGACCAAGCTCCATCGCACAGCAAATGCAACTCACTCATGAACACCTGGCAATGGGCACGTCCCTTGAAGACATGCTAGATGGAAAGTATGACTTGAATATACGACCGCGGCTTGAAGGCCTGGCAGCGCAGGCAGGCATAAAACTGCCAACAAGAGAAGAAATCGTCCAAATCTACAAAGCAGGCAAACTATATGAAACAAGCGCAGGCCTCTTCGCCATAACACTCATTGAACTAGCCGGAGGCCAAGAAAGCACTGTCGCTCCTCTTGCACGACAGATAGCCGCAAAATACAAACTTGAAGAACGATCCGTCTATGGCTTCCTTCGAATTGCAGCAATAGAGCAGAGGTTCCCAACTGCAATTTCAATCCGCACAGAAGACAGCACCCACTTCCTCAAACTCAACCCTGACTACATACAGTCAAGAAAAACTCGTTAATTTCCAGGGATGGAACGGTTAATGCAGTGATGATTTAATTCTTGATAGAATAGCCGTGGTTAAAAAATAACAAGAAGGCGAGATTATTTATGTGATTCTGCTTTATCGGTCTTAAAGATGGACGACAAAGAAAGGTTTATTCGACAGCGCATCAAAGAAGCGCAAGTGCCCGATATACTAGGAGACAGAATCAAATATTATCGTACCCAGCTAGGCTACACTCAAAGTCAACTTGCTGGAATGATTGGCGTAGGAAGGTCATACATATCATCCGTAGAGAAAAACTATAAAGAAATGAAACTCAAACACGCCGTTGCTCTCGCGCGTGCACTACAAACTTCTCTCGATGCGCTCGTAGAAGGAACACACCTTACTAAAAACCTTGAACACCTTGATTTGTCACCCGTCATCATTGATGACGATGAAAAAGACGAAGACCCGGCAAGTCGATGAATTATTTTCATCAGTTACCTCTTTTATCGTCTCAATTTCAAAAACTGTTTCACTGTCAAGTGGCTCAAACATAGTGAAAAATTATTGAGCAGAATATAGGTTCTTGTTTGATAATGTTTATATATGAATTCAATATGTAGTAAGTTGCTCCGACGGAGACCACAAGATGTTGTGGTTTTCGTCGCGGAAGAGTGAACTTCCGCGAGCGTGCTCGGAAATCCGTGATTTCCGACACTTTACTTGTGAGTGAATTGCGATAAAAAAAGGTGAATGCTGCGTGAAGTGTCCGTTTTGCCAAAATACTGATAACAAAGTCCTTGATAGCAGGTTAACACCCGATTCTGACAGCATTCGAAGAAGAAGAGAATGCATCCAATGCTCAAAAAGATTCACCACATACGAACGCGTAGAGATGTTTGACATCAGCGTGGTAAAGAGAGACGGCAGAAGAGAGCCATTCTCACGCGAAAAAGTTCTGAAAGGAGTATTAAGAGCGTGCGAAAAACGGCCGGTCAAAAGAGAACAAATGGAAGCAGTAGTAGGAATGATTGAAGCAGCACTAAGACAATCAGACAAGGACGAGATCAAAAGCAACAAGATAGGAGAGCTAGTAATGATGGAACTTGCAAAGCTGGACGACGTTGCATATGTACGCTTTGCAAGCGTATACAAGAAATTCAAAGACGCAAACCAATTTGTTGACGCGATCAAAACACTCAAGAAACACGAGAAGTTACTGGAGGCAGAGCCATGACAACCATGAATAACACAAGCGGCGAATTAAGACAGGAATGGGACAAACCACCATTCGGAAACATCCCGCTCACAGAAAACCAAAGAAAAGTCATAAAAGACAAGTACTTGCGAGACGACCCAAGCGTAGAAACCTGGCTATGGGGCATAGCCAAAAACATCGCTCTTGCAGAACTACTCTACCACCCAGACGTTCCAAGAGACCAGCTATTTGCAAACGTACGCTACAGCCAAGAATTGATAGATGTAGGAAATGGCGAAACAAGCGAACTACTATTGATTCACGTTGGAGCCAAGAACTACGGCGACCAAGAACAAAACCACAGAAAATACATACAAAACCTGTACAAGCTTGTTGAAAATAACACACGCGCACAAGAGACTGTTTTGAAACTAGCAACACAATACTATGACATGCTGGCAAACTTCGACTTCCTGCCAAATAGTCCAACATTAATGAACGCAGGAAGAGAATTACAACAACTGTCAGCCTGCTACGTTCTTCCAATAGAAGATAGCATAGAAGGCTGGGGAGACTTGGTAAAGCAGACGATGCTTATTCATAAGTCAGGAGGAGGCACGGGATTCTCAGGATGCAGAGTCAGACCAAAAGGAGACAGAGTCAAAAGCACCAAAGGAGTTGCTTCAGGAGCATTATCACCATTCAGCATAATCAACTACGCAACACAAGAAGTCAAACAAGGAGGAACAAGAAGAGGAGCAAACATGGGAATACTGCCATACTGGCACCCAGACGTGTTTGATTTCATCAAGCACAAAGCAGAAGACGGCAAACTTGAGAATTTCAATGTTTCAGTCGCTGTAGACAAAAAATTCATGGAAGCAGTAAAAGAAGGCAAAGACTTTGACTTATTGAATCCCAGAACCAAAGAACCTGTAGGAAAAGCAAACGCGCGCGACACGTTCAACATGATATGCGATTACGCCTGGAAAACAGGAGACCCAGGAATGATATGGCTAGACAACATCAACAACAGCTGTTCGAATCCAACACCAAAGTTAGGAGAGGTTGAGAGCACAAACCCGTGCGGCGAACAACCACTATTGCCGTACGAGCCGTGCAACTTGGGAAGCATCAACTTGAGCAAGTTTGTAGTCATGGGCAAAATAGACTATGCACGCCTTGGAGAAGTCGTAAAGCTGGCAACACGCTTCCTAGACGACGTCATTGACGTAAACAATTATCCAATCCCAGAAATAGAGAAGATTGCGAAAGGCAACCGCCGAATAGGCCTTGGCGTCATGGGCTGGGCAGAAATGCTATCGCTATTGAACATCCCATACGACAGCTCAGAAGCAATAGCAAAAGGCGAAGAAATAATGAAGTTCATCAACGGCAAGTCCTTGGAAGCAAGCGAAGAAATGGCGATTGAAAGAGGAGTTTTCTCAAATTTCAAAGACAGCATCTATGATGCGAATGGACCATTCTTCCGCGATTATGCAAAAGGAAGACCTAGAAACTGCGCAAGAACAACAATAGCGCCGACAGGAACTATTGCGATTTGCGCCGGGTTACAAGGAGGAGGAATCGAGCCATTCTTTGGCATTGCGTACACAAGATACAACGCCAAAGCACTCGATGCGTTAAAACTGGGCAAGGAACCGAATGATGGAGACGTGTTCCACGAAGTAAACCCAATATTCATGACTGTGGCAAAGAACAACAACTATTTTGGATTAAGACCAGAAGAACTCTGGAAGAAAATAGAAGCAAGCCATAACTCAGTCAGAGGCATTAAAGAAATTCCTGAACAAATACAAAAAGCCTTTGGAAGCGCACACGACGTTGCAGTTGAGTATCACGTAAAACACCAATCTGCATTCCAAAAACACACTGACAACGGGGTCAGCAAGACGATTAACCTGCCAAACAGCGCAACAGTGGAAGATATCAAGAAAACATACATGATGGCATGGGAAATGGATTGCAAAGGAATTACAGTTTACAGAGACGGCTGCAAAAGCCAACAAGTGCTGAACATTTCAAAGAAAGAACAGCCGAAAGAAATGCCAAAAGTAGACCCGACAGAAGGAATCGGCTCAGTATACTACCAATTTGAAACCGGCTATGGACCAATACACGTGCACATCGACCACCACAACGGAAAAATACTGAAAGTGTTTACGAACATCGCACCCATTGGAACGGAGATTGCAGGATTAACATCAATAATGGGTATTTTGATTAGCAAATACCTTGAAATGGGCGGAGATGTAAACTCGCTCAGACGGCATTTGAACAGCATCAAAAGCGACAAGCCGTTCGGCTTTGGACCAAAAAGAGTTGAAAGCATTCCACACGCAGTTTCCACAGCGCTGAGCAAGTTTTTATCGCAAATAGGCAACCTGCCAGGACAACAATTGCTAACGCCGCACGTTGGTGCAACTCCTGAAATTAAAGTCCAGAAAGCAGACCAGCCGCAAGAACACAAGCCAGGACACTGTCCAAAGTGCTATTCGCCAAATATTGCTTACTTAAGCGGCTGCTCAGGACCAACCTGCTATGAATGCGGGTTTAGTGAATGCAGCTAAATTTTATTTTTTTATTAGAATGCGTCGTCTCCATCGCCTGAGTCATCATCGCCCACATCGTCATCAAACTCATCCATCTGAAGCACCTCCTTTTCAGACAGTTAATGCTTTTTTAATATATAAAACTTCGCAGCAATAAAGGCTTCGCCAAAGACACTCCTCACGATGCCCTCCTTACTCCGTAATGTCGGGCTCGTTCGTCGGAAACTATAAAAAGAACATTACACAACCCAACAGCATGTCCATCGTCACAAAAGGAGGAGATAAAGGGGAAACTTCATTACTTGGCGGGCAAAGAGTTTCGAAAACAGACCCGCGCATAGAAGCGTATGGGGATGTGGATGAATTGAATGCCTCGATTGGAGTTGCGTTAACGTATGTAAAGGACGGCAATGCGAAAGACATTCTTCATCAGGTGCTCAACGACTTATTCAGAATCGGCGCAGAACTTGCAGCAATGGGAACAAAATTCACAAATTTCCCGAAAATTTCTTCATCGCATACAAATGTTATCGAAGAAGAAGTTTACAGAATTGAAAGCGAACTGCCCAAGCAGACATCATTCATTCTCCCGGCAGGAAACGAAAGCGCAACCCATTTGCATTTAGCACGTGCAGTTTGCAGAAGAGCAGAGAGACGAGTTCTCGCACTTAAAGAAGTCAATCCGGAAATTGTAAAATATTTGAACAGACTCAGCGACTTGCTGTTCATCTACGCACGGCTTGAGAATAAGAAAGATGAACCGGTAAAATATGACTAATTTTGATAAAGAATACGCGCGAAAACTAATAACTTCAGATTACGACCCGTGTAATATTTGCGGAATGCCAATGATTGCGAATAAGTGCAAAATTACTTGCTTAAACTGCGGGTTTAAGAGAGACTGCAGTGATTCTTAATTATTTTCTAAGATTTGATGAGTTTTTCAGCTCTGGCTGCCGGACCGGCATTTGCACCAACGTTAAAAGTATTATATCCGGCCATTGTTGGAATTGTGTACGCAGAAGGGCAATTGAAATCCCAATCGTTCGGCAGGCCCAAACCCACGCACACTGCGCCCAACTCTTTTAGCCGCTGGGAAGCGTTGTATTTCAAAAGTGTTTCCTCAAATGCCTCCCGTAGCTTGGCGGCATTTGGCGGTGAAACAACCCGCGCCTGAATCTTCACCTCTTTCACGGATGAAAACCCTTCCGGAACTGCAACCTCAACTGAAATCCTCTCGTTTCCATGCCGCGCGTACGCACTGCGCAGTTCTCCAGCTATCTCCTGTAAGTGCGGGTGATTGATATAAACAAAGCGATCTTTTTCCTTCCTCATGTTCAGCTCGATATAATCTCTTAACTCCTTTGGCGAATTCTTGACAGCCGTTTCAGAAATCTCATTATGAGGGAAGGGCACTTTGTCTGTAAGCGCAAGCAGTGACTGCGCCTCAAACACATCATACTCTTCAATCTTATCGGCCACATACTGCTTCCGCGTCTTATTCACCAGCCTGACCAACAACGAGCTCTCCAACGATTTATCCGCTTTCGCGCCATCGTGAACAACCAGGTATGCAATTGCACGATAGCTTGGATCATATAAAATTTCAAAAAAAGGAGGATGCGAATGCTTCATAAGCGGAAAAACCTGCATCATGATGTATTTCGCAAAGCCAACCATTCCCGGCTGCCTGCTCTTATGAACAGAAATCCCCAGCGCATCTTCCAATGTCTTCGCCATCTCTTGCAGACTTACACGGCGATTAATAAATTTTATTGCTGTACACAATCGAAATTTTTCGTGCAAAACAAGTGATAAAAAAATCACGACAAATTATTTAAACAACGCAACAAGCACAGCACGACATGGGCACGCGAGGACATTACAAGGGACAAGGCGGACTTGAAGCTAGAATAGATCGCCTTCAAAAACAACTCTTTGGTGATCAAGTTAAAGGAATGCCATTGACCGGCAGGGAAGATATCACAGAAGTAATGCTCGGAGGACACCCTGCATTCGGAGGCAAGCACCTGCGAATTGCATACGGACTCATCCGCAAGGCAATAGCTGATGGCCACACAATATTTACATCATTCGCAGGCCCTCTAACTGCCTCCGATTATCACAGAGTGTGGGCAATTCCTTTCATGAAAGCAGGATACATCAGCGCATTTGTGGCATCAGATGCAATATCATATCACGATGCGCATGACGCAGTAGAAGGAAAACGCAAAGTCTATGACGTAAATATGTACGGCGATGATGCACTGCACTACGACGCAAAAATAATTAGAATAACAGATATTGGGTTCCCTGAAGAGGTGCTGTTCAATACAGACAGATTCTTTACATGGGTACTAAGAAAACCTGAATTCCAGCGAGCATTGACAACGACAGAATACAGATGGCACTTGGGAGAATACTTATACGCTCTTGAAGATGAAAGAAAGATTCCACACGGACTTCTTGCAACTGCATATGCGTATGACATACCGGGCTTTTGCGCCTCACCAGGAGACGGATCTGCAGCCCTCAACGGAGTGAAATTGAAAAAAATGCAACAATTGCTCGGCAACAAAATGAAACCAAAATTCAAGATGGAAATCGATGTATTGACAGATGTCTATGAAGCCTGCTCGATGCATATGTGGTCGCAGAAAAAAGAAGGAAACAGACAGCTCGCATACACGGTGTTTGGAGGCGGCGCATCAAAGAACTACATGCTGCAACCAGAGCCTGCGATTGAACAAATACTGATGGTGAACACGGCGAAATACAACATAGGAGTGCAATTCACCACAGCGCCCGTCACTGATGGGAGCTTGACTTCCTGCTGGCCATCAGAAGCAATCAGCTGGGGCAAACTGCAGAAAGAGGCCCAGACGGTATCCGTTCCAGTCGATTACACAATGGTGATGAGCACAATTGCACACGCAATCCTGCACGAACGCGCAATCTACTTGGACACGCTGAACGGTCCATTATACAGAGGAGACAAAGAAAGATTCTTTGAAGATCATCCAGGAGCACGCGGATTCCTAAGAGAGCCAGCCAGGCTTTACAAAAAAAGAGAACAAGCAATAGCGTTCTTTGACGAGATGGTAAAGAGAAAACTTCCAAAACTCTTGAAAACAATGAATTTTCCATAAATCTTTAAATAGAACAAGATAATTGCATTCTGGGGGCATATGGAACAAACAGCAAAAGAGGTTATACTAACGTACGAAACACTGTACGAATTTTTACGCAGAGAAAAATCACGCGAAGAACTGCAAAAATTAGATGAACGCTTCCTGAAAGACACGTTGAACTATCTGCGCGAAAAACAGCAAGCATACGATGACAATTTAACGAAAAATGACATTTTTTCCCAGAGCGAACGCGATAAACTGCACATCCAGATAACAAACATCAGGAAAATACTTCGAGACTTGTACGACATCCGCGAAAGAAAAATCATCAACATGGCAATTAATCGCAGCAGGACAAACACGCAAGTTGTTGACACGGCAAATCTTTTATCACAAGAACAGGCAATGTTTGAAAGCCTGCATTCAGTTTTGTCACAGTACAGAACAGGCATTTTACATCGGCTGCTTGAATTAAGGGAGCCGGATGTTTTGCCAATCGTTCTTCCACTGCCAATAGAAGAGCCACAAGAAGAAATTCCTACTCCTTTACCGCACGGCATAAAGAAAATAAAGTGCCTGGATTCAATAGAGCAGTTCTACGGCGAAGAATTAGAACAGTACGGGCCTTATGATGCAGAACAGGAAATAGAGCTGCCTGGAAAACTGGCAGACGTTCTTATTAACCAGGGGAAGGCAGTAGAACTACAGTAAGCTTTTTAAACCCCCTCTATCCCCAACGAATACTATGAAGCTTCCAAAGACGAGAAATACGTATTGCCCGACGTGCAAAAAGCACACGGAACACAAGATAATTGAAGGCAAGAAAAAAACCAGAGGAAGCGCTCACCCATTGAGCTTTGGTAGCAGGAAAAGAATCAAATCAAGAGGCCACCTGGGTGTTGGAAACCACGGCAAATATTCAAAGCCAGCCATTACAAAATGGAGAATGGCAGGCAGAAAGACCAGCAAGAAAGTTGATTTAAGATTTGAATGCTCAGTGTGCAAGAAAATGCACGGAATGTCAAAAGGAGGCTTCCGAACAAGGAAGGTAGAATTCAAATGAGAAACAGAATGCGCGAATCAGACAGCAAGTTTGTCAAGATCAGATGCCCTAAGTGCAAGAACGAACAAATCACTTACGGCAAAGCAAGCACACTCGTACTCTGCCTTGTCTGCGGCAAGGAACTCGTGGAGCCAACCGGCGGCAGAAGCAGGATAAAGGCAAGAGTGTTGGAAGTTCTGGAATAAAATTTATGGCGCCACAAACTAAAGGCCCTCTCTTTCAATTCGTAGGCAAATTGGATAACGGCGTTGAACTCCTTATTGACCTACCAGGAGACAGAGAGGCGCTCGAACAACCGCGCATTCCGCAATCTGCATTAGACCACGTGAAGGCTGTTCCAAGAAAACTCAAAAACATAACATCACTAGATGGACTGGCCGCGGCAGTCAGGCGCGTTGAAATGACCGGAATTAATCACGTTGAAAAAGTCAATGTAATCTATTACCAAAACGGACAGGAAATAACGCGAGCATACGCCGTTGACCAGTTTTACAAATTATAGCAATATTCTTAAGTCGCGAAATCCTTATAAAGTTTGATTCTATAATTAGTACAGGGTGGTTGATATGGACTCAGATCTTGACATAATTGTTGTAAAAAGCGAAATAAAAAATGACGGAACACACATAAAATTAGAGCCCATACCTACCAGGATGTCTGGCAGTGCAATCACTTCATTCTATTTACCGTTAGACCTGCGCCTCAAACCAGGAGACACAATAGCCCTATTTGGCGACCACGTTTATAGCCGAGCAGGCCCAAGCCCCGACAGCTATGAACACGGCATCGTCTATCGTGGACACGGAACACGCCGTGATGAAGTTTTGCGCTTCACTAAGGAGGATATGGAGTTATTAGAAACTGTGAAAAATCGTGAAAAGGCCGCTTACGAAGCCGGCAAACAAGGACAACGGCGCACGGGTTAATAATTACCTAAAGCACGCTGAGGCGAAGCTTCAGCTGGGCTTTGAAACGCAAGCGTTTCAAAACCTTTTTAAACACTCTTAGTTCTCGACGTAGAATGCTCTTAAAGAAGACAGGATTCCCGCAGGACGAAGAATTAGTTCTTTGCACAGTAACAGGTGTTAATCCGCACTCGGTATTCTGCACTTTAGATGAGTATGGCGGCAGAACTGGAATGATACACATTTCTGAAGTCGCGCCCGGAAGAATCAGGAATATCCGCGAGTTTGTCCAAGAAGGCAAGAAAGTAGTCTGCAAAGTTCTTCAAGTTAACAAAGAAAAAGGACATATCGACTTAAGCTTGAGAAGGGTAAACGAAGGACAGAAGAGGACTAAATTAAATCAGATAAAACAAGAACAGCTGGCAGAAAAAATCATTGAATATGCCGCCAAGCAGCTTGGAGAAAGCACGCTGACATTATATAACAAACTTGCCGAGAAGCTTGCGCCTCAATTCGGCTCAATATTTGCAGCGTTTGAACAAGCATCACAAGACCAGGTGAATCTGGAAACCGTTGTTGACAAGAAAATTGCTAAATTACTCACTGATGCAATCAAACAAAGAATAAAACCGCCAGAAGTCACAATAGGCGGAGACTTGAAATTAACAAGTTATTCACCAAACGGACTTCAAGAAGTCAAGGACGCATTGGCACTTGCCGTAAAAGCAGGCGTCAAAGTACGCTATTTAGGAGCAGGAACGTACCATTTCCAAGTCATTGCAGAAGACTACAAAGAAGCAGAACGAACGCTGAAAGCAGGCGTGGATCCTGTGATGGACTATGCAAAAAAGAACGACATAACAGCAGAATGGACGAGAAAAGAAGACTGAAATCATGGAACACATTCTCAAATGCCAGCAGTGCGGCAAGTACACTATCAAAGAAGCGTGCACTTGCGGAGGGCAGGCAATAACGACAAAGCCTCCAAGATATTCTCCGGACAAGTACGGCAAGTACAGAAGAGAAGCAAGAAAAGAAGAACTTGTGAAGAAAGGGCTGCTGTAAAGCTTTAAATACACTGGAGACACATTCTAACTTAAAAAAAGAGGACAATGGCTAAAATACTCGCAGTAAAAGCACGCAGCATTCTAGACAGCAGAGGAAACCCCACAGTAGAATGCGAAATAAAGACTTCTGACGGCATATTCAGAGCAAGCGTGCCAGCAGGAGCAAGCACTGGAACGCATGAAGCGCACGAACTTCGCGATGGCGGAGAGGCGTATCTTGGGCTGGGTGTTCAAAAGGCAGTTAACAACATTAACATAATTCTTGCGAAGAAACTGAAAGGAAGAACAATCAATCAGCAGGAAATAGACGAGCTAATGATAAAATTAGATGGAACTCCAAATAAAAGCAAACTAGGAGCAAATGCAATACTTGCAGTAAGCATGGCAATTGCAAGGGCCGGAGCTGCAGCAAAAAGAATGCCATTGTATGAATACATCGGCAGTTTATTCGGAACAAAGAAATTCATAATGCCAGTGCCTGCATTTAATATCATCAACGGAGGCAAGCACGCAGGAAACAAATTGGACTTTCAGGAATATATGATTCTACCAGTTGGAGCCAAGAGTTTTGCAGAAGCATTGCGCATGGGGAGTGAAATATATCACACATTAAAGAAAAATTTAGAGAACCATTTTGGCAAGAGCGCCATAAATGTCGGAGATGAAGGAGGATTTGCACCGCCATTAGAATGTATTGAAGAGCCATTTGACTATATTACTGATGCAATCATCAAATTAGGTTATTGGAAGAAAGTAAAATTGGGAATCGACTGTGCAGCAACAACATTCTGGAAACACGGAAGATATTATCTGGAAGGAAAAGATGTCACATCAGAACAACTTGTAAAAAAATACCAAGACCTTGTCGACGGATATCCATTAGTCAGCATAGAAGACCCATTCTACGAAGAAGACTTCAGCAATTTCGCAAACTTAAGAAGAAAAGTAAGTGCACAAATCGTTGGAGATGATTTGCTGTGCACAAATCCTGAAAGAGTCAAGAAAGCAATTGCGAGAAACAGCTGCAATTGTTTGCTGTTAAAGATAAATCAAATAGGAACGATAACAGAAGCGCTTAGAGCAGCGCAAATGGCAAAAAAAGCAGGATGGAATGTAATGGTATCGCACAGAAGCGGAGAAACAACAGACTGTTTTATTGCAGATTTAGCTGTCGGCATTGCAGCAGGCCAGATAAAAGCAGGAGCGCCCTGCAGAGGGGAAAGATTAGCGAAATATAATCAACTTTTAAGAATTGAAGAAGAGACAAAAGCGCCGTATGCAGGAAAGACGCTAAAATTCAATGATACTTCCTGAACGGATTTTTCTTATCTGATGCCAATTTAACATGCGACGGCAGCAGGACGCTCTTCCACGACTTCCTTGACGGTCTCGGGGCTTTTCCAGACGGAACATCTATCACGTATTCAAAATAAGTATCGTACGGCATCTCCCACTTCAGCATTTTGCCAATAGAAACTTTTTCGAAATATCGACGGAAAGGACGCATAGAATTGCCGTGCGCAGAGATTGCAACATTAACCTTGTATTTCTTTATGAAGGCAAGCAGGTCTTTGACAAATGAAAGAACGCGCTTCTCAACCATCCTGACACTTTCGCCCTTAGGTGGAGGAAAGTTGTAGGAACGATGATACTTGTCAAACAATGTTTTTCCGTATTCTTGTATGAACGCAGCATGAGAACGGCCCTGCAATTGTCCATAACAACGCTCAATCATTCTATCATCCTTCAATTTCAAGAAGCATTCAGGATGATATTTCAAAACTTCTTTCAAAGTATGAATTGAACGCTTCAAATGAGTCTCAAAAGCAACATCAATGCGCTTGTTCTTCAGCTTTTTAGCCGTTACGCGAGCATTCCTCATGCCTTTCGATGTCCAATCAGCATCAAGCCAGCCGGTAAAGCGCTTTCTTTTGTTAAAATGAGTCTGGCCGTGACGGAAGAGATAAATATAGCGTTTCATCTTGTCAATGCCAGATTATGCGCCTCTATATACCTTTCTATGAAAATTTTCCAGTCAGCAGTAGCTGCAATTTTCTGCGCCATGATTTTGTTCTCAATGCGTTCTTTTGTCGTAAAGTGAGCAAAACGAGACATCATTTCTGTCAATGCATTAACGATCTCCTCTGTCGACTTCTTTAAACGAGGCAGGACAAAAATTCCAGGATACTTGCCCTGAGTGCACTCCTTGCAAATATACTGGCCAAAGCCAGACAAATCAGTTGTCAGACTGCTGACGCCCAGAGCGGCTGCTTCCAAAGGCGTATAGCCCCAAGGCTCATAATAACTCGGAAAAACTCCAAGGTGCGAGCCCTGCATGCTTTCATAATAACTAGTGTCAAGCAACCCATCAGCGCCTGACAAATAGATCGGGTAAAAGACAATTTTGACAACATCATCAGGCGAATTATCAAGACCAACTGCCTTTAACGCATTCATGATAAGGTCTTTATCCTCATCATACAAGAAATGCGTGCTTAAAGGAGGAAGACCGCTTCTTGACAATCTTTTCAGCTTTGGCTTCAATTCCTGCAAAAACTCATCACCAAGCAACGATTTATTCGAAATCTCCTTGCCGGAAATGAGCAGCTGCAAAAGTTTGCTATGAATATCCTCGTGCACTGCATCAACACTGTTTCTGACATCATTAAAGAACGTCTTGCTCTCCAAAAGCTCAGGACGAATTGCCTTGACATTGCCAGGAATCCAGAAAAACGCAACAACAGTCTTCTCGCATTTCTCTGCTTTCAGCAAGTCATTTAATTTGCCCAACGCCTTGATGAAAACATCAACACCTTTGTCGTGAAATTCATACCTGCCTGCAATGAAATAAATCAACGTGTTATCAATATCAAAATTAGAGTATGGGAAATAATAATACATCAAGAACTGCTTTATACGATTCTTGAACAATTTGTGCTTCAATGATGCTTCCTCGAATGAAGGGAATTTGGACATGTCAAGACCATTTAAGGTGAGAACATCCGGCTTTCTGCCCAAGAAATGAGCTGCCTCAATGCCGGTAATCTCACTAACAGTTGTAAAAACAGAAGCATTCTGCGCACTCTGCTTCTCCAACAAATGCTTTGCCCAGACAGAAGGGCCAAGCTTTTGAGCTTCACCATCAGAATCAATCTTTTCCAGATCATCATAGATGTCGCGCTCCTGCATTGCCAATGAACGGCCCAAAGTAGTTGCGTGAGTGGTAAATACAGTGCCGATTTTGATATTCTGGTGCTTCAAATAGAGCAATCCAGCACCAGCCAACCATTCGTGGAACTGGGCGACTATCTTTTTGTCATTGAATACCTTGCTGAGCTCTTCCAGCAGCCTGCCAACAGCGTAAGACCAAACAACAGGCTCATCAAAATCAAACCATTCTGTCTTTAAACTATCAATCTTGAACCAATCCCACAATTTGCGCTTAATATCATCCTTCTGGACGGAGAAATTGGTAAAATCGACAAGAAGAACATTAGGATTACCTTTAGTAATCCACGTTCCACAATGAACTTCAATACCTTCCTGCCTGAGCTTTTCAAAAGCGCCCCTGCAATGCTCTGGCGCCAAATGCTCTTCAAAAACACCCCAAGACTTCTTTGGAAAATAAGGGCCGATAAGAAAGTAATTATCGCCATAATGCTCCTTAATAGGCAGAATCTTGCTCTGGATGACAGTAAAAATGCCGCCAACCTTATTACACACTTCCCACGACACTTCGAAAATAATATCTGCTTTAGCATCCATAGTCAACACTTCCTTCTACGCCTTGAAAAAGCTTTCACACTACTCAGAAGTAATCTAAATGTGCGCAATCATCAAAAGAACAGAGAAACCAAGAGTAAGAGTGATGACGACGTAAATTGTGTATAATTCGTAAGCTTCCATGGTCAAGAAAAATTTAAATGTCGCTGACCTTCGGTCCACCGAACACTTTTTTCTCGTTGCACTCAAAAAAAGAAAAATAAAAAATAAAAATTGCTTCTTAGACAGTTCCGCCCAGGGCTGGTGATGGGCAGCACATTGCTACTCCACTACCGTCAAAGGCTTCAAGGATGTCGTTCAAAGCGTAGTCTGGCACTACATACAAGCTCTGCAAGATTTGCGGAATTGTTCTGCAATTGCTTGACCATGCGCCGCCATACGTTGAAGCAGCTCTGTTATAGCTTGTTGGCTGCGTGTATGTGTCGTCACTTGGGTCTTCGTTTGCTCTTACAATTCCCTCACAGCTCACTTGGATGCTTGGGATCTGTGCTCGGTTTCTGTTGTATGAAATCTTCTGGCCAACTGTCTTGACAGTTCCACAGACACCGTTGAAGCATTCGCCAGTCACTACATCTGCGACCTTCTGAAGGCCTTCTCCGCCTGGAGTTTGTCCATAGCTTGAGAATGTTCCGGTCTGATCATACGAACTTGCACTTGAGTAAGGATCTGCTTCACCTGATGGGAATTCCTTAGCTCTGCCCGAGAACGATCTTGAGATCGGGTCAAACACACCTCTGATTGCACCACCATATTCTTTGGCGGCTGGCACTGCGAATTCTCCAACTGCTGCCTTGCGCGCACCTGTGAATAGGAGCACCAAGCCAACGATGGCTATAATCGCTACAATGCCGAGAATAACCAATGCGATTCCTTTTCCACTTTCTTCTGCCACAACTGATCACCTCGTTTAGTTGTACTTAAGCGTTTTTTGTGTGTTGTTACACACGCGCTCTTTATATATTTTTCGTTTTGTCAGAACGTACAATCGTTCTGTTTTATTTAAACTAAAAAAAATTAACTGTAACTTCCGCCGTATGTGCCTCCATAATATCCCTGAGTTCGTCCGGCAATGCCTCCGACCATTGGCTCACCAGGGCAGACACATACGCCTGCCTTTGGACCGAGCGTGTTAATGACATTGTATCCAATTGATGCATAATAACCTGCTTCTGTTGGGTTGATTGAAGACAGGAAGCAGCCCTGGCCGCACTTGATCATTGGCGATGGAACATCACCAATCGGGTTTCTCTTAGGGTCGCCCTGCCAGTTCCATTGAGTGTGCATGACATTACTTTGCGTTGCACCTGGATTGTACGTTGAACTTGCATCAGATATTCCGCCACGCGGAACACCTCTGCCAGTCCAGTAAGGATATTCAATTCCTTTAATTGCACCGCCGTAAATACCCTGACCGGTTGCTGATTTGTTTTGCGTGAAAAGCAAGACCAAACCGACAATGGCAAGAATCGCTACGATGCCAAGAATCACCAATGCTATTCCTTTATGTTCGTCAGCCATTTGATCACCTCAAATTTTTACTTGGAGACAAACCGAGCTTGCTCGGCGTACCTCTTTTGATGAAAGTCATGTCAATTTTACACTACTATAGGTTTATGTATACTGGATATATTTAAATGTTTTGTTTCTTAGGTATGTATTCCCGTACCAAGATGAGTACGACTGCTATTGAAACAGCAGTATCAGCGACGTTAAACGCAGGCCAGAAATGAAAGTCAATGAAGTCAAGAACAGCACCGTACAATATACGGTCCAGCAGATTGCCTAAAGCGCCACCGAGAATAAGGCCGAGAATTGGCTGCAGTTCTTTCCCAAAAGTTTTGTGCTTCAGTATAATATAGACACTGACCGCAGAAGCAAATATGATGAAAAACCACGACGCGCTTTTGAACAAGCCAAAAGCAGTGCCAGTGTTCAATACGTGAGATATTGAGATGATTGGAAAATCAATTGAAGAGTTCAAAGGAACATATTTTGCAACAAGAAATTTTGTTATTCTGTCGAGAATAAATATCGCGACTGCAATACTCCAGAAACCTAAATACTTGCGCGCCATCTCTGCTGATACGGACGTTCTTCGCCGCGCTCCAATCTTTCAAGTCGCTGCAGTACTGTTTCCAACTGAGCCTTAATCGTGTCAAGCTTTGAAGAAATCAACTGCAACTGCTGCTCTGTAGACATTGTCGCCTGAAATTGCTGCTGCTGGCCGAATGACTGCGGCATGAACGGCTGCTGTTGATCTACAGGAGGCTCGGTAAGTCCTGCCATAGGTCTTGGCATTCCCATCTGCTCCATCCCTGCAGGCATTTGCGACTCTGACTGTGAAATTTCAGGAGCTCTCGGATACTCAGGCACTTCTTCCTCTTTCTTCCAGAACTTCAATTTATCCATGAAAGCCATACGATAAAAGAATTCCAAAGATGTTATAAATGTTGTGCTGAAGAATTAAAGAGGCAGAGGAAGCCCAGGTCCCAAATTAATATCATCCAGCTCGGCAGCACGCTGAATTTTCCTTTCTGCAAGATAACCTTCATACTTTGCTTTCAACACATCAAAAATTTGTCTTACACAAATTTTAACCGTGTTTCTTGTGGCACGAATTTGCCCGCAAGGATCATGAATATGATCAAATTCTTTCAGAAACACTGCTGAACGACTAGCAAGTTCATCCCTAATTCTATCCGGCAGTGATACGCCATTAAGTCTTTCACTCAATGGGCTTATGTATTGCCGCACGTTACGTACGTGAGAAATATTGTCGATATGCTCTACTTCGCGCTCATAAAGAACTTCGCCGTGATAAGGATTCATTGGATTAATTATACGACGGCCTTCAGTCATCATTTCTGAATACAGCGCAGCTGGAGACATTTTTCCATCAAACATTGCTGTCTGCTTATTGCTTGCAGAACAGGTGAAACCCGCAGCAACACCAAGAATCTCAGCAGGATTCATAACTGCCATAAGACTACCGTTCACAGGCCCAAGTCCGCGATAGACTGCACTTAAAAAACTGTGACTGGGATTACGGTATAGTTGCGTTTCCTCTGCCAATACCTGCTGACTGATGCCTTTTGCAGTAAAGCCGAATAATCTTAATGGTGCCATAGTACTATTAGGTGAAGCAACACTATATAAATTTAACTACTTCTTGGTGACTATATTATATATTTAAGCAAGCAGGTATCTGCCATATGCATGCGGGTGGATAACTTTAGCTTACAGCACACATTAGACTCAGGACAGTTCTTCAGATATAATAAAGACGGAGATTGGTATGTCTGCCAGGAAAGAAACAAGCTGTTCAAGATACGGCAGAAAGGAAATGAATTGGAGTTCACAGGAACAGATGCAGGGCACATCAAAAGATTATTTGGACTAAACCAGCACTACGACACAATAATAGAATTATTATCAAGCGACAAAACACTACTGCCCGCAATCAAAAAATACCACGGTTTGCGGGTAATGCAGCGAGACCCTTGGGAAACGCTTGTCAGCTTCCAGTGCAGCATATTCAGCAACATCAAAAAAATAAAACTGAACATGAACTGTCTGGCTAAAGAATTTGGAGTGAATAAAGGGCATTACACCTTCCCAGGGCCTGGAAAACTAAATAATTTAGACAAAATCAAGAAATGCGCAACGGGATTCAGGGCGAAGTACATTTTTGCAGCAAATACAATGGTAAATGATGCTTATTTTGAGAAGTTGAAAAAGAAAAAATACGAAGACGCAAAAATAGAATTAATGGAGCTTCCAGGAGTTGCAGAAAAAGTCGCAGATTGTATTTGTCTGTTTGCTTTAGACAAAACGGAAGCGTTCCCAGTTGACGTATGGATAGAAAGAATCATGACAAAACTTTATTTTGACGGCAAAAAGACAAAACATAAAGACATACGCACTTTTGCAAAAGACAGATGGGGCAAGTTAGCAGGATACGCACAGCAGTTTTTGTACCATTGGGGACGGATGAATGATTAAACACTCGGAAATCGACAAAGTACTGAACATTCTTGTAAAAGAACAAGGAACGAGCACAATGCTCGGCAGAATGGGAAAAAAATACGAACCTTTCAAAGTGCTGATTTCTACAATCCTGAGCGCGCGTGCGAAAGACGAAGTAACTGAAATAATTTCTGAGAAACTTTTTGAGAAATATCCGACTGCAGAGAAATTGGCACGGGCAGATAAGAAAGATATCATCAATATAATTAGACGGATTGGATTTTATAATGCCAAGTCGAAAAATATTATTAATACAGCGAAAATGCTGCTGGAAAAGTTTGACGGAAAAGTGCCGGATACGCTTGAACAGTTGATTGAGCTACCGGGTGTAGGAAGGAAAGTGGCGAATTGTGTTTTAGTGTATTCGTTCAAGAAAGACGCCATACCAGTGGACACTCACTGCCACAGAATTCCAAACAGACTTGGATGGATTAAAACTAAAACTCCTGAAGAAACCGAACAGAAGCTTATGAAAATTGTGCCAAGAAAGCACTGGACCGCTTTTAATGATACTTTTGTATCACACGGCAAAACAATCTGCGTACCGATATCACCATTCTGCTCAAGATGCCCTATCTATAAGTACTGCAAGCGGGTTGGAGTGAAACGCCATCGCTGACATAAACAAAGTAGCGGCATTGTGCATCAGAGACAAGAAACTGCTCATCGTGCACAAGAAAAACGTCGGCTACATATCATTAGGTGGCAAAATAAATCCAGGAGAAAGTGATGAACAGTGCCTTGAACGCGAAATAAAAGAGGAAATCGGCTGCACAATGAAAAATCCGCGACACTTCGCCACATTTGAAGGACCAACACACGATTTCAAGCAAACGCTAAGAATGGTCTGCTACTTCTGCGACATCGAAGGAGAAATACAACTAAATCCAAACGACAATGTTGACGGTTACCGCTGGATTAGCAAAGAAGACTACAAACAAATAGAAAACGAACTCGCACACATGCTAAAAGCAAATATCATACCGGCACTCATAACAAAGGGACTCCTCTAATCACAAATAATTTAAACAACACATTGCAAACTAAAACCAATGGTAAACATGATTAAAGTGCTTATTGCTGTTACCATACTCATACTCATAATTAGCATCGGCATGCTTGGCAAAAAACTGATAAGAGCGCTCATCTTCAAGACGGCAAAAACAGAAAGCAACGAAAGCATCGTGCTTGAATGGGTAACGGGCATTCTTGTTGTCGGATTATCATTCGCATACTATCTCAACCAACAACCAGAATCCGACATCACAATGTGGATAGGAGTTGTTGTCTACTTTTTAGGCTGGATGCTGCAATTATTCGCACGCAGACAATTATACGACGACAAAAGCTTTGAAGAACGCCTGAAATCAGGATTTGAAGCAGCACAAATGGGATTATACGCAAAAATAAGGCACCCAAGCAAGGCAGCATTATTGCTAATCATGATAGGATTGTGCTTTGCACTAGGCAGCATCTGGGCATTAGCAGTCCTATTGTTCCTATTCTTCCCAAGTATATTATATAGGATCAGCCAGGAAGAAAGAGCATTAATGGACCAATTCGGAGACAGATGGATGTCATACAAAGAAGACACTAAACGAATCATACCCGGAGTATTCTGATGAAACAGAAAAAAGAGGAATGGACGGGCAACAGAATTTTGCGCACGACCTGGAAAATAGTCAGCATGGGAATCAGCATAATATTGCTATTCTTTTTCGGCACAATATTTTTCAGCTTCTTCAGCTCATTAATACCAGAGACACTTTCAATCGGTAATGTAGCAGTGATACCAATTGAAGGACTGATAAGCACTGATGGAGACAATTGGATGCCATCAATCAAAAGTGCAAACATTGTCGAACAAATAGAAAAAGCGGACAAAAATACTGAGATAAAAGCGATATTACTAGAAATAAACAGCCCCGGCGGAACACCAGTTGCAACAGACGAAATTGCCAATGCAGTAAAGTCTGCCAATAAGACAACAATAGCAGTCATCAGGGAAACAGGAGCGTCAGGAGCATACTGGATTGCAACAGCGGCAGACAAGATTTTCGCGAACAGGATGAGCATAACAGGAAGCATAGGAGTACAGGCCAGCAAACTCGAATATTATGGACTGCTGGCAGATTATAACGTCACGTACCGCAAACTAACCGCAGGACGACTGAAAGATGCAGGAACACCGTTCAGAGAAATGACGCCAGAAGAACAAACACTGTTCCAACAACTGCTTGACGGCCTGCACAATGAATTCATCAAAACAGTAGCAGAAAACAGACACTTGCCTGAAGCAAAAGTTAGGGAGCTTGCAACAGGATTTGTTTATTTGGGAAGCGAAGCAAAAGAACTAGGACTTGTAGATGAACTCGGCGGGAAAAAAGACGCTCTCAAGTATCTTGAGAAGACGCTGAACATAACTGCAGAGCCAGTCGAGTACAAAGAGAGAAAAACATTCTTTGAAGAACTATCCGGATTAACATCAAACAACTTCTACCAGATAGGAAGAGGAATTGGAAGCGTGTTTACTTCAGAAACAAAAGTCTCATTCACGTAAATCTGCTTTCATTCCAACCCGAATATTTTTCTTCTCAGCAGCGCCTGCATTCAATTCAAGAACATACTTTGCAGGCTTTTCAGACGGATAAGTAGGACACGGATCAGCCTTGCACGGCAAGACATTGGCTTTAACTTCAACAACCATCATATTGCCGTCAAGAAAAATCATGTCCAGCGGAATTAATGTATTCTTCATCCAGAATGTTTTTGAAGATTCTTCATTAAAGATGAACAACATGCCGTGATTTTCAGGCATTGACTCACGAAACATCAAACCTTTACTCTGTTCTGCAGGAGTACGGGCAATCTCAATTTCAAAAGAAACGCCATTGTCGAATGTAACCATTGGTATTGATGCGCACGCGGCTAACAACAACAAAAAAATTATTTCTTTAATCCCATGCTGCTTTTCCAAATCGGCACCTCATACGACATAGGCTCTTTTTCAAGTTTCAAGATACCAGCATCAATCAAGTCATCAATGTTCACCATATCCTTTGCAGAATCAGGAATTCTAGGACAGGCAGTGTTAACCCAATAGTCAATGAAAGTAAAGTTCTCAAACTCAGACATGTCAAGCTCATCGCAGGCAAAAATAAAGTATTCCTTGTCAGCTTTCTTCTGCAACTCCAATGCACGCATCAAGTTTTTCTGGCCAATCTTTGTCGTAACAATAATGCCAACCCTCTTTGCGTGCAAAAAATTGTTCAACTGGCCAAGCTTAAGCTTACGCCAATCATCAACACGCTTCTTGTCCAACAAGCCAAACTCTTTAGCCACAGGATTCCACAAATAAACCGGCTGTGAAGTCATCATTGCAACCTGAACAGGATGAAACTCGCCAGAACCAACAAACAGCCATTGGTCAACATCTTTCTTGATTTTTTCAGCAGCAGAAGCATTGCAGCCAAGAACCTGGCCGGCAAGCATAGCGTGCTCCAACTGCTGGATAATATCTGCCATCTTATGCTGATGCTGGATTGTAGTCACAACACCCCACCTGCCCTTCGGCAGCTTCTTCAGAACACTTTCCGGCATCCTAACGTCAAGATTGCTCTTGGCATGAACGTGCATCAGTTTCATAACAAAGAAATCGACGAGAGTCTTTTAAAAAGGTTTCGACAGTAAGTTCAAACTATCCTGAAAGGCACGACTTTAGGACTGGATAAAAAGGTAGGACTTCTTGATGGTGTTCAAGTCTTAGTCAGGACTAAATCCCGCTTTCACGGCGCTCGCATTCTGGTCCTGTTTGTAATATGACGTCATCTGTTTTTTCCATCTATCAAATTCTGCCCAGGTCATGGCGCGATTTTCTGGCGCTATGCCAAGCTTGGCGCATGCCCATTCGTAGAGCCTGATAAAAACACGATAGTTACGACTCTCTGTTTGCTTATCTACCCAATATTTAGTGCTCATTATGTGTTCGGAAGGATAACTTTCCACACGAACGATATCCTGCTTGCTACTCATTAGATTGTTTAATTCATTGATTGGAAATCTTTGTGTTCCTATGATTATATCGGGCATTTTTTTGCCCTCGTTTTTGAGAAGTCCAAGTCCGATTGTGAAAAACATAAGCCTACCGATGTAATAGGTCGTGTGTGGATTGGCGACACCAAGGTGATCATAGTAGTATTGTTCTGCCTTTTTTGTTTTGGTTATATGCGAGAGTGCTTCCATGTGCGCTTTGAATTCATTTATCCATACTTTATTGAAGTCAACGAGACGAACATATTGTTTGTCCAAAAATTCACCCCCTCCTTCGCTGAGAAGTTCGAACATGCTTGCGTAAAGCGTAATGATTGCTGGATTGGCCAGTTTTTCCCCTAATGCTTTGAGCTTGTTTCTGAATTTTTCTTCAAATGCAAATGCACCTTTTACATTCTCATAATGGTGCTGACCAATTTCGTGGAAGAAATACTTGTAAACCGTTGGGTAGTCAAATTTGCCGAGATAATAGAATGGTCCGACGATACGTTCAACGACCCATAAACCATTGAAGTAGACGTAAACCTCTTTTATGTTTGAAAGGTCTTGCTTGTAGTCTCCGTACCAGTCGCGATATTCGGCTTTCGGTGGTCGTATTATGTGTATGTGCATGTGAAAATCATCGTCTGTTACAGCGTGGGACGCGTCTCGAAGGGCTGCTTGAATGGAAATAAAAAGCATTCTTGAAGAGATGTCGATAAAGTCTTTCCATGTTGGTGCAGGTTTTTGCCCAAGAAGTTGAGTAATTTTGCTGTAGATTTTGTACTCCTTTTCATATGTCCCAGTTTTCATGTCAAGATAGGTTTCTTCTCTTTCTGGTTCTTTTAGGTGGTGTGAAACAAATAGTTGCCAATCTGATGCGAAATCCTGCGGGCGATAGCTGCGCACGTCTTCAGCCTCATATCCTGTTTGACCATACGTGATTGTAACAGTGACTTTTTTATCGTGCACGGGAAAAGTTGTAGTTCTGGTCTCAACTGGCATATATGATTTAAGTCTCCACCTTTCTTTTTAAATATTCTCAAGATACAGAAGAATCCTTCACCTTCTTGAACAGTTCGAAAAGGTCGACTATAAAAAGAGTTTTTAGGACTGTAGGAAAAGGCGAGAGATTTATTTGTTTAATAGTTGTTAGTTTCAATCGGAAGAAAGGGCTAATCTAATTGGGCAAGTTTACAAACTTTTTTATACATAGTTCATATAACCTAAAACATGAACGAAAATAGAAAATCTGGATACGTTGCAGGGGGAATATTTTTATTAGTTGGTATTCTTATTACTGTTGTAGGATTTGATTCAGGTTGGAATTCTGGAAAAATTACAATTATCGTTGGTGTCTTTTTCACTCTGCTTGGTATTGGGGGAATTTGGAAACCAGACATTATAGGTCAACCACTTGCTCACTATCTTAAACAAGTTGCTGAGAACCAGAAATCTGAATCAATTTCGCAGAATCAGAAAAAAACTAAAAATAGCACTCAGGCAATAGCAAAAGATCATTCTAATGTAACTGTACAAAATAACTATTATAAATCTGATCTTCCAGAAGAAAAAACATCAGATGAAAAAAAAGAATTAATAAAAGAGATTGGTCAAGAGTTAACAAAAGAAAAATTATCTAACACACTAATAAAGTGTATACGATTGGCTAATTTAATTAATTCTAAAAAAGATGTTTTTTGGCTTGAGAATGAAGCTCAAGGATTTGATGAGAGGACTCGTGGGAAAATTAAAGATGAAGAAATACCAGATTATAGAATTATAAATACAGAGATTAGATTAGCAAGTACCGCAGATATTGGTTATACCCCTCTTAATTATAAATTAACTTTAGGTAGCCCAATATTTCAAATAGAAGAATGGATAGAATCTTATAATAAAACAACTTCTCCTGGTGAAATGATATTGACAGCTCCAATGACCGAAGCATTTAAAAAAATATATAGAGAATCTTTTCAGAAAAACCCTCCATCTGAGAAAATACCGTATATCATTTCAATAAGTGAATTAAAAAAGATTTTAAATGGAGTAAAATTAAGAATAAATACGTTTATTTCTTCAATAAAGTAAACTTGCCCTTAATTCTTGTTCTTTATGTATCGCATTCGCTTATTGAATAGAATGCTCTTTCTCTCGACTCTGCGGACGCAGGTTTTCGGAACTTCGTAACCGAAAACTAAACTAACAGGAATTTAACGGTTCGGAACGACCGCTTCGCTATTTTGCCAAGCAAAATTTGTCCCTCGCCCAAATTTGCTCCGCTACGCTCCGCAAACTTCGTTAAATTCCGGCGTTATATTTCAATTCGCCTACGCCTGCTTTAATAGAATTTTTGCTACTTTTTCTAATTCTTGAGAAGAGAATTTAATCTTTGATTCTTTATTTTGTATGTAATTACCTAATTGATCGACTTTTAAAACAGGAACAGTTGGATTATCACAATGCAAAATTACATTATCGTGTGTAAAAACCACTATTCCATCTACCCATATTCTTAATGACTTACTAAATATGTTTTTTGACTCAACATATTGCTTTAATTTCAAAGCATTGCCTTTAACTTGTTTACTTGGACTTTTTATTTCGTGTTCTTCAGGGATTTTCCAGGTGTCTTTATATTGATACCAATTATCTCCCTCACATCTAAGTTCTCCTTCAAAATTTTTTGTTTCTATAACAAAGATTCCATTACTGCCTAAAACTATATGGTCAATGTTACCATAACCATCTGGTAAATTGACATCATTAATGAGGTAATAAGAATCTGGCAAATTTTGAAGGGATTCTATGGTTATCTGTTCGCCTTGTAGACCTCTACTATAATTCATATAAAATTTAAAGAAAAATCCCCCAACCAATAACGAAATAACAAAAATATAAATTAGCGTAAAGTTCGTAATCAAAAATGAAATTAAAATCCCTACTCCCCCAATAGAAAAAAACATACTTGAAATATTTCTATATAATTTTGCTTTGTCTTCTAAATACGTTCCTGTTTCTTGTAAATTTTTCATTTTCAGTTATTGCTATCCTTGGGTGAAGCCATATGAACCACATCATCATCGTCGTCATCTATCACCATATGAGCCGCAACATCATCACTATCATCGTATATCTTTGAGTGAAGCCATATGAACCACCACAATAACATTATAGAAAAGAAGTCAATAGGATTGAAGAAGACGGAGCGAATATAAGTTCTCTCAGGACTTGAATAATGTTGAAAGATGAAAAACGAGTAAAGATTGAGAAGGAGTGATATTGAAATAAGAACTATCATCAATTCTAAGAATAATTTATATATGATTGTTGAAACAGATAGTCTAGTTGTAACTTTTGTAACTTCTATAATCTTGCCTGACTCGTCGTATGTTGTTATCGTTTGTTCTCTTATCCAACCCAATAATTTTCTCAAAAATTCTCCAAATCTGTTCTTTCCCATACCTTTCTCTTTCAAGTATGTTTTTGTTTTCTGAAGATTCTTCATATTATTAATAGTAAATTCTCTTCTCTTTAATACTTTCTGAACGGCAGGCTACGGCGGACTTTGATTTTTTGCCTTCGGCATCGTAGTACTTCCTCTGCTTTTCACTACAGTTCGAAAAACTGCCTTTTTAAAGCCCTTCTTGAATAGTCCCTGAAGGTAGAGGATCTAGGATGATTTTTTTCTTTGAAATAAAGACCAAATAACATAAACTAAGATCGCGGGAATAAGAATAATTACATCACGCAAAAGGGTTTGCCCTAAAGACCAGCATGTACAAGGATCGATTGTAAAGAGCGCCATCATTCTATATATGTTTTGATAGTCTGGACATTGGGCAGGTAAACACGTTGCTTGAGAAAATAGACGGACAACATACCACCAAGGGACTGATGCAATAATCGATACAAACAATTTAGCTCTTGTAAAACGAAAGTTCATTGTTATAAATCACCAACTATTTTATTTAAATCTTTGGTAATCCTAGGGCAAAATTCTCACTTTTTCGGATAGTCTTTTAGCATATTAGAATAAAGCTTTGAATAAACACCAACAATTAAATACGCAGTAATTAATTTCAAGAAAATGGCGCTTTCAATCATCATCTTCATCGGCTTAATCATTCTGGCAGTGATTGCCCTAAAATTCCTTGGAGGAATGCTGCGCACGATTATTTCCACTGCACTCTTCATCATTGCAGCAGCATTCTTGCTGAAATGGTTCACGGGAACGGACTTGTTTGGAATAGCGGGATTTGTCACAGGCCTCTTACCTTAAGCCAAAGTTCAGGAATCATTTTCTCGGCAAGAGGACGCAAATTCAGAATGTCTTCTTCATTGTACATCACAAGCTTGTTAAGATAATCTCTGTCGCCAGTGCTTTTCCACATCTCCCACAAATAAACAGCATCCTCTCCTGAAATTCCCTCAACTTCAGCACGGCGTTTAATGCCTAACTGCTTTTCAATTGACTTCAAGCCGCCAGTGTAGCCGACTTTCTGGCAGACAAAACGCAAATCAACGTGAGGAATGTTTGGTTTAATGTTGAAGTAACGCTCGATAACAGGAAGGTCAAATGATGCACCGTTAAAAGTAACAATCATCTTGTATTTTTCCAATTCCTTCAAAATTAATGAACGATCAAGATTAAAGCCGCGCACAAAAGTCTTTGCATCAACTCCATCAGACATTCCGATGACAGTAATGCCGCTGTAATAACCATTTGTTTCGATGTCAAGATACACAGCTTCGTCCTTAAACTCATTGTAAAGACGCCATTGGTCAGAAAAAGGAATCTTTTGAGAAAAGAAAACAGCATCCTCATCGCGCAAACGCTGCTTTGCTTCCTGCAACTTCCAGTCAAAAGTCTCCTTTCGCGCATTACTAAGACCGGTTACCTTTTGCACGGCAAGAAAATCATCCCAAGAATGAATTTTCTGGCTCCAGATTTTTGACTCAGTACGATGCTTGACATTCGGCAGCAGGACAAATGATTGGGATAACATAGTTTACCTCTTTACAGATGAGTTTCCGCACAACGTTTATAAACGCTGCGCACATATGTCCAGTGGTAAGTGGGTTGATTTAGGCTACGCAATTATATTCAGGGGGGCTCAACCGCCGTCCCCCTTCAACCCCCGCGGTCACTATGCCAGCATTTGCATTACATGTGGACAGTTGCAAGAAGTTGTTTGAACATTTCAAACTGCGCAAGAAAAGCTTCAATTTCGCGCTAGTTTCTTTAGGAAGCGTCCTGCCAGACCTGCAAGAATTCGGAATAATCAAATCAGTGCACGGCAGAGCAGAACAATTCCTTCAATATTTGCTGAAAACAGACCCGAAATACGCGCCATTAGCGATAGGAATGATAATGCACGAGGAACTTGACAGAGTAATAGACACGCAGTTTGTCAATCCACACCTGCCTGCAGCAAGAGAATTACTTGAACAATACGAGTTTAGTTCAGAAAAAGTATCGCTGGCAGCACACTACCTGATAGACCACTCAGTCAACTGTTCAATTCTTGAGAAAGAGCCGCATTTGTTAAAGATAACAGAAGGCATGAAGAAAAAACTATCCCACAGATATGCGCACAAGATAGCGTATCATCTGACCAAATTCTTTGGAGGAGACGAGGAACAAATACTCAAAGCAATGCACACATTCAGAGATTTTGACTTATCACAATACTTATCACCAGATGATGCTGCAGCACTATATGCAAAATTTTTCTTCCTGCAAAAAGAACTGAAAGAAAAACAGCCGGTAAGCTTAATCAGCAAAGTGAAACTTGGACTGAGCTACGGAAAGTTCCTTCTAAGCCACCATAAAAACACTGCAAAAGAAGTCTGCGCTCAAGCAAAACAGAAATTCACCAACCACGGCAAAGCTTATCTTGAAGCTCGCAAAGCAATGATCAAAAGAATGGCAAAACTTTCTGCAACATACGCATTGACGCTGAAATAAACCTAACTTATTTATTTCTACGAGAATACCAAATGCCTATAATTGCCAGAGCGATAAGGATAAGCAACAAAATCCACCACAACCAGTTCACAGAACTGGGTTCAACTGCCACAGCGCCAGTAATTTCTCCTCCAGCAAATGAAGAGACCTGCTCAGGAATAAACGCCGGAATAGGCTTTTTTGATTCATCTGAAGCAAGCGTTGCGCCACCACCAAAACTGCCAGGTCCTGGCTGCGCAGCAGGAGCTGCTGCAGGTTCGCCTCCAGTAGGAGGACCGTGACCTGTTGAAAGAGGACGGTGACTCGAACCGCCACCTCCGCCGCCTCCACTACCGCCAACAGATGCAGGAGCAGGAGCTGCAACGACACTAACATTGCGTACGGCCTGTGCAGAATTTCCTGAAGAGTCAGTAACGTCGTAAGTAACATTATATGTGCCGACAACAGAAAAGTTAACGCCATTGGTTACAACAATAGATCCTGTAACGTTTCCGTCAAAATTGTCTGAAGCTGTCGCGCTGGCGTCAACATAAGAAGAACCAACTGTGATTGTGGCCGGATTAGAGCCTAAGATAGTGATAACAGGAGGCGTTGTGTCAACAACATTAACAGTTCTCGTAACTTGAATTGCGACGTTACCTGAACTGTCAGAAACATCATACGTGACGATGTAAGCTCCTAAAATACTCGTGTCCACTGGGTTAACGGTCACAATTGAACCAGTAATATTGCCATCATAATTGTCATCGGCAGTTGCACCATCATCAACATAAACACTGCCTGCTTCCACAGTCACAGGGTCAGAGCCAACCAAAGAAATAACTGGCAAAGTCGTATCAACAACGTTCACAGTTCTTGTGACTTGAACAGCAGAATTGCCTGAACTGTCAGAAACATCGTAAGTCACAGTGTAAACTCCAAGAGCACTCGTGTTAACAGGATTAACAACAACAATAGAACCAGTTAGATCACCATCATAATTATCCAAAGCAGTAGCACCATCATCAACATAAACACTACCAACCTCAACAGTCACAGGATCACTACCAACCAAAGAAATAACTGGTAAAGTCGTATCAACAACATTAACAGTACGAGTAACTTGAACAGCCGCATTGCCTGAACTGTCAGAGACATCATACGTCACGATGTAAGCGCCTAAAACGCTTGTATTAACAGGATTAACTGTTACAATAGACCCCGATAAGTCACCGTCGTAATTATCCAAAGCAGTAGCACCATCATCAACATACACAGAACCAACCTCAACATTTACTGGAGTCGAACCAACTAAAGAGATAACTGGATCAGTAGTATCAACAACATTAACAGTACGCGTAACCTGAACTGCAGCATTGCTGGAAGAATCGGAAACATCATAAGTCACGACGTAAGCACCAAGAGCACTAGTATTAACCGGATTCACAACAACAATAGAACCGGTAAGGTCGCCATCTCCAGCATCCAAGGCAGTCGCGCCATCATCAACATAAACACCGCCAACTTCCACAACAACAGGAGTTGAACCAGCTAACGTAATGACAGGAATACCAGTATCAACAACATTAACAGTACGCGTAACTTGAGTAGCCGCGTTACCAGAACTATCAGACACGTCATACGTCACGATATAAGCGCCAAGAACACTGGTATTCACAGGATTAACAACAACAATAAAGCTTGTTAGGTCGCCATCATAATTATCAAAAGCAGTCGCACCATCATCAACATAAACACTACCAACTTCAACATTCACAGGAGTTACGCCAACCAAAGAAATAACCGGATCAGTAGTATCAACAACATTAACAGTTCTCGTAACCTGAACAGCAGCATTACCAGAACTGTCAGACACGTCGTAAGTCACAATGTAAGCACCAAGAGCACTGGTATTCACAGGATTAACAGTAACTATAGAGCCGGTAAGGTCACCATCTCCCGCATCAAAAGCAGTCGCACCATCATCAACATACACAGAACCAACCTCAACATTTACTGGAGTTGAACCTGTTAACGTGATAACCGGCACACTGGTGTCAACAACATTCACTGTACGCGTAACCTGAACTGCAGAATTACCAGAACTATCAGAAACATCATAAGTTACGGTGTAAGCGCCAAGAGCACTGGTATTAACAGGATTAAAAGTAACAATAGCGCCAGTCAGATCACCATCGTAATTATCAAGAGCAGTTGCGCCATCATCAACATAAACGCTACCTACTTCTATATTTACTGGAGTTGAGCCAGCCAAAGAAATAACCGGATCAGTAGTATCAACAACATTAACGGTACGAGTAACCTGAACAGCAGAATTACCAGAACTATCAGAAACATCATACGTAACAACATACGCGCCAACAACGCTCGTATTAACAGGATCAACTGTTACGATAGAACCTGATAAGTCACCATCGTAATTATCCAAAGCAGTGGCACCGTCATCAACATAAGCGCCGCCTACCTCTATATTTACTGGAGTTGAACCAACCAAAGAAATCACAGGATCAGTAGTATCAACAACATTAACAGTACGCGTAACTTGAGCTGCGTCATTTCCAGCAACATCAGAAACATCATAAGTAACTATGTACGCACCAACAACACTCGTGTTGACCGGATTGACAGTAACAATAGAACCAGTCAAATCACCGTCGTAATTATCAAGAGCAGTCGCACCGTCATCAGAATAAACAGAACCAACTTCAACATTCACTGGAGTTGAACCAACCAAAGAAATAACCGGATCGGTAGTATCAACAACATTAACAGTACGCGTAACTTGAACCGCGTCATTTCCAGCAGCATCAGAAACATCGTAAGTCACGATGTAAGCGCCAAGAGCACTAGTATTAACAGGATTCACAACAACAATAGAACCGGTAAGGTCTCCGTCAACATTATCCAAAGCAGTGGCACCATCATCAACATAAGCGCTGCCTGCTTCTATGGTTACAGGAGTAGAACCAACAAGCGTGATAACAGGAGGTGTTGTATCTGGTGCACCTGCAACCTCAGTCAGGGTTCCGAGATTTGTTCCATTGGAAACTGAGGCAATTACTGACGTGCCCATCTTCGTGATGTTTCCGCTCGCCAAAGGCGATACCGCTGTCGGCCGCACACGGACATTCTGCCAGGTCAAACGATTCCTGACACCGCCGTTCGAAACATTCAAAACCGTGAAAACAATCACTGTTGTGTTCACCGATGTAATATTAAGCGATGTGCCATTGGCTGCACTATTGATATTCTTTGTGTCAGGACCAGAACCGGCAGTCCTTTCCAACAACACCGTAACAGCCGGCGAGCCCGTGTCAAACTCAAAACCAGAAGGAATTTGAAGAATGATTGTTCCAGCTTTAATATCAGAAGCAGCAGTCTCGGCAAGAGCAGGCCCTGTAAGCGTTGTGTACGCGCCACCAACATCATCCGCTGAAATTGCCCCGCCACCAGTTGCTAGAGTTACTGTTGCAGCCGATACAGCAACAGAGCTCAAAATAAACAAAAATGATAAAACAAGCAATCTAAGACAATCACGCGCCGGCTTCCAAGTGTACATGTGTTCTCCGAGGATAACTTAGGCAATAGCGTTATAAGTCAGTGTGTCCCCCCGGTAGGTAACACAAGGAAAGCATTTATAAACGCACACGCCACCCTATGAGCAATGGAAGGACGTTTGCGGGAGATAGGGTTTACCCCTGGAGAGGAAAAAGTCTACCTTGCCTTGCTGACACTGGGCAACTCAACTTCAGGCACAATCGCAAAGCACGCAGGAGTTTCAAGATCAAAACTATACGAAATTCTTGAAAGACTATCAAAAAAAGGATTGGTGAGCCATATTAAGCGAAATAATATTCTTTGTTTCAGCGCGGCCCATCCTAGAAGAATTCTAGACCATATCAGAAAAAAAGAAGAATTGTTAAGATACCAGAGATCATCGTTTGAGAAAACTCTTCCTTTTTTTAAAAATTTCATGAAAGAAAAAAAATCCCATGGAGAAATCGAGTTCTTTGAAGGAAACGAAGGCATAAAAAACGTCTGTGAAACATTCCTAAGAAAATCCAAACCCGGCGATTCATTCTACGAGTTCGGAAACTCATCATCAGGCTATACAGACATGCTCGGATATTGGGATGACTTCAGCAAAAGGCGCGCTCAAAAAAAAGTTCGGGCTCTGCAAATATTCAATCAGGATGCAAAACGCTTCGGAGAACGCCGCAAAAACTTAGCTTATACACAAGTCAAATATCTGCCCAAAGCAGGACCAACGCATTCACGAGTCGTGATATACGGAAATGACAGCGTATCCATTACGACGCGACACAAAACTCCAATGACCATCATTATAAGCAACAGACTTGTTGCAGAAAGCTTCAAGACATATTTTGATGTTCTGTGGGATGCGTCCGCGGAATAAACCATGAAAGTGTGAACGAAAAAGAATCGCGACACTTAGCTATTGATGCTGTTCAGAAAGCCTTATAAACCCACCTTCTCGAAATATCCTCACATGAGCAAGAAAGAAGAACAACAACAGCAACAACAACAGCAAGAGGAAGAAATAAGAAGAACGCCCATTCCTCGAGGCAGACAAGTTCTAGGCGTTTGCGAACAAAGAGTAGGCGGCAGCAGAATGAAAGTGCGCTGCATGGACGGAAAGATGCGCATCTGCAGGATTCCCGGCAGATTAAAACGAAAATTATGGGTGAGAGAAGGCGACATTTTATTAATAGAACCATGGGAATTAGGCGGAGACGAGAAAGGAGATGTTGTCTTCAAATACAGACCAATACAGGTTGAGCTCCTGAAGAGAAAAGGAATGCTCAAAGAAATAATGCAGGAAGAGTTCTAGAAGCACATGCAAATGGCAGGGTTGATGATTGCAGTCAAAATATGATTTCTTACTCCTCGTGCGTGTATGGAACAATCCTCTTCAAAATAACGTCGCAAACTTTTTTTGTTGCATAAACGCCTCCTATGAATAGGCCACAGTCTATCAGTGTTGGAGAATTAGCCGCGGCAAATAAACTATATGCGCCAGCGCCCCCATAATAAGCAACATTAAGTGTGACAAAGTGCCTTAAAGTCTCCAAGGGATCCACATCTGGGCGGTCTTCTGGTTCAATTTTATCGAGGTCATCTTTCTTACCCTCAGCCTTCAGTTTTGCTCGCTGTAACATTTTTTTGCTTAAGTACAAACCTGCAAGAATGTAAGTTGTGAAGGCTGGGATTAGGTAACGATAAAATTGATTGCGGTCCTCTTCATGAAGGCTGCCATGTCCATGCTTACTTGCGTTCCATTCTTGGTGAAGCATCAATGGTGGAAACACCCTTCCCAAGAGATATTCCCAGTCAGAGTCGAAGCGTTGGCTATCTTGGTGATGCCCGATTTCATGTGCAATAATAGATTCAACGTTGCTATACACAACAACAGTTTTGGTCATTGGATTGTAATAATCTCCGCGGGCAAATTCAGCCCAAATCTCATCTTTGAAAGCTATCAGGCTGCCGAGCGTTAGTCGTGCAAATAAATTGTTTCTTTTAGAAAGATTGTCTTCTGCAAACATGCGGTACCAATCGTAAAAAGCTTCATTGTGGTTCAATCTTACTGTGATATCTTTTATGCTTGTATCATTTTCCAATAATGCAAGTGCCGTTTTTGCTCTCTTTGCATCAAGACCCCAACCAACACCCAAATCTCCAAAGTACACTTTTCCTGGAATGCACATAACATGACCGATGAGGCGTGAAGGCAACCAGTCGGCGTCATTAACAATGGTATATCGATCAGTCTCGATAGTAAATGGCTTTGAAAAATCAATTTCAGAAGTGCTCACTATGTTCTCAAGAGTTTGCGGATTTTTCTGCTCTGGCTCTTCTTCAGGTTTTGTTTTGCTTTTTTGAAAGAATGTCGCCTTCTTTATGTGCATTTCAGAAGGAAGCGTATATTTTTGTTCAGTTGGTGTTGATCCAGAACCTCCTGTAAAGAGATACCAAGTGTACAATCCGCCAAAAAAGGCGATTTTTCGCCAATTCCTTTTCAGGAAGTCACCGAAACCCATATAGAATAAACTATACAGAGTTATTTATTAAGTTTTCTATTTTTAGTCATTTATTAGTAGTTACTATTTGAACAAACGCTCTTATCAAGCATCAAAATCTAGTAACCCAACTCTCTCCAAACATCTCGCGGCTTCTCGTTGGGATACTGGCACTTGGGCTCCCGCATCCAATCACTGTAAGCATAACAACTGCCCGTGCACTGCCTGTAACGGAAGCCGATATGATGCTCGTCATACTCGCAACTGCCAACAAAGTAACACTGACAGGACTGGCTCATGCTGCCTTCAACAGCAACAAAAAGAAACAAGACTAAAGCAACAACAACAGTAATGCCAAACAGCGAGCGCATCACGTTCATACTATAGTATAGAGAATAAGGCTATTTAAGATTATTTGACGTACTCGCCAGTAGGAGTACCGCCAGTAACGTAACGATACGCTTCCAAAACAGCAACAGCGCCCATCCCTGCGCTGATAACAGTCTGCTTGTGAGGAACAACAGTAACATCACCACACGCATACAATCCAGGAGTTTTTGTCTTGCACAAAATATCAACAACAATCTCACCAATAGCATTAACGTCTACCAATCCATCAACCATTTTGGTGTGAGCATCCCAGCCAATCTCTGAAAAAATGCCCTGCACTAAAAGTTCACGACGCTTTTTCGTGTTCACATCCTCAATGATAAGAGATTTCACAAATTTGTCACCAGTAATTTCAACAGGAATATGATTTGTAATGATTTCAATCTTCAGATCTTTTTTTGCGTGCTCGACTGTGACTTCATCCGCTCTAAATTTATCGCGCCTATGCACAAGATAAACCTTTTTTGCAATACGAGAAAGCTCTAAAGCTCCCTCCAGCGCACTGTTGCCGCCGCCAATAACTACCGTGTCTTTATTTGGAAATAAAGGCGCGTCACAAGTGGTGCAGGTGCTTAATCCTCTTCCGAAGAACTTGTCCTCACCAGGAATGTTCAGCTTTCTTCTTTCACGGCCATAACACAGAATGATGGTTTTTGATTCTAGCTTGCTGCCATCATTCAACTCAATTGAGAAATTCTTTGTTTTTGTAATCTTCGCAACCATTGCTTCATTAATCTCGCAGCCCCACTTCTTTGCAGAAGACCAGAACTTTTTCATCAATTCAGGGCCAGGACCTTCATAGCCAGGATAATTCTGAATATCATTAGTAGTATTTGTCTCGCCGCCGATGTTTGGACCAGTAATTAAAATGCATTTCAGCTTCTTCCTGCCGGCATAAATTGCAGCTGTCAAACCAGCAGCGCCAGCCCCAACAATAACTACGTCGTACATACTAAACCTTCACAAGCACCAGTATTTAAGTATTTTTACGAATGCCGCGCCGGTCATGACTAAATTTTTCTCCCCTGTGCATGCAAGGGGAGAAAAATTTACCTTGGTTACGCCAAGGCGGCGCGCCAGTTTACAAAGAAGAAGTCAGAAATTCATCACTTACCTGTTACTCCTCAATGATAGAAAAATATATTAAGAAGGGCAACAGTGAAATTTCAGCAAGGAGGAAAAGTTACATGAAAGCTTCTGACATGGGCGCATTTATGGCAATCATTTTACTGGGGTTAAACCTGTTTGCAGCACTGCTGCTGGAAACAAAAATGCCAAAATATTACGGCTGGGAAATATTGTTCATATGCATCATCGGACTTGTAACATTTGCAGTATTATTCGGACTATGGATAGATGAACCATGGGCATACCCATTAAGCTCAATCTTGTTCGCACTGTCCATCGCCAACGTGGTCTGGCTGTTCCACATCACAGACACTTTTACCACATCTGCATTTGCACTGCTGATAAACATTGCAGGACTTGTAATCTGCCTGGCAAACATAAGACAACAAGCACCAGTGACTGGATCACTTGAGACGTACGAAGTTTCAGAAAGGCGCAGAAAAAAGTAATTTCTTTTATTTTCTTGTCGAAAACTTGCTAAAATCATATTATGATACTCCAAGTTTTCGAGCACAGTCGGAATCCGCAAAGCGGATTACCGATGTGCTAAGAACTTGTGAATTTCTAAATAGATAAATCCGGTAAGGGCAACACCAGTTATCATAAGCCATTCCTTCAAAGACAATGCAACCAGATGAAACACGCCCTGCAGGAAAGGCACGTACATTATCAACAACTGCAGTGCAAACGAAGACGCAACAGCAACCCAGAGCCATTTATTAGCAAATAAGCCAACAGCAAACACAGGCTTGTGAACACTTCTGCAGCCGATGGCCTGGAAAAGCTCAAACATAACAATAGACGTGAAAGCAACAGTCTGCGCTTTTGCCAACCCATGAGACTGGAACACGTCAAACAGCCAAATCGTGGCAATTGTCAACAAGACAGGATAAATGTAAATGTAAGGAGCAAGACCTGTGAAAATACTCGCATTTGCCCTTCTTGGAGGACGCTGCATCACGCCAGGCTCAACAGGGTCAACACCCAAAGCCAAAGCAGGCAAGCCATCGGTCACAAGGTTAATCCACAAAATCTGGATTGCGATCAAAGGAAGAGGCAAGCCAAGCAGGATGCTCGACAGAATTACAAGCACCTCACCAATATTTCCAGACAAAAGATACGCCAAATACTTCTGAATATTGTCAAAAATCCTCCTGCCTTCCTCGATAGCCCTGACGATAGTTGCAAAATTGTCATCGGCCAAAATCATTCCAGAAGCTTCCTTCGCAACATCAGTGCCGGTTATGCCCATAGCAATGCCCAAGTCCGCCTTCTTCAACGCAGGAGCGTCATTAACACCGTCACCCGTCATGGCAACAATATGGCCTCTTGCCTTCAACGCACCGATAATCTTCAGCTTATGAGCAGGATTCACGCGAGCATAAATGGCAATATTCTCAACTTCTTCTGACAAGTCGCTAATCTGGTCGAGCTCAAGACCAGTAATAGCACGACCTCTAATTCCAAGCTCCTTGGCAACAGCCTGAGCAGTAGATATATGGTCGCCAGTAATCATAACAACCTTGATTCCAGCAGTCTCGCACCTTTCAATAGCCTCTTTCGCTTCTCTGCGTGGAGGATCGATCATCGCCTGCAAGCCAACAAAAACCATTTCTTTTTCAGGATCGCTCTTTGCATCCAATTTCTTGTAAGCAAAACCCAAAACTCTCAAAGCCTGATTTGCAAACTTCTCATTCTGAGAAATAATAGCCTGCTTTTCCTCTCTTGTCAGCCGTTGCTCATGACCATTAACCAGAATCTTGGAGCACAGTGACAATACAATCTCAGGAGCACCTTTTGCATAAGCAACCTTAGTCTTGCCAACAGAATGCAGAGTTGTCATCCGCTTGCGCTCACTCGTGAATTCTATCTCGCCGACACGAGGGCATTCATCGTGCAATGTTTCCACATCAAATTTCGCTTTCTTGGCAGCCACTATCAAAGCAGCCTCGGTCGGATCACCAATAACCTGCCAAGAATCATTCTCAAGCTTCAGCTTCGCATTATTATTCAAAGCGCCAATACGCAATAAAAGCTCAAATGCTTTCGAATCTTTTGAAAAATAGCCCTCAGGAGAATAACCAGAGCCTGCAACCTCAACTTCCTGACGATTAACATACAACTTGCGCACGGTCATCTCGTTATGAGTCAAGGTGCCAGTCTTGTCGCTGCAAATGACCGAACAAGCGCCAAGCGTTTCAACACTTGGCAGGTTGCGCACGAGCGCATTCTTCCTCGCCATACGCTGAACACCAATAGAAAGGCCAACAGTAACTACTGCAGGCAAACCTTCAGGAATAGCTGCAACAGCCAACGCAATTGCTGTGAGCAGGACAGCCGTAACCGGCTGGTCAATCTTCAAAACGCCCACAATAAACACAATAACTGCAACAATTACAACCATCACACCGATATAAGCGCCCAATTTCTTCAGCGTCTTCTGCAAAGGAGTTGCTTCTGGCTTGGCTTCCTGAATCATACGCGCAATATTACCAATCTCAGTATGCATGCCGGTTCCAGTAACAACGGCACGCGCGTGGCCGTTAGTAATAATGGTACTTGAAAAAAGCATATTATGCCTATCGGCAACAGCCAGCTCTTTCTTGAACGTTTCCAATTCTTTCTTCACAGGCAGGCTTTCTCCAGTCAAGGCTGCCTCCTGAGTCTGCAAATTTACAGACTCCAGCAGACGCGCATCTGCAGGAATTTTGTCTCCAGTATCAAGCAAAATAATATCTCCAGGAACAACTTCTGACGCATCAATTTCCGATTCCTGCCCGTCACGCAGTACCGTTGCCTTCAAGGAAATCATTTTCTTGAGCGCTTCGATCGCCCTTTCAGCCCGATATTCCTGAACAAAACCAAGAATTGCGTTCAAGACGACAATGGCACCAATAACGTAAAAATCAACATACTCCTTAACCACCAAAGAAATAATCATTGCTGCCAGCAAAATCCACACAATAGGACTCTTGAACTGGCCCAAAAAAATGAAGAACGGATGAAGTTCTTCTGCCTCACGAATCTGATTGTGACCGTATATTTTGAGACGCTCAGCTGCTTCTGCGCTAGACAAACCCTTATCAGACACGTTCAGCTCTGCAAGGACCTCTTTTTCTGTGAGAAGATAATGTTCGACCACAAAAAACAGCTGGAATTACGAATATATATAGTTAACGAAGAAAGATTTAAAATAAACTGCACGTATAACAACAAAAAAGGTGATTAAATGGTAACAGCACAAGACTTAATGCGAAAAGACTACATTTCTGTCGATATCAGCGATACTGTTTCTGTGCTTCTGGGAGCTCTAAAAAAAGCAAAAGAACACTATGCACTCGTATTCGACGGCAAGAAGTATTTAGGCATGGTTGCCAAAAGATTCCTGCTTTCCAGCAGAATAGACCCTACAACGATGAAAGTGGGAAATATAACAAAAAAACGATCAAAATCAAAAACAGCATTCTTCGTGCCGGAACTTTCACTTGACACGGATATAAAAGAAATATGCAAGCTAATGTCAAGCTCTGACAGCCACGTGCTTCCTGTTTTAGAGAAGGACAAGGTCATCGGCATCGTGCAGGCAAGCGACGTCGTGCATGAGATAGCCCGTGAATACGCAAAGGTATCCTGCCAGGAATTCTCGCCAGTACTCATAACTGCCAGCGCTGACGACGGAATTGATGCTGCAATCAGGATTCTCAGCAGAGAAAGCATAGACCACCTGCCAATAGTCGACAAGGAAAACGCAGTAATAGGCATGGTAGCAATGTCAGACTTATTGGACAACCCGAACTTTTGGGGAATGCAGGCACAAAAAATATCGCAAGCAGCCAGCCACCAGAGAGGCAAACGAACAGGATACGGACACGGCGAGAAGACAAAAATGTCAAACCTGCCGATAAGAAACTTATTGAGCAGAAAACAATTATGCTGCACTTCTCCGGAAACAAAAGTGCCTGATGCTGTCGCATTAATGGAAGAAGAAGGAGTATGCAGCATTGTGCTTGTAAAGAACAAGAAAGCATTCGGCATTTTCACCATGAAATCCCTGCTGATGGATTATGCGAAATGAATGGATAATATTGCTATTGTTAGTTGCATGCATGGTGCCACGGCAGCCGCCGGCACATTCAGTACCAGCGCAGGAAGTTATGACTTCTGTTGCGCCTAAAGTTCCAACAATTGAAATTATTCCTCAAAAAACACTTACTCCTGAGGTGAAAAGTATGAAACTATCCAGCCCTGCATTCCAGCACGAAGGAAAAATTCCTTCTAAATATACCTGCGACGGAGAGAATGTTAATCCAGCATTAGTTTTTTCTGATGTTCCTGCGAATGCGAAAAGTTTAGTGCTAATAATGGACGATCCTGACATTCCCGACTTTGCAAAACAGCGAATCGGCAAGGACGTATTTGATCACTGGGTAATTTTCAACATAAAGCCAGATGTTACAAAAATATCAGAAGGCGAAGCGCCTGGAACCCAAGGAAACAACAGCAGAGGAGAAGCAAAATACACCGGGCCATGCCCGCCAGACAGAGAACACAGATATTTCTTCAAGCTGTTTGCACTTGACACAATGCTGAGTTTGCCTGAAGGCTCGACTAAAGAACAAGTTCTAGAAGCAATCAAAGGACATGTTCTGGCGGAAACAGAGTTGATGGGAAAGTATCAACGTAAGATTTAATGTTCTTCTCCGTATTAATCTAATGCCTCGATTAAATCGGCCGAAAAGGTGAGACATTTTGTACGGCTACGACAACTTTGCATACTCTTCATGATTTTCAATCACGAGAACGACTAAAAAAGAAAGAAGAGGAACTTACTTATTTTTAATATATACTTTATATTGGGCGAGATCAGGAATTAATTCAACAACAACGTCCTTTCTCTGAATAGCTGGGAAAAATTTATCCATACTAACTCTTTGTGAATTATCCATCCAGCGCCTTCCCGCACTATATTCTTCAGCTGCTACATGTGCCATATACTGAATATCGCCTTCTGTAACCCCTTCCCAAATTTGTTCACAAATCCCTCGTTGTTCATCTGCACCTTTTGTAAATCTATAAATCTTTGGTGTTACGGGTTGACGATGTTTTTTATGTTGAATCATTATTTGAATCCACATCATATATTGATGAGTACTTTTATTTAATTGAAATTCATTCCAGAACTCTACACCAGCATATTCTAAAGTATCACCAGCATGCCCACTTTTTGCTACAATCTTAGGGAGTAATCCACTCTGATTTAAGTTAGCCCAAACTCTTTCTTCTAATTGCCGATATCTCTCAGGTTTATCTTTCATGCATTATTGATAATTCATTCGTTTATAAACTTTTCCTTTTTTGTCACTCTGAAGTTACTAAATTTTAAGCATAAGAATAATCTAAAATAAGCATAAGATAATCTTTTTATAGACATAAAGATTAATATAGCAGTATACGAAATAGGTATACGTGTTGAGTGAAAGACAACCCAGAAGGCACTTCAAGGAAATCAGGCAGATAATTCTACGCGACCTGCTAATGGGGCAGAGGACAGTCAATCAAATAGCTGAAAATACGGGATTAACCTGGCGCACGGTTGACAATCACCTCATCTATCTTTCTGGAAAAGGACTGGTTGAACCAGTATTTGTAAGCGAATACGTCAAGATTTACCGGCTGAAGGTGGCCAGATGAGCAAACTAAAAGTTCTCATGTTCGGATGCTCATCAAACCTTTGCAAAAGGTTTGATCTAAAGCACTCAAGCGGGATTTCCGCTGCGCTACAATCCCGCGACATGTCGGAAATGCTTTGCATTTCCGAGCATGCTCGGAAATCTTTGATTTCCGACATACCAAAAGCCGTCCCGGCCGCATGGGAGGCAAGAACATGAGCAAACTAAAAGTTCTCATGTTCGGATGGGAATTCCCACCATTCAAATCAGGAGGACTAGGAACAGCATGCTATGGACTGACAAAAGGACTGGCGCGAAACGGGTGTGAAGTAACATTTGTCATGCCAGTAACGCCAGAAGGAGCAAAAGCCAAGTTTGTGAAATTGGTTGGCTCTTCCAACATTGCAAGGAACGTCAAAATAAGAAAAGTCGAAAGTCCGCTGATGGCGTATATGACTTCATCATCTTATGAAGAACACATAACAATCAGCGGCAACAAGAAAAAACACGTCTACGGAAGAGACTTGTTTGAAGAAGTGCAGCGTTATGCAGCATTGGCAAAATACATTGCAAAAGAAGAAGAGCATGATATCATCCACGCACACGACTGGATGACCTATCAGGCAGGCATAAATGCGAAAAAAGCCAGTAAGAAGCCGTTGGTTGTGCATCTGCACGCAACAGAATTCGACAGAACAGGAGAAAATCCAGACGACAGAATCAGCCACATAGAATGGCTTGGACTAAAAGAAGCAGACAGAATAATCACGAACAGCAACTACACAAAACAAAACATCATCAAGCATTACAAGATACCGGCAGAGAAGATAGACGTCGTGCACTGGGGAATTGATGATGTTGACGTTCCATCATTTGACACGCCTCTCAAAAAAGATAAGATAGTGCTCTTCCTGGGAAGAATAACACTCCAGAAAGGACCGGACTATTTCATAGAAGTAGCCAAGAAAGTTCTTACATACGAGCCGGATACGAAATTCGTCATTGTGGGAGACGGAGACATGCTGCCACGCATAATTAATCGCGCGGCAGAACTTGGAATAACAAACAAAATCATCTTCACAGGTGCGTTGTCAGGAGACGATGTTCATAGAGCATTCAAGACAGCAGACATCTATGTAATGCCAAGCGTCTCAGAACCATTCGGACTTGTTGCACTTGAAAGCCTGAAAAACGGCACTCCAGTCATTATAAGTAAGCAGAGCGGCGTGGCAGAAGTGCTCAAGCACGCGCTTAAAGTAGACTTCTGGGATATTGATGAAATGACCAACAAGATTGTGGCAGTGCTCAGGCATCAAGCACTCAAAGAGGAACTGAAAGAACACGGCATGCACGAAGTGCAAAAGTTCAACCTTGACGAGCCAGCACGAAAAGTAAGAGACACGTATCATCACGTCCGAGGTGAGCACGCATGACTGACGTCTGCCTCTACTTCCAAGTACACCAGCCATTCAGACTGGCACGATACACGCTCTTTGATATTGGAAAACACTCAAGATACTTTGACGAAGCAAAAAACAAAGAAATAATGCTCAAAGTAGCGCGAAAATGCTACCTGCCAACGAACAGCATAATCAGACAGCTTATTGCGAAACACGACGACTTCAAAGTAACGTACAGCATAACTGGAAGCGCGCTTGAACAATTTGAAAAATACGCACCCAACGTATTGAGAAGTTTCAAAGAACTTGCAGAAACAGGAGCAGTTGAATTCCTAACAGAAACAAGCAACCATTCACTCTCCGCGCTTGCGGATAAAGATGAATTTACTTCACAAATAAAAGAACACCAGAAATTAATCAAGAATTACTTTGGACAAAAGCCCAAGATATTCAGAAATACAGAATTAGTTTACAATAATGAGATTGCCAAAACTGCAGAACAACTTGGTTTCAAAGGCATACTCGCAGAAGGATGGGACTCAATACTAGGATGGCGAAGCCCCAACTACGTCTACAAGGCAGCAGAAACGCGCAAAATGAGATTGCTGCTCAAGAACTACCGGCTTTCAGATGATGTGGCATTCAGATTCTCCAATAAACACTGGAACAGCTGGCCATTAACAGCAGAAAAGTACGCAGGATGGATAGCGCCCATACTCGGAGACAGCATCAACCTGTTCATGGACTATGAAACATTCGGAGAGCACCAATGGGAAGACACAGGAATATTCAACTTCCTCAAACACTTGCCGGCTGCACTGAAGAAACACAACATAAGCTTCAAACATCCCAGCGAACTGCTGAAAATACGGCCAAAAGAAGAACTCGACATCCAGCAGACAATCAGTTGGGCAGATGTAGAAAGAGATACGAGCGCATGGCTCGGCAACAAAATGCAGCAAAGCGCGCACGCACAGATTTACTCAATTCGAAAAGACGTGCTTGCAAGCGGAGACAGAGAATTACTTGCTTCGTGGAAAAAACTTACGACAAGCGACCATTTCTACTATATGTGCACCAAATGGTTCAACGATGGAGACGTGCACAAATATTTCAGCCCATACGATACCCCATATGACTGCTTCATCAATTACATGAACATATTGCAAGATATGACGCTCAGACTCAAAAATAAACAAGGACTGTTTGAGTCCATTAAAAGATTTGTCAAAGAGGTGAAGTTATGAAACGAACAAAACAAAGACGCGTCAAATCAAAAATCAGGAAAACAAGACCTTCCCACAAGCCAAAAACAACCGTACACGTGACCATAACACGAAAAGTTTTAGGCAAAACACCGGAAAAATACAGTTTCAACCTGCCAGACGGCAGAAAACTGAGAAGCGTGTATGAACTGATAGACGAATTAGAGACTATGAGTGAGGAAAACTTCAGGCATTACGTGACTGAAACAGAAAACCACTTTGCCAACTGGATAGAACACGTGTTCAGCGAAAAACACCTGGCAAATGAACTGAGGCACGTAAAAAACAGGATAGACACGCAAAGAGCGATTTTGAAACATCTTGTAAGAGAACTCATGAAAAAGGCACACGCATGAACTTACGCGACGTTCCGCCAGAAAATGAATTTGTACTAATCGGCGGAAGAAAAATCAAGAATATCGCTGAATTAGGCAGAGAACTCAGGCAGATGAGCGATGACATGTTCGCGCATCACGTCACGGAACAGAAAAACGACTTTGCCAACTGGATAGAAAAGTGCGTAAAGGATGAAACATTGGGAATATTAGCACGAACGACAAAAGACAAGGAACGCATGGCAGCAATTGTTGAAAGAAGAATCAAAGAACTAACACAGCCAAAAATCATCAGAACCGCACAGCAGACAATGCAGCAGCCAAGCATTGTCAGAACAAAAAATGTGACCATGCTTAAGTTTGCGCACGAACAAATGCCTGCCATAACAAAACCTCAAAAGCAAATAATACACACACCGCACAAAACGGTGCTCAAACTGCAGCACGAACAGCCATTAAAAACTGAAATTTACGTTCACGAGGTTAACAAACACCACCACGGGGCAGCATTGCTAATAGCGCATTTAGTGCTCGGGATTGTCGTAGGAGTAGCAATCGCTGCCCTGGTGCTGGCGTTTAATACATAACCTTTAAATGAATAAAAACAAAGAGGAAACAAAAAGATGGTGTACGACGTTATCAGCGTAGGCGGAGCAAACATAGACGTATTCATCACTACAAAAAGCAAAGATGTAGAAATAGAAAAGATACACGCACACGAAGACGTGTGCATGCCCATCGGCGCCAAAATACTGATTGATACGCTTGTTACAGATACGGGAGGCTCAGGAGTCAACACCGCAACAGCATTCGCACGGCTCGGCTTGAAAGCAGCAGTTGTCAGCAAACTTGGACAAGATATGAATGCGGACGTAGTTCTGAACAAATTAAAAAAAGAAAAAATAGATTTCCTTGGAGTGAAAGCAGCGGGACACACAGGATACTCTGTAATTCTGTCAGGACTGCACAAGAATAGAACGATTCTCACGTTCAAAGGCAACAATAACTTGATGACAACAAAAGACATTCAATGGAAAAAACTCAAGACAAAATGGTTCTATTTTGGAACGCTGCTTGGACAGAGCTGGAAGACACAATGCGCGATTGCGCAATATGCAAAAAAGAACGGCATTAAACTTTTGTTTAACCCGTCACTCTACTTGGCAGAGAAAGGAATGAAATTCCTGAAGCCAATACTTGACGCGTGCACAGTACTCATCCTGAACAAAGAAGAAGCACAGGCGCTTACCGGCATGAAGGGATATACCAAGCAAATCCTGGAAAGACTGCAGAAACACGTCCCTATCGTAGTCATTACAGACGGACCAAGAGGAGCGCTCGCGTACAACGGAATCCAACACTATTCAATCGTTCCAAAAGACGTGCCAATTGCCGACACAACAGGAGCAGGAGACTCATTTGCAAGCGCTTTCCTGGCAGCACTGATTGATGGACAAGACATTCCGACTGCTTTAAAATGGGGAGCTGCAGAAGCAAACAGCGTTATACAGCACTACGGCGCGACTAATATTCTGCTCAACAAAAAAGAAATTGTAAAACAATCAAATAACGCGGAGGCATAAAATGTTGGTAACACTCAAAAAAATCCTGAAAGAAGCAAACAAAGGCACGTACGCAGTCGGAGCATTCAACATAAACAACATGGAAATCGCGCAGGCAGCAATTAATGCAGCTGTTGCGCAGAAATCACCAGTCATTCTGCAAACATCTGAAGGAGCAATTGCGTATGCAGGAACGGAATACCTGAAAGCACTCGCATATGCTGCAGCAAAACAAAAAGTTCCTGTTGCATTGCACTTAGACCACGGACGAGACATGGATATTATCAAGAAATGCATCAAAGCGGGCTGGACCGGGATAATGTACGACGGCAGCCACCTGCCATTCGAAGAAAATATCAAGAATACCAAAAAAGTGGTGCAATGGGCGCACAAGGCAGGCATCGGAGTAGAAGGAGAACTCGGCACAATCGGCGGAGCAGAAGAGAAAATCATTGCACGCGAAATAGTCTACACTGATCCAGTTGCTGCTGTAGAATTTGTAAAGAAAACTGGAGTTGATGCTCTTGCTGTCGCAATCGGAACGTCTCACGGTGCATACAAGTTTGAAGGAACAGCACGTTTGGACATACATTTATTGAAAGTCATCAAGGAAAAATTGCAGATGCCTTTAGTGCTGCATGGTGCATCCGGAGTACCGGCATGGCTGGTAACGCAAGCAGTCAGATATGGAGCAGAACTAGGCAAGCCAGAAGGAGTGCCAGATGATCAGATACGCATTGCAGTGCAATCAGGAATCAACAAAGTCAACACTGATACTGATTTAAGATTAGCTTTTGACGCCGCAGTCAGGCAGTTCCTGAAGGAAAAACCGTCAGACTTTGATCCAAGACACATTTTAGCGCCTGCGCGCACTTTAATGCAGCAGATTATCGAACACAGAATACAATTGTTCGGGAGCAATGGAAAAGCGTTATGAAATGCGTAGAAAACCAATACAAAATGCACGCATTTCATAACGTGCTCGGAAATCGCTTTCAACAATCATCAAACCAAGAGGTGAATGGTTTCGCACATGCGATTTCCGACACGTGAAGCCGATTTTAGTATATATTACTGTGCCAGATGAAAAGGACGCGGAAATGATAGGCGCAGCATTGGTAAAGAAAAAACTAGCTAGCTGCGTGAACATTATTTCTAACATTCACTGCCAGTATATCTGGAAAGGAAAATTCCAGCACGATAAGGAAGCAGTAATGATGGTGAAGACTTTTGACACGAAATACAAAGCATTGGAGAAAGTCGTTAAGAAAATTCATTGTTATGAAAATCCGTGCATTGTTGCAATGCCGATAACAAAAGGAAGCAAAGAATATCTATCTTGGAGTAGGAGGGCAGTAAAATGACTTTTTGGAGAACTTTAGAATATACACTAATCTGTATGCTTTTGTTTAGCGTAATACTCTCATTATCATTCATGGAAATACGCACATTTTTTATCATAGTGAGTTTGCTTGCAGGACTGGTCTTCTACTATCTTTTCAAAGAAATGCCAACAGATGAAGCAATGCAAGAAATCAGCATTGTCTACATTCCAGCATCCATCGTGGTTATCATTGAAGGCATGTTTACAAATCTGATGAAATATACTATTGAAACGGCAGCATCATTACGACCCGATCCTCAAATTGGATCGCTTGCGACGATATTTGCACAAAGAAACATAATATTCGAGCTAATAGTACTTCTAGTCGGACTTTTCGGCCCATTCATAGCATTCAAGCTGTTAAAAGCCCAACAAATAGAATACAAAAGACTTATTTGGAATATTGCAGCCGTATTCATCGCATACTTAATCGCCCTTCTTATTGTTACCTTTGTCATCATGCCCAGATTGATAGGAGGAGCGCCATTATGAAACAAACAGTGCACATAGGAGCAGACCACGCAGGATTTGTATTAAAAGAACACCTGAAGAAGTTCTTGCAGAAGAAAGGCTACACTGTGAAAGATTTGGGAGCACACAAACTCATCAAAGGAGACGATTATCCAGATTATGCAGAAAAAGTTGCGAAAGCCATCCAGAGAGGAGGAAAAGGAATACTTCTTTGCGGTTCAGCAGAAGGAATATGCATAGCAGCAAACAAATTCAGAAAAATCAGGGCAGTACCAGTCTGGACGCTGCAAAATGCGAAATTAAGCAGACAGGACAATGACGCGAACATATTGTGCCTGAGCGGATGGGAGCTTTCAAAGAAAAAAGCAGAACAGATTTCATTAACTTGGCTGAAAACGCCATTTTCAGGAGAAAAAAGGCACGTTCGAAGAATCAAGAAGATAGCGAGATTGGAAAGATGACAGAGATAATTCCAGGAATACTGGTGCACACACTGAAAGAACTCAAGCAAAAACTGCACTTATTGAGCTGGGCAAAAAAAGTGCATATTGACATAATGGACGGTAAGTTCGTTCCAAACAGGACAATATCGGCATTAACACTGAAGAAGGCAATACCTAAGATGGACATGCAAATACATTTGATGGCGTACAAACCACACAAATACGTGAACATTTTTTCAAGAATGGGAGCAAAAGAATTGATCATTCATGCAGAAGCGTCAAAAGAGACGCCAAAAGTGCTTGAATACATCCGCGAAAAAGGAATGAAAGCAGGAATTGCATTCAACCCAGAAACAAAAATAGGACAGCACGCGCTTATTCATGCAGATTTGGCGCTCGTGATGACGGTGCATCCAGGATTCAGCGGGCAGACGTTTTTGAAAACGCCTGTACGAAAGATTGCAGAGATAAAAAATCACAATCCACTGCTTCAAGTGGGTGTTGACGGAGGAATTAATTCGCAAACGTGCAGATTTGTCAAAGAAGCAGATTTTGCTATTGCAACACACGCTGTTATAGAAGCAGAAGAACCAAGAAAAGCGTGGCTTGAACTCAAAAAAAGATGTTAAAATGGACTTACAGAAAAAAGCAAACATAATCCGGCAAGACATTATCAGAATGATAAGCCGGGCAGGCAAAGGAAACACGGCGCCAAACTTGGGCATGGCAGACATATTTGCCACACTATATTTCGGAGCGTTAAAACACAATCCAAGACAACCAAAATGGGAAGAGCGCGACAGACTATTTGCAGCAGGCCAATATTCACCAGCCTGGAGAACAACATTAGCGCATTCTGGATATTTCGCAAAAAAAGACTTGTTTCAAGGGAGCCAGCACACCATGCCAGGAAGCCTTGGCTTGGCTGTCGGCAGCGCGCTCGCAGCCCAAATAGACGGCAAAGAACACCAAACTTACTGCATCTTAAGCGACCACGACCTGCACAAAGGAGAAGCGTGGGAAGCACTATTATTAGCGGGAAAACATAAACTTGCAAATCTAACTCTCATAATCGACAGAAGCAATATGCAATCAGACGGATATATTGAGAACATAATGCCTCTTGAGCCATTGCGCAGCAAACTTGAATCATTCAACTGGAACGCCATTGAAGTAGACGGCCACAACCACCAGCATATCAAAGAGGCAATAACAGAAGCCAAAAATTCGCATAAACCAACAGTAATTCTTGCCCACATCATACCCGGAAAAGGAGTTAATTTCATTGAGAACAAAACTGAATGGTACGAAAAACCTCCAACAAAAGAAGAAGAAAGCGCAGCATTAACAGAGTTACAAAAACAATGAAAACAAGCAAAGACGGATACGCAGAAGCACTTACAGAGCTCGCCAAACAAAAAGAAGACATGGTTGTGCTAAGCGCAGATACTGCTCTGAAAACAGGCATCAAGCATTTTGCCGACAAGCACCCAAACAGATTCATCCAGTGCGGCAAGGCATCACAAAATATGATGAGCGTAGCAGCAGGAATGGCAATGGAAGGCAAAATAGCGTTTGCAACAGGCTGCATAACAATGGGAAAAAACTGGGACCAGATACGAATGATAGCACACGAAAGATTAAACGTCAAAATTGTAGATGCAGACGAAACACTCGAGGATACTGCATTAGCACGCGCACTGCCAGCCATGACCATAATTATTCCAGCAGACTACAATGAAGCAAGGAAAGCAACCCTGGCAGCAGGAACAATGAAAGGTCCTGTGTATCTAAAGCTGACAAATAATTCATCCGTAACCACTGAAAAAACGCCATTCACAATAGGCAGAGTAGAAATACTGCGCGCAGGAAAAGACTGCACCATACTGGCGTGCGGTTCAGCAGTAAAGGAAGCACTGCTCGCTGCTGAAAGACTTGCACAACAAGAAATAGAATGCACCGTGCTTAACTGCCACACAATACAGCCGATAGACAAACACGCAATAATCAGCAGTGCACGCATAACTGGATGCATTGTTGCAGCAGCAGAAAGCAATGCACTTGGAAGCATAACAGCAGAAATAATAAGCCAGAACTCGCCAGTGCCCTTTCGCACAGCACCAGCAGAGCAATCAAACATTGCCAGAGCAGCCAAAGAAGCAGTACTGCTAAAATGCGAAGGTGTTTGCCCAGAAATCCCTGAAGAACACGGCAAACTACTCGTTTCCCAAATTCATCCAGAATCATACTTCAAACTGCACGGCGGCGGAACAATCAAAAGCATACCAGGATTAAAGAAAGCACTATTGGAAATGAACAACGAAACATTCTCGCACCACTGCAACGAACACAAAAACGACTTCAGCATATGGGTAGAAGACGTTTTCAAAGAACCAACACTCGCACACCAGATTGAAAAAACAAAAACACGCGTTGGAATGGCACTAACCATCACAAGGTGGCTGATGTGAAAATAGCCGTCTATGGAAAAACACCGGAAAGCAAAATAGAACTGCTAAAAGCAGCCAAGAAAGCAGGATTTACTTATGATGAGAAAAAGCCAGACTTAGTCATTTCTTACGGCGGAGACGGAACTTTCCTCTGGGCGGAAAGAAAATACCCAGGAATTGCAAAAGCGCTTTTCAGATACAGCAAAGTCTGCAAAAAATGCCACAACCTGCCAATCGATCATGCACTTTCGCTCATCAAAAAGAAAAAATACAAGATAATAACTCACAACAAACTCGAAGCAAGAGTTGACAAGACAACATTGCTGGCGACAAACGACATTGTTGTCAGAAATGCCATGCCAACCCACGCAATACGATTCAAACTTGAAATAAACGGCAAAAAAATCAATGAAGAGTTTATCGGCGACGGCATTGTAGCAGCCACGCCATTCGGCTCAACAGCCTATTTCCACAGCATTACCAAAAAAACGTTTGAAAAAGGCATTGGAATTGCTTTCAACAATACCACAGTGCTGCAAAAACCGCTTTTATTACCGGAAAAAGCACGCGTACTGCTGACATTAACACGCGGAGAAGCATTCGTAGTAGGAGACAATGAGCCAAGAATGATCGTATTAACACCTGGAAAAAGCGTTACGATAAAAACAAGCCAACAAAAAGCAAAACTGTTATCTTTCTAAATAGACTTAATTGCAGGCGGCGCGACCATCTTGGCGCCCTTAGCAGGCGGATTAAAGTAGTTCGCCTCAGGAATCTGGCCAACAAGCACGACAGGGCCAGGAGAGACGTCCCAGTCGTCAGCCGGCTCCAAAGTCACTTCAACAAAATCATACGGGTCAAGATAATTGTCAACATGATAATCAAGCTGGCCAACACCGCCAAAGCCCGTCACGAACGTGCCAAGCGACAAACGATAGCCAGAATCAACGTCAACAAGCCACACTTCAAATTGCGAATCAGTCTGGTCTGAAGCAGGAATGTCTTTTGTTTTTACCTGCACTTGGGCGCGCGGGTAACCATACCAAGTAACACTCTTGATTTTTGCAGAACCACGGGCATACATAGGAGCATAACCTCCTCTGCCCACACCCTTGTAGTCTTCAACACCAGGCGGGCCAAGATAGGCAACAGTATCAATCGTTTGGAAATTCACTCTCGGATCATAATGAGTAACGCGCTGCACACCACCAGTACCATACTTGCGAGGACTGGTAAGAGGAGATTTATACGTATGCAATGCCACGACCGACAAGCTCAAAATTGCAAGCAATGCCAGGACAATCAGTATTTTCCTCATCTTAACCTCGGATAATAATCAGGCGGTGTTCTTATCTCAGTGCGCGCCGGGTTGATAACTCCTGACAATACAATCGTATGAGGACTTGGATCCATACTTGGGAACGGCTCCCTTGTAATCCAAACCTCATCAAACATATGCGCCAAGCGGGGAATTTGAGTAACCATCTGCAATGTGGGAGGCAGGGTGCTTTTCAAAACGCCAAGGTTCAATGCGTATTCAGTTTCATAATCAAACAACCAAGCCATGTAGATTTCGTTTTCATCCAATGGCTCAAGATAAAGAGCCTGAATGAAAATCTGGGTTCGCGGATGCGGCTTATTCAGACCAGCACCATACTCATTTCCAGTGCTGAACACTCTTGCCGTGCCTTTACCCATAGTTGGCTCAGTCCCGATAATCTGCTCCACAGGACTGTAAGGAAGCAATTCAACGCTTCTATCCAAGCGCGGATAGCCACGCACTTTAGGATCCCAGTTGCTGATGTGAGCAGGGTCACGACCCTGGTTTGAAAGCGAGTTGGAATCAAAGTTGAAAACTGATGAGAATGCGCTCTTGCTGCCTGTCTGCGTCAGACGATCAGTCGGACCCTTGGAACCGAAGTTTTGAAATGGTTTAACGTAGCCAGTGCCAAAGTAACGGTCACGCGTATAAGGATCATAAATTCTTCTGTCTCTGGCAATCTGGCCAGTGTAACTGTCAATATTGTTATCGTAGACTTGATAGTTGTGAATAGCGAGAACTGAGCCGACCAATAAGAGCGCTACAAGAATAGCACTGGCAAATCTGTTCACAATATACACCTCTTTCAGCTCAATCATAGAAAGCGAGCTTTATAAATGTTGTGTATGCCCCGTATAGCCTAATTGTTAGTCACTTCATAGTAGTAAAAATGGAAAGGTTTATATATGGCAATGCTCTAAAACAGAGCATGGACCGACTAGAATACAGCCACCAGCTTGCACACCAAGATATGCAAGAACGCATCAGAAGCAATGAACTAAAAGAGTCTAAAAGGAAAGTTGCGGGAGCTGGCAGACTATTCAAAGACTTGTATGAACTACACAAATTGCACGAGCTCGGAATTGCACCGCAAATACCACCACTGCATCCGGAAAACAAGAACAGCCCTCCAACATCTTACGAACTGCTCAATCGGCGCTGGATGGAGCTCATGAAACACTTCATGTAGGAGGCCAAAATGAACACCCCACGACAGCCTTGGGAACAAGACCCAGACAAATGGAAAGGAAAGCCAGAACACCACTCATTTTCCACGATGCGCTCTAAAGATGTCGGCAGACTGACTGAAAGAAACAGGAAGTCAGTTCTTGACTTGCTCACGATAAATGACGTTGAACTGCCGCAATTAATTGCTGAAGGAAAAGTAAAACCTAAAACAGTCGTCACGTACTCACGCGTTGAATGGGGTGTTGAAGGAAACAAAGTAGTTCCCGTAAGTGAAACAATACTTGCACGCGCAAACCTGTATGACTTATCGCAATGGGGCAAAACACACTGCATTGGCGTCGGCAGATATCAGGAGAATTTGTTCAAGCCGTGCACAAACGAAAATGGTGTAGATAGACTCATCTCACGAGAACACGGATTAGTATTGCTTATCAAAGATGGAAAAAGAAAACCTGGCATGCATTACCACGACATCGGCACACAACATAAAGGAAGCACAAATGGCAGCTACCTCAATGACAATTTCGGCGTTCATAACCTAGTCATGCCCTGGGAAGAAGGGGATTACATAAGCATGGGCAATTACCGCATACTTGAAAATAAAAACGTCAGAAACTTCAGACTGCGCTACAAGACACTGGGTGAAAAGGATGTATAACGTTCTAGCTAAATATCCCATGCACTTGTTCTCAGCAGCGCCAAACGCGAAAACAGGATATCACCGCGTTTGGATTAGAGACAACATTTACACGCTTTTTGGCCTGGAAGCAAAAGGCGATTATACAGCTTCTGTAAAAACAGTACACGCACTGATAGACATTCTGAAAAAACATTCTTACAAAATAGACTGGATGATAAAACAGCCGCATCCTAAAGATGGCCACAGATACATCCACCCAAGATACGATGAAAACGGAAACGAGCTTTCTGAACCATGGGGATGGAAACAGAATGATGCAATTGGAGCGCTTTTATGGAAGATTGGAACATTAGACAAAAAAGGAAAATTTGAATGGAGAGAAGGCGACAAGGAAATCGTGCAGAAACTTGTTAATTATTTACAAGCAATCGAATACTGGCACGACAAAGACAACGGAATGTGGGAAGAAGCAGAAGAAGTGCACGCAAGTTCAGTAGGAGCGTGCCTGGCAGGATTATTGGCAGTTGACCATATCGTTCACGTGCCATTGCACCTGATAGCACACGGAGAGCACACTTTGAAAACATTATTGCCAAGAGAAAGCGTTACAAAAGAAACGGACATGGCACTTTTATCATTAATCTGGCCGTACAACATTGTAACAGCACAAGAAAGAGAATTAATTTTGAAAAACGTAGAAGAATTAGTCAGAGAAAAAGGACTTATCAGATATTCTGGAGACTTGTATTACAGCAAAGGCAAGGAAGCAGAATGGACAATGGGATTCCCATGGCTGGCAATCATTTACAAAGAACTCGGCTCAATGAACAAATATTATTTTTACCTTAACAAGACAAAAAGTGCTTTGAATCAAAAAGGAGAACTGCCAGAACTTTATTTCGGCGGAACATCAACACATAATGAAAACACGCCGTTGGCGTGGGCGATGAGCCTGATGGCGGTAGCTGAAAAATGCTGACGAGAAAAGACCAGGCGACAGTTAAGAAATTTATGTCAACATACAAACAGTTACAGCCGCCAGTCATGCGAACCATAGAGCTGCCAAAAATTGGCAGAGCCGTGCTTCTCGATGAAAGCGTTAACCCAACCGGCACGCATAAAGACAGAATGGCTGAAAGCGTCCTTGAGTTTTACTTGAGAATATTGGCGGCCAGAGAAGCAGGAAACTGGAATAAACCGCTTCCATCACTCTCAATAATCAGTTCAGGCTCAGCAGCATTAGCAGTACAGACTCAATTGCGCAAATACGGATTCCCAAATCTGAAAGTCCTCTATGACAGACGGCATCTTGACCCAAACATTGAAGACCAGCTTACCAAAATCGGCTGCCGGATGCACTCAACCGATTTAAGCAAAAAATTTATCGACTCACAAACGCTTCTCAATCTAACCGATAACAAAGAGGGGTTTGTTGCAACATCAAAAAAGCTAACCAGCGGATGCTATAATCGAATAACGCAACGAATTCTGCACGAAATAGCCGGCGGCGGATTTTACGAGAAAGATGAGCATGGCGCTGACAGAGAGGTCACCCGCATGCCTTGGTGGCCAGCCAGCGCATTCAAACCTGCTGTTATCGTGACGCCATTCGGCACAGGCAGATTGCTTGAAGACATTATTGAACCATGCAAAGCGGTTGTTGAAGCGGCCAACGCTGATTTGGACCACTCCCAGCAAAAAGCAGGATGGCACTACGTTGGCGGCCGTTACAACACCGCTGTTCTGCGCCAGTGCAGTTTCATTGGTGCAACAACAATCAATCCAAAGTCGCGCGCAACAAAGCTGTACGCTCCATTCAGACAAGAAGACCCTGACTCCAGCAGCCTCATGGCAGACATTGATGATTGGAATAAATGGATTCACCTGTACAAGTCAAGCGAACTTATAGGCAAGTATTCTGGCGTCTTTATATTCAAAGAAAAATACCTCAGGCAGGCGGAAGAAATCGCCGCAAAGCAAGACATCACCGCAGAACCATCTGCACTAGCAGGTATCGCGTATTTGCTGGAAAATGGCGCTCCGAAAAAACACAGAATAATCATCGTGAGCACTGGAAAGACGAAATTGGCAGGAACATGACGCTCTTCTATTACGGCACAACTGTACCTGTAGCAATCACGATTGCAGAACAAGGAGCAATATTCTCGCCTGTAATGAAACAACGCCACTACCTGAACGAATTACGAATAGCTCAGCCTGCACTTTTTCAAAAAAAATTTGGAAACAGACCTTTGGAAGAAACTGCAGATAAAATAGTGAGAGAAACAATTGCTCCGGAACAAGAAGCATACATAAACCAAGTAACTCTTGTCAATACCATTCAACTTGCACTAATACAGCCGGGAAAAACAGAAGATGCAAAATTAGTTCTGGGGTTTAATGTTCATCAGCCTCCTGCAAGATTCGCACGCATACCAGTCCAGCTTGACCTTCAATACATTGTCAGCATGCACTTAACTGAAGAAGCAATACAGGACCAGCACGAACTGAAAGAAGCATACGCACCATATTTTGCAAACAGTCAACCCTGCATTATGCGCATCGAGAGGGAACAATGAAACTTCCATTTGTCTGGGAACTGAAAAATGAATTATTAACCTCGCACCTGATTGGCTCACCGCACGGTTTCTCAATCAACCACGCACTGTATACTGTGGACTTAGTTAAGTACCTGAACGACAAAGGCTTGGTACTTGTAGAAGAGATAAATGGATTTGGCAATTTAGATGCAACTGTAGAATTAATTGCACGCGAAACTAAAGTGGATATAAAACCGATTGCAACGTCTGAAGAAAGCAACATATTTTACCACAGATACGGCTTCAATCTCAGAGACCAACCAGAGCCAGTCGCAGCATACAGACAAGCAGATGCTGACAAGCTAAAAAAGATATATGAAGGAGTCAAGAACGATTTGACTCCTGACCAACTCCGCATTCTTGAACAATGCAATCCAAACATGGTTGCCCTCTCTTTACCAGAACTTGAAAAATTGCCAGCACTAATCATAGTTGACTTAGCGCATTTGCTCATCGAGCCAACTATGCTGCAATTTTACCAGAAAAAAGGAATAAATATAGAAAAAATTCAATAAAGTTTCTCTTCATAACGCACAATACACTGCGTGTCAACACAGTCAAAGCCGGTAATTCTCGGCTGCTGCTCTGGAGGAATGCAGAATGCCTGCATCACTGAACATTGTGGAGCGCCGCACCTGTCCAGATAAAACACTGGAGGTTTGTGCAAAGTCTTTGTAGGACCTGCAATCTTATACGGACCGCAAATTCCTGTGACGCCCATCAACTGGCAGTCGCCCTTGACCGTGCAATAATTATTAAAACACGCTTCAGGAGTTTCTTTCCAACTGCCATCCTCGCACAACCAGTGCGTATTAGAAAATTCACCCTGTTCCGGAATTTCCGGCTCGCCCTGCAATCTTGCAACACACTCATTGTTCTGGCATTCACAACCGCCACCGCAATCCATTGTGCCAGGAGCACAATTCATCGTACACGCCACACCTTCGCACGCGGGAGCCTGGCTGACTGGAACACAACTCGTTGCATGGCAACACTGTGCTGGCAAACAGTCAGAATTTGATGAACATCCTGCACTAGGGCAAGGGGCAAATTCGCAATTAGGACCTGTTCTGCCGACAGCAGAACCATCAGGACATACTTTAGCTTCCTCAGTGCACGCTTTTGGCTCATTCCAACCTTCGCGAGGAACGTTCTTGCACTCTTTATTCACGCACTTTGTCTCCAAATGACCTGCAATTCCCGAACAAAAGTCTGGACAGTCCCTGGACATATCAACATTTTTTGAAGCGTACAACTTGTTGCCAACAAAACAATTATCAGTCTTCTTATCAATGCCGCCACACGTGCAGTCAGCATCAACATTGCAAAAAGATGGATTTTCTAAGAACTGATTTTCTGAAGGCTTTGGCTCTGCAGGTTTTGGGGGAATAACTGTGCACGCTGCTAAGAAAACTAAAAATAAAAATAAAAAACTAACCGATTTCATAGGTCACGCTCACCTGCGCACTAATATGCACGTCCTGCGGCGAGATTTCCGTTGCAGGAGCTTCGGGACCCATCTCGGCTTTGGCCATCATGACACCGCCTCTGTAGAACGGCTGGACATAATAGCTGGTCTCAGACAAGCTCAACACTTTGCCCAGTTTAACGCCTGCGCCGTCTGACAATGCTTCTGCCTTTTCTCGAGCGTTCATCGTTGCCTTTCTCAAGGCTTCAGTCTTGACTTCCTTCTGCTTTGCATCAGAAAGCTCGAAGTTGATGCTTTCAACATTGTTTGCGCCAGCCTGAATGCCTGCGTCAAGCAACACGCCAACTTTTCCAAGATCTTTTGTTGAAACAATGAATGAGTTGCTCACGCGATAACCCTTGTCAACCATCTTCTGGCCGGTCGGATCCCATTCCTGAATCTTTTCAACACGATAATTCGTAGTCTGGATTTCATTCTGCCTTACACCCGCCTGAGACAATGCTGCCATAACACTGCTGCCGACTTCGCGGTTGCGAAGCTGCGCATCCTGTGCAGTTACGCTCTGCGTTTGGATGCTGAACGTTATTTTTGCCAGATCAGGAGCAACATCAAACTCTGTGCTGCCCTGCACTGAAATAGCGTTTTGGGCCTGCTGGCCAGGCTGTTCCATAATCACACGCGTAGTACACGCGGTCAATGCGATCATCAAGACCGCCACCAATAAGATTGTTTTGTTCATGTTTATCACCATCTTTCTGAAAGTTGAGCGTTAATAAATATCCTATTTTTTACTAAGGGAAATGCCTAACTGCTTTTTATATTGTGCGGATTTATAGATCAAATATATGAGGGCGACCGCCAGAATGATTGCCGCGATGCCAAATACGTACGGCCAATAGTTGACTGCTTCTGCGACCGGCACCGGTTCGGGCGCAGTGGCCGCAAGACTCTGCACGGCACCAACGCTTTCTTCAACAGCCGCTTTCATCGCCATAGGAGCAGCGTCTGCAGTTGCTTCCAATGACATCGCCATCTCTCCACCAGGAACGAGATTCCTGAACCAAGTCCAAATGCCGCCAACAACGCTGAATACTAGCATTGCAAGCACAATCCAAATCTTCAATTCTTCAGGATTAAGAATGCCTTTGCCTTTCTTTGTTAATGAGTAATATTTCCACTTTCTGCCCTCTTCATGCCTCTCTACAAGACCAGCTTTTTCCAAAGCATCCAAATGCTCCTTGACTGTTGGGACTGAAAGTCCTAAAGAAGCAGCAATCTCGCTCTGCATATGCCTGCGCTGGTTCAAAAGTTTGAGAACATCAACTCTCGTTCCACTCGCTAATGCTTTGAAAGTTTCCTTGTCAAGACGAATGTCCATGGCAATTTTATCGTCCCGTTATTTAATAAGATTTGGATTTGGTAAGGCGTTACCCAAACATCGGAATTACACAAAACAATCATATTACTTGTGTGTAATTCCGAGTGTTGTCAAAAATATCCTATTTTTGAAACAATTCCTCAACCAATTCAACATACATCGCAGCGCTCCAAGCCTGTGCAAGACAACCTTGCGACTTGAATTCAGCAGCGCTGCTAAGTTCTGCATGATGGCCTGTAGTGCCCTCATACAAAATTTCTTTCGTGCTTGTTTTCAAAATGTGCTGAATATAATCTTTATACTTCTTCTTGTCAAATGCAAACAGGACAATGGCAGCCAGATTGTTTATCCAGAACCAGCTGTCGCCGGAATGATAGCTCTTTGGGTTTTCGCCGGTATGCTGGCTTACAAAGGAAGGATTGCCTGTTTCTATTGTTGCCAATCCGCCCCAGTCAAGCCACAATTTAGGCAAGACATAATCAAAACAATGAATCCATTCTCTCTTTGACAAAAGTTCAGGATAAGCATATGCGGCAATGAAAATGTTCGGCCTTATCGTGTCGTCATTTGCGCCGTCAGACAAATGGTCGTTTTTCCAGAAAGATTCCTTCACGCGATGCTTAAGCTTCTGCTCCAATGGATGCTCAGACTTAAGAACTCGATATAATCTGCAAGCGGCCAATGTCAAAGCCTGAATTTCAATCCTTGCACCTGGACGGTCAATACTGTCCATCCAAGTTTCACGAGCGCCATTCACCACAAGACCGTCTTTCAGATTTAATTCGTGCAGATAAGACTCGAGCTTTCTTTTCAGCCATTCTTTTTCCTGCTTTTTCAGTTCAGGCAGATAATCCTCAAAACGCAGGAAAAGCCAGCCGGCATCTGCAATAGTTGATGTTAACGTGCCTGGCAGTTTTCCTCCAGGCAACAATTTTTCCAACCATGAAAAGAGGATTACTTTTGCAAGGCTTTTTTGCTTTGAATGCAATAATGCCTTTACAGAAACCAATTCGTCACGTGCCCAGCGCTGGTGAAACCAAGGCAGGCCGGCACAAAGGCCGTGATTCTCCCGCAAACAAGCAAGAGAATAACGCGCGCATTCTGCAGCAGTGCGCATCTCACCATTCTTGATATCACCGCCTACAATGCTGTCAGATGCGAACTCCTCTGCTTCCTTGGCAAGACTCTTTTTTCTCGTCCACGAACTCTTTGCGAGCTGCAAAGCTTCCCTCTTTGTCTGAGAAAATGCAAGAACAAAACTGCCATGCGCCCTGCAGCCGCGCAACACCCACCGCGAAAAAGGGCGAGAATTGCGCGACTCGTCATAAGTGTAATGCTGCTCCTCCCATTTTTCCAGTTTTTCAAACTCGCAGCCATAGAAAGCAAGCCAGAAAGAATACTCGCTTCCAAAAGACTCACGAGCATCATTCTTCTTCTGAAAATGAACAAGCAACGCTTTATCTTCCATCAAAAATTCATAATTTCTGCCCCACTCACGATTATCATAGTTTAATTTGCAGTCGAACAAAATATCGGCCTTTTCTCCAAGTTCATAAAAGAAAACAGGCAGGTTCTTCGCGAACCAAAAAGATTCCTGCAGCCCTTCACGATCACGAGCTACTTTCCACAGCTCGTTCAGAATCGCGCCAGGAGCGCCTTTCACGTCAATATGCGCGATTGTTTTGAACACGTCATTCTGGTGCCTGAAAAAAACTCCCTGATATCTGGATTTAATCCCGAACAATGCAAAACTGCCAGCGCAATTAGAGACGAGAAAACTCATACTTCATCGCGGTAATACTTAGCCGCGTCCTCGGGAGAAACAGAATTAATTACAATGCCGGAAGCAAACTCAAAACCAGCCCAGATGGCAGAACGAGGACAGATTTCAATATGGAAATGGAAATCCTCGCCCTTCGGGCCATATTGAACAAGCAAATTATAATCAAAATTGGACTCGTGCACTTTCAGAAGAGCTTTCCTAAGAATTTCTGCAAACGCTGAAAAATTCACATCTTCCATACGCGCTATGTGCTGCTTTGGAAAAATCCAGATTTCATAATTGAAACGGGAAGCATAAGGAGTAAAGGCAATGAAGTCGGCATTCTCAAAACATTTCCTGCCGCTGTTGCTTTCCGACCTGATTACAGAACAGTACGGACAGGAAAGGAACTTGCGCATTGCAGTTATTTTTGCTGCAATCTCGGGAGGCATGATTGCCGTAGCCATAATCTGGGAATGAGAATGAACTATGGATGTACCGCCAAGATAACCGTGATTCTTGAACACGCTAACGTACTTAATATTGGGTTTTTGTTCCAGCTCAACTATCCTTCGCGCATAGACATACAAGACCTCTTCAATCTCTTCAGCACTCAGCTGCGCCAGCTGTTTGTCATGTCTTGGAGATTCAACCAGAACTTCGTGATAGCCATACCCGCTTGCAGACGTGTAGAAACGATTGTCAGTCTTGGGAACAGAACTTCCTTCAGCTTTCAAAGCAGGAAACTTGTTCTCAAACCATCTCAACTGCCAAGAACCGTTTTTAACTATTCTTCCAATCTCAGGAGGAGTGGAACTTTCGCTGCCAGGACAAAAATAGCAAACACCCTTCTGTTTTGTAACCGATTTCTGCAGTTCGTGAGGGCGCTGGGCTCTTGAAGAAGAAATAATCACCCAACGGTCCAATATGTAGTCCCTTCTCAATTCCCCCATTAATACACCTCTTTCTGATTTTGTACAGCTAATCGCTATTTATAAAGATTTGCCTGACCTCCAAGAAGCCAGTATACGGATTACACAACCAAAAGATTTAAATACGAAACAAGCCAGAACTATGGAAATGGAAAGAGGTGCAGTAAGTGGCGCCGTATTGGTGCTGGCATTAGTAGGCATCGTTGGCGTGCTCGCTACTGTGGCCTTGATTGCTCGGCAACCTACAGGACTTGTCGCGCAAAATGAAGCAATATACGTAACCGAGGATGCAAGAACGCTGGGAATAGCGTGCAGAAACTGGCAGCACCAAGTGTTCTTCCTCGGATACACGGGCAGTTACGCTGTGTTTTGCTGCACGGAAGATATGACAGACCAGAACGAGTGCAGATATCCGCACAAAGTACTAATCACAAGAACATATTAGCGCAAAAGCGCAGGAGGTCAACAATGGCAGATAAAAAAGAAGTGAGCATCTTACTTTTAGGCATCGTTGCAATACTCGCAATCGTCGGCCTAGTGTTATTATTTACCAGCCCGGCAGCAACCGGCAAGGCATTCGTGCCACCACAATTGCCGCCAGGCATAGAAAGCCCGGCACCAGTCGGCTACCAAGCACAAGTCGGCGGGCAAGCAGGCCAAGCACGCGGCACACAGATTGGAAACGCAATCATAATTGCACGCTTAGAGGGTTCAAACCTCCCAGTATGTCCAAACGGCAAAATCAGAACTCGTGAAATGGGCAACATACCATATGAAGCAATCCCAGGACACGAATGCGACTGGTTCTACTGCCCGGCAATGTGGGAAACAACAGACCCATCCGCAACACCAGTCCTTGCCTGCGCCAAGAAAGTATGAATGAGCAGAGCGTAGGGCTTATTATTTTCGCACTCACCGCACTCGGTGCGGTGTTTGCTTTTATTCTTGTATTTGGCGGACCTCCAGATACTACAGGAAATTTAGCAGGATCGCAAAAAATAGGGACAAGCTGGTTCAAGTATAGAGATGCTTTCCAGGCCTGCATGGCGGGAACAAACTGCGAAGATGGACTGCCAGGAATACCAACAGGCGGATATGATCCTAGCTTGGAACTCTACCAGTGCAGATGCCAGACAAGCGACCCAACATTCGTCTTTTACAGAAGCGCATACGCACCGGGATGAAACATATACTGCCTTACCTTATTATTTTAATTCTTTCAATGCTGGCAATAGTAATGGCAGATAAGCTGACAGGCAACATTGTCGTGAACGAAAAAGACCCGTGCAGAATGATACGCTGCAACGTGCAATTGTTCGGATTCATACAGCAGCCGGCAGAATGGATAGGCACAACACCGGACGGAATGGCAGTTTGTCATTGTCCTCAGGAATCAATGGATTACTTGTTTTACGTCAGTTTGCAGAGAAAATATTAGTTTGACGCTTTGAAAGAACAATAATCTGAACCGTACGAAAAACTGATGTCATTTGAAGGATTTGCTTCTTTTCCAGAAGTCTTCAAAATAAGCATTGAACGTATCTGTAACATCTTGATTTGTGATGAGCATTACCAACGGTTTCTTTGTTTGGATTCGTTCTTGTGTTTGGAGAAAGATGCCAGTTACATCTTTATAGCAGACAAACCCTGCAGGTGTTTTAATGTCTATTGGCATGTATCTCGCATCACATCCTTTGTAGCTATTCCTGTTTTTCAGAATTTCAGGGTCTGTGCCTTGATTGAATAATATCTTGCTTTTGATGCCTTTTTTAACTCTTTTAAGATGGTCTCTCTGCCAGTATAGGTGGAATCGTTCTTCTTGGACTGGATAGACGCCCCATGAATGATATTCGTCTCCTGCTTTTAGTTTGGTGTATTGGTATTCCCATGCAGTTATGAAGCCTTTGAAACCTTCGAATAATTCCACACGACTCTCGACAGGTTTAGCTAATGGCTTGAGTTGTGGGAGCAATTTCTTGATTTTTTCTTTGTTCTCGTCAAGCTTGTTCTTTTTTTCTTCGATATAATCCAATAGTCTGTCTGGTTCGGCGGCTTGAAAATACTTTGTTTTTTCCTTGATAATGTATGCTGCCAGGCCTTTCTCGATAAGACCGTCCAGGATCCGGTAAATAATTGAATTCGCAACACCTGATTCTTTCACTATTGGTCCTGCTGTCGAAGATCCAAGCTTCAGGAGAGCCAGATATACTTTAGCTTCTCCTTCGGTCAACCCCGCTTCTGTGATTAGCATTGCATCCATGTGTGCAAGTAATCTGCGTTGCTATATAAAGTTTTACATTACACCACCAGTAGTGGTGGGATAATATTGAAATAGTTTGATAGAATTGTTATAACTGTATGAGAGTGAAAACAACGCATAATACTGGAACAATACTTTTGGCAGCCATCTTGGTTTTCCTGCTTCAAGCCTGCGCAGTCCAAGACAAAACGATAGGGATTGGCGCAGTGCTTCCCCTGGTTGGTTTAGAAACTGAAGTCAAAGATGAAATGATAAGGGTCGGCGCAGTGCTTCCCTTGATTGGTTACGGAGCTGAGAATGGAGAAAATGCCCTAAAGGGGTATCAGCTAGCCGTCGAGGAGATCAACCAGAAAGGAGGATTGCTTGACAAAACGTTGGAATTGGTCGTGGCGGACCACGCAGGAGATAATACTGCTGAGGCATTAAGCGCGTATCGTTCATTAAAGGTTCATGATATTAACCTAATGCTGGGTCCAAATTATTCACCTTTGGGACAAGCGATGGCGCCTATTGCATGCGAAGAGAACACCTTACTTATCTCGGCCGCGATAGGAATAAGGGGCTTTGTCGAAGAATGCGACTTGATATTCAACTTACGGCCTGTAGATTACCAAAACAGCGTGCTCTTGGGCGAAACCGTTGTGAAAAGCGGAGGCAAACGCATAGCAATACTTGGATCAGAGCAATCTTGGGAACGAGAACAAGCCGAAGGTGTAAAACAAGGAGTGGAACAGTCAAAAGGAAACATCGTAGCGTATATTATAGCTCAAAATGAACCAACTGATTTCCGCACAGAAGCAACAAAAATCATCCATGCCGAAGCAGATTCGGTAATATTTACCAATCATGGCTATATGCACTTGGCGGCAAAGAGGCTACGAGAACTAGGATCTACTGCAAAATTTTATGTTGTTATTCTTGATGAAACAAAAAAAGACGGAGCTCAGGGAGCATTTGAAAACACAGTAATAATAACAAGTCTCACGCCAACTCAGGAATTCATAGAAAAGTTTGAGTCGAAATACAATAAGAAACCCGACTTTCCCGCAGATAGCTCGTATGACGCATTAATGCTACTCGCTCAGGCCATTAGTAATACAAATAGTACTGATCCCCAAGTTTTGGCGACATACTTGACGAGTCTGAAACAGTATAAAGGAGCTTCCGGAAACTTAACTCTAACTGAGAATAGGGGCGTAACAAAAGACGCAACATTTCAGATAGTAAAAAACAATACCATAATCAGGTATGAACCATAATTGAATATGATTTGAATTATCACTAGGAAATACTTCAGTGTAAGATTATGACAGAAATCCCCCACCTTCTTGAACGATTTTCGGGAACACTTGACTGAACGTTACAAAATCTTTTTATTCTCCATGCAGTCTGACCGTCATATGCATCCATTACTACCTGAAAAATTAAAGGACATAATTGCCAAAGAAGGCATAACTACATTCAGGCCTGCGCAGGAGAAGGCGTTAAAGGCAGGACTTCTTGAGCACAAAAGTTTGCTGATTTGCACGCCAACAGCTTCAGGCAAGACATTAATTGCGGAAATGGCGGCGATGAAGAACATTTTGGAAGGAAGGGGCAAGGCAATCTATATTGTGCCATTGATTGCGCTTGCAAATGAAAAGTACAAGGAGTTTAAGAGAAAGTACGGACATTTATGCAAAATTGCGTTAAGCATCGGAGATTTGGATGGTTCAGACCCGTATCTTGTGGAATATGACTTCATCATCTGCACTGCAGAAAAACTAGATTCATTAATCAGACATCATTCGCCCTGGCTAAGCTTTGTTTCTCTCGTTGTCATTGACGAAATCCACCTGATTAATGACGTTGAAAGAGGGCCGACATTGGAAATTTTAATTACGGTCATGAAACAAATTCTCAAGAACGTGCAAATTGTTGGACTAAGTGCAACAATTGGAAACCCGGATGAACTGGCAGACTGGCTTGGAGCAACCCTTGTAGAAGATAATTGGCGCCCAGTGCCGCTAAAAAAAGGAACGTTCTTCGGCGGAGAAATAGAGTTCATTGAATAAAATTAAATATTGGAAAATTAAAAATTGAATACGCAAGACCCAACGTAAGAGCGGTAATCAAAAATCCAATCAAAACACCTGCATAATCAAGCTCAAACAATTCTTTTCCTGCACGGAAAAACGTTGCAAAACCAAGAATGTAACCATAAGCTAACAACACTGCAGAAGCTCCACCACCATACGGAACAAAAGTCAATGCGCCGGCAAAGAAAGTAGTAACAGCGGGAGCAACCATTGCCAACACCAACGCAGCAAGACCCTCATAATAACCGCCATTACCATCAAGAACGTGCATCGCAACAGTGAAGAAAAACGCAGCGACAAGATGAACAACTATAAATCCCAGCACCCCAATGACAATGCCATACGAAAGCATATTTGGAGGCATCCAAGTGCTCAAAAACTGCCAGGTGAAAAAAAGCAGCCCAGCAGTCTCAAACAAGGCAGCTGCAAACAAGTACACCAGAATTCTAGCATAACTCTGCGTCTTTGCCTTCCTGATTTCATCTACGGGATCGAATAACAGTGCAAACATTATACCCACTCTTTTTGAAAGAATAATGAGAAAAGCGTATTTAAAGGTATCTAAAGACCAATACTCGCCAATAATCTTTCCTTGTCAAACTGCTGCAAGTCCTCGTATTCCTGCCCGATGCCGAGGAATAAAATTGGTTTTTGAGTAACGTAGCTGACGGAGATTGCAGCGCCGCCTTTTTCGTCAACATCTGCCTTGGCAAGGATGATGCCATCAATGCCAACTGCTTCGTTAAATTTCTTTGCCTGCTCGACACAATCATTGCCGGTAATGCTTTCGCCTACAAAAATTTTCAGGTCGGGCTTTGCAACGCGCATAATTTTTTTCATCTCATCCATCAAATTAATATTGCTGTGCAAACGGCCGGCAGTGTCGATGAGGACAACGTCATTCTTTTTTGCTTCGGCATGCTTGATGGCATCAAAAGCGACTGCAGCAGGATCAGACCCATAATCTTGGCGGATAAGCTTGACGTTTAATCTGTCTGCGTGCAATTGCAATTGGTCAATTGCGGCCGCTCTAAAAGTATCAGCAGCTGCCAAGACGACAGACAGGCCGTGATTCTGCAAATATTTCGCGACTTTTGCAATACTGGTAGTTTTTCCAGAGCCGTTCACGCCAACAAAACAAATGACAAAAGGCTTCTTTTGCTTTGCACGCCCAAGCAGGTCAATCTGAGGAACTTTGAATAAGTCCTCAATGCTGATGTGCAAAGAATTTGCAATTGTTTCCTCAACTTTTCCTCTCGGAATAGGCTTGTCGACAAGTTGTAATTTCAAATCCTGCTTGATTTTCTCAATGACCTCAACAGCGACATTGTTTTCCAATAATGCAAGTTCAAGGTCCCAGAACATTTCATCGAATTTTTCAGCACTTATCCTCTTTGTAGTAATAGTTTCAGTAATGCGCTGGAAAAAACCTTTCTTTTCAGGCTCTTCGACTTTGATCTCTTCTTTGATTTCAGGCTTTTCAACTTTTACTTCTACTTTTTCCTCAACTTTAATTTCGGGTTTGGCTTCGACCTTTGGAGCGACAAATGTTTCCTTAATTTTTGCGAAAAATCCCTTCTTTTCTTCCTTGACTTCTATTTTTTCTTCAATTTTGGGCGTTTCGACCTTGATTTCTTCCTTAACTTCAACTTTTGGCGTTTCCTTCTTTACTTCCGGCTTTTTTTCCACCTTTGGTTTTTCTTTCTTGACTTCAGGCTTTTTCTCAACTTCCTTTTTCTTAGGCGGCTCTACAACTACTTCCTTCTTAACCTCGACTTTCTCTTCGGGAACTTCCTCCTCCACCTTTTTGGTGAACTTGGACAATACCCCCTTCAGCTTGTCTTTCAGAAAATTGAACATCTTATTGTATTAGCTTCCTCAGCTCTTCCTGAACTTTTCCAGCATTTTCTGTAATCTTTTGCATTTGCTCGGCAAGCTCTTCCTGCAATTTGCGCAGTTCAGTTGACTGGGCTGAAATAACTTTCTTTGCTTCTGGAATGCTCTTCTGCACGACAGCACCGCCGCCGACATTTAGCAGTACACTATCAGTCTCTTCAAGCTTTGCCTTCACAAAAAGACCAGGTGTTAAGGTCACTATCGCAGGACTGCCGGCCTTTGACTGTGCAAACTCATCCAAAGCCTGCTGGACAATATCCATCTCTCCGGCCTGCTGTTCAAGAGCCTGCACTTGCTGCTGAACCTGCTGCATCTGATGCTGCATCATCTGCAATTCCATATACTTCTGCTTGACTTCCTTAGGCATGTCCGTCATTGCAATTTCTCCAATAATTCTTCCAGGAAATGGCCGTACTCGTGCTCTGCTTTCAGGAATCTGACAGCGGCATCCTGTGAAGCAGTTTTTCCTTCTCTCTTAAAATGCTCAAGCTCACGCTTGACCAGTTCTTTGAGGTAAGTGGTCTCGTCCTTCGTTAACATTTTTACCCTCCGCAACTTTAATGTGAATATCACCAAAAGCTTCTGATTGTTCCAATTCAACTTTTTGGCTGTTAGCCAAGTGAAGCAATGGAATAAAAGTGTAGACTTTGTCCTGTCTTGATTCGCCAGGCAACAGTTCTTTGAACGTAAGCTTCTTTCTCACGCCGAACAATGACGAAATACGCTGGAACAAATTTGTAAGCGCGGCAGTAACGTCAAACGTTCTTTGAGGTAGGGGCATTGGAGGAGGAACACTCTGCAAAACACGGCGCTGCTTGACTTCCAAAGCCTTTTCTAACGCCTTGACAAGATCATAAACACTGACTTTTCTTCTGCGCGCTTGCGGCAATCTCGGCAAGAGTTCATAATCTTCCTTAAGACCTTGTTCTTCGCCTCTGGCAAGCTCCTGTTCAAGCTCATCATAAAACTGCTCCTGAGACATATCTGCACCTGCAATCAAACGGTCGAATTCATCCAAATCATCGCTGACAAGCTTGGTGCTCTTAATGCGCAACAAGATTGAAGCTGCAAGCAAAACTTTTCCGCCAACCTTCAAATCCTGCTCTTTCATCTGATTCAGGCGGTCAATGTATTTTTCAGTAAGCAAAGAAATGTCAATGTTCCAAGGATCCATCTGTTCCGTGCTGATGAGATCCATAATGATAGCCTTCCAGCTAAACTCATTCTGCTCTACCAACAGGGAAAATATCTTGTCCTGCGATTTAGCCCCGGATTCCATACGATAAAATCTGAGAAGGACACTATATAAATGTTGTGCGCAAAAGGTTTTTAAAGCAGTACGAAGAGGACAATATCACGGACCTGTAGTTTAGTGGCTATAACGTCTCCCTTACACGGAGAAGGTCGGCAGTTCGAATCTGCCCAGGTCCACTAAACTTTAATACAACCAGTCATTATTCAATAAAATGCCCACCGTAGCAGATGTTGCATTAGAACTCGCAGAAGTTGTTGCTTGGTTGAATGCTTGGAAAGGCTCTGAGCCTGAAGTGTTGCCTGAGGCTCGTGGACGTTGTCTCACAATCCTCAATGAAACATGGGATTTTCTATTTCCTGGAGAACGCGTACCCAGAAAAAGCACGAAAATAGAACCTGAAGCGCTCGCCGTTCAACTCAGACAAGCAAAAGGATTACTGGAGAAAGACTCTTTTGACAAAACGACCGTGCGTGATATTTTGGCTAACGTCATCGCTTTTTTTCAACAGACATAACATTTAAGAAGCCACATTCTTCACATAACTGAAAAAGAGATGAACAACAAATTACTATTATTGGGAACGCTCATAGTTATAGCGATAGTTGCAGCAAGCTATTATTATGTTAGTCCGATTAT
>CAZWVL010000008.1:74367-77201 GCA_964637115.1 uncultured Methanosarcinales archaeon
CGCTCATAGTTATAGCGATAGTTGCAGCAAGCTATTATTATGTTAGTCCGATTATGCTTGTTGACACTCCCCTGACTTCTTTGCAGGAAAAGCTCGACATAACCAAATTGGACAATGGAATGCTTGTTACAATAAAGGAACAGCACGTTCTGCCTCTAGTCACAATACAATTCTGGGTGCATACCGGCATGAAAAATGAGCCGGACGAAAGAAGAGGAATTGCACACGTATTTGAACATATCTGGTTCAAAGGAACAGCAACACAAGAAGTAGGAAGCTTCCACAAAAAAGTGGAAAGTCTGGGCGGTGAGCTGAATGCAATGACATCACACGACTGGACAATGTATTACGTGACCGTGCCGTCCGATAAATTTGACGAAATATTCCCAAATATGGTCGACTTATTGCTGCATCCCGCATTCAATGAGACGGAAATTGGGAAAGAAAAAGAAGTGGTTGTAGAAGAACAACGCTTTAGTTTTAATGAGCCGGAAAAGTATCTGGACGACCAGTTCGGACTGCTTTTGATTGACAAACACCCATACAGAAATCCAGTAATAGGGTACAAACCGACTATTTTGGGAACAACAAGAGAAGACATCATACAATTCTACAACACCTGGTATGTTCCGAATAACATGAACATAGTAATTGCAGGAGACGTCAACAGAAATGAAGTTGTTAAAAAAATAAAAGAAGCATTCAAAGATTTCAAAAAACAAGAACTGCCTGCATTAAAGCTGCCGAAAGAAACGCCCACTCTATCACTCAAGTACAACAGCAGTTACAAGGACGTTGGTTACACGTACGTTGCAGCCGGATTCATAGGACCAAACTCAATTGATAAGGACAGATACGCAATGACCGTGCTCAATGCAATTTTCTCAGCAGGAGAAAGCTCACGATTGCAGAGAATACTCAAACAGGAAAAGAACCTGATAACAAAAGGAGCGAGCGTTTTCATACCATTGAACGACCTTGGCGTGTTTGAAGCAATCATCGTCATGGACCCTGAAAAAGCAGGCCCTGCAAAAGCAGAACTTCTATTGCAGCTGAACAGGTTCAAAACAGAACTTGTGACAGACGAAGAATTAAAACGGGCAAAAAGAACACTCATGGCATCAAGAGTAAGCTCGCAGGAAGAAATATTCCAAGTCGGCTACGACATAGGACAGGCATGGATAGACGGCAGGCTGGAAGATTATCCAAACATTCTCTCCCACGTAAACGAAGTAACGAAAGAAGACGTCAAACGTGTAGCACAGAAATATTTCGGAGCGTACACGATGTATGAACTGAAGCCGAAACTATGAGAAAGATAATATTATTGTTAATATTGCTGGCGGCCTGCACGAGCGTAAGCTATGAAGAACACACAGATGCGGGCAGCAAATATGTCCTCAATAATGGAATGACGGTTCTTTTGAAAGAAAACCCTGACACGGGAATGGTTGCAATTGACTTAATGGTAAAGAAGAGTCTTGCTGCAAATGGAGACAAACACGGCCTTGGCTACTTTACCAACAGAATGCTGCTGGCAGGAACGGACAAAAGAACAAGAGTCCAGATTACAAGAGATGTAGAAGCGGTTGGTGGGGCGATTGCAGCGCGAACATATGCCGAATATAATGAGATTATGATTGAAGTGCCAAGCGACTCTGTAAGCGTTGCATTGGATGTTTTACAGGACGTTCTTCTGAATTCAGCTTTCCCTCCGGAAGAAGTGGAAAAGGAAAGAACGCTCATTTTGAGCGAGCTGGAAGCCAAAAAGGATCAGCCAAACGTGGTAACGGAAGAACTGTTCATGAAAACAATCTATGAAGGGCATCCATACCAGCACCCAATAGACGGATATGTTGAAACTGTTGAAAAGATAACACGCGACGATTTGGTGCAGCACTACAAGACTTGGTACGTGCCAAACAAGATATTCCTTTCAATTGTGGGCAACATAAAAAAACAGCCAATAATTTCCACAATCAACAAAATCTTAGGCAGGATGGAACAAAAACAAACACCAAACATGGAAGCGCCTTTCCTGCAACCAAGATTGTTGAAGACGGAGAAGCAGCAGAATATGCCGCTGGAAAGCTTCTACATACAACAGGGATACCAATTAGTGCCTGCAACCAACCCAGACTTCATCAAATTAAGAATGGCAAATGCAATACTCGGAAGCGGCTCCGGCAGCAGACTGTTTTATGAACTACGAGACAAAAAAGCGCTAGCATACAGCGTGTATTCAATAGCGCCAAGTGTCAGGACAACAGGATTTTTGAAAATATCAATGATATCAAGACCGCAAGTATCGAATGATTCGCTTGCAGGCATTACTGAACAAGTTGACAGATTGAAGACAGAAGATGTAACGGAAGAAGAAATGCGGTTGGTCAAGCAGAAATTAAGAGGATTCTTCTTTTTAGACCACCAAAGAACAGCAGACCAGGCAAACTATCTGGGCCTTTATGAAATGCAAGGATATGGTTATCATTACGACGTTGAATATCCAGACAGAATTGACAAAGTAACTGCTCCGGATGTCAAGTATGTGGCAAACCAATACTTTAACAATCCAGCAATAGCCATTGTCGGACCGTTTGAAGAAACAATCAGGTGAATTCTAGTAAGATTTAAAAAGAAATAACTTGCAAGGCACAAGTATCGCGCCGGTAGTATAGTGGTAGTACGCTGCCTTGCCAAGGCTGTAGCCCGGGTTCAAATCCCGGCCGGCGCATATGACTTTCTAAATTTGATTTCATCTGCACATCTGTCCTACGGACAATTACACTCGCTCATGAATTCGCTCTCCTCCGGAGATGCTCATTCAATCGCTC
>CAZWVL010000009.1:0-51309 GCA_964637115.1 uncultured Methanosarcinales archaeon
GTTTTTGCCTGCACTGAGACCGGCGAGTTCATGTAGCGGTGGACAAGAGAGCGCAATCTAGGTGATAATGTTGCGCTGAAGAGAAGTGTCTGGCGGTGTTTTGGCGTATGTCGTAAAATTCTTTCGACGTCATCGATGAATCCCATGTCAAGCATTCTGTCAGCTTCGTCAAGAACAAGGTATCGCACAGAGCTGAGTTTGAGTCCGCGCTCAATCAAGTCAAGAAGTCTTCCTGGTGTTGCAACAACAACATCTGCAGTGCGGAGGGCGTTGATTTGCTGTCCAATCCCGACTCCGCCATATACTGGAACAGTTTTGACTGAAAGATATTTCGCAAATCCATTGAGCGCTTCACTCACCTGAACGCACAATTCACGTGTCGGCGTCAGAATTAATGCCTGGACTCCTTGTCCGTGTGTTAATTTGCTAAGCATCGGAAGCCCAAAAGCTGCAGTTTTTCCAGAGCCTGTTTCTGAGTGTCCAATAATGTCTTTTCCTGAAAGAATCAATGGAATAGCTTTTTCTTGAATAGGCGTTGGCGCGTGATAGCCTTGGTCGTGTATAGCTTTCAGTAAGGGGGCTGGTAGTTTAAAATCGGAAAATTGCATGTGTGTACTCCATCTCTATTCTTTAAAATATATATCTGAGAATAGTAATAATCTTTCGAGAGCATTCATTTATAAATGTTTGTATGGAAAACGCGTGAGACTTATGTTACCACACACGCTCCATCCACGCATCCGCGTGTGCATACATATTCAGCAATGTATCCTGCTTTGTAAGAATCTTTATCACAGACTCCTTCTAGCAGTCCGTTTTCTTTCGGTATGCCAGGGCGGGTAGTGTATGGTAAATTATAATCTTTCAAACAAGTATCTGTCCAATTGGCAACAGTTGTTCCGAACTTCACTCTTGTTGTTGTTCCTTTCAAAAATCTGTCATTGCCGTCAGAATCAATGCACCTGTCCGGTATCAAATCTGACGGATACCTGGCCAAATATGCTTCAACAATTTCACGTTCGACAAAGTCAGGGCGGAAGGTTTCAATATAGACAAGTTTTGTGCCACTGGACCATAGCGCTGAGCGGTGGTCGTCTACTGTCAGATAGACTGCAATAAGATGTCCTTGGTGGCGGGTTATGCCTCTGTTGACAATCTGGTAAAGCTCGGAATTCAGAACAAAATCTAGTTCTGCGCGTGTTGAAAACTCGAACACGTTTACTAGGACAGTCGTGCTGCGTGATTGGTATCTGGCGTCGTATCGTTCAACTGGGATGATGCCAAATTTATCCCAGACCGCATCTGTCAGCATAAGTGAGAAATGAGCAATTGCTTTGTTGATGATGTTGTCGTTTAGATTGCCAAGCAATGCAGCATCCCGTCTGACCGTTGTTTGTTCAAATGGTGTTGGCGCAACGGTGGGCGTGGGTTCAGGTGCGGGCTGCTGAGATGCACAGGCTATTAATAGAAGCAGGAAAAGAATTTTTAATATTTGCACGGTCCTGGTGCAACGTCGATTATTTGTCCTGATGAGCCGCAAACTCTTTGGCATACAGTGCGTGCTTGTCCTTCATTGTCTGCTGTGATGCCTTCTGTTGGGCAGCTGCAAGTGTAGCATTCTTGTCCTTGCGATCTGTGTAGTGTTGTTCCTGATTGGCAGTCAGCTAAGCATCCTCTTAGTTCAGCTCCTCCAAGTGGCTGTTGTCCAATACGTGGCCTGCCGCCTTCTGTTCCGAAGCATTGTGATTGGCAGTCTGTTACGCTGCCCTGAGTGCCTATCATGTATTGTCCTGGCTGGTCTTCTGGGGGCACCATGCCATTGCCGTAAGGTTCATAATAGCTTTGGAACTGGCTTGGATTGAGTGGAATATCTTGATATGGCGCTCCCCTGTATGCCATGCCTGTTGGTTTGTCAGCAAGCATTGTGTAAGTCAGGCCGACTAATGCTATTATTGCAAATGCGAGAAAGAAGTATAGTTCTACGTTTCCTCTTTTTGACATTGATTGCTTGATAATGTTGTTATTTAAAAATGTTTGGAAAAACCATCGAGAAGTTTGTTAAAGAATTAATTAACGCTTAGCATCTCATTGCGTTCTTTGCGCCAGAGTTCAAGTTGTTTCATGATCAGTTTGATTACTTTCATAATTGATACTTTGTCAAAATCTACACTGATGAATATTTCGAACTGTGAGTGTAGGTTATCATCTGTGAACAGGGCGAGTGCTGTTTTTAAGTCCTCGCTGCTTGAGAATCCTTGTTTCAGAAGTGCTTCCAGCGCATCGATATGTTCCTGTATTTCGTGCACTGCCAGCCCTTTTCTTGCCGGCATCCTGACGGTTGTGTCTGCCATAAGATTGAGAATGTATTGCTCGTATAAAAACGTTATCAGAATTCTCTTTCTTTTCTATCAACATCATAATCAACAACTGGATGTCTATGGACACCAAAGAAATCCCATCCTCTCTGTTGCTGATATTTTTCAATTATCTTGTCGTGTTTTTTTCTCATTGCTATTGCCGTTAAAACTGTTGCTGCCAGTCCGATGCCGAAACCTAATGGGCCAAATGGCGGCGTTTTCTGTGGTTCTTCTTTCACCGGCGTTCCATAAAGCGTTGGATCGCAGTACGCTCCTGGCGGTCTTTGCCTATATGTTTTTCCTTGTATGACTATGTATTTTGACGTATCTTCAGAAGCTGAGGTAAAAGCAGGATACTTGACTTTTTTCTCAAGGTCGTCTCCTCCACCCATCAAAAGCAATGCAAGTGTTGCTGTTTTCAATATTAATCCCATGTTTCCGCTGTGCTATAAAGTGCTTTTTATAATTTTGTATGCTGTACGCAATAACATTTATATATACTCAATCTTACAACTTTGCTAAAAGGTGATTATGAATGAAGCGTATATTATATCTCATTGTTTTCTTGATTTCAGCGACTGCAGTCCTTGCTCAATATTGTCCTACTACTAAAGTTATTGATGGTGACCGCACTTATGAGATTCATTTGAATGACAGGGAGAGGCAGATCTGGGTTGATTTTGGTAATAATCAGGCTAAGGCTGAGCGCTTGATGCATGGTCGCGGCTCTGAAGGCATTAATGCCATTAACGGCTGGCAGATTTTACAGATGCTTAATCGCAGGATAGAGCAGGCAAAAGAGCAGAATAAGGTTTTGCTTTCAAGAATGTTGTTGGAGAAAAAATGTCCCAACGTTCGTCCCGTTGATGCTTTGGGTCAGTGCAAGGGTCAGGTTATTATGAGCCCTGAATGGCGTGATTCAGTGGTTTTCAGGCCCGAGGGCGTTTATGCTGCTGCTCTTACTATTACTACACACGGTCTTGGAGAGTGCAGTTATTTTGGGCAGGATATCGTGCCAAAAGTGAAAAAACAGGTTGTTCAGAAGATTGTTGAGGAGAAGGGTCCATTTTTCGACTGCAATAACATTCCTCCCATTGCGTTCTGGTCAAGGTCATATACAAGCACTTACAAGGGCACGAGTGCCCAGTTCCGTGTTTATGCATTTAATGAGTGGGAGATTCATTGTGTGAATGTTGGCAGGACTTGGCAGGTTGCCAAGAAGGTTGAATACCAGGAATACCCATCTATTCAGCCAGCTCCCGTTACTGGCGGTTCTGTTGGTAAGATTGAAACTATCAATAGGTTGCCGGAAGGTAGGCTTTCTGGTGTTATCAAGCTCATTAAGGGCATCGGTCCGAGTCAGGTGAATTACTTGGTTAGGGACATAGAGCTCAGGCAGGATCAGAAAGTGAAGTATGTTCAGAGTCCAACAGGTCTTGTTACACTTATTGAGCCTTTGTATGAAAGTTCCATAGGCAGAATTGAGGTAGTTAGAAAACTATCAGAAGGCAGGCGTTCTGGTATTATCGCGCGCATCAGTGGTGAGGGTTCATTGCGAGTGAATTATTTGGTTAGGGACATAGAGCTTAGGCAGGGTCAGAAAGTGAAGTTCATAGAAAGCACAACAGGTTTTGTTACGTCTGTTGAGCCATTGCAGCCTTAATTATGCTTGACTTGTATTTGTCAGGATGGTATGCTCCTGCTCTGATAACGCGTGGGAAAACTCCTCTTTTTGCAAGCAGTTCTTTTAATTTTTCTTCTTTAACATTTTGATCGTATCCCAGGCAAATGACATCTGGTTTTTCCTGTTCTACAATTTTAAGTTTGTCGCCTTCATTTCCAAGCACTGCTTTGTCAACCATTGTTTGTGCAGTAACTTTTTCCAATCTTTCTTTTTCTCCAAACTGCAGTTTCTTTCCTTCTTTCAGCGCATTTGAATCTCTTGCTACTACAACAATGAGATAATCTCCAAATTGTTTTGCCTGTCTGAAATAGTCCAGATGTCCTGGATGCAGTATGTCAAATGTTCCCATGCACATTACCCTCATAGTCGTACTATACGTACGTCACACATATATCTTTCTTTCTTCTAGATAGAATTTATGTGGAAAGAACAGTGATGGATGAGGATTGGTTGACGCGTGCGCAACTCCCCAATCCAACACGGGCCCCGTGCTGAGCGCAAAGCTATACGCCCTGGCCCCTCCTCGTTGTTCTTTTTACTTTTTAGCAATCTTCCAAAGTAGGTCGAAGTGTTTTTTGTACATCTGCGCAACAAGTTTTGATTTAATTACGATTGCAGTTAATGTCGGTTCCCAGATGTTGATGTTGATTTTGTCCCCGTAGATAAATGTCGCAACTGGTCCGCTTAGCTCTTGGGACACATACCTTACGTCGGTATAGTATGGTGGCGGATTTTCTGTGTAAATTGCATAATATGGGAGTTTTTTGTTTTTTGCATCCCTTAGCCATTGCTGCGCAAAAACTGGTAGTTTTTCGCGAAGCTGTCCCTTGACACCAAATGCGTACAGAGGCTTGCCTTCTTTGAGCATATCTCTGAAAGATGCCTTCATTCCTTCATCTCCCTTGTATACCTCTACTTCTATGGCTTCTGCCGTCCGTTTGTGCAATTTTTTTATTTCAGGAAAAATGTTGTCAAGAACTTCCTGTTTTTCGCGCAACAAGGAATATAGGTTGTGCGGGTCTGAGGCGCGGTATTTCATCGTTTTTCCTTCTTTGAAGAACGTGACAAGGCCCTTTTCCTTTAGTTGTTCAAGAATATCGTATATGTTTGTCCTGTGAAACCCGCATTCTTTTGAAATGTCCTTTACAGTGCACGTTCCAAGCTTCAGGACGCTGTAGTAAATGATTGATTCTGTTTCTGTCAGGCCTAATTCTGTGAGTTGTTCTTTGTTCACATTCTTCTTCTGCCTTTCTTTCTATATAAAGTTGTCTATTTTTAGACACACATAATTGATATAGCCATTTTCATAACTACTTTATAGTGATAAAAAGGTGACAGAGATGACAGAAACACAGGGATGGCAGAAGAGGAATGTCCGGTATGAGAATATTCACAGTGTCCAGCAGGCAGATTTCGATAAACTCATGGAAAGTCTTGAATTGACGAATAGCTTAGTTGTTGGCGATTTCATGGCTGGCTACGGAGCAGTCACGAGGGAAATCTGCAAATACGCCAATGAAAAAAAGCTTGATCTTTCAGTTGTTCTTAATGACAGATTTCCAGCGCAGCTTGAAAGGTCCAGACAGGAGCTGTCTGATGTTGTCGGCAGCACAAAGCTAGCCAGATGTCAGAGCGACATCAGGAATCTTTGTCTATCAGCTGATCAATTCGACAGGGTCGCAATAAAGATGGGTTTGCACGAACTGCCTCGCCATACTCAGCAGTCAGCAGTTAATGAGGTTTATAGAGTACTAAAACCAGGTGGCCTTTTTGCAGTCTGGGGCTTATTGGTCAATACTGCTGAAGAGCAGGATTTATTCAATAAGATCATAAGAAAAAAGGACGAGCTTGCGAGTTTCCAGAGTCTTGCCAGAGAAAGGTACTTCTACAGACAAGAAGAGCTTGAAAATTACATGGCTAAAGCAGGATTCAGGGAAATAACGGTTTGCCACGAAATGACTTTTAAGGAAGATACACTTAAGCGTCTGGATGAATTTCAGAGTGATTCGACAAGGCTTCAAGCTTATAACGATTATATACGTCAGATTATGCCAGATTATATGAAGCCCAGACTAAGCTATGAAGATAAAGGAAATGCCATATCGCTGGCTTTTAGGCTGGGAATAATGAAGGCTGAAAAGTAGAATTCACTTCGCTTTCTTCTGGAACTCAGTATATCCACAGCCGCCGCAATAAAGTCTATCCTTGTGTTGTGCCATGAAGAATCCCTGCCCGCACTTTGGGCAGCTTTTATTTTTGCGTTCCAATTTGTCGCCTTTTTTCTCGTACAGTTTCCAGGAGCCTTTTGTTGGCGGCCCTTTTTTCGCTGGTGCCTTTTTTGCGTCTGCCATTATTATGCCGCCGGAGCTGCTGGTGCAGCTGCTTTGACTTTCTTCTTTGGCTCTATTTTGTCAAGTTGTTCTTTGGTTGCGTACACGTCTGCTTCAAATGCCGCTTTTCCTCCTCCAAACGAACCGTAAATGTGTTTCATGACGATTAACTCTGCTGAAACGCCTAATTTCTTTGCAAGCTCTTCCTGTAATTGTTTGTTGCTTGGCGTCGCCGCTCCTACAAATGTTATCTCGCCTGTTACTTCCTGTCTTTTCAACAGATGGTTTTCTTTCTTGTTTTTGATGTTCAATTCCATTTATGTCACCTTGATGGCATATTCTCCTTCTGCTTCTGCTCCAATCTTCTTGGCTATGCCTGATTGTTTTGAGTCAACAATGTAAATTCTGCCTTTCCAGTTTGTTACAGACTGGCCGCTTTTGCATAGTGTGCATTCTTCTCCTTCGAAAAAGTATTTGCATTTTTTGCATGCTTTTTTCTTACTCATTTCTCCACCTCTGGTGAAGAGTCATGAAAATCGAAGATTTTCATGCTTCTTTCTTCTCCTTCTTGGCTTTCTTTTCTTCAGGTGCCTTGGCTGGTTCTTCTTCTACTGTTATCCATTCTAGTTTGCCCAGTCCTGGCTGCCTCATTGTCAAGCCAATCTTTGGATTTGTTACGTCTTTGAATGAAACTGCTATGACTCTTGCTCGGCACGTGTCTCCAACTTTTAGTACTCTTTTGCTATCTCTGCCGCTCAAAGTCTTGTCTTTTGCGAAGCTGACAAAGTCGTCCATTGTTTGTGAGATGTGTATCATTCCGTCAATTGGTCCCATTGTGATGAATGCTCCGAAGTCAGCTATGTCTTTTATCTTGCCGGTTATTACTTCTGACATTTCTGGTGTGAATGCGAGTAATTCAAATGTGGTGTCATAGTAGCTTGCGCCGTCTCCTGGAATTATGACTCCTTCGCCTATTTCTTTTACGTTTGCCACATCTATAACAACTCCCAGGCCGGGGTCTATCAAGCCGTCATATTTTTGCTTGACTGCTCTTAGTACTGCTTCGTTTACGTCAAACGCGAACAATCTTGGTGGTACTCTTATGTGGTCTTTTACTTCTACTTTGTAAAACATTTGGGTCTCCATCAACAACGGCAGGACTAGAACCCCCCGTTATCTCATCTGTAGAGGGAAAACCAGAAGGGGGTTTATAAAGGTTTCGAAGGGACTTATCTTTTGCGTAAATAGAACTCAAGTCGTATTTTGTCAGGGTCATCAAACCAAATGAACGGTTTTTTGCCATATTTGTCGATTTTGATGCCGCTGTTCTTGATCTTGTTATTGTTGAGAGTATTTTCCATGTGCTTTAATTCTTTAAGAGTGCGTACGCCAAATGCTAGATGATTTAGGCCAATACGGTCTGCATTGAAAGAATTGTTCTTGATTTTGTGATATGGCAACCCAAGAAACAATTTTGTTTGGCCGATCTTGTATGAAACAGAATATTTGTCCTGAGAATGTGGTCCTCCAAGAAAAGAGGAATAGAATTTTTTCGTGCGTTTGATATTTTTTACAGTTAAAACAATGTGATCGACAAATCTTGATTTCATCTCACGCCTTCACCACTGCCAGCTTCTTCTGCGCCCTGATGATAATAACATCCTGCTTTTTCTTCTTGAGCATTCTCTTCAGCGCCTGGTCCATGGTTGCAATAATATGATTCTCATCCGCTTTCTCCAGAAGTAATTTGTCGGTATGCCCGCCAGATGTTGCCAATATTGTGACGTGCTTTGTCATCAATATTATTTTCGCCAGTTTTGCCGCTCTGCCTTCGCTTTTGCCTCGCGCAATTATTGTATCCAATTCTTCCATTGTCCTGTCTAATATTGCAATTTCAAATGAGGTATCAAGAATTCGTGTCAGTTCAGAGTGTATGTCTATCTTGTGCTTGGCGCATTCTACAAGTAAGTTCGTGTCAACTAGTACGGTTTTCATTTACTACCCAGGTTGTAATTGTTGCTATTATTATGCTGTAAAGGAAGAACGCCACTGCCATGTCCGCAATTAGACCAGCTTCTGGCAGGTCAAAGATTGCTAATACGAATCCCACTGCGATTGTTGCAATTCCTTTTGGCGCGTTTAATGTCATGTACAATTTCTCGTGCCAGCTGTATTTTTTCAAGCTGATTGAAGTTCCAATGAATCTTACTGCTACAAATGCCACAAACAATAATCCTGACGTGATGAAGAATTGTGCAGTATAAGGTATGTCAATGACTACTCCTGTGAGCACAAAGAGCAGTATGAGGAATGCTTTCGTAAGTACACTTTCAGTTTCGAGTAATTTTATCTTTTCTTTGACATAAACATTGCCGAAGAATATGCCGAGTGTTGTAACGGCCAGTACTCCTGACCCATTCAGATTTTCTGCAAGCACGTAAGCGAGTAATGCTGCAATTATGACTGATAATGGCGAATAAACTTGTGTGTACGCATGTTGCACCAGTTTGAACAATATTATTCCGATAAAAATTCCTGCTCCAATGCCGACAACAATGTTCATCAGGAATGGAATAATATGCTCAATTATCTGCGAAGTCATCATTTCAGGCACTGTTTGCATTAATTTCAGGAACATAAACGGTAGAATAACTGATAATGGTGTGTTGAAGATGCTTTCAAGGACTAGCATGTTTGCTGCGCGTGTTTTGTACGTCAGTCCAAGCGTAATCTCTGGCACAGTTCCCACAACAATTGAAGATAGCAATAGGCTGCTCAAAATAGAAATGTCGAGGATATAATGTGCAATGGCAGAAAACAAAACCAGCGCAAATAATGCATTCACCAGACTTAACGTAAGCGCTCTGGAGCTCAGCGTGTCAAGTTCTCGCAATCGTAATCGTGTCGAGCACGCAAACAGGACCATTGCCAGAGCCAATATTGCCAGGCTGTTCATGAACAATGGCGGAAAACTCACAAGTGGCTCATTTCTGAACTTTAAATGTGAAAATATCATTCCTGCTATCAGCAATAATAGCGCATCAGGAATTTTCAGCTTTTTGCCTATCCATGAGCAGATAATGCCTACAAATAATAGAACTGCGATGGAAGTTACAATGAGCAATGCTTCTTGCATAAACTGTAAATGACCAAGAGTCTATTTAAAGGTTTATTACTACTCGTAGCTCTTGCCGATGTATCCAGCCAGCTCGCTTTCGTAGCAGCAGCCAGTCCATTTGTCGTCTTGTCGTTGTGGTTCTTCGTGGTCAAGTTCGACTAGTTTCTCAAGTTTCTGTTCCATTGTCTTCCTCCGTTTTGTCATCTCCAGGCCAAAGCATTCCTCTCAATGTTTGTCTGTTTTTCATTAGATAGCCAAAGACTTGTTTCCAGGCAGCTTCCTCGGTTTTGTGTGGTGTTTCCAGTACATATCTGTCATGCGAGGCCATGTAATGACAGGGGTCGTCGTATACTCTTGCTTTGCCCCATTCTGGTTTTTCCGTGAACAGCAGGCTTGGGATCAGGTTGTTCATCGTCTTGCACATTGTCAGGTATCCCCACCCGTTAATGCTCCCTGATTTTGGTATCAGGTGTTCAATGATTGCGCCGTAGTATGGCCTGTCTGCTTCAATCATTCCTTCTTCATAGTTTCTGGCAAAAATTAGAATGACCCCATCGGGGCACGCTTTTTGCGCAGCACGCCTGTTTTCAGGTTCGTGCTCCACTACCAGTATTTCCAGTGGTTCTTCCATTTTTTACCTGTATTTCCTTGCTTCGTATATCGTTCGAGCCATCCTTTCCGCGTATTTTGTCTGCCAGTCCTGAATTGTCCTCAGGTAGTATGGCTGGTTTTGTGCTACGTATGTGGCCGTTCTTCCTCTTGTTTGGGCGCGTTGTTCTAGGTTTTTTGTCATTTGTCTTCACCTCTTGTTTCGCATCAAGAGACCCGCTGAAAGCTGTGCTTTCAGCGCTGCCTCTTTTTTGGCTGTTTTTTCAACAACGGCATTTGTTAAATATATTTGTTGAAGAACTTTCTACAACACAAAGCTTTTATACTTTTGAATTGTTTTTCTCTGCAATGACCGACATCTATTCTGACTTGGAAAAGCTCAACTTCAGCACAAATGAGGCGAAAGTTTACCTTACTCTGGTCAGAATTGGTCCTTCATTTGCAGGCAGGATAGCCAAGGAAGCCAATCTTGACAGAAGCAGTACTTACAACGCTCTGAAACAGTTAATCGAGCGGGGCATTGTCTCGACCGTGTTTGAAAAAAAGCGCACTATTTATGTTCCTGCCGACCCGAAGAAAATTCTTGATTATTACAAGGAAAAGGAGGAAATCGCAAACAGGGTAATTCCATCATTGCGCCAGCTCTTTGCAGTCAAAAAAGAAAAGAAAAATGTTCTTCTCTTCCAAGGCTACAAGGGACTCAAGACCATTTTGCAGGATATGCTTGATTCTGGTGACAAAGAGCAATGTGTTATTGGCTCTGAAGGTCAGTTAAGGGACCGTATGCCGTATTACGCTCCCATTTTCAGCAAGATGAAGCAGGAGCGCGGCATAAAATCAAAAGTGCTAATCAGGGCAGGCAGAACGAACACCTCTCGTGGAAAAACAACTGAGTATCGTGAAGTTCCTTCCGATGTTGCCTCACCCGCAACCGTCAACATTTACGATAAAAAGGTCGCTATTTTCATCTGGGATGAAAAGCCAGAAGCTGTCCTAATAGAAAACGAGAAAGTCAGCCAGACATTGAAGAATTACTTCAGCTTCATGTGGAAGCATGCAAAGAAAGTTTAAATAGTGGGGTCTTGTAAAGAGCGATATGCGTCACCAGCAGATTTTCAAAGAGGTTTTGGATGAAAGCGTTCCGTCGAAGGACGAGCGTGCTAAAGTTCTCAGTCAGGTAAACACTTTTCTCAAGAATCTTAACAGTGAGCTTAAGCGTGTTAGAGTAAATGCAAAGGCAATGTTGGGCGGCAGTTATTCCAAGGACACTTGGCTTTCAGGTGATTATGACGTTGATGTCTTCGTGAAATTCAACCTTCAGCACAAAGAGCAGAATCTCTCTGATCTTCTTGAAAAAGCACTGAAAAAGTGGCATCACGAGAGAATTCACGGTAGCCGTGATTATTTCTGGGTTAGGGACGGCATAAAATACGAGATTGTTCCTGTTTTAGACATTCAAAAAGCAGAGCAGGCAGAGAATGTTACTGACTTTTCTCCTTTGCATGTTGCTTGGGTGAACAAGAAAGGAGCCAAATTCAAGAATGATATCAGAATTGCGAAAAAGTTCTGCAAAGGAACTTCTTGCTACGGTGCCGAAAGTTATATTCGCGGTTTTTCAGGCCACGTATTGGATATTTTGGTAATTTATTTCAAAGGTTTTATTCCGATGTTGAAAGCTGCAAGAGATTGGAAGCCTAAAGTTGTATTAGATTACAATAATATCTACAAGGGCAAGGCTTTGATGATGCTGAACAAGAGCAAGACAGAGGGTCCATTAATTCTCGTCGATCCTGTTCAGCCTGGCAGGAATGCAGCTGCTGCATTGACGCAGGAAAATTTTGATAAATTTGTAAAATCAGCAAAAGCATTCCTTAAGAAACCAAGCAATGGCTTTTTTGTGGAAAAAGAAATTGATTTCAATGCTCTAAAAAAGAAAGGTCATCTTATACAAATAAAAGTCAAAACATTAGACGATAAGGAAGACGTTGCAGGCACGAAGTTTGTCCGTGCATTTGAACATGTCCGTGACCAGTTAAGTGACTTTCAAGTCAAGGATGCCGGTTGGCTTTGGGATAAAAAGGAAAAAGGTATCTGGTGGTTTGTTTTAGGCAAAAAGCAGCTGCCTGCAGAGTGCGACTGGCAGGGTCCTCCGATAAAACTTGCAGATGCAGTCAAGAAGTTCAAGAAAATTTACAAGAAAACTTTCATAAAGCAGGGCCGTGTCTGGGCTAAAGTCAAGTGTGAAGAGCGTACTCCGGAGCAAGTGCTGAAGAGAGTTCTCAAAGGGGAATTTGTCAAAAGCAGGGTGAAGAATATATGAACGGTATCTGGTGGGCTATTCTGTTAAGTATGACGCCGGTTGTTGAAGTACAGGGTGGCATTCCAGTGGCGCTTGCTTCGGGAGTGAATCCTTGGGTTGCTCTTTTTGTCTGTTTTGGTGCAAGCCTGCTCGTTATTCCAGTTGGGTTCTTTTTTCTTGAATTCGTCCATAAGAGATTTTTGCACATTAATTCATATCAAACATTGGTTGACAAGTTCATGGAGCGCACGCGTAAGAAAATTCATCCGTATATCCACAAGTATGGTATGCTTGGATTTGCCGTGTTTGTTGCCATTCCCACTCCAGGGACAGGCGCGTATACAGCAACACTGGCAGCATGGTTTCTTGGAATGCATAAATGGCAGGCTTTTTTCTCGATTGCATTAGGTATGTTCATAAATTCCTTCATAGTCTTTGTCGTTGCCTTGGGCGGAATGAAGGCTTTAGGTTTGTAATTTATATTTCTCACTACCAATAACATTTTATTAAAGCATTTCTTGCAAAATTACATGCACGTGTTTGAGAAACTCATTCCATTTTTGTCTGAGCGTCTTCAAAGGCGCGGTTCTGCTATACTTATTGGCAGCCACGAGCGTATCCCAATCAAGCCAGACTCATTCCAAGTTATCCATCCGAATATCGGCTTTCCAATGTTATTCGTTGATGGCGGTAATGGCGAGGTTGTCAAAGGTCCCAATGTGAGCGTTCAATTTGTTCGTTTGTATGCGACATTTTACGAGCAAAACGTCCGTGTTTCTAGAAATCTTCGTGAGTTCTATGTGGTAGTTCTCGCTTTTCAAAAAGGTCTTGATCTTGGTTTTGAAGCAACTATCTTTAATCCGGACGGTGATGAATTGCAGAAATTCTCATTTGACGCGTATGATCCTGCTTTTTCATTTGCCGGCAAGCGCGCCGAGCCCGCTTCTGTAGCTAATCATGTTAGGAAATTGTTAGAACTTAAGTTTGCAGAAGAATTGTGCAATAGTATGGAAAAGGGTGTTATCGTTCGTGATGGTGATTTGGAGGCGAGGGGAGAGGTGATGGAAGAGTCTTTGAGGCTGTTGCGCACAACTGCTCAAAGAAAAGGAATTATTGTGCTAGGCCTGTCAAAGACTTCCACTTTGTGCACTGACAGCGGCAATAGTGCTTTGGTTGCTCTTAGAACTATTGCGCCAGAGGGTGCTTGGTATTATTATGCTGGCGGAAATGTTGCGTTTGTCAAGCTGCATCCTGCTTCAGAATATGTTTTCCGTTGCGATGTTTTCCCTCACGATAGGGCAGAATTGCCGAGTGCCTGGTCTGCTTTGGCTGCAAACGCAGCAGACCCTTCATTTTTAGGCTATCCATATGGACTTATAGATGCTGACAAGTTCGCGCAGGTTACCAAAGATGAAACTCTGCAATTGAGAGCCAGATTTGCAGTTCAGAGCAAGGAACTCTTTCGTAGCATCGAGGCAGCTGTTGATGCACACGATATACTGAACTCCTTCTAAGTAATAACATAGATTTTTAACTTATTTGCTCATAGAGAGCATAAGAAAAGGAGGTTTTTATTATGGACGGAAAAGCAGGACATTGGGCATTCTTGATTGGTGTTGTACTGGCAGTTATTGCAGGGTTTGTGCCGCAGTTGCAGACTCCGACCGTGACTTGGATTTTGGTCTTGTTGGGTCTGATTGTGGGCTTCATGAACATTACTGCTAAGGAAACGCAGGAATTCCTGATTGCCGCTGTTGCCTTGGTCATTGCAGCTAACTCAGCGAGTAGCATCGTTCAGCTTGGTTTGACTATGTCGCTTATTTTGAGCAACATTGTGACGTTTGTCTTCCCGGCTGCATTGCTTGTTGCATTGAAGACTATCTGGCAGCTTGCATCGGAATCGTAAGCTTTTTATTTAACTTATTTTTTTAGATTTAAAGAGAGTGAATAGACCTTGAACTACGACAGAAGACATGTTGAAGCAGTTAAGCGACGCCACCACGTGCACCATTTTCCTTTTCTGAAGATGTTTTTGTTGCTGGCAGCGTTGGTGTTTGCGTTATTAGTTGTATTGCGTTAGTGTGTCGCTAGACTTGAGATTTTGCGACTTTGTGAAGGCGAGAGAAGAGTTTTGACCCTGTTTTCGAAGAAAACAGCAGATAAAATGCTTCTCGAGCCTGAACAAGGAGCAATTTGATCAAACTTTCTGAAAGTTTGTTACGCTAGTGCGCTATTCTTGCCAGCATTCCTGTTTTTCTGGTCCGCTTGAAGCAGAAATAGTAATACGGCCAGGCTATGACAAAATATATTGCTGCAATAAAGAACGCGTGCCAGAGCATTGATGCTTGTACTGGTGTGTTTGTTGCAATGGCTCGTGCCGCTTCAAAGATGTTGGTGAAGGGCATGATTTCTGTTATCCATCTGATTGCTGATGGGAAAATGTCTGGGCTGTAGAATGGTGCTGAAAAGAAGATGAACAACTGCAGCATGCTCCAGCTTAGGAATCCGTATTCTCTTCCTAAGACCATGACCGTGCCCGCTATTCCAATAGCCAGTGCAAGTGATCCAAGTAATGCAATGCCTGCCATGAGAGCAACAATCGTAAAATTGGCCAGGAGCGGTGCGCCGAAAGCGTTTGCTACAATCATCAAAAGGGTTCCGATTATTACGGCCGCGGTTGTGCTTGTTGCAAGTTTTGCCATCAAATATTCAAATTCTGAAACTCCTGATACTAGCACGTGTTTGATGCTTAAGCTCCATAAGTCTTCCATGATTAGTATGTTTGCTTGTTGCTGCGCTAGCTGACAAAAGCTCCAGAACATGTTCACAATCAGCACGATTAATCCTGCTTCTACTGCGAATTCTTTGCTGTAAAGCGAAAATAAGCCCCATATGAGTATTGTGGTGAGTGGAAAATATGTTATTTCAAGTAGTCTCCATTTTACACGTTTGATGACGCGTGCGTCATTCTGCATGACTGCGATTATGTTATTTAGTTTCATTGTTCTCCAAGGACTTTGATGAAGTAGTCTTCAAGTGTTGGTTTTTTCATTGCAATGTCTCTGATGGAATATCCTGCTTCGTGGATGCTTGCCAGTAAATCTCCCAGTGCTTCTTCGCTGGTGAGCGTTGCTCTGACCCTTTTTTCTTTAACTAAAAGAGTATGCTGCTTGACAAATGCGGCACTAGGTTTTTTGTTTAAATGTAAAATAATGTCATAGCTGCCGAAGTGTTTGAGCTTCACCGATTTAACATCTCCTATGTCCACGATTTTTCCTTTGTGTATGAATGCTATTCTGTTGCACAGCTGTTCAACCTCGTGCATGTAATGGCTTGTTAGAAGGATAGTCATGCCTGCTTCTTTGTTGAGCCGTTGTACTTCATTTCTTACTTGCCTTGCCACATCCGGGTCAAGCCCTAATGTTGGTTCGTCCATGAGCAGCAATGCAGGCTTGTTGAGCAGTGCTTTTGCAAACGCTACCCTCAGTCTTTCTCCTGTGCTGAAATTTACGAATTTTCTGTCCATCAAATCTTCCATTTTAAGCAAAGTAACTAGTTCCTGTATTCTTTCTTTTGGATTGAGGATTTGGTACACTTTAGAGTAAAAGGCCAGTATGTCGTTTGGCGTGAGTGCCCAGTGGAATTCGCTTCCTCCGGCTACAACATTTATTCGTGAGAGTACGTCTGGGCCTGGTTTTTCTCCTAAAATTTCCACGCTGCCTTCGTCTGGAAGTAGGAGATTGAGCATGATGTTGATTATTGTTGATTTTCCTGCGCCATTTGGTCCGAGAAGTCCGAAAATCTCGCCTTTTTTTACTTCAAAGCTGACGTTCTGTAGTGCTTTTATTTCGTACTTTTTGCCTTTGAACGTCTTGCTGACATTCTTGATTGATATGGGATTCATTGTGCTGAGAAATAGATGTCGTTTTATATGTTTATCGCAGCGGAACGAATATATAGCCGCCCAATTTTTCGTAAGTGTATTCTTTTCCAAACCGTCTGACTCTTATTAATTGTTGTCCGTACTCTTGTCCAACAGGCATTAACAATATGCCCCCATCTTTCAGTTGTTTTAGGAGTGCGGGTGGTATTTTCTCTCCGCCTGCTGTAACAATGATTCGATCGTAAGGAGCTTCTTTTGCGTATCCTTTCTTGCCGTCCGCGTAAATCACTGTTACATTTGTTATTTTCGCTCTCTTCAGATTCTTCTTGGCGAACTCTGCAAGTTTTTTTATTCGCTCAATGCTATATACTTGGTCAGCAATCTTACTCAACAGTGCCGCATTATACCCGCTGCCTGCACCTATCTCAAGTACTTTCATGCCTGATTTGACTTCCAGCGCATCCAGCATTAAGACAACAGTGCTTGGCTGCGAAATGGTCTGTTCTGCAATTATCGGTAGTGCACTGTCTTCATATGCTGAATCTTTCCATTCTGGCAGTACAAATTCTTCGCGTGGCACTTTTTTGAACGCTTCTATTACATTTTTGCTGATTTTCATGCGTTCAAACTGGCGTATCAACTGCTCTTTCATAGTCTACAACCTATAAAACACAATCTTTATATAAAGCTCTTGCCAGATTTTAAAGCAAAGAGGTGTTGCATGGACAAATCAAAGTCTTTTATTCTTTGGTTTAACGAAATAGGAATAGAAGACATTCCGTTGGTTGGCGGCAAGAACGCTTCTTTAGGTGAGATGTATCAGAATTTGATGAGAAAAGGAGTCAAAGTGCCGAATGGTTTTGCCATTACTGCTTATGCATATCAATATGTTCTTGAAAAGTCTGGCGCAATGAATCATCTGAAGAGTGCTTTGCGTGGTTTGAATTCCAAAAACGTTACCTCGCTTGCAGAAGCAGGAAGAAAAGCCAGGGACGTTATCATGCATTGTGATTTTCCTCCTGAGCTTGTCAAGGAAATTGTTGCTGCGTATGAGCGCTTGTCAAAGGAATATCGTGGCAGGAATGTTGACGTCGCTGTCCGCTCATCTGCAACTGCCGAAGACCTGCCTGAAGCAAGTTTTGCCGGCCAGCAGGAAACGTTCCTTAATATTCGCGGTGCGCATGAACTGTTGGATGCCTGCAAGCGTTGTTTTGCTTCTTTGTTCACCAATCGCGCGATTGCTTACCGTGCTGAGCACAAGTTCAACCACTTCAAAGTTTACTTAAGCATTGGCGTGCAGAAAATGGTTCGTTCAGATCTGGCCTGTGCTGGTGTTATGTTCACATTGGATACTGAAACCGGTTTTCAGAATGTTGTGTACATAACCGGAAGCTATGGTTTGGGTGAAAGCGTTGTGCAGGGCGCTGTAAATCCTGATGAATTTTACGTTTTTAAGCCAACGTTCAAGCAGGGTTATAAGCCGATTATCGACAAGCGCATTGGCGAAAAGGCCTCAAAAATCATTTATGCCGAGGAAGGGACTCATCCAACGAAAAAGATTGATACTCCTTCCGAAGAAAGGAAAAAGTTTTGCTTGTCAGACGACGAAGTTCTTATGTTGGCCGAGTGGGCGATGGCTGTTGAGGATCATTACAGTCAAAAGAAGAAAAAATGGACGCCTATGGATTTGGAATGGGCAAAAGACGGCCAGACTGATGAACTTTATGTTGTTCAGGCTCGTCCTGAAACTGTTCAATCTCAAAAAAACAGAAACATTGTGGAAGAATACAAGCTTTTGCAGAAGGGCAAGATTCTTACCATTGGCAAGAGTGTTGGCAGCAAGATTGCAACAGGCATTGCTCACGTTATTAGGGATGTGAAAGATATCAAGCAGTTTAAGTCCGGTGAAGTGTTAGTAACTGAGATGACTGATCCCGACTGGGTTCCAGTTATGCGCATAGCTTCCGCAATAGTTACGAACAGAGGCGGAAGAACTTCTCACGCGGCAATTGTTAGCAGGGAGCTCGGCCTGCCGTGCATTGTTGGCACGAACAACGCAACGCAAGTTGTCAAGAATGGTCAAAAAATTACTGTGAGCTGTGCAGAAGGCGAGCACGGTGTTATTTATGATGGTTATCTCAAATTTAAAGTTGATAGAATTGATATTCAGAACATGCCGAGGCCAAGAACCAAAGTCATGATGAACATTGGCAATCCTGATGAGGCATTTGACTTGAGTTTCCTGCCGAATGATGGTGTTGGTCTTGCGCGTGAGGAGTTTATCGTCAATGAGTACATAAAAATTCACCCAATGGCACTCATAGACTTTGAAAAAGTGCAGGATGAAGCTACCAGAGAGCAGATTGAAGAGCTTACTTCCGGCTATAAGGACAAGAAGCAGTTTTTTGTTGACAAGCTTGCTCAGGGCGTTGGCATGCTTGCCGCTGCATTTTATCCGAAAGATGTCATTCTCCGCTTTAGCGATTTCAAGACGAATGAATACGTGAATCTGATTGGCGGAAAGTACTTTGAGCCTCATGAGGAAAATCCTATGATTGGCTGGCGTGGAGCTTCCAGATACTATAAGCCAGGTTACAAGGCAGGTTTTGAGCTCGAATGCAAGGCAATCAAAAAAGTGCGTGATGAATTCGGCCTTACAAATCTGAAAGTCATGATTCCGGTTTGCAGAACGCCCGAAGAGGGGCGTAAAGTTATCCAAATCATGAAGGAAAACGGCTTGCCTCAAGGGAAGAATGGCCTGCAAGTCTATGTTATGTGCGAAATTCCCAGCAACGTGATATTGGCAGATGAGTTTTCAAAGATTTTTGACGGTTTCAGCATTGGAAGCAACGACCTCACACAAATGACGTTGGGCGTTGACCGTGATAGTGAGCTTGTTGCAGATATTTATGACGAAAGAAACGAGGCTGTTAAGAGAATGATCGCCCATGTTATTGAAGTTGCCAAGGAGTACAAGCGCAAGATTGGCATTTGCGGCGACGCTCCTAGTTCTTTCCCGGAATTTGCCGAATTTTTGGTTGATTGCGGAATTGACAGCATCAGCTTGAGTCCTGACGCGATTGTCAAAACAAGATTAATAATTGCAAACCACGAGAAGAAAAGGCGCAGATGACTGAGCTTCAAAAATTATTCGAGGAAGAGCAGGCAATTCAGCAGTCTGTTAGGAAAATTTCCGAGGGGGTTTTGGAATTGAGCGATTATTCTCTTGCAAAGAGCGCTATTGAGCTTGCTGAAGCAGAGGTTGTGGGGAAAAGCATCCGCAAGGCGTGTGATGAAATCAGCGAGCACGTCCACAAAGCGAGAAAGGCATTGGGGGCGTTCTTGACAGACACGTCAAAAATAAAACTCAAAGGCAAAGAACGTCCGTTGCACGAAGTTGAAAACGAGCTTGCATTAATTCACGGGGACTTGGAATCAATCGGTTCTATTGCAGAGAGATTTTTTGAAGCAAAGGACAGAAAAATTGCTTTTCAGAATTTGAATCAGCATTATTCTGAATTAATGCAGCATCTTACTTCTTTGCTTCTGGAAGAAGCGGCTCTGAAACCTCGGAATTAGATAATTCCGATGGTGCTCAAGAACTCGTAGTATTAATATGTCATTCTTACGAGTTCTTGACATAATAATTTACTTCTCGTAGTAACAAACATTTATAAGCCAAAAAGGTGATTTATTTTCTATATGGCATCTAGAGGACGTCCTGTTAAGTCTGAAATTAGACAAAACATCATTGAAATTCTGAATGTTATCGGCACTGCATATGGTTATTTGATTCACAAATATTACAATGAACTGTTTCCTGCATGCACCAGAGAGAACGTTTACTATAATTTGCGCAAGGGCGTGAAGCTTGGCGAATTTGAATTGGCAGAAGTCAAGCAGGAAAAGGGCGCGTATTCTTGGGGAACTGTTGTCGAGAAGAAATATTACAGAGTTGGTCCAAACGCAGTTCCTCGCGGAAATCCGAGAGTGAAGGAATTCTTTGACAAGTTGAAGCCGAGGAAATAGGCGGTTTTCAAATATATCTTAATACGTCCTTTGTTCTTTTTATTTTCCGGCAGGTGTGCCATCGTGCGTGATTTTTTTCATAGTCAGATGTTATGAGAAGTGCGTCTATGCCGTTTTTTCTTGCTGGCCGATAATCCCAGTCATATTTGTCTCCAACCATTAACGCCTTGCTTTTTTGAATCTTTCTTCTTTTAAGTATTTTGAGCATTATTTCGCCTTTTGATTCGCGATATGGTCTGGTTGCGTGAATTTCGTCAAAAAGTTGGTGTAGGTCGAAATGTTTTACTTTCTTTTTGAGGATTGCATCAGCTTCTTCCGGAGGATGCGGATGCGTAGAAAGAATAACGAGTACAATTCCCTTCGCGCGTAATCTCTTGATGGTTGACAGTGTTGTTGGCGTTAATATGAGATGTTTATTGGGGTCTTCTGCAGTTTCTGGTGCTTTGTATATCCACCAGGGTACTTTGGTGTATTTCGTAAGTTTAGGATACCAAAGAGTTCCATCTCCATCGAAGAATATTATTTTTTTCATTGTAACCTCCTAAATATTTAGAATAAAACTACTTTTCATCAATGCTCTGTAGAATAAGTAAGTCTTGTGTCGTTAACTTCTCTCCTTTTTTCATTTTTTGCTGAACTTCGTATTGTAATTCTGATAATTTTTTCCTTTTCTGTTGTTCGGTCTTGATTTTCTCTTCTTTTACTTCTTCGCCAATTTCTTTGCGCAATTCATTCAGTTTTGCAGTTTTTTCATCTAGAGGCTTTGATTTTTCGGAAATCTCTGCTTTCTTGGCTTCGATCTGTTTATTCAGTTCATTTTCTTGTTTTTTGAATCCATCTACTTTTTTGCTTAATTCCATCAGTTTTTCGTGTTTCTGCTGGGAATTCTTTGCTTTTTCTTGAATGGTGGCGTGCAGAGCATCTGCTTTGTCCTTCAGAGAATCGATATCCTTGCTCAATCCTCTGGTATCTTCCCACATTCCGCTTACTTTCTGCACTTCTTTCAATTTCTTCTCTAAATCTCTGACAATCTTCATTATCTTTTGTTCTTTGTCAAAAGAAGGCGCTTCTGTTTCGATTTGGTATTGTAATCGCTCTATCTGTTGTTTCAATGCGCCTGGGCTTTGCCTGACGCCGTGCTTTGATTCAACTTCTTTCTTGACTACAGAGACTTTCTTGAACGCATCTATTTTCTCTTTTATCTGTTTGGCAAGCACATCTCTTTCTGCCTTGGCAGCCTTGACTTCAGAAGTAAGAGTATCCCTGTCTCGTCTTAATTCTTTTATTTCTTTGATGGAAGTAGAAATTTGTTTGCCAAGGGCGTTTCTTTGAGAAAAAACCTGTTCTTTAGAGTCTGAAATCTCTCTTAAACTCGTTCTCAGTTCCTTGATGTCTTTTTGAAGCCCATCAATTTGGCGCTGTATCTGCTGATTCTCTTGCGTTGTCAACATTCATGTTCCCCCGGCTAACTAATGAAAACATAAAAAAATTTAGCCGAAGAGTGCGCTAAGTCCTGCAGCGGCTGCTTCTTCTGATTTCTTTTCGTCCTCTGCTGACTTTTTCTTGTCTTCTTTCTTCTCGCCGGCCGGTGCTCCTGCTGCAGGTGCTGCTGCAACTGCTACTGGAGTTGCTGCTTTCTTCACGGCCTCATCGATGTTTACGCCAGAAAGGCTTGCAACAAGTGCTTTGACGCGTGCTTCGTCTACTTTGACGCCAGCTGCTTCTAACACTTTCTTTACATTTGCCTCTTCTATTTTGTGTCCTGCTTTGTGTATGAGCAAGGCGGCATATATGTATTCCATTTTTTACTACCTCCGAATGTTAATGAGGAGACCCGACAAACAAAGTTTGTCGTTGCCTCTGATGAATTTTATTGAACGGGATTATTCTCTGCTGGTGATTTGGCGGCGAGATCTTCAGCGAGTTCTGGAGCCGCGATGTTTCCTTCAACTCCGACTGCTTTGGCTTCTCTGTACGCCTTGGCGATGAATACTTCAATATTATCCTTTGTGGTGAATCCTATTTCGACTGCTACGTTAAGCGCTTCGATTGCCGCGCCTATCAAGTTGGCCATGAACTTAACTTCATCTACGTCAAGGACTGATTTCGGATAGATAATTCCCTTTTCGTACACACACGATAAGTCCAAACCAATTTCCATTGGCTCAATGCCTAATCTTTGGAGCATGCTTGCAAGTTTTGCTTCAATGGGCTCTCCTTCTTTTACAACCAGTGCATCCTGCTTGACTGCAACCTTGCCTCCTTCAACTCCTGCCTTGATGCCTAGTGCTGCGAATTCTGAGATGACCGGTCCTGGTGTGAATGGTGTTGGTCCTGCTGGGATCGTGATGTCTCTTGGAGCTATTTGTCCTGGCTTTGCTGCTGCTGGTGTCTTGCTTTTCTTGATTATCTTGTATAATTCAAACGGATTGTCTTTCGTGAACATTAATGCAGGCATGCCTTTAATGGCTTCAATGAGTTTTTCTCCATTTTGGAGTTTCAAATCCTTCAGACCGAGCTGTATGAGTGTTTTTCTGGTCATCACAAGCTCTACCTTGCCTCTGAGTTGTTTTTTCATCTGCAACAAGTTGCCTGCTGGCATGTTTTCCATGTTGAGAATGCCGATAATTGGATATTGTTTGCCAAGTGTGACTATTTTCTTGATTATTTCTTTCTTTTCCGGTGCTGCTTTGGAGGTCTTGGCCATTATGCCTCACCCTCCTGAGCTTGCTCAGGAGACCCGCCGGAACTTTGTTTCGGCGATGCCTCTTTTGCAGCTTTCTTTGTTTTCTTTGGCTTGGGTTCTTTTGCAGCTGGCGCTTCCTTTGGCGCTTCAACTTTTGGCTGGGCCACTTTAACGCCTTCTTCAGTTATTGTGACAGGCACGCTCATTGATAGTTTGAGCATGACTGTTTTGATGTTGAATGCTTCTTGCGGCAGTTTTTGTACCACGCTGCTGTACACTGCCATCATGTTTTCTGCTATTTGTTCGTCTGCCTGGTCTTCTTTTCCTACCATTACTTTGACTGATGGCTGTAGTTTTGCAGAAACTTTGATAGTCTTGCGCAAGTTCTCAATTAATGTTTTGAGGTTTGCGTTTGGCGGAACAACACATCCTGCTTTTGGGTTTGGCATCTTTCCTCTTGGACCAAACACTCTACCGAACGTCTTTGCAACGTCTGGCATGATGTTCGCCTGTGCGATAAAGTAATCATATTGTCTTGCTATTTTCTTGACTTCTTTCTTGTTTGCTGCATAGCTTTGGAATTTGTCATGCATTATTACCAGGTCGCAGTTTGTTTTTGCCTGTTCTTGCAGTTCCGGCCCAACTAAAGCACCGATTTTTGTCGGTTTTCCTTTGTCAAACGGCAGTTTTACCCAAGTTTCGACTTGTTCTTCTGGCTTCTTTAGATCCAGATGCCTTAAATTAATGACGAAGTCGTATGTCTGTTTGAACTTTCTTTTAGGAAGAGCTTTCAGTGCTTGTATTGCTTCTATGAATTGTTTCTTATCCATTGTGTCTCCCTTCCACCGAGGTGGTTAAGTTATTGGGAATACTATTGAGCGACGATGGGTTGTTTATAAAGGTTTCTACAAATAGGAGAACAAAGCTTTTAGGGAATCATCAGAAAAGGTGAATGAATGCGAACCAATTATGTCCTAACTGGAAAGTGGTTAAATTAGAAAAACTTATAAGCAACGGAGAATTCTTGAATGCAATGATTACGCCAGAATTTAAACCAAGAACTGTTTTCTTAAGAGGGCCCGGAGGGGACCTGGTGCCGGTAAGTTTGGAATTTTATTGTCAGAGTGGAACAGAACTTGGGTGGGATCTGATTGAACAATACAAGTTTCGTCTAAAGGGTTCTAGCGTGGGAAATACAAGCATTCGATATCATTCACTTCCCAATATCTATACTGGGAAAATGATGGCTTTCATTGAGTGGGCAGGAAAAGAGCCCAGTTACAGAATGTTGAAGGGTATTGGGGTTCACAGTGTTGCGCTCGCCATTGAACGTTCGCGCCAGCGCACATTGGACGAACGTGTCGGTCTTGAAGCGTGCTATGGTAGTGGCGAGACATGGCTGAGAATTGGTTTCGAACCAATTCTACCCAGAGAGGAATTCCTCGAAGCCGCGAAATGGGATGGGGGTTTTGGAGCGTATGCGTTCTTGCCAAAAGCGAACGTCGGTCGTGTGGAAAAATTAATATCTGAGAATTTCCAGAAAAGATAGGGCTTAATAGCTGTGCTATTTTTTGAAAAAATCTATTTCCCAAACCTTCTCTGTCTGCTCTTGTATTCTTCTATGCACGCTATGACGTCTTCTTTTTCTATTTCAGGCCAGAATTTCTCTATGAACATTAGTTCACTGTAAGTGCTCTGCCAGGGCAGGAAGTTTGATGTTCTTTGTTCTCCTCCTGTTCTGAGTATGATATCCGGGTCTGAGTTCAGCCATAGATGTTTTCCAAATTCTGCTTCATTTATGGTTGCAGGATCTAATTTTCCTTCTTTTGCTTCTTCAGCAATTTTTTGTACAGCATCTATAATCTCTTCTCTGCCGCCGTATGCCATGGCGAAATTTACTCGTTTGGGTCCATTGTCTCTGGTTGCTTCCATTACCTTATTTTGTAATTCCTGTAATTCTTTTGGCAGCATCCATCTTCTGCCGATGAAGTTGATTCTGATTCCTTTCTCTTTGAGGTCCTTTAGTTTCTCCGGCTGGAGCAGGAGCCGTACTTCTTTTTTGAAAATTTCCATCAGAAATTCAAATTCGTCTTTTGGCCTGTCAAAGTTTTGGATGGAGAAAACATAGGCGGTTATTTCTTCAATGCCGAGCTCGTGGCACCATTCCATGAATTTTCTGAATTTTTCTGCTCCCCATTCGTGTCCTTTCCACGGGTTGACCATTAATCTTTTAGCAAATCTTCTGTTTCCATCAAGAATAACCCCTATGTGTCTTGGCACGCTCATGTCTTCACCTGTTCAAATAAATGTACAAATTGTTCGTTGCTCAGCTTCAGTCCTGCTTCCAATACTAAAGTGGCCAGTTTTTTGGCGCTCTCGTCTGGTCTTTCTTCTGGGCTGAAAGTGAGTAATTGCTGCAAAGTGTGGTCACATAAATAGCCTTCGTTCATACCAAGTACGATTTTTTTACTATTTTGTCGTATAGTCTTGTCATCAAGATTGACAGTAATACTTTCTTGTTTTAACAAATGTCCTTCACGTACAAAACCGTGATTGGAAAGTTCTTGCGAGACTGCTTCAAGGATTGCCGGCTGTATGCCTGTTGGCAGTTCAGCCAGTCCTTCAAAAAAGCGTGTTAGCGTTGCTGTTTTGCCCAAATACTTAGAAACTCTTTGCCTGCTTCCCCAGGGTGTCCATTCGTTCTCCACCAAGTAGGCATATGGTCTTCCTTTGATTTTCTTGACGCGGACAAACATGTTTGTAGGCACTATGGCTCTTATTTTTATATCTTTCGAGGAACGAGTGCGACATCACGGAGTGAGGAGCACATCGTGACGAGTGTTTTGTTTTCGTATTTGCTGCTTAGAATTCAAAATTTTTACTTCAGTTCCTTAGCTTCTGCCTTGACTTTCTCGAGTTGTTTCTGTACTCGTTTTGCAGCTGCTTGGAGTGTTTTGCGCGGGTCAGCTCCATCTGTTTCCAGAATAAATCGTGGAACTTCAATCAATGGGTGTTCGATTGCATATGCTGCTGTTTTGACGTGTTCGTCTGAAAATAATTCTTTGCGTACTGCATTTGCAAGCGTGTGAGAATCTCCTTTGATTTCAAAGACCATTCTGTCTTTTTTATCCTCTATTATGTTGAGTTCCATGTCTTTCGCTTCCCGCCCCTTATTTATAAATCTTTTGACTGAGCGCAATTATCTGCGCGACTGCAGCAATGCCTGCTGTTTCTGTTCTTAGTATTGTCGGCCCTAAACTTGCCAACGTGCATCCTGCTTCTTTAACAGCCTCAAGCTCCGCCGGCGTAAAATCTCCTTCTGGTCCGACAATTATTAGTACGCTTTCGCAATCGTCATATACTTTTGCAAGTGGTTCTCCTGTTTTGTGGCAGACGAAAACGTGATTGTACTGTTTTGTCGTCGATAAAAGCTCTGCAAACGTAATAGGCTCAGATATGGTAGGCACTATGTTTCTCTCGCTCTGTGCGCAGGCTTCTAGTGCAATCCTTCGTAACCTTTCTACCTTGGCCTCGCCTGGCTTTACAACACTCCTGCTGCAGATGATAGGCACTATGCTGATTACCCCTAACTCACTCACTTTTTCTACTAAAACATCCATTCTCGCTCCTTTTGGCGTTGCTATTGCGAGTGTTATCTTGACTTTTGGCTCTTCCTGTCCCTTTAAGGCCTTCTCAAGCTTTATCTTGTCACTCACTTTTTCAGAATAAACAACCTCGAATTCGTGTCCTTTGCCGTCAAATACTCCTATTTTCTCCCCTTCTTTCAATCTGAGGACCTTCAGGTGCCTAACTTGGTCTTTTGTAAGGGCTATTTCCTTGCCCATTTCAGCTTCCGGAACATACAATCGAACTCTCACTTTTTACTCACAAATTCGCATTTCTCGAAGATGCTTGCATCTTCGATGACCATCGGAAATCCGCGATTTCCGAGGTTTTACTTGTTTTCAAGTGCCTAACGGCCTCTCTCTTTTATGCCTTTCCACTGTTAGGCACCACTTCAGCCAACTTCAATTTCTAGTGCCCAACAGTCAATCTTTTTCCCGATATTTTTTAACCGGCCTCCCAGACCGATCCGCAACACATTATTTCATCCGCCTCAAAACACTGCGAATTATTTTTCATCTCGCGAAAACACGGTTTTCAATGGCCATCGGAAATCATAATTTCCGTGGTTTAAGCCCCTGCTGTTTTGAGCCAGTTTAGCAGTCTGTAAGTTGCACCTTGTATTTTAACCTTTCTGTCCCGTCCCAGTACCGTCCCAGTCCTAAGACGGTCCTGAGACCGTCCCAGTTCCACATATGATATAGTCGGAGTCCCAGTCCCAAGATAGTCCCAAAATAGTCTCAAAGCGTTCTTGGGAAAGTATTGGGACTGTCCTGAGACTATCCTGAGACCGTCCCAGTCCCAGACGTTTATCGTCGATAAACCAGTCCTGGGACTGTCCTATTCCCATTCCCATTTTGGGACCGTCCTGAGACCGTCCCAACCAAAAGTTTTTAAATAACGTGCCATTAACCAGCATTATGTTCGATTTGTTCGGAACATCAAAAAAGCTTGCCGAGATGGACAAATCCGTCTCGCAGTCGTTTGCGAAGGTGAAGCAGGATACAGATACCCTCAACCAATGGGTTACGTATTTGCATTCCCAAAACCAGCAGCTCGTCGAGCAGAATGCTGCTTTGAAGCGCCTGACGGAAGAGCAAAAGTTTGCTTTGAACGAACTGAAAGTAACTGTGCAGCACTTGCCAAAGACGCCGCACGAGATCAAGCAGATCGTCGAGCAGTACTACAGCTTCGACCCTATTTTGCAGCGCATCAAGCACATTGAGCAGAAGATTGAGTTGTTGGAAATGAAGCGCGAAAGGAGTTCTTTCCGCCCTTTGGATCACTCGACACCTAGCGTGAGCGCTCCGCCGGCAAGAGAAGCAGCCAGTACAGCTTTGAAGGATAAGCTGATGCGCAAGCTCGCTCGCAATAGCAAGGACTACATCAAAAATTTAGTTCTGGGCCTCGTGCACAAGTACGGAAAAATGGGCGCTTTGCAATTGCGCGAGATGGTGGTCGACGAACAAGGCCTCTGTTCAAAATCCAGCTTTTACCGCATCCTGGAAGAGATGGAACAAGAGCATAGTTTGCAGATCATTTCTGACGGAAAACACACGGTCTATGTTGCCAGTGCAATGCACGCAACTTCCTAATTTTTTTCTCTACCAAAAACCATTTAAACCACTTCCCACTCCAAAAAACCATCGACCAAATGGGGTGGTAGAAATTCACGACAAGCAAGAGGTATTGCTGTCGAGTGATGCACCAGTATTACGCCAGCAGATCTCGACCGTGCTTGAGTGCATGCGCGAGGAGCTTGATGACCACAGATTGGCCATCAACGAGAACACAGACGAATTAGTTGCTGCAAGTGAGTTCACGAATGAACTCGGCCGGCGTCTGGATAAGCTCACCGAGCGTGTAGACGAGCTAACTTTACTCATTAAGGGGCAGAAAGAGCAGAAGAGCTTTGAAGTTAAGCCTTTGAGCAATAGGGAGAAGGAAGTCTTCCATGCGCTTTACGTCTTGACTGAGAGCCAGCCTTACGCGTCCTACGAGCAGGTTGCCAGAAAGACGTGTTTGACTCGGGGCATTGTGATGGACACTTTGACGAGCATAGCGTTGAAAGGCGTTCCCATTCTCAAGAAGCTTGACGGCACAACTGTTTTCATGAAGCTTGACTCGGATTTCCGTCAGCTGCAGGCAAAACAGAACATCATTGGCCTGAATTCTCTTCTGACGGCCTGGCTTCCTCGCTAGAACTTCTCAATTTTTCTTTTTTTATCTCATTCTGCAAATGCTCGATAATCCTGAAGCTGCTGTCCATGTGAGCTTTTAGGGTTGCTTCTGCTTTCCTGAATGCTCCTTCCAGATTCGTGCCATTTAGCTCATACCCAATCACGACCTTGCCTCCGGAGACAAAACTTGTTTTCTTGAGAATCTGGAGGTCTAAAAATCTGTGAAGATAATCGTACATCGTCTGGCGTTTAATTCCTGCATAAAGCGCCATTTCTTCGACGGGCAGGACTGCCGCTTCCGGCTTTTTTTCTCTGTTTGCTTCTTTCTTGCGCTCGTATAGCTGCAAAATCAGTTTGTGCAGCTGTGCATTGCCGTCTTTTTTTCTTGGCAGGAGTCCAAATCTGGCCAGCAAAACTTTTGCCAGCTCTTCAACTTCGTGGTTTACAGGTTCCGCGTTGTCGAGCAAAAATTCCATCATGCACCTTTTTTCCAATTGTTGAAAATTTGTCTGCTTAAAAATTTTCCGATGATGCCTGTCCAGTGTCCAGTGAAACCCCGACATGTCGGAAACCAAAGGTTTCCGAGCACCATCGGAATTCAAAGAATTCCGAGGTCTAAAACATTTGAGAATTACTTAAAACTTTTAATCAAAACTTTTTCAAAGCAAAAATTTTTGTGGAAAAAATGCCGATTTCTGCGTTAAACGGTCCAGGACAAGACTTTTTCAAAAAAACGTATTCTGACCTTTCCAATGGGCTAAAAATTTGCCTTGCTGCCAAAGAATTCGCAAAAAATCCCGACACATTTGGTCAACCCATTCCAAAACTGCCAACCACCAAACCAAAACTTTCACCGATAATCCCGACTGGGCCGGCATTTTTCCTGCCTTTCTCCCATTTTTCCGACAAATGAGGTCAAGGTACCCCTGCTCTAACCCCTTGGTTCCACGACAAAAGATGCAAACTCTTGCACGAATTAGCAAATTCTGGCAAAATCCCTAACAAGTTTGGGGATCTGGTGTTAGTGTTCTCTGGCGTGCTTTTTCGAGGATAGATTTTATCTCTTTGGCTGCTCTTTCAACGAGCTCTCCATCGCCTTCGATTTCGACTGAAATTTGACCATTCGCGATCTGTTTGTGATAGTCGCCTTTTGGTTGAAGTCCTCGAACGGATTTCTGTCCGGTTGCGTAGAACACGAGTATGTGGACAGGATTTTTTGCTGATACATCTCCAATTTGTGATGCTGCTTCTTCGTCTAGATGACCGTCATACACTAAAGCTGACGAGTGTGCGGTTTGTCCAGACCCTTGCTTGTACACTCTGATGCCATCAAGCGAATCAGCGAGTTCTTTTCCGTTTATGAAAAGATTGTATTCGACTGGTTTAAGTCCTAGTCGTTTTGCCTCATCTTCTAGCCGTTTTAGTCGTGCTAGGTCTGGATTTCTAGGTGTGTATTCGTTGGTCATTGTCTTCATTCTTTTGGCGCAAACCGGTGTTATTTAAAGTTTACTCTTGTCGTAGATATTTTATCGATTTTTAGATTTTTTAACTCCCGTTATGTAGTGATAGAAGTTTAAATAAGATATTCTCTTGAAAATATTCTTTACAACTTATTCTTTGAAGAACATTCTTTTTCAAAATAAACTATGTAAATTCCATTTAACAAAATATTCTTTCAAAAATATATTTTCCAGTATTGTTAAACCCTCATTTTTTATCAAAATTTATGAGTGAAAAGTGAGGATTGGGTGAGAACTGGTCAGAAGTGGCTCATTGCAAGGCGACTAACACTCATTTTGAAATTCTCGTGCCTAATTATAGTACTAATTTCAAGTGCCTAATTCTTTGCCACTTTTTGCGCAAATCTGCGACAAAAACAAAAATTTACGTTTAGGCACTATCTGGTTTTGATGTTTTTCGGCAGGTTGCCAGCCAGAAAGATGGCAGCAAAGGACGGTACGTGAGTAAGAGGCAGACTCAGAAAAGTGAGTCTTCGCAGAAAATCCCGAGCTAGCATGGAAAATAGGCATTGTAAGGCTTGGAAACTCGCACTAAACTGTGGTTCTTGCTAGTTTCCACGATTGAGTAGTGGTGATAAATCCTTTTAAATACGGACACAAGATAAAAAATGAATGGAAGAACCAGTGGAGACGGATTCAGGTATTTCGCCGGGTGTGGTTTTCCTCGTCGCATTATTCTCGATTGGAGGGCTTTTATTCGTAAGCTGGATTGGAACGCAGGGCAGCATAACTGGAAATGTTATCACGGCTCCTTATGCAACTTGCTGCACGGCAGAGCCTTGGGGCTCGTCGCAGGCAGGCTATCGTCAGGGCACTTCCCAGACTTGGACTGCGTTATGCGACGCTCATGAATTGCCGACGAAATGCTGTTACAGGGCGGGAAAGGACCGTTTTAGGTCTCCGGTAAAATTGCTTGGCTCAAGTGCAGGAACGTGCGAAGCAACTTCTCCTGAAGTTGTTTATCCATTTGGTCAATATTCTTTGAATACGTTTACGGCCTGCTGCACAGTTAAGAAGTGGGGAGGCGCTCCTACAGGAACGATTCAGTCAGAGGGTTTGACTTTCACAGAGGCCTGTAATTCCGTGGAAACACCGTTTGAGTGTTGTTCTCGAGGAGGATATAACCGTCTGCTTTCCACAATCAGAGTAAGCGGGGCGCGTATGGGCAATTGCAATCCTCCAGAAACTACTTATCCGGCTCCGATGCCAAGCGGCGGTTATGCTTCCTGTTGTACTACGCAGAACTGGCAGCAGTCGCCGACGGGCTATGCACAGAGCGAGGCTCGAACTCAGACGCAGTATTGCGACCAGTTGGAAACGCCTTCTCAGTGCTGTCTTAGATCCGTTGGCTATCCTGTGAAATTGTTGGGCGCCAGGCAAGGCGCTTGCGGCAGTCCTACACCTGAACGTTATTATCCTGTTTGGATACGATAATTTCTTTATTACTCTTGAAATTCGCCGCGGCTTCGCTTGATTTTATCTCCCCTCGCTTGCGTAGGGGAAATAAAATCAACCTTGGTGCAGCCAAGGCACGGCGGAACGTGCATTAATCCAATACAAACTTATTTAAATCTGCATTTCTAAGCTTAGAGTCATGGAAGAAAAGAGGTTTTGTTGTGAGATATCAAAGAAGGTTAAAGCTCCTACTGTTATTGAGGGCTTTCCTGGCTTTGGTCTGGTAGGAACTATCGCTACTGGTTTCTTGATTGACCATTTGAAGTGCGAGCAGATTGGCAAGTACTGGTTTGAGGAAGGCCAGCCGACGATTGCAATTCACGCGTGCAAGCTTGTTGACCCGATTGGCATTTATTACAATAAGAAATACAATCTCGTCATTGTTCACAGTATCGCGCCTGCTTCAGGTATGGAGTGGAAGGCTGCAGAGATTGTGTTGGATGTTGCAAAGAATGTTGGTGCGAAGGAAATCATCACTCTTGAGGGTGTTGGCAGCCAGGAAGATAGTCAATCGAGGGGTTTTTTCTATGCTTCTAATCCCAGTCATCGGAAGAATTTCGAGAAAATAGGCATTGACTGCCTCGGAGAAGGCATTATTGTTGGTGTTACAAGCGCTCTTCTTATGAAAGCGTCGATGAAGGGCGTTGATGTTTGTTCATTGTTTGCAGAAACTCACAGCAATTTGCCTGATTCAAAGGCCGCTGCTAAAATTGTGGAGCTTATTGACCAATATCTTGGTTTGAAAGTTGATTATAAGCCGTTGCTCAAGCAGGCCGAGCAGTTTGAGAAGCGGTTGCGTGTTATGATGGAGCAGGCGCAGCAGGCAAAAGAGATAAAAGAGAAGAAAGATATTACATACGTGGGCTAAAATGAAATTTCACCCAATGGCTTGGATTGTGACGGTCGTTTTTGCAGTTATTCTTGCGGTTGGCTTGTTGGGAAAAGGCAATTTAACCGGCGGTGCAATAGGCAGTATTGTTCCTATTAATAGCGGCACTGTATTGAGCGTTGTCGCTGCAATCTTGGCAATAGGAGTCTTGATTGTTGCCGGATTTCAAGAAGTTAAAAAATAAGAATTACTTGCTTTTGGCGAGCATTTGTACTTTCTCGTACAGAGTTGCGTTTGCATACTTTTCATTGAAGGCAGAAACATCGGACTTTGGCATTCTTACCTTGCCCGTGTACTGAAGAGTTTCGCCGCCTTTTACAGGTCGCAGTGTGAGCTCTCCAATGCCTTTATCTTTGCGGTATACAGAAATTGAGTCGCTTATCTCTCCAAAGCTAACAACTCCATTTTTGTCGTTGTCTGCAATAGATGCAGCCGTGGCTTCATCTTTTTCAATCAATACAGCATATGCTCTTATCAAATCAGCTGTTTGATTGTCTTCTGCTCCGTATGTTAATTTTACTTCAACATCTGTGTATTCTATTGCTGGAGCTTTTGGTGCTGCTGGTTTCTCAACAGCGGTTTTTTCTTCTACAAGTCTTGATCTTACTTTTGGCTTGTCCCATGCTGGTGAGCCTGCACAGCCTGCAATTCCTGCTGCTGCCAGTGCAAGTGTTATGTTTCTGATAAGGCTCATTTTTTGTCTCCGTATTTTTCCTGAACTTTATTCTCTATGTAGTCCAGTTTTTCATTGGTGATCTTGCCATCTTTAGCGTGAAGGTTCATCATTCCTGCTATGTATGCTGCTTGTTCAGGAGTCTTGTATCCTGACAGTTTATTCATCCGGTCTTCCTGTGCTTTGTCAGCAGGCGTAACTGAGACTGAAGCAGTATATTCAGTTTTGTCGCTGATTGTCAAGTTGCCCATACTCAATTCTTTGTATGGTTTTCCGTCTTTCTTTCTTAATTCTTCAACTTTAGCTTCCAAATCGCTTGTTTTGAGTTCGCTTCTCTGGACAACGTTGTCTGTTCCTGCAATTTTTACAAAGCGGTAGGCCCGTGTCATTGCATCTTCTTGCACCGGCTCGTTTGTTTCTTTTCTGTAATCGACTTCTACTTTCCATTGTCCCATTGCAATTGCGTAGGTAAGAGGATTTTCAAAAACAGCTTTTGCTTGGTAAACGACTGGTTTTGGCTCGTATTTTGGAGGTTCGACTTTAGGAGGTTCTTTTGGAGTTTCCTTAGGAACTTCTTTCAGTTCAACTTTTGGAGCTTCCGGTATTGAAATGTCTTCAACTTTCTTTACTGGTGCTTTGTGTGCAACTTCAACAGGTTGTTGAGCTGGTTCACTTTTATTAAAACTTTTATTAATTAAAACGCCGACGCCGAACATGCTCAATGCAGTCGCTATCGTAATTGCGCCTTTTTTCCAGTTCATTTTAATGCCTCCTCCACTTTCTTGACGTGGGCATCGTACTTGTCAACAGCATCCTCGTTCAGGTAGTTTTTTTCACTGAACTTGTCTGCTGCCCATCTTTTGACGAGGTATTGCCACTTGTCATTGTTTGGAACTTTTCTGATTGCTGCGTGCTTTTCCATTATTTCATTCAAGCGTTTCAATTGTGCTGGGTCATAATCAACATGGAATTTGTAGCCGAAGCCGTCTTCTTTGGTTTCTACAGGCTTCAAACCTTTTGTCCAGCTGCGTTCTCTGCCGTCTACCGTCTTTCCATTCATGTAGTTTAACAATTCTTGCGGCGAAACGCCGTCTTTTCCGTCTGTGTTAAGGTATTCTCTGATAAAGTACAGTTTTGCACTTTCAGTCATTGGTTTGCCATCTTCTTTTTCAAGTGCTTCAAGTACTGAAAGGCCCAAACCGTATGTTTCTTGTGCTTTGTCGTATCGTAATACTTCTCCAGTCTTTTCATCTTTTACCGGAGTACCAAATTTGACGTAAAATTCCTGTTTGTCTGGAAGGCGTTGTTCAAGAGTTGGTTTCGTGCTGTTCATAGTTATAACGCCAATGCCAATTGCAGCTGTAGCAAATAACGCAACTCCCCACGTCCATGGGCTCGTAATTATTTGTTTAATTTTCATTTTACTCCCCCATCTCTTTGATTGCGGCTTCAATATCTTGTTTAACAAGTTTATCTCTAGCACCGTAATCAGATGTAGCGTTCTTTGAATATAATGCTTTCAGTGTTTCTTCGAGTTCTGGTGCATAAAAGTGTACTCTGGTTCCTATTTTGCCGCTCTTTTTTGCGTGTGTTTGTGCTTTTGAAATGTAATCAACAAGTGCGTCTTTTCCGCCCTCTGGGATTGCGAAGTATATGTCTTCTGCTCTTCCCAATGTTTCTTTGTCGATCTTCAATCTCTGGCTGCCATCTGTAAGTGTTTCGATTGTGTATGCGCTTTTGTCTTCTTTGTGTTCAACAACAGGTTTTACAGTTTCATCAACTGAACGCACAACCGGTGTTGGTGTAGCTGTCTGCTCGGAATTTCGTGAGCCGTAAAATATTCCTGTGGTTAATGCAAAAATGGCTGCTGCAACTGTGCTGACGTATGCCCAGGTTCTGTTGCGTGAGCCTTCTTCTCTGACAGCGTCTCTTTCGCCGGTTAATCTGCCTACGTCTCCGGTTAATCCAAGTTGTGCTGTTTGTGCAACGTCTCTTTCTCCGCGTAAAAGACCGTTTTGAGTATTATAAACACCATTTTCTCCTGTTAATCTGCCAACATTTCCTCTTAAATTACCATTTTCTCCAATAACTCGTGCATTTTCTCCAATTAATCGTATGTTTTCTCTGCTGTAAACAGTATTCTCTCCTTGTGCAGTTCCCAATTCACCTGTTAATATTGTAACTCTGCCTTGAAGTCTGTTGGCATTTCTTTCAGCTGTTCTTCGTGCTTTTTCAGCATCATTTCTGCCTTCAACAAGGTCCATTAATGCTGGTGCTGCAAGTCTTGCGCGTCTTTGTGCTTCTTCTGCATCTGAAAGTATTCTTTCATCTGCTCTTGGAGTTCCTTTTTCCAAATTCTTTTTTGTTCTGTCGCCTAATCCAAGTCCTTGAAGAATGTAATCTCTGACTGTTTTGTCGTTTCGTGCCATTTTATCTTCCTCGTAAAAATCTCATTGTAGCTCTGTTAGGCATCGGGCCTGTTGACATTGCGTAGTCTCTTGCGACTTCTTTGCGTTCGTCATTTATTTTTGCAGTTTTGTCGATTTTCTTTAATCGTGCTTCAAGACCGCCGATTTTCTTTTCCTGTTTCTCTATTTTCTTGTCTTGTTTTTCAACTGTTTTTTCGTATTTGGCAATGAGCTTGAGAAGTCTTTCAAATCTGTCATATGTCTTGTCGCCGAGTGCGCGGACGTTTTTGATAACCTGATCTTTGATGTATTCTTTGTGGTCGCTGATGTACTGGCCAACCGTTCCTCTTTGTACTGCGCGTTCTATTGTTTGTTTGTTCAAATTCAGTTCATTTACTGATTTAATGAGAATGTTAACTATTGGCTTGTATATGCCGATTCTTCCGTATGCCGGGTCTCTTGCAAGTGCTCTTTCTTCTGATCTATAGCCCCTTGCTAATGCCCTGATTCGTTGATCGTAGGTTGCCATTTTATAGTCCTTTTGTCGTCTGAGATTTATAAATCTTTCTATATTTTCACTACTTCTGAGTAGCTACCTTCTATAGTGGTTGAATTCGGCTTTTGCACGCTGGTAGGGCACATTAGCTCTCAAATCTCTTTGGTAGTGTGCTTCTGCTGCAGTCCAGAGATTGTGAACTCTTTCCTGTCTTGTGCTGATTTTTCCTCTGCACATTGCAAGGTATCTGTCCTGGTCTGCTTCGAGCTTGTTGTATTCTGCTTCTGCTGCTTCCTGCAGGTCAAACTCTTTTCCAGGTTTGAGCGGTGCAGCAACGTCAAACTTTATTGCAAATGTTTCCGGCTTTGTTTTGTACCCGTTCTCTGCGTCGTCCATTTCTTTTGCCGTAATTGTGCCTATGCTCTCAGGACGTCCTTTTTTATCGTCGATAAGCTTGGCCACCTGCCATGCTTCTGCCGGTGTCAGATAGTCTCTTCCTTCCAGCTCCTTTTCGTGGTCTATTGTGTAGTTTGTAACAAAATCGTTAAAACGCTTGAATTCTTTTTCAGATTCGAAAGCTACAGTGTAGCCTTCTCTCTGGTTGTCAGAAGTTTTGAACGTGTATGTAGGTTTGCCTTCAGCATTTTCGCCCGGCTTGTAGGATTCTTCAACAGTCGTTTCCAATGCCCTATCAAATACCGGCTTGCCGCCTCTAAGAGTGTGTACGGCATAACCTGCGCCTGCAAGTCCAGCTAATGTTGCTGCAATAACTGCTGTTTTTCCTTTCCAGCCTAATGCTTTGAAATCAGTCCATAAGCTCATTTTTGTAACCTCATTTAGGACATATAACTAAGTCTGTATATATAAACTTTTCGCTTTTTCACCACTACAGGGTAGTTACTTTTAAAGGGGGTGTTTCTGGGCTGTTTTTCTCTGCTAGGACAATATTTATATAGCCGGAAAAGGTCCTGTCTGCAAGAAAAGGGATGAACGAATGGCAGCCGTTAGTATACTAAGACTTTACACTCAAAATACAGAAATCGGAGACTTTCTTCTTATTTGTGCCCTTCTCACGATACTGATAAAGTGGATTTTTGTCAGGCTTAAATATGCAGCCAAGGCAAAGAAGGGGCTGTTCAAAGGTTTCTTGGCTGGCGCTTTAAGTGAAGAAGATAAAAGAACCATGTTTTCGTTGGAAGGTCTACTCTCCATCATTTTAGCCATGATGATGACCTTAGGCGGAATGGTCTATTGGGGCTGGTCGCTGAAGAGGTTGTTTACTGGTGACACCCTGCCCATAGTTTTGGCGCTTGTTCTAGGCGCACTTGCTTATGGTACTGCCGGTGCAAGAACAAGAAATGGCGTTATCAAGATTGGAGCTGCAATCTTTGTTGGCGGCATTACGTTTGGCCTCGCAGCGCATTCTTCCCGTACTGGTGCTGGCTGGTCAGACGTGTTGTTGTGGGGTTTCCTGTTTATCCTAGTTATTCACAATCTTACTAACCAATACAAGACTGCAAGAGGAGGCGGAAGAGCGCCGGTTACTGGTGGAGGGGCAGCTAGACTTGCGTCAAGCGATATCGGCGAAGTTAAGAAAAATCTGGAAACTAACAAGGGCGAGCTTGCAAAGGTGAAGAAGACAGGAGAGGAAACTGTGAAAAAGCTGGACGGCTTTATGCAGCGGCTCCTCAATAACATCGCCTCCCTGACCGAGTCCCTAAAGGTGATGACGGCCAGACAGGCTTTAGGGACCATGATTATTGCAGCTATGGGCATTGCTTCGATGTTGTTTTCGCAAGGCGCTTCAGCAAATGAAGTGCGTGCTGAGCTCAGAAAACGCAATCATCCTGCGGATGTGATTGAAGCAGCTATCGAAACATTGTCTCCCCAGGTGCCGCCAGAGATATTGACGCCAAAGCCCGGAGCGCCTGCACCAGCACCTACAAGAGTTGTTGTTCCGCCTCCTGAAGAAATTAAGCTGCCGCCTGACGTTTCGGAAAAAATCAAGAAAACAGTGAACGTTAATATAGCTCAGCTTGAAGATACGCAGGCCGAGCTTCAAGAGCAGATTTCAAAGTATGAAGAAATCGCCAATGCACTAAATAAGGTTCCTTCATCGATGAGGGATTGTTCTGCACTTGGCATGAAGGTTGAAGCTGATCTTGATCAATTTACAAGAGCGGCCGCACAGCTTGCTCAAGAAAGTAAAGACATGCGGGAAGTCGCAGCCAAAACCGAGCAGTTGCATCATGACGCGTCTCACGCTCTCAACACTGCCAACTGGGAGAACCAGCAGTTCAAGACGGCAACAGACCCGTTTTTCTCAATATTATCATCTGATGCCGGCCAATTGCAGAGGATTGCACAGGAATTAAAGAAAAAACTGGAAGAAGTGAGCAAACAGCTTGACATAATTGAGAAAAATTCCAGAAGAATACAAAAAGCAGGCGTTTCAGTTGCAGATGTTCAACTGTATACTGTTTCGTATCAAAAGCTTGAACAGCTGCTTTCTGACATCGAGCAGATCATCGCGCATCATGGTGATCCCGTGAAAACAGTTCTGGTCTCATTGCCGGGAACATCCGATGCAATTGAGAAATCACGGAAAGTCTTTGATCAGCTTGAGAAGGATATTCCTCAACTGGAAGCGCGCTACTCTGAATTATTCAATGAAGTTGGAAAAATAGAATCGACAAAAGCTGAAGAAGCAAAAAAATTCCAGCAGGAATTATTGGATGCCAATAAGATTAAGGATGACGTGCGCATTCTGGATTCGTTGGTTACTGGCATTGCTTTCCGTGATATTATGGGTGGTGCTAAAACACAGTATTTTATCAAAATTGATAGGAGTGATGTTGATGAAATACAGAAGAACTCTCAGCAGGCTTTGCAGATTTTGGGCGACCTTGATTCTGAAAGGCAGAAAATTATCAATCTCTTTTTGAAGAGCAAGGAAACAGATGAATTGGCTCAATTGCTGGCAAACTTGCGTTCATTGCCGTTGTTAAGTGATTTGTCCGATTTGGCCAAGGCTTGCAATAGTGCCCGTGGCAAGAGACTTGAAGATGGTGGCAGGATTCTTGGAAAGGTTATTATGCAGATGCATCAGCATGGTTATCTTGAAAAATTGTCAGACTTGACCTCGGCCATTAGAACAATTGTTGATCAGATTCCTAAAGGTGCAGTTCAGTCGGCGTAACCTTTTTAACTCTTTCTTGTATTTCTGTTGATAATGGGGCGTAAAAAGTCAGTTATTGCAGCGATATTTACCGGCATTGGCAAAGGTATAGCGTGGATTGTAGTCAACATTTTCAAGGCCATCTGGTTTTTGCTTGTTGGCTTGTTCAAGGGCGCTAAGGCAGCAACAAAAGCTACTGCTTCTGCTGCATCAAAAGCGCATCACGATGCTAAAGTGCGTGCTGAGCAGCCGAAAACTCCTGCTAATTATGATTCTTTGAAGGAATCAACTGCAGTTAAAGGTTCTATTGAGACTTTTGAGCATCGTTTGTTGAATGAAAGTCTTATTTTGGCAGTTGCTGGAAGGAGAGGCAGTGGCAAATCAGTTCTCGGCTTCAGAATTATGGAAAATATTCACGCCAAAACCGGCAGGCCCTGCTTTGCTCTGGGCGTCAAGCAGTCTGTTTTGCCTTCCTGGATTTCAACAATTGAGGAAATCAACCAAGTTAGTAATCGTGGCGTCGTTCTTGTTGACGAAGGCGCCATATCCTTTAGCAGCCGTGAAAGCATGAGCAAATCTAACAGAGGTCTTGGCGGCTTGCTGGCAATTGCAAGACACAAAGACCTTACATTAATCTTCATTACTCAAAATACTGGCATGATTGACAAGAACGTGCTCAATTTGTGTGACACTGTAGTCCTGAAAGAAGGCTCTTTATTGCAGGAAAAGATGGAGCGTTCTGTAATGAAGGATCTATATCAGACAGCAAATGCTGCTATCTCAAAAATTCCTGCTGCCGAGCGCAAACCTTATTGTTATATTTTTGACGCAGAATTTGAAGGTCTTGCCCAGGCTTCTCTGCCCAGTTTCTGGAGTGCGAAGGTAAGCAAGAATCAGGCGTGACCGTCTTAGAAGTCAGAGTTTGTACTATGGTTCTACGTATTTCTTTTCATTAAAAAGAACTCAGTCAAATATTATTTAAACTTGTCATCCAACGATAATCCGAGTTTATTTGTTATTTCTTCAAGTTTTTGATTAAACTTTGACCGCTCTTCAATATTTTTTTCATAATCAGAATATAATTTGTGGTAAGCGGCTTCCAATTTAGCACGTTGAGGAGCAAAATAAAACTGGTCGATACCCACGATCGTGCCTGCTCCAAGTGTGAATCCAAGTGCAGTAAGACATAAATCTCGAAGATATTTACACGTTTCCATAAAACAAACCTATATTCTGCAGTATATAAATGTTGTGGAAAACTTCACATTTTGAGACGGTTTGAATAGTAGTCATTTCAACTATTCTAAACAATATTTATAAATCGGCCTTCTCGACGGTGTATTATGAAATACTGCTTAGGCATCGAGTCAACCGCGCATACATTCGGTTGCGGCATTGTAACATTTGACGGCAAGATTCTTTCCAATGAGAAAGACACCTTCACGACAACCGAAGGCGGTTTGATTCCAAGTGACTTGGCAAAACATCACGAGCTGCTGAAAGATGAAATCTTACGGCGCGCGCTGAAAGCTGCCAATCTGAAAATGGAAGACATTTCTCTCATATCTTACAGCGCTGCTCCCGGCATTCCTCCTCCAATGCACGTTGGCCAGCGATTTGCAAAAGAACTCGCTAAAAAATACAATCTTCCATTAGTCGGAGTCAATCACAGCATTTGTCATCTGACAATTGGTGATTTAATTTGCGGCGCAAAAGACCCAGTCTATCTGTACGTCTCCGGCCCAAACACTCAAGTTATTGCTTATGCCGGCAAGCGTTACCGCATTTTCGGCGAAACATTAGACGTTGGTCTGGGCAACATGCTTGACAAATTTGCAAGAGAAATTGGTCTTGGTTTTCCTGGCGGTCCCAAGATAGAGCAATTAGCCAAGGGCGGCAAATATGTCGAGCTGCCGTATGGTGTGAAAGGTATGGATGTTTCGTTTGCCGGCATGCTTACAAAAGCGCTTAAACTTTTCAAGGAAGGCTCGCCAAAAGAAGATATCTGTTTCAGCTTGCAGGAAACCGCTTTTGCAATGCTTGCAGAGGTTGCAGAAAGAGCAATGGCGCACACCGACAAGAAAGAATTACTGTTAATCGGCGGTGTTGCTGCCAATAAGCGTTTGGGAGAGATGCTCAATATAATGTGCAGTGAGCGTGGCGCGAAATTCTTTGCAGTTCCGTTGCAATACTCTGGCGACCAGGGTGTTATGATTGCCTGGCAGGGTGTTCAACAATTTAATGCAGGAGAGAAAGTTGATCCTGATAAGGCAGATATTCGCCCATACGAACGTGTTGACGAAGTTGAGGTTACTTGGAGATGAGCCAAGCAGTATTTGAGAAAATCAAAAAGCTTCTTGATGATAATAAAATTCCATATGAACTTCTCAAGCACGAGCCAGTCTACACTTCAGCGCAGGCTGCTGAAATGCGTGGCAAGGGCATGGAAGTTGGAATGCGTCGCGGCGCGAAAGCAATGATTTTCAAGGTTGATGACAATTTCATCCAGTGCATTGTTCCTGCTCCCAAAATTGTTGATGATAGGAAACTCAAAAAACTGCTCAACGCAAAGAAAGTCAAGCTTGCTTCTGCAGAAGAAATTTTAAAAGTTACTGATTGTGAAATCGGCAGCGTTCCTCCGTTTGGAAACTTGTTCAACATTCCAGTTTATTGCGACCCTGAATTGTCAGATGAAATTGATTTTAATGCAGGACTGCACGATACCAGCATTACGATGAAAAGAAAAGATTGGGAAAAAATTGTCAAGCCAATAATTTCTGATATCGGCAAGGAGAGGGCTGTCTCTTAGAAATTAAAGAAAAACATCTGTTTATCGCTTTTTCTTTTTCGCTTTTGCCTTCGCTGCTTTTGGCTTGGTTTTCGCTGTTTTTGCAAGTCCTTTTGGCCTTGGCATTGTCAGGTCGTGTGCTGCTTCAAATCTTTCTTCTTCGTCTGGTGTTAAGGGCTCATATATCAAGCCGCATTCCCTGCAGACGACCTGCTCGCGCTGCAGATTGTGCACTATGTTGCTGCTTGCACAGTCTGGGCATTCTTTGATTTGTCTGATGTCTTCCATACGTTTGTGTGCCGCTACAAGGGGTATTTAATCTTTATGTTTCACTTTTTGAAGACGATTAGAGATAGCCATATAAATTCTCATGTATTTTTAAAAAATTATGAAAGGAGATTTATTAAGGAAAAGCGGTCTATTGCCGACACTTGAAGAATTGGCTAAGCATGATAATTATGCAGTAATAGGGCCAGTAGGTCTTTATTTGCGTACCATTCGTTTAATGGACGATGATCCTGTTTTGTGGTCTACTCTTAACAGGGTAGAAGTTATAGGACAATCGCATCTACCAGCCTATCATATAAATTTATTATCGTCAGAACTGGCGGGTTATGAGAAAGGATTTATTATGTCTGCTACAAAGGTAAAGTTTGAAAGACTTAAAGTAAAAATTGCTTCGCCTCCTTGCTTAGCACTTGATTATATGATTCGACGTGGTAGCCTCTCGTGTGATTTTGCTGAATTTGTCAAGCATCGTGGGAATCTTCAGCCAGAAGTATTAAGAAACATGCTGAAGGGTTTGCGAAAACAGGATTTATTTGTCGATATTCTGTGGTTATTGTATGATTTTTCCCCAAGAAAGTATTTTTGAGGACGATCTAGACCTTATTCAGGGCTTTTAGTACTGCTTCCTTGCCTTTCCAATCCAGTGCTTCCTTTAACACTTCATTCAAATGCTCTACAGGAATAATTTCTACTTTTGCCAGTTTTGCTTTGTCTATTACAATATCTTGCAGGTTTGATTTTGGCACAATTATGCGCTTGATTCCTGCTTCAAGGGCTGCTTCTACTTTTGCAGATACTCCTCCGACTGGCAGGACTTCTCCTCGCACGCTCAGGCTTCCTGTCATTGCAGTATCTTGTCTTACTGGTACTTCTTTCAGTGCGCTGATTATGGCTATGGCGACTGCTATACTTGCGCTGTCGCCTTCAACTCCTTCGTATGTCTGCAGGAATTGTACGTAGATATCGTATTCTTTGATGTCTTCGCCAAAGTATTTCTTGACGATTGGCGTGACGTTTTTGATCGCTTCTTTGGCGATTTCTCCCAGTTTTCCAGTGGCTACAATTTCTTTTTCTTTGCCCCATGGTCCGACAGCAGCTTCAATTGGTAGGATGATTCCTGAGTACGTTCCTCCTCCTCCGATGACTGCAAGGCCGTTGACTCGTCCAACTTGTTTTCCTTCTGTTACTATGACTTCGTATTCTCTTTTTCTTTCTATGAACTTGTCCGCGATTTGTTGTTCAAGCGGTCGTGCTATTTTTTTGGCGAGTGAGAAGTGTTCTGGTTCGACGAATTTGGCTTTCTTCTCCACGGCGATGTCTCCTGCTGCCCTGATTAGTCCGCCTAATTCTCGTAGTCGTAAAGTCAAATGCGCTTTTCTGTTGGCTAACCTTCTTGCATCATCAATGACTGCCAGTACTGCTTCTCTGCTGAAGTGTGGGATTTTCTTGTCTCTTGTAACTTCTTGTGCAACAAAGCGCGCTATTTTGTTTCTATTCTCAGGAGTATCTATTACTGTGTCTTTCATGAAGACTTCGTATCCATATCCTCTTATTCTGCTTCTCAGTGCAGGATGCATGTGCTGCACTGTTTCTAAGTTTCCAGCAGCGACAAGAACAAAATTGCAAGGAACAGGCTCTGTTCTTACCATCGCTCCTGCACTTCTTTCACTTTGGCCTGTAATGGCATACTTGCCTTCTTGCAGTGCTGTCAATAATTCCTGCTGCGTCATAGGCTCTAATATTGCAATTTCGTCCACAAACAATACTCCCATGTTTGCTTTGTGCATTAATCCAGCTACTACTCTTTCGTGTGCTGGCGTTCCAAGTCCTCCTGACTGCAATGGGTCGTGAAGTACATCGCCAAGCAACGCTCCTGCGTGTGCTCCCGTTGCGTCCCAGAACGGTCCTTGTTTCTTGCCGTAATTGTCGACAATTATTTTGGGTGATTCTGCGCGCGGGTTGCCGAATGGTCTTCGCATGCTCATGAACATTACGTATGCTGCCAAAAATACCATGCCTCCTAAAAAGAACGCAGCAAACATTACGTCGCTTTGGTATTTTTGTCTTGCCCACCACGGCACTATCATTGACGCGATCAGTAAAGCTATGAGGATGATATTCTGCACTCTGAAAAAGCCCATGTTTTGTATGCGGCTTTTCGCAACTAGGTCTCTTCCCTTTCCTGCAGCCACTGTTCTTATCAGCGGTTGATTTTCATCATTTGGATTGAAGAATGCCAGAATGTCCACCAATTTTTCTTTTGGTAGTAGTTCTGCCAGCGCCATTCCCAGCATTGACTTTCCTGTGCCAGGCTCTCCTATTAATAGAACGTGCCTTCTTTGCCTGGCTGCTTTCTTGATTATTGCGCAGGCTTCATCCTGGCCTATGACTTGGTCTATGATAGTTTCTGGTATTTTGATTTCTGCTGTACTTTTGAAATCTAGTTCTTTAGCCATATCCCCGTGGAAGTCGTCGTATAGGGCCTTTATAAAGATTATGTATTTAAAATATCGCTACTCTTTAGTAGTTAAAAAGCAAAGATTTATATAGGGTAAACGCCTTAATACCATCCATAGAAAGAGAGTGAAACATGGCACTAAGAATCTTACAAGCGTCGGATATTCACGAGGAAAACAGCAAGTCTTTGGATAAATGCAAGTATCTTCGTGATATTGCCAACCAGCAGGGTGCAGAGATTGTTTTCTTGAATGGAGACCTTTTCTCAACTCAGGAGCTTCGCAGGGTTCAGCGTGTGCAGCAAAAGGCTTCAATGAGAATGATGCGTTGGACTGACAGCAGAGACCGCAGTTTGATGGGCTTGTACGAGACTGTTAAAATGAATGGCGGCATGGAGGGTATGCTTAACGTGATTAATTCTCCTGAGCTTGAAGAGGAAAAGCGTGAAGAGATGAAAAAACTGTACGTGAAAGTCCAGAGGAACATTCCGAAACTTAACGCCATGCTTCAGAAATATGAAAATCTGATGAAGTTTAACGACAAACTCTTGAAAAAAGACATGGAAAAGGCTAAGGAAGAAATTAACAAGAAAGCTGGAGAGCGCTTCCGGCGTCTTGACAAGATTTTATCCGAAATCAAGGCTCCAGTTTATTTTGTCAGAGGCAACTGGGAGACTGATAATTTCTATGCTCACAGCTGGAAAAAGCCAAAAATGCTTGAAAAGCAGGGCATTGTTGACATTAAAGGAGTAAAGTTTGCAGGCGCGCCAAACGTCTATGAAGTTCTGCCAGGCATGCAGAGAGGCTTTTACACTTATGAAAATGATTTCGCGCATGGTGGCTATACCAGAGAATTTGAAACTCTGCTTGAAGAGCACGGAACAGATGAGGAAAAGGAGCAGTGGGAAAATGGTGTTATCCCGCAGCGTTTTGTTGAAGAAACAGATACGTACAATCGTCTTAAGGGTAAACAATTTGACGTGTTAGTAACGCACAAGGGTCCTCATAGGCTTGCCATTGACCAGGACAAGGGCATTGAGGCAGGTTCTGGCATTGGTCTTGAGGCAGTTATAAGTCAAGCCAGGCCAAAAGTCATAATGGCTGGCCATATGCACGGAAAAGGATATCTTTTGAAAGAACAGCTTGGTCCTTATTCATATCAGGGTGTTCGTTCTTCAGATGAAACCTTCTACGTCTTGGATATTGACACAAATTCAAAACAGATTGCTCCAAATGGAGTCTTGCCTTATCGTTGGGCGAAAGAAGTAAAATACAAGGCTGCTTAAACTCTCTGTTCTCCTTCAACGCTTGTGGGTGGTTGAGGTTGTGCTCCTTGTTGCGGCCGTTGTGGTCTTCGCGACTCTGGTGCCTTTCTGAGCACATAATAAAGCACTGTTCCGAGAATTGCCAATGCAATGACCGGCCATAATAGTGTGTCGAAGAACCGTTGTTCATCTATTATTCCTGCTCTTGCAAGTCCGTAAAACACGAATAGTGCGAATAATATTATCATGATTGCAATGAAAACCTTGTTCTTGTACCCTCCTTCTGCTCCCGATAATCCCAGCACGATGGCGAGCATTAATCCAACAATCATCAAAAGCACGAGATATCCTATCATGATGTTAATAACATTCAACAGGTGTGTTGCCAGTACTGCAAAGAATCCCATTACAAACGCAATCATTGCGTTTAATTTTTTCTTTGGCTCTTTTTTGTCTTTCTCGCCTTCCTCTCCCAGCACTCGTGTTTTTTGCAAAACTGCGTAAGTTAAAGTAAATACGAGAAGAAATGGCAGTATGACTTCAACAAAGCCGATATCTACCAGCCACTGAAACACCTCTTGATATGGCATGTTAATTATATTCTGCAGACATTATAAAAAGCTTACTACTTGCTGAACGGTCTGCATACATCGTAGAACGGGCATTGTCCAGTGCTGTATTTGCATAATGGACTGGGACTTTTTGGATAATGATTAACGTCTTCTGTCTGCGTGACCGAATGTACGTGCGCAATTTCTTTTTTGGCCATTTCGATTAGTTCTTCATCGACTTCAATGCATTTTTCTTGTCCTTTCAGGAAATAAACACCGACTTGTTTTGGCATTACACCGTGTTTATCAAAATAAAGCAGGGAGTAAATGCCCAGCTGCAATAGATGTTCATTCAAATCTTCTGAGCTCGATGTCTTGTAGTCCATTAATCTGACAGTTCCGTCTCCATTGTTCTCTATTGCATCAATTATGCCTTTTGCGTGGTATGTTTCTGATATGAACATCAATTCCCGCATCGGTGTTAATTGTTTGAATCTTTCCTGGAATGTTCCTTCCTTGTCTTCCAGTTTTTTGCAGAATAATTCCAGCCAGTTGAACAGCATTGTTAGTGTTTCTTCAAAATAATGTATTTGTTTGTCTTGTGTTAATTCCAGCTTGTCTAGTTTTGTCTTGCATTTCTGCCATTCTTTCAGCAATAATTGCTGCATGATTAGCTTCAAGTGCGGCCCGTAGTCGTCCATTGTCATGAAGCTTGTATCGATGTCAAAGAAATGTTCAAGTACAGAATGCGCGATGTTTCCTCTGAGAGTGTGAATGTTTGGTGGTTGTTCTAGTCCGACGATGTATGCATAGTAATATTTCCTTGGACATTGTTTGTATGTCTTTATCGAACTGGGACTTTGCACCTTTTTTTGCATGAGTTAAAAGAAAATTCAGGTGGTTATTATGCTTTTAGGTTGTTAAGTTGGAAAGTTTACGGTTATTTATATTCAGATTGATATTTATAAGAAGCTTTAATTAAATTGAACAAAAAGGCGAGGTATTCACCTAATCAAATCAAAAGCTATTTTAACAAACGGATCTTTGCTGTTACAATGAATAAAATCCTCTTGCTCGGAATGATTTTACTGGTTGCGTGCGCACCGCAGCGCCCTATTATCATTCAACCACCTCCACCAGGAGAACCTCCAATAATTCCGCCTGAAGGTCCTATATGCAGAGACTTGTGTGGCGACGGAGTTTGTCAGGAAGTGGTTTGCATGGCAATCGGTTGCCCATGTGCTGAAACACACCAGTCGTGCCCTCAAGATTGCAAAGCCCCTCAAGAAATCACAAACTTTGATCAATGTGCACGAGCAGGCTATCCCATAATGGAGTCTTATCCACGACGGTGCAGAGCAGATGGCAAAACTTTTGTCGAAGAAGCTGTTACGGAAGTTTGCAGATATGCTCAAGACTGTGGCGAAGGATTCTTTTGCAGATTTGGAGTATGCACAGAATTTTCTCCTGACTTCAGTTGCAAGTCAGACGATGAATGTCAGTTGATTAACGAAGAATATGATTTCAGCTGCTGCTGGATAGGAGCGTGCGTTGAGATAGACTATTCACAAGACAACTGGATTGCTGTAAATAGCGATTGGTTCATGAAAGGACATGAACAAAATTGCCCGACAAAAGCCGAATGCGGCCCTGCCCCAATGTGCGCCGTGAGAGCGATTAATGAGGATTTTGTTGCAAAATGCATAAGTGAAACATGTCAAAAAGTTCCGGCGAAAAATAATTAAGAGAACTTCTACCTTTTTCAACAGTCTCAAAACCCAATCTTTTTAATGAGTATTGGGTCTAACATTCATATGCTTGCCCAGAAATGGTACACGCGCATCATCGGTATTTTCTTTACATTAGTAATTATTTCATTAATATCTGATTATCTCGCAAACGGTTTGCGTTTGGAAACCTGGCACAAGGTGTTTCACGTTGTTCTCGGCGTTATTGTCATCAAATACGGCTGGAGTAATCCGAAATTCTGGCGTCCTTTCTGTCTTGCAAATGGAGTATTTTTCACTCTTGTAGGCATATTTGGCTGGGTGTTTCCAGATTTTGCAGGTCTTGACGCGTTCAACAGGCTGGATACCGTTCTTCATTCTATTGTAGGACTTGCCGGCCTTATTATTGGTGTGCGAAAGTCGTAATTCTTCCAACTTTGTCGTCGATGGTTTCTTTAAGGAGTAAATTATGTTGAAAGTATGAAACGCAAAACCCTACTCACAATCTCATTGACGCTTTCATTACTCGGCCTTATCGCTCTTTTTTTCCTCAAGCCGGACGTTTCACCGCAATCTTTGCAACTCTCCGGCACAGTAAAATACGTCAACCAGAAAGAGAAAGTTGCTTTCATCAGCTTTATTCCGGAAAACTTTACTGTTGTTTCATTTGATAAACTAAATCTAGAACCCGGTCATCACATTCTGACCGGCCGTTTGCAGCAATACAAAGGCAGAATTGAATTTATTGTAGGTGCTGCTGATTAAACCAGTTCAAAATATGGAATAACGTATTCGAAAATGAGGTATGCAATCAGCGCTATCAATCCAAGCAATATCAGCTTCTTGAAGAATGACGCAATTGCTCTTCTGTGCCGTAAAATCTCGTCATAATGGCTTTTGACTCTGAACAATCGAATAGGATATTTCATTCCTTTCAGCTTCTGCAGTCCAAGATGTATGTATGGCACTTCTTTTTTGTTCATTGCTGAAAATACTGCCTCGCTGAAAACAATCTGTCCGGATCCTGCAATGCCTTCAATTCGTGATGCGGTATTAACTGCTTCGCCAAAAACATCATCGTGACGGATAATGACTTCGCCTGTGTGTATTGCAACACGAATGTGAATCGGGCGTTTTGCCTGCTTGTTGAATTGATTAAACACGTTTTGCATTTCAACGCCGCATAGAACTGCGTTTGTGGGCGATTTGAACGTTACTAAAAAAGCGTCTCCAATCTTTTTGATAACCCTGCCCCCATATCGTTCAAAGATTGGAATCGACATGTCATCAAATATGTCGTGCAATTGAGTGAATTCTTCCCGGCTCATCTGAGCTGTTGTTTTAGTATATCCGACAATATCAATGAACATCACTGTTAAAATTTCTGAAGTCCCTTTCATATACGCCATATATCGAGGGTAAATGGCGGGGTTTATAAAAATTCGTAAATTTTCCAGCTCGTCGGAAATGCGCAAACAGAAATATTCTTCTGCGCATTTCCGATCGTGCTCGGAAATCCGTAAGATTTCCGACTCGTAGAAATCCGTAAGATTTCCAACATTCTCATCGATGGATATTATAAGCACCAGCGTCTTGTATGTGGAATGCTCACAGAAGCACTTATTGCCTTAGGAGGCATTTTTGTAGGAATTCTTGCAGGTCTTTTGCCTGGCATTCATACTAATCTGCTTGCCGTTATTGTAGCAGGAATTCACGCTGATGTCTGGCTGTCTTCGGTTTTTCTTGTTGGAGTTGCAGTTTCTCGTTCTGTTATTGATGCAGTTCCTACAATTTTCCTCGGCGCATCAGAGGATGTCATGGCTCTCTTACCCGGCCATAAATTGTTAAGAAAAGGTTATGGCATTGAAGCTGTAAAGTTCTGCGTGCTCGGCAGCATTCTGGGAATTATTGGCGGAATTCTGCTGGTTCCCTTGTTCGTCATTAGTTTTCCTTTTCTTTTTTCTCTTATTCGTCCGTTTTTGTTCTGGCTTTTGCTTGCATTAATCTTTATTCTGCTTTTGCGCGATGGCTGGAAGTCAATAATCGTCTTTTCATTTGCAGGACTGCTCGGCATTCTAACACTTGACAGCGTTCGTGAGCCTTTGTTCCCTATTTTTTCAGGTTTGTTCGGCGCAAGCGGTTTGCTCTTGTCTATTTTCAACAAAGTGCGCATTCCCGAGCAAATTAACACAGATGTCCTTAAGCTTCGCAAGTTTCCTTTATTTCTCTCGACAGCAACGGGCGTGCTTGCTGGAAGCATTGTCACTTTATTTCCCGGCCTTGGTCCGTCTCAAGCTGCTGCTTTGGCTCAAGTGAATCGTATGAAGTCAACTCGTTTTCTCGTGTTAACTGGTGCACTAGGAACTGTGGATGTCGTTATCTCTTTAGTCACTTTTTTTGTGCTTGGCAAGGCGAGAAATGGCGCTGTTGCCGTGATTGAGCAATTGCTGGGCGTAATTCCTCAAAATGCATTATTTGTTTTTCTGGCAGTTGCCTGTGCTGCTGCAGGTTTGTCAGCAATTGCCGCATTGTTCGCATCCAAATGGTATGCAATCCTTCTAGAGAAAATTGATTATTCTCTAATTTCTGCTCTGGTGCTTTTCTTTTTGCTTATCGTGAGTTTTGTATTGTCAGGCTGGCTTGGAGTTTTAGTATTTCTGACAGCAACCGCCATTGGTCTTATAGCACCATTGACAAATGTCTCAAGGAGTCATGCGATGGGCTGTCTGCTCGTGCCGACGCTTATTCTACTCTCCCCGATAGCTTTATAAACCCCCTCTTTTCCCTTCGTCTTATGGCGATAGTATCTCATTTCA
>CAZWVL010000010.1:0-30309 GCA_964637115.1 uncultured Methanosarcinales archaeon
TTCTGCTTCCATCATCGTCATAGATGTTCCGTGGTATAAGCGTATGTTTGGATGGTTTTTTGACTGGTTCTAATAACCTTTATAAACACCTCTTCTTCCATTAAATATATGCCAAAGAGTGTGGAAAAGCTTGTTCCCGACACCTCTGTTATCATTCAGGGTTTGGTCAGCGAACAGGTTACTAAAGGTGAATTGCAGGTTGGAGAGCTGATTATTCATGAGGCCGTGCTCGCAGAATTAGAGCATCAGGCTAATGAAGGGCATGCTTCTGGGTATATTGGTCTTGATGAAGTCAAAAAATTGCATGAGATGTCTGAGAAGAAGCGCATCTCGCTAAGATTTGCCGGCCACCGTCCTGGCGCGAGTGAAATTCGTTACGCAAAATTAGGAGAAATTGATTCTGTCATCCGCCAATTAGCATACGACGAGGATGCCACTTTACTGACAGCAGACAAAGTGCAGTCAAAAGTTGCAGAAGCCCGCGGCATTAAAGTTATCTTCGTGCCTCAAAAAGAATACTGTCCTAAGCCGCTCAAGATGGATGCTTATTTTGATGAAACAACTATGTCTGTGCATTTGCGAGACAAAGTGCTTCCTATGGCGAAGAAAGGCTCTCCGGGCAGCTGGCAGTTTGTTCCAATCAAAAACAAACTGATGACTGCTGAAGAAATTAAAGAGATTTCAAAGGAAATGATTGAGGAAGCTGGCTGCAGGACTGATGGCTTTTTGGAAATTCAGCGTGAAGGTTCAACAATTGTGCAATTGGGATTGTACAGAACTGTTATTCTCAAGCCTCCATTCAGCGACAATTGGGAAATTACCTGTGTCAGACCAGTTCGTAAACTAACATTGAAAGATTATGAGATGTCTGAAAAGTTGAGAGATCGTATTTCGGGTCAAGCTGAAGGTATTTTGATTGCCGGCGCTCCTGGAATGGGCAAGAGCACTTTCGCACAAGCATTGGTTGAACAATATGCTGAGCAGGGCAAGATTGTGAAGACTGTTGAAGCTCCCAGAGATCTTGTCTTGCCAGATACTATCACGCAGCTCTCTTACAGCCGTAGTTCTCCTGAAGAAGTTCATGACGTCTTGTTATTATCCCGTCCTGATTATTCTTTATTTGACGAAATGCGTAATGTTCCTGATTTCCTCTTGTTCGCAGACATGCGTCTGGCTGGTGTTGGTATGGTTGGTGTTGTTCACGGCACAAATCCATTAGATGCTATCCAGCGTTTCATCGGCAAGATTGACCTTGGAGTTATTCCGCACGTTATTGACACGGTTGTTTTTATCAAGTACGGTAAAGTTGACAAAGTGCTGAATATTGCAATGATTGTGAAAGTTCCTGCAGGTATGACCGAGGCAGATCTTGCAAGACCAGTTGTCGTCATTTCTGATTTTGAAACCAACAAAGCAGTGGCAGAAATTTATTCGTACGGAGAGGAAACTGTTGTTGTTCCAGTGCAGGAGGAGCGTCAGACTGGTGTAAAGGCACTCGCTGCTCGCCAGCTTGAACGTGTTTTCCAGCGTTACAGTGATAATGTGAAAGTTGAGATGCTTAGCGAGCACAAGGCAGCAGTTTATGTTCCTGAAAAGTTCATTCCTTCAATTATCGGTCAGGGCGGCAAGAATATTCAGGCATTGGAACAGCAGTTAGGCATTGGCCTTGATGTCCGCCCTTTGGAGGTGGAGGCGAAAAAGCCTCCAAAAGGAAACGAAATTTCATATAGAGTAACAGGCAGCAGCAAGCATGTTGAATTCTTGCTTGGCGACCAGTATTCAGGCAAGGATGTCGACATATTTGTTAACGATGAATATCTTGCCACTTTTGCTGTTAGCAAGAAAGGTGTCGTTAGAATTAAAAAATCCAACAAATTAGGCAAGGTTGTAATAGATGCTATGGATCATGGCGAAAAAGTATCATTTGTAGGTGCGTAAATGTTAGATATAAACTATATCCGTCAATATCCGGATGTTGTAAGGGCAAACTTGCGCAAAAGGCAAGTGCCTGAATATCTGACTTATTTGGACGCGGTTCTGAAGAATGATGAGCTCTGGCGTGGTTTAAAGGCAAAGGTTGACCAGGCAAGGGCGCGTAGAAACAAGATTTCTCAGGAAATTAATGATGCAAAGAAAGCAGGCAAGGACGCTTCAAAAATCATAAAGGAGGCTGCCGAGATTCCAAAGATAATTGCGCAGGCAGAGAAAGAGCTAACAGAGCTGCAGGATAAAATCAAGACTTGCCTGTACAAGATTCCTAATTTGGCGCACGATAGCGTCCCATATGGCAAAGATGATACTGAAAACAAGGTAGTTAAGACTGTTGGCAAGAAGCCGGATTTCAACTTTACTCCTTTGAGTCACGTTGATCTCCTGCTCAAGAACAATTGGGCTGACTTGGACCGTGCTGCTAAAATTTCCGGTGCAAGATGGTATTTCTTGAAGGGTGATTTGGCAGTTCTCGAGCTTGCCTTAACCCAGTATGCCATGGACTTCATGCGAAGTAAAAAATTCATTCCTATCATTCCGCCGTTTATGATGAATCACGCAGCCTATAACGGCGTTGTTTCTCTTGATGACTTTGAAAACGTGATGTACAAGATTCAAGGTGAAGACTTGTACGCCATTGCAACTTCAGAACATCCATTGACTGGAATGTATATGGACGAAGTTCTAGAGGAAAAAGATTTGCCGATCAAGATGGCTGGCATCTCGACTAATTTCAGAAAAGAGGCTGGCGCTCACGGCAAAGACCAGAAGGGAATATTCAGAGTTCACCAGTTTAGCAAAGTTGAGCAGGTTGTCATTTGCAAGCCTGAAGAATCCTGGCACTTCCATGAAGAACTTCTGAAGAATGCTGTCGAATTTTTCGAGAGCCTTGGTTTGCACTTCCGCGTCGTAAACGTCTGCACAGGCGATTTAGGCATTATTGCGGCCAAGAAATATGATATTGAGGCTTGGTATCCAGTGCAAGATGCATTTAGGGAAGTCGTCAGCTGCTCTAACTGCACAAGTTATCAGGCAGTTCGTTCTAATATAAGATCCCAGTGCGGGCAGGAACGCCATTACGTGCACACGCTTAATTCAACGTGTGTTGCAACAACAAGAGCGTTGGTTGCAATTCTTGAAAACTTCCAGAACAAGGATGGCAGTGTTGAAGTTCCTAAAGTCTTGCAAAAGTACACAGGATTCAAGATTATGAAACATGGCTGAGATTGCTTGGTGGGCGTGGACAGGTGTTGGCTTGTTCGTTGCAGTCAGCGCTGCCTTGTCTGGCGGTAAAGTTTCTCTTTTTGCCTGGGTTGGTTTGTTATTTATCGCAATTGGAATCGGCAAAGCCGTCTATATGTTTGTCGCGAAAGAAAAAGCGTCTCCAAAAGAGCAGCGAGTTATTCACCCGCCGCATATGCATCCTGTTATGCCTCAAGGTCATTTCTGCCCCAGATGCAGAGTCACCATCCAGCAGACTGACCATTTCTGCAGGTATTGCGGGACTAGACTAAGGTAACTTTTTATAGTACTTCTTGTCAGGTTCTAATGTCAAGAACCACTCGCTAAAGCGAGTGGCGTGAACTATAAGTTCAAGCGTCAAGTGATTGCAAGTGGTTCTTGAGCATGTTCGGAAACCCCGCGCTCATCCAACGGGCTGAAGCCAGTGGTTTCCGCGCAAGGGGTTTCCGACATATGAAAGTAGCGCTCATAGGGCCGACAAATATGCAGAAGCTTTCGACGATAATTGGCAAATCTGTTGCTGACGTGGAGAGTTTGGCGCGTGATGTTGGCAAGGTTCTGGCTCAAAGTAAATGTCAGCTTGTTGTTGGCTTTAATTATTCTGGAATGATTAAGCTTGTTGGAGATGAATACAAAAAGGATGGCAGCAAGCTTGAAATGCTGTATACTGAAAATAATGCCGATTGGGATACTGATATTTACAAGAAGCATTTGCAGGATGCTGACATTAAGACGAAGAAGGCCAGCTGGCACGATTTGTTGTTAAGTTTGGTAAGTGATGTTGATGTTGTTCTATGCGCAGGTTTGTCTGCTGGCGTTCTTGGAGAATTGGCGTACATGAAATGGAACTTTCAGGAAAGCAAGGGAAACGTGAAAAAGCTGATTGGAGTCAAGGAATTATTGCGCAATGGCGAGTTTCCTCCTGAAATACAGTATGATTTGAATAAGATGATCGTTATAAGTTCTGTTAAAGAATTAGATAAGATACTGAAGTCCCACAAATCTTAAAAACCCTTCTGTTCTCAATTCCGCTATGGGGTTACGTGACTTGCCTGCAGGCGAAAGTCTGTTCAAAAATGAGGATTCATTGGATCCTGAGTGGCTGCCGAAAAACTTGCCGTTCAGGGAAACTCAGCATCATCAGATAGCTAATTGTATTAAGCCGTTATTGCAGGGCAGAACAGGAAGAAATTGCATTATCTCAGGCGCTCCTGGCATTGGAAAAACAGCCGCAGTTAAATTAGTCCTTAAAGAACTGGAAGACAACCCTGACGTTAACGCTCCAGATATCTACGTTCTTTACGTCAACTGCTGGCAGAAAAACACCACTTACAAGATTTTTGTGGATTTCTGCGAGCAGTTGGGCTACAAATTCACACAGAACAAGAACACTGAAGATTTGTTCAAGATTATCCAGAACATCGTCAACAAGAAAGCCGCTGTTTTTGCGTTTGACGAGGTTGACAAGGTTGAAGATGTTGATTTCCTTTACCATATTTACACTGACATTCTCAAGAAAACAATGCTGATGATCACAAATCATCCGCAGTGGTACTCTGCTGTTGACGAGCGCATTCGTTCAAGATTGATTCCTGAAAAGATTGACTTTACCAAATACTCAAGAGACGAAATAACTGGCATCTTAAGGCACCGTATGGATGCCGCATTCTCTCCAAACAGATGGGATGAGAGCGCATTTGAGATGATTGTTGACAAGACAGATTCTGCCTGCGACATACGAATCGGCTTGCATCTGTTGAGAGAGGCCGGAATGGCTGCAGAAGATGAGAGTGTAAGAAAAGTGCTTCCAATTCACACTGAGCGTGCAATGCAAAAATTGTCAGACTTTACCATTAAGCCTGCTGATGCTTTGCCGGAAGATACTAAAGTCATCTTGCAGTTGGTCAAATCTCAGTCCGGCAGGATTGGGGACTTGTTCAAAGTATACCAAGACCAGGGCGGCGCAGCCACTTACAAGACTTTCCAGCGAAGGATAGAAACATTGGAAAAAGGCGGCTTTATTGAAACAAAGAAAATAATGGGTGGCAAGGAAGGCACAACAACATTTGTTTCTGACAAGAATAAGTCGTTGGATGATTATTGACGTAATTCTTCTTCTCTCAAATCAAGGATTTTGCCTTCAGTAAATGGTGCGTCTGGTTCTTCCAGTTCGGCGTGTCGAGTTGCCTCCATTAGTGCTCTTGCTATATCCTGGAGTCCATCTGTTATCAGCACAACTGATTCTGTGGGGCTGTTGTATTTTTCTATGAGTGTATAATCCATTGTTCCGTACTGGTGTACCATCGCTATTTTATCTATTTGTTCTAGAACAGCTTTTTTTCCTTCTTCATTTGAGAATTCTTTGATGACGAATAGTTTTTTCTTTGTTTTAGAATCTTCTGCGCCATAGCCCATAATTACCCATCTTCCGTTTAGTTCCTTGTCAGCGCCGTCAATTATGTCAGTAAGGCATTCGTATTCTTTACTGCCCACGGTATGAGCAACAATTCTGCCGTTAAACCTGGATCGCTCAGAAGTAAATTGTGACGCATACTCTTCTTTGCTGCTGTAAATAGAAGGATAAGTTTCTGTTCCTTTTGGGGTGTATCCAACAACGAAAACTATTCCATCTTTATAACATAGCCTGGGGTCTTGTGCTCTTTGCATTAAATCTTTTAAATTTCTATCTTTAGAAACTCTTTCAAATAATGCCTGGCCTTGAGAAGATTGCATCTTCCTCACTCGACGATGGAAAAGAGGCTATCGTATATAAATCTTAACCTTTATATACTCTTTTGACCGTTCTTTTAATATGCCAAAAAAGGTGACTTTGGAAGACATTAACAGAAAACTTGACTTATTGATCCGCCAGGAAAGGAAGGAGCTGAAAGCAGAAGCAGTGGTTGAGCGTGAGGAAGAGACAGAATTGCAGAAGCTGAAAGAGCTTGAGACTTTTGAAAAAGAGATTATGACTGAGGTTGGCCCGCATCCGTTGAGGGAGCTCACCTACAAGGATGTCGTGAAAGGCAGCATTGGCGCATTCGTCGGCGTTGCTGCTCATTACTCCTTTGTCTATGGTGTGAAAGTTGCCGCTGAAATCGATGTTTTTCGTGCAACATTGCTCTTTCCAATTGCGTATGCCTTTGGCGGAATTTTCATGTATCTCACCGGCTTCAGAAGAATCAAGGATCCTAGAGTTATATCCTTCCTGCCAATCAGATTGACAGTCCTGTACATTGTTGCTGTCATCACTACAATACTCGTGCTTTTGTTATTCAACCCGGAGTTCTTCCACGAATTCTGGACTACTTATAAACAGGTCGCAACAGTAACTTTAAACGCTGTTATCGGCGCCTGTACTGCTGACTTGATAGGTAAAGAATGATCAACAAAGAAGAATTTGATGCATTGCAAGATGCGAAGATTGAGCAGACGAAGAAATTGTTGAATATCGCAACGAATATTGGCACGTATGTGGAATTAAAAAGTGAGGAAGCAGCTTTGAAAAAGGGTTTGCGCATTCTTGCGGAGCATTTGCCGTTGTTATTGAAAAAAATAAAGGTGCAACAAGAAATGTGTGGAAAAGATGGCAATTGCATTTCCTTGCTCGAAGATGAAGTTCAGAAATTGGCCGGTCGGAATAAAGTGTTTGGTACAAGTGTTAGTGAACATGTCAAGCAGGCGGCAGCGGGTTTTATAAAATTTCAGTCATTGCCGGTGTGCGAGGCATTAATATTTATCATAGGCAAGGAACAGGCCTTAAAACAGCTTTTTGCTTCTGACAAGCTCTATTCTGCTGCCGCATAAGCCACTGGACACTGGACAACCGCCTTCCTGAGCTATTTAAAGGGTAGATGCTGGAATCTTTCTTGAGGTGATACAAATGGAAAACATCCAGGAACTGTTTTTTGAGCAATTTAAGGCATTGACAAAGGAGACTTGCCGGCGCGAGCTGAGGCTGAAGCAATGGTAGACATCTATGATGACAACGCCATTGACTACTTCGAGGACGATGATGACTTGGACTCTGCCGAAGCAAGCTTTATGCGGGGCTATCTCTCCGCATAGTTTTTTATTCTCTCTTATTTCCGCTTCTTCTATGCGCATAATTTCCAAGAACGACATCATAAAGAATAAGCCGAAGTTCGTAAAGGAAATACTTGCAGGCGCAGTCTTCATTTATCTTACAGACACCATTTACGGCATCGGCTGCGATGCTACGAACGATAGTGCAGTCAAAAAAATTCGTGAGCTGAAAGACCGTGATAAAAAACCGTTCTCTATTATCGCTCCATCTATAGATTGGATAAGAGAAAACTGCGAGCTATCTGACAAGGCAAAAAAATGGCTTCTCCAACTGCCAGGCCCTTACACTCTTATTTTGCAACTGAAAAATCCAAATGCTGTCTGCGCACAAACAAATATGGGTATGAAGACTGTTGGCATCAGAATTCCAGATCATTGGATTTCAGAATTGGTGGCAGGCGTTGGCAGGCCAATTATTACAACATCAGTTAACATAGCAGGCAAACCTCCAGCTTCAACAAAACAGGAATTGGAACAGTTTGCTGTTGACTTCATCATCTATGAGGGCGACAAGCAGGGCAAACCCAGCACTATTGTTGACCTGATTTCTGGCGAAAAGATTATTCAGCGACAGTAAGTTTTTAAACTAAACTTTGCTAACTGGCCTAAGAGGTGATTGGGAATGAAAAAACTGTTCTTAATTCTTATTGCAGTGTTATTGTGTGCTTCTTTTGCAGAAGCGTATGTTTATCGTTCTATTGGCCGGGTTAACCCGCGTGGCAGACTGTCTGGCGCATTTGTCACAAATCTTGCAGAAGAAGGTGGCCTAGGTGCAACAAAAGTCACTTGGCATCCTTACACCATTGGCAATAGGGAAGCGACTAGTGCACGGCCAGGAACGCCGGGCGTGCTTAAAGTTGTTGTTAAAAGAAAAGCGGCTACAAGTCCTCCGATTACTGAGGGCGTGACGATTTTGGCAACTGCTTACTATCCTGATGGCACGTATGAGAATTTTGGCACTGCCGACATTGAGGGTATTGCTCCAAGCAATGTTCTTGCCTTTGACCACAGCCCTGATGTCCAGGCATATACCAATGATAAGCAGATGGCTAAGGGCGACGTCAATACTGTGGTGAACTATGTAGTATTCGTCAAATATCAGGATAAGGCGCGTGTATTTGGCATGAACCTTAAAGTTAGATAGAAACCTTTTTAAAGCCCCTATTTTGTTTTCTCTTTTTATGACGACGAAAGTAGTTGGTGCAGGAACCCTTAAGGACGGCAGTTACATCGTTATTGATGGAGTTGCTTGTAAGGTTGCAACCACAGATACGTCTAAGACTGGCAAGCATGGGCATGCAAAGGTTCGCATTGTGGCCATCGGCATTCTTGACAATAAAAAACGTGAAATTGTTCTTCCAGCTCACGATAACGTCGAAGTTCCTCTAATTGAAAAGAAGTCAGCTCAGGTTTTGAGCGTTAACGGCAACATGGCTAATGTTATGGACGACGAGACCTACGAGACATTAGACTTGAAGATTCCTGAAGATCTCAAAGAAACAGTTGTTGCAGGCTGCAAGGTTTTGTATTGGATTATTCTTGGTGAAAAAGTTATGAAACAATTGAAGGGCGGTGCTGAATAATGGTGAAGTTTCCAGAAGCGGATGCAAGAATGTTCAAGAATAAGTTTGTCTGCAGGAGATGCAAGTCTGTTTTGAGAGCACCATCAAGGAAGATTGCTGAAGGCGAAGTTAAGTGTCGTTCGTGCGCTGGAAAGAAATTTAAACCAAAGCGCAAGAAGTAGGCGTCATGAGTATTGACGGTATTGCAGCGCTTATTTTTGTTATTCTTCTTGGTTTGTTTTTGTGGAAGAAGCGTCATCAGGTGCAATTGCAAAAGGCTTTGTTCCCTATTCTTTATGTCGTTATGTACAAGTCTGCTTTTGGCTTGATAGCAATGGACAGGCTTGCCAGGAAGTTTCCGCGTACATTGCGCGTAATGGCTGACATTTCCGTCATTCTCGGCTTTATCGGCATGGTTTTAATTGGCGCCCAGATGATCATTAACACAGTTGATGTTTTCGTAAGCACTGAGAGCATGCCCGGCATTCAGCCAGTTCTTCCAATTGAGGCTAAAGGTGTTTTCTTTGTTCCATTCCTGTACTGGATTCTGAGTATTTTCCTGCTTGCTTTGTTTCATGAGTTTGCGCACGGCGTGGTTGCGCGTGCTTATAAAATTCCTGTCAAAAGCAGCGGTTTTGCGTTTCTTTGCCTTATTCTTCCAATTATTCCTGCTGCTTTTGTTGAGCCTGATGAAAAAGTTGTGCAAAAGCGTTCCTACAGGCAGCAGTTGGGTGTTTTTGCTGCAGGCCCGATTTCAAATATGTTGTTTGCTGCAGTGATGTTTGGCGTATTTTTCCTTATCTCGCCTGCGCTAAATGCAGCATTCGATTCAAGTGGCGTTGAGATCGTAAAACTTACTGAGGAAGGTCCTGCCGCTGCTGCTGGGCTGCGTGAGGGCGACATTATCACGGCTTTAAATGATGTAAAAATCACTGCAGTTGATAATATGACCAAAATATTGAATTCTTCAATGCCTGGCGGCCAACTTCTTATTCAAACTGCAAATAATTCTTTCACAGTCATGCTTGCTCCAAACCCAAAGAACGCCTCAAAGGCATTTTTGGGCGTGCAAACTCGTAATTATCTTGTTGTCAAAGAAGATTTTGTTGCACGTTACGGAAAATGGCTTCCTCCTCTGTTGAAATGGTTTACTGGCCTTATTTTCTGGTTGTTTATGCTTAACATTGGAATTGGTCTTTTCAACTTGTTGCCAATCGGCCCATTAGACGGCGGCAGGATGTTCCAGCTGGTCTGCTTCAAATTGTTCAAGAATAAGGCACTCGCATTCCGCATCTGGGGTTTTGTGAGCGTGTTCTTTATCGTCTTGATTATTGCGAATATGTTGGTTGGGTTTTTGCGCTAACCTTTCACATTTCCAATCGGCTTGAACGCAACTAGTTTCTTGCTTATTCCTGCCTTGTCCATCGTGTCCACTACTTCAGAAATTGGTTTGTATGCAAATCCTGCTTCTTCCGCAAGCCCTGAGTATGATGCTGTTCTGACATAAATTCCTCTTTTTTCCATTTCTTTCTGCAAGATGTCTCCTCTTACTTCTTTTCTTGCCCTTGTTCTGCTCATAGTTCTTCCGCTTCCATGCGCAGTGCTGCCAAATGTTTCTTCAAGAGCTTTATCGGTTCCTAACAAAAGATAGCTTCCTGTTTCCATCGAACCACCAACTATTACTGGCTGTCCAATCTTCCTGAAGCGTGGCGCTAATTCTGTTCTGCTTGGTCCAAAGCATCTTGTTGCTCCTTTTCTGTGTACTACTAGCTTTTTCTCTTTGTTGCCGAGCATATGCTTTTCTACTTTAGCAATGTTGTGTGCAACATCGTACACGAGATGCATTTCCATGTCTTCTGGACTTTTCTGGAACACGTTCTTGAAGCATTCTCTGATTCTATGTAAAATGACTTGTCTGTTCGCAAATGCCGCATTTGCCGCGCAGGCCATTGCGTGATAATAGTCTTGTCCTTCTTTGCTTGTGAATGGTGCGCAGGCTAATTCTGGATCTGGCACGGTTATGTCATATTTTTTCATTGCTTCATAGAATACTTTCAAATAATCTGTTGCTACTTGGTGCCCGAATCCTCTGCTTCCGCAGTGTACCATTACGCATATCTGGTCTTCGCTGACTATTCCCAATTTTTCAGCAGCTTTTTTGTCAAATATTTGTCCCGCGTATTGGACTTCCAGATAATGATTTCCTGAGCCGAGCGTTCCTAATTGGCCTATGCCTCTGCTGATTGCTTTTTCTGAAACTTTGCTCGTTTCTGCGTGTTCTATGCATCCATAATCTTCTATTCTCTCAAGGTCTTCTTCCCAGCCGTATCCGTTCTCTACGCACCATTTTGCCCCGTTTTTCATCACGTCCTTGAATGTTTGTGGTGTTAATTTCACAAATCCTTTGCAGCCAACTCCGGACGGCACTTGCTGAAATAACATATCAACAAGCATTTTCAGCTTGGGCTGTACTTCTTTGAAAGTTAAATTAGTCGTGACAAGTCTCATTCCGCAATTGATGTCAAATCCTATTCCGCCTGGTGAAATAACTCCGGAGTCTGGGTCAAATGCGGCCACTCCTCCGATTGGAAAGCCATAGCCTGAGTGCGCGTCTGGCATGCAGAGAGCGTGATTTTGTATTCCTTGCAGGCAAGCAACATTAGTCAATTGATCGTACACGGCAAGGTCCATTTCTTTGATGAGTTTCTCGCTGGCATAAATTCTGGCAGGCACTCTCATTCCTTTCTTATAGCTCATCGGAATATCCCAGATGACGTCTCCTTTTCTTTCAAATTCCGGTACTTTTACATCTCTGTTTATCATATGTCAAGGAACGTAACGGTTGATTTTTAAGCATTATGTTTTAGAATGAGTTTTTCAACGTTTCCTTGACATCAGGAGGACGCAACAAAATGTATAGAATTCGCGTCCGACTATATGTCAAGGACCACAACTGCTTTCCACGTATCTTTCTTCTTTTCAACAAGCCAGTAATGCATTGTTACTGCCTTCACGTCCTGGTGCAGCTCTTGTTCATCCGGTTTTATGGTATCTCCAGTCAAAAGAGCAGTCACTTCCATTTTTTTCTCATCAACTTTAACTTGAATGTCGTGGAATACTAGTGCATCCTTATCCTTCAGATACACTATTTCTTCCAGGAAGTTGAACAGTAACTTGTCAACACTTTTTTCTTTCATCTTAATTTTTTTTACAATTTCCTGCTTGACAGATTTTGGATTCGCCAGGCTCTCAATAACAGCTTGCGCAGCACTTTGAAAAAGTTCAGTCAGATTCTTGCCAGTAGTTTCAAAAGCAACATCTGCCATTGCAATATCTTCGACAAATTTGAAGGGCATATTGAGAATTCGACGGACTTTGTTTATAAAAGTTTCTTCATAACATCCACTATCTTGGCGTGTACTTCATCAATAGTCATAAGTCTGCTGCCGTCCATGCAGCTGATGAGCGTAAAATTATTAGGGAAAAGTTTTGCCATTTCAAGATAAACTTGTTCTGCTCTTTGTAAGTGTCCCAAGTCTTTCTCGAGCAGGTCTCTTTTTTGTCCACCAACATACGCTCTGCTGCCTTTCTGGTCAACGTGCTTCTGCGCAATCTCTGCTGGTACGTGTAAAATAATATTCAAATCAGGCCTTGGTATTCCTAGAACACTGTATTCAATATCATCATTCCATTTGAAGTAATCTTGTCTTTTCTTGGAGTCTTCTATATTGCCGCCCTGGTGTCCCATGTTTGACGCGACATACCTGTTCGAAACAACTATTTTGCCTTCAGAAAGTGCCTTTTTTATCTTGAAACTTGCTTCGTGGCGGTCAAGTGCAAAGAAGAGCGATGCAGTATAAGGATTAACTTCAGTCCCGTACTTGCCATTTAGATAACTTTCAACAAAGTGGCAGGATGGCTGGCCATATTGGGGGAAGTCAAATGTCTCGACTGGTTTTCCTTCTTTTTTGAGATATTCAACTAGTTTTTGCGTTTGCGTGGCTTTTCCAGTGCCATCTGTTCCTTCAATAACAATGAAAACCCCTTTCATGATTGAAGAACTCACGCACGTATTTTTATGCTTTTCTAGTATTTACCCAATAGATCTGACACTGCCGCTCCTATTGCTGTTGGGAAGCTGATGGCAATGACTAGTTGGAACATTTGATACGGACTTGTAACAAATTTGCCTGTGCCGTAGACTGAAAGCAGTAGAAATGATGTAAAAATTGCGATGAAATAGTATGTAAAAAATCGTTTTGCCCAGAATTGTCCGAATGGTCTTTTCCGTTGGTCCTGTACGCGGGTGTAGCCGACAAAATAAATCTCTGCGGTTAGAATGGCCCATGTTGCAGCGGTCATAAGGATTAAATCGGCTGTTGTCAAAGCTAACCCAACATCAAAAAGCAGTCCTTTGAGGACAAAAGTGAATCCAAAGAACAATGCTCCGAAGAATGCCGTGATTACATGCCTCATATCAAAATGTCCTGGCGTCTTCTCAACCATTCTTTCTCTGATGACGCGTACGTCCTGTGCTATCTGGTCTATTTTTGCCATTTAGTAGAACTCTACTTGTGGTATGTCGTCTTTTTTCTCTGGCTCTGGAGAATTTGTTGTTGGAGTGCTTGGCGCTGAATCAAACATGCTCATTAGGTTTGGTATTGCTGGCGAAGGACTGTCAAAGATATTTGGCTGTGCGGCCGGCTTTTCCTCAGGCTCATTGGTATAGATGCCATGTCCGCCAACAATTCCCATCAACAGCTTGATAACTTTACGTATCTCGTCATGAGAATCCTGTTTGGTGTCTACTTGAATTTTCATCCTCTTTTCAATTAGAATATCCCTTCAGAACTTTAAATACTTTGCTACTTGAAGAACTCAAACCAGATTACGTCGTCTTCTGATCCTTTTTCGTATGAAAGTGAGAATGGTCCTTTTCCGATGCCGAATTTGTACCGATCTTCTTCAATGTCACAGTCGCGATATTCGCCGGCAACCCTGAAGCTGAATATGTTGGCATGTGCTTTGTATTTCCAGTAATCGTCCCCGCGTACTGCAAGTACAGTTGCATTTCGCACTTTAAACCCTCCTCCTGATTCATCTCCGAGTCTTACTGTCGGCATGAATCCAAGCTTGTAGCGCGAATCGCGTTTTGGTTGTTCTTGCATTGCAAGTTCTGAAACAGTTGGCACGATGTTTCCTTCTTCGTCTTTGAATGATGGTTCAACTATTCCATCCAAAGTCGTGTCTGCCGTAAGCGCTCGCCATCCCGCTTTCAATGTGGCCTGTCCTGCTCTTTTCATTATTCTTTTTGCAGTGTGCTCAATTTGGTCATTTTCTTCATAGGATAGTTCCTGCCGAAATGGCTCGTTTGCCAGGTCTCTTAATTCTTGATTGTATGCCATTCGCTCTGCAACGCGTGCAAGCTGTTGCCGTGTCTGTTGTTCAAAGCGATCTTGATAGAAGTCGTTAATTATGCTGCATCCTTGGCACGCTACGCCTAAAGCCAGGGCCATCAATGTCTTCACAAACATGACATTTTACACAGGGATTTGTCCTTTTTATAGGCTGTGACATATTTGTAGAAAGCCTTTAAAATCACGGCAGGAAATCACTTGTGTAACGGGGCTGTAGTCTAGTGGTAGGATACAAGGTTCGGGACCTTGTGGCCCGTGTTCGAATCACGGCAGTCCCATATGCTTTCAGAGGAATTTCTCGATTTCGCGCATAGAAAGATTGACGTTCCCGTAAAGCAGCTTTTTCCCAATCTTAATCTGGAAAAAATTAGGCAGCAGTTCTGGCGTTTTAATGTCAAAAATTTTCATCAGACTGTTTATGCGGTGGCGCGTGAGCTTTGGAACGGTCATTATGGTGCCATATTGTCAGAGCATGGTTTTTGGGACAGTACATATGCGAAGTTTTCCGGTCATTGTCATCAGTGTACTCCTGTTTTAGGTCTTGTTTTGCACGCGCTTGGCTTTGATGTTTCTTATTTGGAATGTTTCCGCATTAGAGAACATTTTTTGCAAACCGGCAGAATAGAGCAAGTGCCTCCGTCAGAAGAGCCGAATCCGGCTATGAAAGAAGAATTCTGCAGCATTAAGCGTATTCCGTATTGCTGTTTAGAAGTTATGATTGATGGACAGCCATATTATATGACTAGCAAGCATCTGAAGCCGCAGGGCGAGTGTGCTGTTGCATTGTTAACACCTGTCTGCTATCGTGATTTTGTGGGAGTGTTTCATCATCAGGACAATCCGTCAAAGAGCGGCATATATTTGCAGCCAATTTCCAGAAATCCGGTTGTCTGGATGAAACAGACTGCTAAAGACCCGTCTCCTGAACTATTTGCCACGTTTCTAAGAATAAAATTAATATGAACCCGCCCAGATTCGAACTGGGGCATTCTCCCTGTGAAGGAGAAATCCTAACCACTAGATCACGGGTTCGTGAAGCAACACGTGATCTTCCGGAAACAGCAGTTTCCGCTAGATCACGGGTTCGATAATATGGTCGTCCATAGAAGGGTTTAAAAGGTTTTTCTAGTAAAGAAAGCGTTATGAACTGGGTAAATCCCGTCTATCTGAAAAGTGCAGCAGGTCTGAAAAAGCAGTTTAGTGCAAACAAGCCTTTTCCTCATCTTGTTCTTGGCAATTTTTTCGCATCTAAAATAAACAGGGTGGCGGAGCAACTTCTCAACGAAAAATTTGTCGAACAGAACTCTGACTTATTTCAATTTCAGCAAACTGATGATTGCAAAAAAGCCACGCAGCCCATTGTAAAAGAATTTCACAAATTCTTTTCCTCAAAGGAGTTTATTTCCTTTATTGCCTCAATAACAGGAGAAAAATTGAAGTTTATTGACATGTCCGCGTTCATTTACGATGATACTGATTATCTTCTTCCTCATGATGACCGTTTGGAAGGCAGGAAAATCGCATACATTCTCCAGATAGGAGACAATTTAACAAAAGAAGACGGCGGTGCGTTGCAATTTTTAAAGGGGAAAAAGATTGCAAAATCTATTCCTCCAACTTTCAATACTTTCACAATTTTTAAAGTCTCAAATAAATCCTGGCATCGGGTGCAGGAAGTGATTTCCAGTAAGAAGCGCGTTTCTTTTGCAGGGTGGTTCCATGGCTGACGTAAATCACGAATATGACGAAAAAACCCTGAAAGAAGCCGCTAGTAGTTCCAAATTGTCTGGGAATTTGCAGCTTATGTCATTTCTTTCAGCAGAGGCTTTCAATTCTTTCAAAAATTTGAAGTTCAAGCGCGTCTATATTCCTGGGAAATATTCATACAGTATTGCAAAGGCTCCTGAGTTGGGATTGCAGCCGGTTCTACAAAAACTTACTGGAAAGAAATTCAAGTTTTCCATTCTCAAATTCGAGCACGGCGATTATACAGTGCTTTATGACGCATTGAGGCCGGCTAAAGGCTTTGTCGTTATGCTTGACTTGTTCGACTTTGACGAATCTTGGGGCGGTTATACCTCTTTTGTAAAAGATAACAAGGAAATGGTTCGTGTTGTCGCAAAACAAAACGCTTTGATAATCATTAACCAGTCTGGCTTGAGGAGCTTTACTAAATATGTTAATCATCACGCTACTCATCCAAGGATTTTCTTATATGGTGTGCAACAGAAATAATTAAATAAGCTCTGCAAAGGCAGGAAGCTATGCATTTAAGCCGGGACGTGTTAAAAAAATTGATTGCTGAGAATAATCTTATCTCTGATTTTGACAATCTTGATGGGCAAATGACTGCTAATGGTTTTGACGCCCGTCTGGCCGCAATTGTCGAGATTACTGATGGGGGCAGGCTTGCAGTCAACAAGGCGGACCATCTGCCTCCAAAGCTTGGCTCTGCAGTTGTTCTCAAGGGTTGTGAGGACCGTCTGCAAGGTTACGATCTTAAGGAAGTTCAAGTCGTCGATACAGGAGTGGTAAAGCTCGACCGTCTAAAGCCTTATTTTGTAATCACAATTGAAAAAGTCAACACGCCTAATAATTTGATGTTGCAGATTGCTCCGAGAACATCTTTATTCAGATTAACGCAATCGCTGCTCGGCTGCGGTTTGTCAGAAGCCGGCTATCAGGGCTTCTTGACATTTATGCTAATTCCTTTTCTTGATTGCGAAATAGAACTCGGCTCCAGATTCGCGCAATTATCTTTCAGCGAATTGAAGGGTGAAGCTCATTATGAGCAGCAGAAAGAATCCAATTACCAGGGCGGCAAGTTATTTTAGCCATATATTCTCTGAAAATTCAGCCATATGTTGTTCGCCACTTCTTCTGGAGTGAAGTTTTTTATCTGCGCAATTTTATCAACCACTGCTTTGACATTTGCAGGTTCATTTGGGAAACTGCCGTCGGGTGACAAATATGGTCCGTCCGTTTCTGTTGTTATCTGGTTTATTGGCGCCATTTCCGCTAATACTTGGAAATGCTGGCTTTTCACGATATTGGTCGGTATTGAAAAAATAAATCCTGCATCTGCTGCTTTTTTTATCAAACTTTTTCTTCCTTCAAAGCAGTGTAATACGACATTTTTCAGTTTGCTGCTCGTTAACATGTCTATGCAGTCTTGTTCTGCTTTTCTTGTGTGCACAATCATTGGTTTTTTCAATTTCTCAACAAATTCTATGATGCGTGCAAAATTCTCTCTTTCTTTTTTCTGTAATTCCACATCCTTAACCCAATGGTAGTCCAGACCTACCTCTCCAACGGCTGCAATTTTGTCTTTATTCTCCTTGATGAACGCAAACTCTGCATCTAAATCAATCGGTCCTTTATGTACCGCTAATCCGCCCTCAACGTCCTGTCCAATGCCAAGCGCATCAACCGGATAAATTCCCAAGCTTGCTCGCACCATTGGGTACTTCTTTGCTATTTCCAGTGCTTCTTTATTCGTTGGCGGATTTACTCCGGAACAGATTATTGCCTTGACCCCTGCTTTCTTTGCTCTGTCTATGACTGCATCTAAATCAGAATATGCTTTGTGCATTAGATGGCAGTGGTCGTCTACTAATATCATATATGCTTCGCAAAGAACTCTTTCACTCGTGCTTTATATTCTTTAGGGTTAATAACATAACTCATTCCGTGGTCCGCCCCCGGAATAATCCATAGTTCTGCCAGGTTTTTGTTCGTTGTATAGATTTTCTGCGAATTCTTGACAGATATCTGGCTGTCAGAACCTCCGTGTATCAATAGTGTTGGCACAGTGACGCGTGCAACATATTTGTCTGGACTGATGCCCAGGAATATTCTGCCGTATAATTCTGTCATCCAGACAAATGGGTATTTTAATGGCCCCAGATACCAATATAGTTCTGATATGATGTCGTGTATGCTTGCATACGGGCTGTCTGCAACAATTGCTTTTACGTTAGAATTATTTGCCATTATGAACGTGGCTGCACTCAACGAAAATCCGTATGCTCCGAAGGTGTGGTTGATGTCTTTGCGTGACTTCAAATACTTTAATGCAGCATTGAAATCTTCAATCTCTCGCGCTCCTGCTGTTGTCAAGTTTCCTTCGCTTTCTCCGAATGATCTGAAGTCAAACAGGAATAGCGTGTAGTCTGGATGCAAAAACTTGACAACTGGAAGTATGTTGCCTTTGTCAAATGGATATCCGTGTCCGGCAATTATTGTCGGCGAGTTCTTCTTGCCTGGTATCAGCCAGCCCGCCAAAGTTAACCCATCTTTTGTCTTGAAGCGTATTTTCTCAAATTCCAGTCCTTGGTCTGCTGGTGTTTCCTTGCTTCTGTATTTTGGCGGGTGTGTGTTAAGCCAGAAGTTCAAAAGTGAAAATAATGCTATGATAAAAACTGCATATCCTATTATTTTTATCAGGTTCATGTGATTTTGTAAATTTCAATGGCGAGGAACACTGCATACAATGCCAAAAATGCAATGCCGTGTTTCCAGGTTAATTGTTTTTTGTTCATCCAGAACATGACGAGAGTTATTCCTGCTGCCAAAAATATCATGGCGTTCATTCCTTCTGATAAATCAAATTTTGAAGGAACAATAAGTGCTACAATTCCGAAGAACAGTAATAGTTCTATCATCAGTGATCCGAGCAAATCTCCCAGTCCTATGTTCGCGTGCGCTTTGAATAATGATTTTATTTCAACGGCAAAATCAGGTATTGTTGTGCCAATTCCAATAATGGTTAATGCTATGAAGTACGCGGGCACGTTGAAGTATGATGCTATTTGGATGCTGCTGAACACGAGCCATCTGCCTGCTAATATCAGCGCGGCAAGTGCAAGCATGAAAATGACTGCATCTCTCCAGATGTTTTTGAATTCAACATTGTGTTTAATCTGTCCTTTTTTCCCTTCCATTTTCCACAGCATGGTTAGGTAGGTGGCAAACGCGGTTATCATGATTATGCCGTCTATTCTGCTGTATCCGCTGCCGTGTATTGCGAGGATAAATGGCAGCATCAGCAAGCTCCACATAAACAGTCTTTTTTTGGTGAAAATGCTTGGCTCAAGCTTGATTTTTTTGCCTATCAGGCATAGCAGTCCTAGTGCAAAGCCTATGTGCACCATATTACTGCCTAGTATTGTGCCAAACCCTACTCCTTGTTGTCCTGTTAAGAATCCTGTGAGTGAACTAACAATCTCTGGCGCGCTTGCAGCCATTGCTACAACAACTAATCCAATGATCGCATCGCTTAATCCCAGTCTGCGTGCGTAGTGTGAAATGCCGTATACGATAAGGTCTGCGCTCTTGAACAAGATGTAGAAGCTTGCCAATAGTATTATGCTGTTGAAAATCAGCGGGTGTGCTAGTTCTGCTGGGATGAATGCCATTTTAAGTGGGTGCTGGTGGAGGTGGTGTTGATAAGAATTCGCAGGTTTGTTTGATGCCAGCATCTGTAATCAGTTCGCAGACGCTTGCATCCGAAGAAGTCATGCCGTATGCAGCATAGCAGTCATCTTTTGATGCTGCCGTGTTGCAGATTTCTTTGTTTTTCTGTTGTCCTGCTATCATTCCTATGCATCCAGACTTTTGTTGGTAGTCTCCAATATTATTGCATATTTCAAGATTGTTTCTTTTGCTCGCAACATTGGTGTAGCACAAGTCTTTGCCTTGCGTATCTGTTACTTTGTTGCACAGTGTTTCATCTTTCCTTGCGACTGCAAGGTCTGCATTATAGCTGCTAATGCACTTTTCTTCTGAGTCAGAGCATCCTTCGCTTGTTATGCCTTCTGCAGATACTGAATAGCACCATTGTCCTGGCGTTCTCTCAACACATGCCGATGGTTCTTTTATGGGTGTTTGGCTTGTAGGCGATTCCTGCACTTGTCTTGTGTCCAGCAGCAGGAAAATAAGCGTGCCTAAAAGAAGGATGATTATGACTGTTAGTATGAGCATCAAGAAAATCCAATATCCTGATTTTACTGATTGCACAGGCGGTTGGTTGTATTGGACATTCGCAAACGCTTCTTGTATTGTTTCTTCAGAATACCCTGCCTGCAGTAATGCCTGCTTTACTTGTTCTGGCCTGAATCCTTTGGCCACAACAGTTTGTATGTAATCTACCAGCTCTTTTTGCATTGGTTCTTTCAAGCAGAATTTGGTTTATAAAGGTTTGGCACGATTACTCGTATTAACCCGATTCGTAAACCTTATATATTGGCAGTCTTCCCATCGCTTCATGCCAGTAGTAGGATTATCGTTAAACAAGATTGTTGTTGAGAAGTTCGGTCCAGTTAAAGGCAAGGTTTCTGTAAACAATAATGTTGTATTGAAGGACATTGAAAAGACTGATTTGTCAATTGGTGCGAGCAAACAGGGCGCTTTAAAGTTCCATTTTGAATTCACTGCAAATTACGAGCCAAAGCTGGCTAACATTACGATTCTTGGCTTTTTGACTTTCTTTGAAAAGCCTGAGCAGGTTAAGGTTATTGCTGATGGCTGGAAGAAGGACAAGAAGATTCCAAAAGATGTCATGTCCAGTGTCTTGAACACTGTTTTGTCAAGGTGCAATGTTGAGGCAATAATTTTGGCCCGCGAAGTTAACCTTCCTCCTCCAATTCCGTTACCTAAAGTGACTGTTAAGTGACCGCGGGGTTCGAGAAGGGGGCGGCGGTTGAGCCCCCTCGATATGTTTGCAAAGTCTAATGTTTTTAGTGGAGTTTCTTCACTCTTTAGGAAAAACTATATATACAGCAACTGTTCTTATAATCGCATTAAAAACGTGGGTAGGGCATGCCAGCTGACATAAAACTAAAAGTTGCAGAAGCTATTCAGGACGACGTCAATAAGGGCATCGTTCGTGTAGATAGCAGTTTCATGCGTGAGATAGATGTCAGGCCTGGCGACATCGTGGAAATAGAGGGCACAAGGAAAACAGTTGCCATTGTTGACCGTGCTTACCCTGGCGACATCGGTCTTAACATTGTTCGTATGGATGGTTTGGCGAGAAAGAACGCCCGTACTTCTATTGGTGAACTCATTACAGTTAGAAAGGCCAAGGTTGAGCCTGCTAAAAAAGTTATTATTGCTCCGGCAAGGGAAGGCATTGTTGTCCGTGCTTCTCCTCTTTTGTTCAAGCAGAATCTTCTTGGCCGCGCGATGACAAAAGGCGACATTATTGCATTGGGCGGTCCAAGAAAGCGCAGGAACTTTGATGATGTTTTCAATTTGCTTGAGGATCAAATGATGGCTGTTGGTTTTGGCGATTTGAAGTTTATTGTTGCCGAGACTAATCCAAAGCTGCCTGTTATTGTTACCGAGCAGACTGAAGTTGTTTTGAATCCTGAAGCGATTAATGTTAACGAGGACGCTTTGCCTGGCGTTACTTATGAGGATATTGGCGGCTTGCAGTCAGAAATCACCAAGATCAGGGAAATGATTGAGCTTCCTTTGAAGCATCCGGAAATTTTCGAGCGTCTAGGAGTTGAGCCTCCAAAAGGAGTTTTGTTGCACGGTCCTCCGGGCACTGGAAAAACTCTGTTGGCAAAAGCTGTTGCTAACGAAACAAACGCGCACTTTATCTTAATTAACGGTCCCGAGATTATGTCCAAGTATTATGGTCAGTCTGAAGAGAATCTCAGAAAGAAATTTGAGGAAGCCGAAAAGAACGCTCCTGCTATTATTTTTGTTGACGAAATTGATGCTATTGCGACAAAGCGTGAAGAGACTAAAGGAGAGGTCGAAAGGCGTGTTGTTGCGCAGCTGCTCGCACTTCTGGACGGTCTGAAATCGCGTGGCAAAGTCGTTGTCATTGCCGCTACAAACGTTCCAAACATTCTTGACCCCGCTTTGCGGCGTCCTGGACGTTTTGACAGAGAGCTTGAAATCGGAGTTCCTAACAAGGAAGGTCGTCTTAACATTCTCAAGATTCACACGCGTAATATGCCGTTGTTAAAAGATGTCAACTTGAAGGAGCTTGCAGCTGTTACGCACGGTTTTGTCGGCGCAGACCTTTCTGCTTTGGCAAAAGAAGCAGCTATGATTGTGCTTAGAAGAGTTCTTCCAGACTTGAAGTATGACAAGGAAGAACCATTGTCAAAAGAGATTCTCGAAAAATTATTCGTTTCAAAGAAGGACTTCAGAGATTCTTTGAAAGTTGTCAGGCCTTCCGCACTCCGTGAAGTGCTTGTTGAAGTGCCGAATGTCAAGTGGACTGACATTGGTGGATTGGAAATGCCAAAACAGGAGTTAAAAGAGGCTGTCGAGTGGCCGTTGCAGTATCCTGATTCGTTCAAGCGTCTTGGCGTTAAGCCTCCAAAGGGAATTTTGTTGTATGGTCCTCCTGGAACCGGCAAGACCATGCTCGCTAAGGCTGTTGCAACGGAGAGCCAGGCCAACTTTATCTCAATTAAGGGTCCTGAACTTCTGAGCAAGTGGGTTGGCGAGTCAGAAAAGGCAGTGAGGGAAGTTTTCAAGAAGGCAAGGCAGACTGCTCCGACCATTATTTTCTTTGACGAGATTGATTCTCTTGCGCCAAGAAGAGGGATAAGCAGTGATTCTAACGTGACTGAGCGTGTTGTTAATCAATTGCTTACAGAAATTGACGGTCTTGAAGGAATGCATGACATCGTTATTGTTGGCGCGACGAACAGGCCCGACATGCTTGATACTGCCTTGCTCAGGCCTGGCAGATTTGACCGCATTATTTTGTTGCCATCTCCTGACTATGCTGCGCGTTTGGATATTTTCAAAGTTCATACAAAAAACATGCCTTTGAAGGATGTCGATATTGAAGAGCTTGCCCGCAGGACTGAAGGTTACGTTGGGGCTGATATTGAAGCTATTTGCAGGGAAGCTGCCATTCTTGCACTGCGCGAGAACATCAATGCAAAGGAAGTCCCGATGGAGAATTTCGAGGAAGCTATGAAGAAAGTGCACGCTTCTGTTACAAAAGATGTCGAGAAGATGTACGAGGACTTGAAAGAACGCTTCCGAGGCGCTCGTGCCAAGGAAATGAAGGAAGAATTGCCGATTTACTTTGGATAGGAGAGTAGAAAAATGAAATGTGAAATAGTTGTTGGCGGAAATATCACTGATCTTTTAGCGGCGCATGGAAAAGTTGCAGAAGCTACTAATGCTGTTCTTGATTCCCCTGAAATGCTTATGTGGTTTGAGGACGCACAATTGCCGCCCCTTAAAGACGATTGTCGTATTCATAACTTCATAGGATCCGGATTTAATTATCAGGCTGGTGGAAAAGAAAATCAATTAGACGTTAAAACTGCACCTCGTGGTAAAAAATATGCACTGGTCATTTATGGTGCTGGTCGCTGTGAATCTATTGCAAGGTTTGTTGCCGATGAAGTGTCAAAAGATCTTCCCAAACGTGTTGAAGGGCAAGTAACCTATCGCAGTCAATAATTAACAAAAGTCAATCTTTTTATAGTATTCATCTACTCCCACTCATAATGGTCTCACATTTGATTGCTGATTTGCAGAGATTTGACGAAGCTCTTTCACGTGAGCATTATTTGAACAGTTCTGGCCAGAAGGACGAGCTGGAAAGCAGTAAAATTTACAAGCAGTTCAAGCATTTGTTCTCAAAAGTGCACATTGAAGAGGCAAAAAAGAGCCTTTCTGATAAAAAAGGCCGTTTGCTTTATGACGCTTTTGTTGGCAATTTTATAGGCAACCAGTTGAAAAAGATTAGTGACAAATCAAATTCTTACGAGGCTGCTGCTACTATTGAAGTCAGCGGTCAGCAGATTCCGTTCAGGCAAGTGTCTTCTTTAGTCATGAACGAGGACATTAGGGAAAAAAGAAAAATGATTTTTGAGGCAACAAAACCTGTCAAGAAAAAGCTGACTTCTTTTGAAAAGCGTTCGTGGAAAAAGGTTTACTCGCTTATTCAGGAACTGTCAGGCAGATCATATGTTGATTATCTCTCATTCATCAAGGAAGTTGAGTACGATAAAATTGCAGAACAACTGCGAGAATTTCTTGTCAAGACTGAAGATTTGCATAAATCTCATATTGAGAAGAACATGGCTTCTATCGGCGTAAGAGCTAAGGACGCGCAGCCGTACGATTATGCTTACTTCGCTCGTGCAAAGCCGTTTGATGCTTTCTTCAAGAAGGAAAAACTGGTTGAAACTGCCAAGTCATTCTGGAATAGTTTCGGTTTTGACATCAATCATCAAAAGAACGTCATTGTTGATGTTGAAGAGCGACCGAAGAAGGTTCCAAGAGCCTTTTGCATGCCTGTCAGAGTGCCTGAAGAAGTTATTCTTGTTATCAAGCCGCAGGGTGGCCAGGATGATTATCAAGCTTTCTTCCACGAGTCTGGTCATACAGAACATTTTGCCAACACTGATGCAAATCTTTCGTACGAATTCAAGCATTTGGGCGACCATAGCGTGTCAGAGTCATACGCGTTCCTTATAGAGTATTTGCTCGCAAATAAATTATTCCTGCAGAAGCATCTTGGAATGTCAGAGAGTGATACCCACAACTTCTCTCATTTCATTATGGAACAAAAACTGCAGGCTTTCAGAAGATATGCTGCAAAAGTTATCTATGAACTTAAATTACACAGAAATGACTTGACAAAACTTGATGATAAGTTCATGCCAACTGCTGGTTCTTACACATCTTCTGCTAAAATGTATGTTGACTTGCTCTCAAAAGCTACAAAAATCAATTACAAGCCGGAAAGTTTCCTGCTTGATGTCGACTCAGGTCTTTACGCTGCTGATTATTGTCGCGCTTGGATGTTTGAAGTGATGATTCGCAGGAAATTGGAGGAAAAGTTCGGCAAAACCTGGTTTGAGAACAAAGAAGCAGCTTCTTTCATGAAAGAGATGTGGAAGTGGGGCAGTTCCGGCAAGAGCGTTAATGAGCTTGCCGGAATGATCGGCTACGAGAAGGTTGATATTTCTTATATTACTGAAGATTTTCTTAAGTTTTTTAAGCAGGAGTAGTGTTGTCCTCATCATGAAGTCTTTCTGGCAAGATATCCCATATCGTCCGCGCAAAAAGCTTACGCGTAACATTCGTGCTGACGTTGCCATAGTTGGCGGCGGTATTACAGGAGTTTCTGCTGCGTATCATCTTGCCAAAAAAGGTTTCAAAACAGTTCTTGTCGAGAAAGACGTGATTGCCAATGGTCCTGCGGGCAAGAATATGGGCATGGTGTTGGAAGGAACTATCCTTGATTTGATTGAGATTATTCCGATGATCGGGCCAAAACTTTCAAAACAACTATTAGCCTCTACTGCTAAGGCCAGGTGGCTTGTAGCCACAATCATCAAGAAAGAGCATATTGCGTGTGATATGCAGAAGTCAGGCAGTTTGTTTGTGGCTGCTGACAAAAAGTGGATAGGTTGGTTGAAAAAAGAGACAGCAGCGCGCAATAAGTATGGTTTTCCATGTAAATTCTTGGACAAGGTCAAACTGCGTGATACAATTTCATCAACTTTTGAAGCGGCATTGTATACGTCCAAGGATTTTTTGATTAATCCAGTAAAATTCGTGCGAGGCATGGCTGCACGCGCGGAAAAATATGGGGCAAAACTCTATGAACATACGCCTGCCCTGAAGTGGGATGAACATCAGGTCCGGACACCAAATGGAATTATTACTGCAGATAAAATTATCGTTGCAATTGAATCAGAAACAAAAGTGATGCGCCCGCACAGTGTAAATGCGCAGGTTATTATGACAAAGCCTTTGCGGAATCCTGGCAGGCTTGGTTGGAAGCGAGGTCATATGTTGTGGGAGGCTGGTTATCCTTATCACGCAATTCGTTTTTCGCATAATCGTCTTTTTATTGGTGGGGAAATCTCCGTCAACTCTTCAGAAAAGGATAAAAAAGTGTATGCGCAGAAAATGGTTAAGACGCTTATGCGTTACTTTCCTGTTCTTACAAGGCAGGATGTTTCTATTGCCAGGCGGTGGGAGTGTTTGGTGGCGCTCCCTCCAAGAAGGATATTCACAATTTCGAACGAGAATGGCGTGTATTATGCATACGGCTGCGCAGGCAACGGTTTGACGCAGGGCGTGCTCGCTGGAAAGCTCTTTGCTGACCATTTCTCTGGTAAAAAGCTGCCTGAAATCTACGTTCCTTCTTCGAAAATCAGACTGACTGGATCATCGTGGTAACCTTTTTAAACCGCTGACTTCCTAATGCAATGTATGAAAGCAAAAGCCGGTGACAAGGTTAAGCTCATTACTTCTGACGGTGAGTTTGAAGGTGTTTTACTGCCCAGACCAGAGCTTTTGTCGCAGGACATCACTGTTCTCAAGCTTAAAACCGGCTATAATATTGGTATTGAATCAAAGAAAATCAAGAAAGCTGAAGTTTTGGAAGAATACAGGGCTCCTATCTCAAAAGCGAAGAAATTGAAATTAAATCCAGACCTGCCAACAGTTGCCATTCTTTCTACAGGCGGAACTATTTCTTCCAGAGTTGATTATAGGACTGGCGGAGTCTATGCCGATTACACTGCAGAGGACTTTGTCGCTATGTGTCCTGAGCTGGAAAATATTGCCAACATAAAAGCTGCTAAAATTATGAGCATGATGAGTGAAGATCTTTTAACAAGCGACTGGCTGCGTATGGCAGAAGAAATAGTGAAAGTCATTAAGGATGTTGACGGTGTTGTAATAACGCACGGCACTGATACAATGCACTTTACCAGTGCAGCATTATCTTTTCTGCTAAAAGACCTCAATAAGCCAGTTGTAATCACCGGCTCTCAACGTTCAATCGACCGTGGCAGCTCTGATGCCTTCATGAATTTGATTTGCTCAGTTACTGCTGCAGCCAAGTGGGATGGTGCTGCTGTTGCAATCTGCATGCACGGTTCAATTGCTGATGATTTCTGCAATCTCACGCGCGGCACAAAAGTTAGGAAGATGCACACGTCCAGAAGAGATGCTTTCCGTTCTATTAACGACGAGCCATTAGCTCGCATTTTCATTGATGGAAGAATTGAAGTTACAAATGAAGATTATCCTAAAAGGCACAAGGGAGCTGTTTCTGTCAGAGATTTAGATCCAAAAGTGGCGCTCGTGTACGTCTATCCTGATATGGACCCGGGAATTATTGACTATCACATTAAGCAGAAGGTGCATGGTATCGTAATAGTTGCAACTGCGCTCGGTCACGTTCCCACCAATAATCAGAAATCTTTGATTCCGAGCTTGGAAAAAGCAGTAAATGCAAAAATCGCTGTTATGATCTGCACGCAGACATTGTACGGCCGTGTCCATCCTTATGTTTACACCAATTTGCGTAAGCTCAGCATTGATGTCGGAGCGACTTTTTTGGCAGATATGCTTCCTGAAGTTGCTTACGTGAAACTAATGGTCGCATTAAAACAAAAGAATCCAGCGGAATTCATGCTTACTAATATTGCAGGAGAACTTAGCAGCAGGGAAGTTGATGACTGCTTCCTGAGATGAGGCCTATTCAAGATGTGCTTAACCAGATTAAATGGGATGAGAAGTGCAAGCCAGGAGATTATACTATTGAATATGTTGACTTTGGCAAGCTCAAGTCAATGGCATATACCGACATCAAAAGAATTGAGGAAGGTTTCATGATAGTTGGAGCTGATGAAGCGCACATTCCGATGCACAGAATTAGGATAGTCAAAAAGAATGGAGAAATTGTATGGCAAAGATCAAGTGCGGCTTAGAAATTCACCAGCAGCTTGATTGTAAGAAGCTGTTTTGCGAGTGTGATAGCATTATTCAGGAGAATAACCCTCTTTACACAGTAATGCGCAAGCTCCGCGCAGTTGTAGGAGAAACCGGAGAAGTCGACATTGCAGCTGCGCAGGAAGCAATGAAAGGCAAGCAATACATTTACGAGGGCTACGACGAAAACTGTTGCTTGATTGAGCTTGATGAAGAGCCTCCCAGAAACTTGCGTCCTGAAGCCTTGACTGCTGCAATTCAAGTTGCTAAATTATTCAAAGCTAAATTTGTTGACGAAGTGCAGGTGATGCGAAAGACTATTGTTGATGGCAGCAACACTTCCGGCTTTCAAAGAACTTCATTAGTTGCTTTTGATGGCAGGATTGATTCTTCTCTCGGGTCAATAAGCATTCCTACAGTTATTGTTGAAGAAGACAGCGCCAGGTTAATCAAAGAAGAATCTGATAAGACAATTTTCCGTCTTGATCGTCTTGGCATTCCGCTTGTTGAAGTGTCTACTGGTCCTGATATTGTTTCTCCTGAGCATTGTGCTGAAGTTGCTGAGAAGCTTGGAATGTTATTGCGTAGCACTGGCAAAGTTAAGCGAGGTCTTGGCACTATTCGTCAGGACGTGAACGTTTCGATAGAGGGTGGCGAGCGTGTTGAAATCAAGGGAGCTCAAGATTTGAAATTGCTGCCAAAGCTTGTTGAACTTGAAGCAAGTAGACAGCAAAATCTGTTGGACCTCAAAAAAGAGCTCGAAAAACGCAAGGTGCGCGAAGTTTTCTCTCAGATTGTGGACTGTTCAAGATTATTGGTAAACTCTAAAGCAAAAATTATCAAAGCTACCCTGTCTAAGGGCGGAGTTGTTCTTGGAATTAAATTGCCAGAGTTCAAGGGACTGCTCGGTAGAGAAGTTCAGCCCAACAGGCGTCTTGGCACCGAATTTTCTGATCGTGCAAAGGTTGCTGCCGGTGTTGGCGGCATTTTCCACAGTGATGAACTGCCGGATTATGGTATTCTGCCTGATGAAGTTGAACAAATTTTTAAGCATCTTGATTGCGGCGACCATGATGCCTTTGTTTTGGTTGCAGATATGAAGCCAAAGGCAGAACGAGCGCTTAAAGCTGTCATCATTAGGGCAAATGATGCTGTTAATGGTGTGCCTAAGGAAGTCAGGCGTGCAAATGAAGATGGCACAACCACTTTTCTTCGTGTTATGCCTGGTGCAGCAAGAATGTATCCTGAAACTGATGTCCTGCCTATTCGTATAACGAAAGAAATGATAAAAGCTGTCGAGCTGCCAGAATTAATAGAGCACAAAACTGGGAGATATGAAAAACTTGGTCTTGGTCACGATTTGGCAGAGCTTGTTGCTAAGTCCGACCGTTCTGTGTTGTTTGATGATTTTGTTAAGTCTTTCAAGCAGCTCAAGCCTGCTTATGTCGCAGAACTTTTGATGACTTCCGAGCGCACTATCAGGCGCCAGTTCAATATTGAGATTTCTCCTTCTGATGAAGACTTCTGTGTTTTATTCACTGCATTGGAGCACGATGAAATTTCGAAAGAAAGCATATTGGATATTCTGAAGGAGAACAAGCCTGTCAAGGAAGTGTTGCATAAGTACAAATTAATGTCTGAGAGCCAATTATTGCGCGAACTAACAAGAATTGTCGAGCAGAACAAGGGAGTGCAATTCAATGCCTTGATTGGCAAGGCAATGTCTGAACTTAGGGGCAAGGCTTCTGGTCAGAAGATTGTTGAGTTGTTGAAGAAGCTGGCTGGGTGAGGAAATGACTGGATTGCTCGCGCATTTGGTAATGAAAGATGGGCTGGTTATTGATGTTGACGTGCCGAATCATCGTCGTCATCCAGAAAATAGTAGTGACCTTGAACATGCAGCATGTGCTTTTGATACTTTTGATGAACTTGCTGATAAGTGCAGGAGAATTATGTCATACGATAATAGGCCGGCAAGGGTTATTCATCTTGAAATCGTGGGCGATGCGCGGTTTGAAATATTCAAAGTTATATATTTGCAAAATGGCAGAGAACTTTCATGTAAATACAGTGCAAGCCAATTTCATGACTTGACTAAATGACTTGCTGTCTTCTAGAAGCCTTAATAACTATCATAATCAACATTCCTATAATTATTCCAATCGTATTCCATATAAAGTCCCATCCCTCATTTATCCATCCGCCGCCTAAAGCGTCTATTAAGTCGCTTCCTTCTTTTCCTGCAAGTCCGTCTCCTGGTCCGAATTGGAATGTTCCTTCTCCGA
>CAZWVL010000010.1:30409-34651 GCA_964637115.1 uncultured Methanosarcinales archaeon
CCTTCTTTTCCTGCAAGTCCGTCTCCTGGTCCGAATTGGAATGTTCCTTCTCCGAAGCCGAGCTGCAAATAACCAATAAATTCTGATAATTCAACCATTGCTCCAACACCGGATGCTGCTAAGAAGACTGCTATTAGTAGAAGAAAATTCTTTTTCGTGAAAAATTTTGTATCCATCCATTGTTCCATCCATCGGAAGAACAAAAGTGCGTATGGAAACGCTCCAAAGAAATGTGTCAAGTGGTCCCATTGCACTGGCACTGGTGAGATATGGTACCATCCGAATATGCCGCCTGCGTGCAAGATGTGTCCAATTATCAATAAAGTGAAAATCGGCATATTCATCCTGAAGGTGCTGTACGTCCATCTGTAGAACAACGTTAACACAATGAACACAATCAAGTCAGGTATAAACCCGTATACGCCGTTCAGCAGCGCTAAGGGTATCATTATTAGGAAAATGAGTACTCCGATGACTGTTAACGTGTTTACGTAGCTGTCCCCCATTAGTGAAAAATAGCCGTTTATCGTATATATAATTAGCGATACCTTTATAAAGGGTCTTGAGGTCTTTTTACTATATGTTAGAGTACCTATTATGGGGCATTTCCTTCGTAACCCTCTGGCTTACGTTGGTCTGGCTGAACTTTTTGTACGCAGATCCAGCTCCAAAAAAGCATTTTGACATCTTCCCTAAAATCACTTTTGGCATTCCTGCTCACAATGAAGAAGCTACTATTCTCAAGACAGTTAAGTCGATTCTTGAAGCCGACTATCCGTCCGATAAGAAAGAAATCATAGTTGTTGACGACGGTTCAACAGACAAAACTGCTGATGTTGTCAGGCAATTTGCAGCAATGCATCCTGAAGTCAGGCTTATCAGCAAGAAAAACGGCGGAAAAGCTTCTGCTTTGAATGTTGCGTTTGAACAAGCAACTGGCAGCTATTTCTCAGTTATGGATGCTGACAGCAGGATTTCAAAAGAGAGCATCAAGATTTCATTGTCTAATTTCACTGATGATGAAGTTGGTGCTGTAATCAGCCGTGTCAGAGTTGATGAACCAAAGAATTTCCTTGAACGCATTCAGCGTTTTGAATATATTATGTCAAGTATGATTCGCAAGATTATGTGCAATTTCGGCACTTTGTCAATTACTCCGGGTGTGTTGTCAATTTATCGCATGGACGTTTTGCGCAAGGTTGGCGGTTTTACCAAGGACGAACATAACCTGACTGAAGATTTGGAAATTGCCATGCGCTTGAAATACTATGGCTACCTTATCAAGATGGAGCCTAGAAGCATTACCTATACTCACGTTCCTAGCACCATGTCTGATTTATGGCGTCAGCGTATTCGCTGGGCGCGCGGCTATATTTATAATCACGTTAAGTATTGCAAGATGTTTTTCTCAAAGAAGCACGGTATTTTCGGTGTTTTCCAGCTGCCTGTGAACGTTTTGGCAATCATCCTGTTGGTGGCCAACATCGGCATTATTGCGTATGACTTGTTGAACCGCGCGTTTGATTTCATCTTCCGCAGTTTTACTATTCCTGATTATTTTTGGACTGTGATTACTGACTGGCCTTCTGCTCAGGAGTTTGTTCTGGCTAGAAACATTCAGGTTTACCTGCCGATTATCATCGCGTTTGTCTTGGGTATTTATTTGGTTATTTTTGCCCATCGCTTTTTCCAGGAACAGTTCAGAAAGCAGATCGCTCCATTGATTGCGTATATGATTGTAATGCCGTACTTTTCTACTGTTAACTGGGTTTCTTCTGTTGTGCAGGAAGTTGCAAAAACTAAGCGTAAGTGGTAGTGCGCCGGTAGCTCAGCTTGGATAGAGCAGTCGGTTCCTAACCGGAAGATCGTGGGTTCGAATCCCATCCGGCGCGTAGGCTCCGCGGGGAGCTCGAGGGGCTGGCGGTTGAAGCCCCTCGTTAATGGAAGCGTAGCCTAAAGGAGAGTAATATGTACGTCATCAAACACATTCCAGAAGACTTTATGGTGGAAGAAGTAAGTACTATAAAGTCTTCTTCCGGTTCTTTTGCTTATTTCAAGCTTTGGAAGCGCGATACGGCCACCTTGGACGCAATGCAAAAGCTTGCCATCGCGCTCAAACTTCCACAAAAAGAAGTTTCCTGCGCCGGCAATAAGGACAAGAAAGCAGTTACGGAGCAAATCTGCAGCGTGCATAATGTCTCCAAGGACCGTCTTGAGAAGCTTTCTTTCCAGAATATGAAGCTCACTGTTCTTGGTTATGGCTCTGAGCCTGTTCATTTGGGTGATTTGGAAGGCAATAAATTCAAAATTGTTGTCCGCAATGTTGACAAACTTCCAAAAATCTCTCAGAAATTCCGTAATTTGTTCGGCGAACAACGCTTTAGTACTAAAAATGCAGAAATCGGAAAATTTTTAGTAAAGCGTGATTTTGAAAAAGCTGCTTTGCTTATTGCAAAATTGCATTCTGGCATCAAAAGAATTTATGTTCATCTGAATCAGCGTGATTTTGTTGGTGCGTTGCGCTGTCTGCCAAGAAAATTGCTTCTTTTGTTCGTTCACGCGTATCAAAGTTTGCTCTGGAACAGGGCAGCAATGCTATCAAACGAAGAAATTTTGCCTATTGTTGGTTTTGGAACAGAAATAAAAGATGAAATTATGAAGAAAATTCTCGCAGAGGAAAATCTCAAGTCAAATGACTTCGTAATTCGTGAATTGCCTGAAATCAGTGCAGAAGGTTCTGAAAGAAATGTCTGGGCAGAGGCAAAAGATTTGAAAGTTGGCAAGTTAGAGCCTGATGAATTCTTCCCGGGAAAATTTAAAGTAAATTTAGAATTCTTCCTGCCGAAAGGCAGTTACGCTACAGAATTTATTAGACAACAATTTCATCAATAATCTTGCAAATGTCCTTAAACACTGATTCTATGCTTTTGCTTGCATCTACAGAATAAACAATTTTTCGTGGTTTGTAATATTCCAGCAATGGTTCTGTTTCATCGTGGTATAATGCGAGTCTTTTCTTGATTGCTTCTGGTTTGTCGTCTTCGCGATGGAAGAGTTCTCCGCCGCATCTGTTGCAGATTCCTTTTTTTCTGGGTGGATTCTCTGCGCCAAATATTGCTCTGCAGTCTTTGCATTGTCTTCTTGCTGACAATCTTTCTACTGCTAATTTATCCGGCATTTTGAGTTCTATTACGATACCAACTTGTGTTATTTCATCTAACGCTTCTGCTTGTGGCAGGGTTCTTGGAAATCCGTCGAATATGTTTCCTTTTTCGCTTAGGTTTTTCTTGACGAGTTTCATTACGTATGCATCAGGCATGAATCCGCCTTTGTCAATGCCTTTTTGCATCTTGAGAATTTCCGGGTCTCTGTTCTGCACTCCCTGCCTGTATAAGTCTCCTGTGGATATGTGTTTCCATTCGTATTTCTCTTTGAGAAGTTGTGCTTGTGTTCCCTTGCCAGATCCTTGTGGCCCCAGTATGATTATATTCATCCTAAGTACTCAAGTACTTCTTTTGGTTCGAAGTGTTTTTGCCAGCATTCGCGGATTTTTTTCATCAATGGCGCTATTTGTTTTTTCTCTTGCAGCCAGAGGTCGTAGATTTTCCTGATTGATTCAGCATCGAGCTTGTCATCTCCGATTACGTCTGTTTCCATGATTAGTCTGTAATGTTCCATTAAGTGTCTATAAACATCAAGGACTTGTCTTTTTTCGCCGTTTGTAAAGCATCTGCATTCGTACATGTCTGAGAAGCTGTTCGTGTCTGGATTTAGTGATGATTCGAATAATTGCAGTATTGGTTCGAACTTCTCCCCTATTTTACGCTTTACTTGCCTGAGTAAAAACGCTTCTTGTTCAATAAGCTCAAGTTCAAATTCGTGGTTTATTTTTGCAAATTCGGGCAGAATTGGATGCTCTTTCTTCACTTTTTCATATGCGTCTTTTATCATATGCTAGTCGCTTTTCCTGTCGTATATAAAAGTTACGTCAGGAATCGCCTAATATTCTATTTTATGAGCGATTCCTGAGGTGCTCGGAAATTTGGAGTGTCCATGTATAAATGAACGCAAATTTCCGACATGCCAGAAAGCTTTTTATAGCGTCTGTTTGACGTTCTGTCTATGCCTCCGTAGCTTAGTAGCCATAGCGGCGGTTTTGTATATCGCGACTGGCGTCGCGGAACATTTGACGCCAGCGTCAAATGAACCGCAGGTCGAGGGTGCAACTCCCTCCGGAGGCTT
>CAZWVL010000011.1:0-2013 GCA_964637115.1 uncultured Methanosarcinales archaeon
GGTTGGCTTAGACAATGACTGCGCCATCACATAAAGCTCATTTAGCGTCATATTAGTAAGCTTTTCAGAAGCCTGCCGCGCCCCATTTCCCATGGCATGATTAATCATAACACATAACGTCGCTTTCTTTATTTTATCAGGCAATTGAATTGAAGCTGAATTTTCCCGCACATAATCAATTATTTCAAGCTCAGGATTCGGTGGCGCCAAATGAATCGCCTTTACAGAAATTTCTTTCAGCGATTCGTTTTTTTCAACAGCGTGCCCTGCACCGATAAGAATAGCCAGTTTAAGAGGATCAACGGCCAGGGAATAATGTTCCCGAATTCTTTGTTCGGCATCTTGGAGTTCTCGCGCGATAATTGAGTCACGTTTGTTGGAATATTCATTGATTGCCCGATAGCAAGAGATTGTGCATTTGAAAAGTTCAGATAAATCACCTCGCAATAGATTGCTCATGCATAATTGCTGAAGTTCACCAGCCGTTCTTACAAGATCAGTGCATTCTTTTTGCTCTTTGAGCGAATATTTCTCAATAAGCCACAGCGGTTTTCTCTCCAAGAAAACATACTCATGAACTTTGAGTACATTGTTAACAAACTCCACTGGATTTCTACAAAAAACCTGCCGTATAATCGGAACCATTTTCTCCTGATATTTCATACGGCTCATGTCTGAACGAATTACGGTTCTCCATGCAGCCTCATACAATTCCGCATCTTCCCTAAGCGTATTTGATAATTCAATACTCAATATGTCGCACTCCTTGATGTATGGAAGGACTTTTTTGGCCTCTGCAACAGTACTATGCATATCCTTCAGCACTTTAACTTCGAGCATAGAAATAATGAATAATCAGCCCTTTTTAAATCTTACTATTTTAACTACTACACAGTAACTATAATAATTGAGATTCTATCTAATATGAATCTCAATAATATCGCCGTCTTCCAGAACTTTTTCGACGATTCTGAACTGCTGGCCGGGGAATTTGGCGGATTTGCCCCAGATACGGGCGAACTTGAACTTCCTGACAAAATCACGGTGGATATGCTCGCAGACGGTCTTTAAAGTTGCTGGACGAGTGAGAATCATCGGCTCATCAAGGTCTGGTTTTTTGTTGATTTCCTTCAGATAAACGCGGATAAAATTCAAACTGTCAAAGATTTTCTCCTTCAATTCGTCAAGACCCTCCCTATTCTCAGCACTAACAAAAATTGGATTAGGCAAGACATCATGCAAATGCTTTTTCTGCTTATCATCAAGCAAATCTATCTTGTTCACGCATACAATGGCAGGAACGTATTTGCGATTGCCCTCAATGCAGTCGATAAACTGATCGATGTCAACATCGTCACGAATGACAACATCTGCATTCATTATTTTGAATTCCTGCAGAATAGCTGAGAGCGTGTCAAAGCTAACTTTAGTCAGCTTGACTGTTGCATTCATATTAAGACCGCCTTTGGTGGTCTTGACAATCTTTACGATAGGCCTGCGCTGATTGACACGAATGCCGACATCATAGATTTCCTTCTGCAACATAGAAAGATACTCAGGATGCAAAGCGTCAATGACAAACATAACAAGATCAGCATTTCTAGCCATTGCAAGAACTTCCTTGCCGCGGCCTTTGCCATAAGCAGCGCCAGAAATAATTCCGGGAACGTCAAGCACCTGGATTTTTGCGTTGTGATAGTTCAATGTGCCAGGAATACAATCAAGTGTGGTGAATTCGTATGCAGCGACTTTAGATTTAGCGCTGGTGATGGCGTTAAGAAGAGTGGACTTACCAACACTGGGATAACCAACCAAGATAACTGTAGCGTTGCCAGTCTTCTTGACAAACCAACCCTCACCACCACCCTTGCCAGCAACTTTTTTTTCTATTTTTTCACGCAGCTTGGCAATCTGGCTCTTCATCAAGCCAAACCAATGTTCCGAAGACTTGTTGTACTTAGCCTTGGACATTGCAGCTTCCATCTCGCGAATCTTCTCGTGCTGGTCGGTCAT
>CAZWVL010000011.1:2113-31450 GCA_964637115.1 uncultured Methanosarcinales archaeon
TAGCCTTGGACATTGCAGCTTCCATCTCGCGAATCTTCTCGTGCTGGTCGGTCATTGTTGCTCCTTGTTTTTCCTCGCGCCGCGCCTTGGCTGTGCCAAGGTGAGTTTTTCTCCCCTGCACAGGCAAGGGGAGAAAAATTCAGTCTACGACCGCGGCGCGCTTTAACCAAGAACTCTCACGCTGGTATAAAAAACTTTATAACTGGCATGAATGAACTTGTTAATATGGGATTCATGACTGTGGTTCAATGGATATACAGCAAATTTGCAGTAGCAATCATCATCCTGCTGGCAGGATTCATAATTGCAAAAATAGCAGGCAAGCTGGTAAAAAGAGTGCTTGCAGAAGCGGAACTCAACAAGATACTAGCAAAGGCAAAGTTTACGCCAATGAGCGATGCGCTGGGAGCAATTGTCGAGTATGTGCTCTACGCTGCTACACTATTGGTAGTTTTGCAACAGTTTGGAGTAGCAAACATCACAGTGTGGGTGGTGGGCATTATTGCAGCAATTGTAATCATATTCTCGCTGACCTTGACTTTAAGAGACTTCATTCCAAATGCAATCGTAGGATTGTTCATCAGAAAGAAATTGAAGGCAAAATTGGGCAAACAAATCCAGATAGGAATGATTTCAGGCAAACTAGTACAAGTAGGAATAGTAGCAAGCACAATCAAAAATGCAGATGAACAATATGTTCCGCACTTGTATGCGAGCAAATATGTCTAGACAATTTCCAACAAGCTGACAATGTTGAAAATCTGCGTTCTGGTATAAGACTGCACATTGACATCCTCAGTAATATACTCAAGCTCGTGCAGTGCCTTGCTCACTTTGATAGAAGTTTCAGAATTCTCATTAAGAACTTTAATAGTTGATTGAAGTTTTGCCTTGACGTTCTTTGGCGTCGAGGGGTCTTGCTCCAATTCCTGAATAGCCACGATTACATTCTGAAGCTGATCCATGTTATCACTCCTTTACTGTTGCCAAGACTTCTTCTTGCAGCTTTTTAGCTTTTTCTCTTAACTGCTTTTCCTGCTTTTCCAAAGTCTGCACGCGCAGCTCAAGCAATTCCTTCTTGCCCTGCAGTTCCTTCTGCAAAACATCCTTATCAGCCCCAATCATAATTCCGCCAACAATCTTGTAAGCAACCTGAGAAGTGGAAATTTCCTTCAATGCACCCTCAACTTCGAATAATTGAGCTTGGAACTGCTGCTTCTGCATATTCAATGACTGGAGATTCTGCTCCATCATTTGCAAACGCTGAATGCTCTCTTGAGCATCTTTAGGCAGGCTCATAATGCTTTAACCTTAGTTGAAACAGAACGTGACTTGTACAAAACTTTACTGCCGCAGTACGGGCAGCGCACACGCTTGCCCATCATTTCCTCAGAGATTTTCTTACTGCACAAAAAACAAGTATACTTTACCATTTTATTGCTCTTCGTCCTCAACGACTTCCCTAGTGCGTATTTCAGGCGCCTCAGCAATCATCTGAGCAGCCTGCTCAACCAAGCTGAGCTTTGCGCCAACAGTATAAGCTTTTGCTGTGAACCTGGCATTGCACTTCTCGCACTGCCAGATACCAAATGAAACGCGATGAACTTTAGGCTTAGCACAGTACGGACAAGGATGGTCCTTCTTCATCTCTATTTCAATCTTCGCAGCCTTGTTCTTAGTAGTACGACCGTAACGCGTACCATAACGCTTCACTGGACCCAAACCTCTCAGTGCTTCTGCCATTACAGTGCGGAACAGTGAAGGGTTTAAAAAGGTTTTGAAATGCTTGCATTTCAAAGCCCAGCCGAATTCTTCGAATTCGGCGTGGTTTCGAGGGGGAACAAAGTTTTAAATAGCGTCCACATAGAACAAAAAAGGTATGTCACTGACTGAAAACCAGAGATTTCACCTGAAAAAATTCATCAAGGAACTGGATTCATATAGCGCGCGTCATACGGAATTTGTAACTGTATACGTGCCAACAGGCTATGATTTAAACAAGATAATCCAGCACTTACAGCAAGAGCAAGGAACTGCAACCAACATCAAAAGTGCGCAAACCAGGAACAACGTAATTGATGCATTAGAACGAATGATTGTGCACCTGCGACTAGTTGGCAAAACTCCAAAAAATGGACTTGCCGCATTCTCAGGAAATGTTGCAGCACGCGAAGGTATGTCCGATGTCAGAGTGTGGAGTATAGAACCATCGATTCCCATACAGACACGCATCTACAGATGTGACAAAAACTTCCAGCTGGATATTTTAAAGGCCATGCTTGAAGCAAAAGAAGCATACGGAATGATAGTCATCGATTCCAGAGACGCGGCAATTGCAGTTCTAAAAGGCAAAACAATCATTCCTCTAGTGCAAACGCACTCACACGTTCCGGGCAAGATGAAAGCGGGAGGGCAATCAAGCATCAGATTTGCACGAAACAGAGAAATTGCAGTCAATGACCATTTCAAGAAAGTGGCAGACATTGTCAAAGACCAATTCTTAAAAATGGAAGGACTGAAAGGAATCCTTGTTGGAGGTCCTGGACCAACAAAATATGATTTTGTAGAGAGCGGACAAATAACCAATGAAGTCAAAAAGAAGATCATAGCAATCAAAGACTTGAGTTACACCGGCGATTTTGGACTTGAAGAGCTGCTTGAGAAGAGCCAGGACGTCTTAGCACACGAAGATGTCACAGAAGAAAAGAAACTAGTCAGCAAATTCCTGGAAATGCTTGCCATCAAGCCAGAACTAGTTACTTATGGAGAGGCAAACACATTGAAAGCGCTCGAACTCGGCGCTGTTAACATTGTACTTTTGTCAGAAGCGCTTGACGAACAAAAAATAGAACAGTTTGAAATCACTGCAAAAGCATTCTCAACAGAAATCAGAATTATTTCAACAGAAACACGAGAAGGAGTGCAGCTCAGAGACATAGGAAAAATCGGCGCGATTTTGAGATACCCCATAGAATGAACCTCCTAGAACAATCCTACCGAGAACTGTATCCAGACGGCACTGCTTCTAATTTCACCCTCCAGTACAGCGGCAGATTCAAAGGATACAACGGCAACATCAGAATGCGCCTGGGAGAAATAACCGTCAATATGAGCAGGCAATGGAGAGGAGTAAGCCCAGATATACAAAAAGGGCTTGTCCAAGAACTTCTTTCAAGATTATTTAAGACAAAAAAACAGACAATCAATATGGAATTATACCATCATTTCATCAGAAGCCTTTCATCAGTTGCTCCAAGGACACACACCCATCCTGTTCTGGAAGAAAGCTTCAAAAGAGTCAATGACGCGCTCTTCAATGGAATGATGAACCAGCCGAACTTAAAAATTGGAAATGGAATTAACAGGCTGGGAACATATGAATATGCAACAGACGCAATAACCATCAGCAAGATTCTGTTTGACAATCAAGAGTTAATGGACTATGTGATGTATCACGAAATGCTCCACAAGAAACATCAATATACATCCAAACCTGGAAGGCATCTGCACCACAGCACACAGTTCAAAAAAGATGAAGCAAGATTTCCGAATTCAGAGCATTTAGAACTCGAGCTTAACAAACTGGTCAGAAAAAACAAAAGATGGAGCTTATTCTGGTAAGTTATTTAAAGGACCTATTGACTCTAGAATATATATGGTGAGAATATTAGCAGCAGGGGACTTCCACGGAGATAAACAGATAGCAGTCTATCTCGCAAACAAAGCAGTATATGAAAAAGCAGATTTGATAGTATTAAATGGGGACATAGTGGAAGAAAACGACACTGAAGGAGTCATGCACCATTTTGTCAAAACAGGAAAGCCTGTGTTTTTGGTGCCGGGCAACCACGACTGGTTTGCAACTGATTTTCTTGCAGCGCAATACAACGCGACCAATTTGCACGGCAAAAGCGTCAAACACGGAAATGTTGCGCTCTTAGGCTGCGGCGGAACAAATGCGGGCATGAATATGCTCACTGAAAAAGAAATTTATGACACAATAAAAGAGACTGACAGGGGCATTACAGCATCAAAAAAATTATTGATAACACACATCCATCCGGCAGACAGTCTCATGGAATCATTCTCCCAATTCGTCAAGGGAAGCATTGGATTAAGAAAGGCAATAGAAGCAACCAAGCCAGATATTGTCGTCTGCGGACACGTGCATGAAGCAGAAGGCATAGAAGAGAAAATAGGAAATACCTTAGTCATTAATGTCGGAAAGAAAGGAAGAATATTGGAACTGTAAAAACCGTAATGCGGTTTTTAGCACAGTCGGAAACCCACACAAATATATTATTTCTTGTGGATTTCCGATGTCTAAGTGAACCTCGTCAAATTAAGGAATGCCTTGAGATTATTCTTCAATGCCATAACGTCCTCTTTTACTCCACGCTCAAAACCGCTGATGAAAGGCGTGTACACATATTTCTCAAAGACGGTCCTTAGAACAAAAAATACTGGCTTACCTTCCCATCTGCCCTCATAATCAGTTTCAAGAATTCCATCAAAAATCAGAATAATCTTGCCTTCCTGTATTTTCACTTTCCTTCCATCACGCTCAATAACAATATCTTTCATATCCTGGAATTGAGCCTTGATTTTGATAACACTCTTGGCATAATCAGTATACTTCTTGAACGGCTCAAATTCCATATCAACAATCTTCCCCTCAGGCTTCGTGGTTTCACCGTGACGCTTCTCAATCAACCAATAACCCTTGTCAGTAGCCCAGTTCTGCATGACTTTGAACACCTCTTTGGCATCAAAGACACCCTGATAATCAAGGCGCTCCTTGTCAATAACAATATTTCTTTCCGCCATTCACATAACCTCTTGGCCAAGTTTTTCCTTAATCAGCCGAGTCAACTGCAAAGACTTCAGCAAACACATATCTTCCCAGTAGTCAACAATCGTGTATTTAATAATGTAATTCCTGTAAAACGCATTCAGCGCCTTTATGAACGGTGCGAACGGTCCAGCGCCCTTAAAACGGTTCTGCCAATCTAATACGAGCATCGGAGAAATTTCAAAGAATATCTGGCCGTCCTGCACTTTAATCTTCTTGCCATCCTGAATAATTTCCACATCACGCAGGTTATAGACTCTCATGAAAAACTCGATTTCATATCTGACATACTCGGTAATGTTCTTCTTCCCTTTCATCTTGAACTCGTGCTCCGTACCGGTAGGTCCTGGAAACTTCTGCTTATACATCGGCATGTCAAGAACATCAAAATCTTCATCAATATACCATTTGCGCACGGCCTGCAGCAAGTCAGAATAGTTGAAAAAACCGCGATGCTTAATCAACTGCACTGGCTGCGGATACTCGTCTGCCATGCCTTAAAAATACGAAAGACCATTTATAAACATTTGTTTCTACTCGAGTGTACGCTTCACAAAGAATTCCCCCGCTTCCTTGGTAGGCATGAAAGTTTCCAACTTCAAATAGTTCATAATGAGGTCGCGAAAGCGATAAGCGTCAGAATAAATGTTCTTCTTGTGCATGGTAATCTTGTTTCTCAACTGGCGCTTAATATAAAGATCCTTGATATTCTTGAACGGCCACTTGGTCCATTCTTTCTCCTTGTCAATGAGAAGTGCAGCGCGACAAGTAACTTCGAACTCGCTCCTGTCTGCCTTCAATTTCTGGCCTTTCCAAGCAATCTCCGTGTCCTTCAAACCAAGAATCTTCCAATCAACATCCATCATATACGTAAACAGACTTTTTCCCGGACCTGGCGGCGGCCTGGTCAAACGCCATCTCAACCAGATTTCCTTTCCAAAAGCAGGGCTCTCACGCTGCATATAATACGTCTCTGGAAATTTTGAATCATCACGGTCAGGAGTTGCCCAGCCTTCCTCAACAACCCAGTCATGAATCATTGTGTAGACATAGCTCAAGTTGTAAGCATCACGAACCTGAATAACCCATTCCGTAACAGGAAGACGATCACAGTTCAAATAAGTCCATCGATGAATAATAGGATTATCACTCGGCTGCTGGAATGCCATGCCCTGACCAATGGCAAGCGAGTTTATAAAGATAACGGGGGCAAAATTTAATAAACAACAGTCAGGGGAGCATTAGAATGCTAGTCGGAATTGTAGGAAAGGCCAACGTTGGAAAAAGCACGTTCTTCAAAGCAGCGACACTCGCAGAGGCGCTGATTGCAAACTATCCCTTTGCGACGATAAAGCCAAACAGGGCATTTGCATTCATCAAAATAGATTGTGTAGACAAGGAATTGGGAGTGCAGTGCAATCCAAAGTATGGATACTGCGTAAAGAACAAAAGATTTGTGCCAATAGAAGTATTAGATGTTGCTGGCCTGGTGCCAGGAGCACACGAAGGAAAAGGAATGGGCAACCAGTTCTTGGATGACTTGAGGCAGGCGGACGTATTTATTCATGTTGTAGATATGGCAGGAACAACCAACCAAAGAGGGGAGCCTGTCGAACCAGGCAGTTACGACCCTGCATTTGACATCAGATTTCTTGAAGTAGAACTGGACATGTGGATACTTGGCATCATACACAGAGGCTGGGACAGGTTTGCACGCGTAGTCCAACAGGAAAAGGCGAAATTGTCAACCGCGATGGCGAAGCAATTATCTGGATTAAACGTCACTGAAGCAATTGTTCAAGAAGCGATGGGAAAACTTGGCCTCGACCCAGAAAAACCGGCAGCGTGGACTGACCAAAACCTGCTTGACATCGCAAAGCACATCAGAAAAAGAACAAAACCGATGCTGGTTGTTGCAAATAAAATGGACCTGCCGACAGCGCAGGCGAATTTAGAAAGATGCCAAAAAGAATTCCCGGACTATACTATCATTCCCTGCTCGGGCGATTCTGAACTTGCACTAAAAGAAGCAGCAAAAGCAGGATTAATCAGCTACATTCCAGGAGAATCAAGTTTTGAAATGAGCGACAAACTTAATGATAACCAAAAAAAAGCACTTATGTTCATAAAACAGAACGTACTTGACAAATATGGAAGCACGGGAGTGCAAAAAGCACTTGACATAGCCGTGCTTGAACTACTGAAGTACATCGCAATATTCCCCGGAGGAGTTGGAAAGTTAGGAGATAGCCAAGGAAGAATACTGCCAGACTGCTTCTTACTCCCACCTGGAAGCACAGCACTCGGCTTTGCAGCACACATTCACACAGACTTGGCAAAGAATTTTGTAGCGGCAATTGATGTCAAGAGCAAAAGAAAAATTGCCAAAGACACGCCGCTCAAAAACAGGGATGTTATCGAGATAATGGTCTCAAAATAGGCTCAATAACGATCATACTTCTGCCAAACTTTTTGCTGGGAATCCAAGCTTTCCTGAAATGCTCATATGAAATGACATGCTCCATTCCCCAAGGATCACAGATAAAAAAACCCTGCTTATTGAAACCACGTACAAGAATCATATGAGTACCGATTTCTTTTGAATGATAAAATCTGCCGGCAAGCACTTCAGCAATAACAGGAATGCTCCTCTGCACATACCTCTTGATAAGTTCGATAGAAGCATTGCGGCGGTGCGCATATTTCCCCGTCTTCAAGGCTTTGCGTTCGTGCTCGGCATACAATTTTGCAAGGTCTGCAGTCCAAACACCCCAGTCTTCCAGCTCTCCGTTCCAAAAAGTTGTGACCTTGAAGCCCCTCTTGATTAAAGGCATTGCGATGCAAGCATCACAAAGCCCTTCATATTTTTTACTTAACTGCGCCTTACGATAAAACTTCACCTCATCAATAGGGTCACCATAATAGTGCAATACCATTCTAACGCACGCGGCAAGACACGTCACAGGCAGACGCTGATGAAAACACTCAACCGGAAGAAGATATTCGCGCTTTAACACACTTCTTCCACGCTCAGTCTTTGACCAGGCGTGAAATTCGCCATATATTTCGTGCGGATGCAGAGGACATTCTTTCGATCTACGCATCGAGAATCGCCTCTTTAAACTGTGCATATGCGATTCGCAAGAAAATTCCCTGCATTTTCTGCGCCCAGAAAAGCAAAGCTTTTCTCGGGCTCGGGCCTAGAAAATCGCCCAATATCTTTGTTTTATTTGGCGATTTTCTACGCATCTAATACACCTAAGTGTTTGTCAACAATAAGGAAAGCTATAACTTTGTTCTTGCCAAGGTGCTTTGCACGGTACAAGGCACGGTCAGCTTCTTTGATGAGAGTCTCTCTTGAGACAGAACTGTTCATGCAAGTAATTAGGCCGATGCTGATTGTAAGTTCACAGTTTTTCTCAACTTCAGAACGAAGTTTTTCAGCAACTTCCTTTGCATTTTGCTGCGAATAATTTGGCAGGACCATCATAAATTCCTCGCCGCCATAACGGCAGCACATAGAGCCCTTAGGCGCAACATTCTTGATAATTTCAGCAATAATCTTCAGAATACGGTCACCTTCAGGATGACCTTTTGTGTCATTAAAGTTCTTGAAATTGTCAACATCAAGCATTGCCAGGCTTATGGGCGAGTTTTTTGAGGAGAGATCAGAAATCAGCGAGTCAACTCTCTTGGCAAGTTCGGAACGATTGTTCAAGCCAGTCAAAGAATCAGTAACGGCAGATTCCTGCACCTTCTCAAACTGAGAAAGACGAGAAAGAACAGCAGCCAGTTCATAGAGCACTTCTGACACGCCGTCCAACGAAAACAGCTGTTCAGCAGTGCAAACAGCGTAACCAATCATTTCTCTATTAAGAGTCAGAGGAAAGCCAACAGTGCATTTTGGAAGTTTGTCACGGTCCTTAATACCCTCCAGCAAGAAATCAGACTGAACATTCTGAATAGTACAGGTTGTTTTAGTGCCTTTCACTTGAGCGATGACACGCTGCTCAACAGCTGCGCCAACCTCTGATACGTCAAAATTACGCGCTTTTTTGTTGTAAGCATACAATAGAACATTGCTAAGCTTGAACTTGTGCGACAAAAACTGGACAGAAGTGTACAAGGCCTTGTCAATATCCTGCACATGCGCAATTGATTGAGAAAATTCCAGCAGAAGTTTAGCACGAGACAAAGATTCCTTTAGAATGGCTTCTGAGCGGCCGGCAGCAGCAGCCTGCCTGACTGTAATTTCTATCCAATCTGCAAATTCATCCTTCCACATTGGAAGTTTTTGCCTAGCGTCAGAAAGCTCCTCATCAAAAGCGTGCGTTTCATCAGTCTTGAACGGACCAACAATAATCTGGCCGCTATCAATTAACACTGCAACATATTTGATTCCAGGAACAATGGAATAAGGAGCATCATTCTTACGATTGCGCAGCTCTTGGAAGAAAGACATTTTGCCAAACACCGCCTGCTCGCAAATGACAGGAGCCTTCAGCCGGGCAGACAAAGACTCTGCCAGCTCACGCCACACCTCTGTCTTGACAAATGCTGGAAGCATTTACTTATTGCAGAAACAAGACAATTTAAAGTTTCCTGTTGGAATGACCAGAATAGGAAACATTCTCGTCATCTTCACGACGATAAACAGCACCAGACATACGCTCCTCAATAACGTGAGCAGCAATGCCTGCAGTTCTTGGAATTATGAAGAAAGCGCGGGCAGACTGCCAAGGAAAGCCAAGGTCTGAGATAATGGCTGCAATCGCGCCATCAATGTTAAGATGCAACACTTTCTTTGTTTGCGCACAGAGTTCTTCATCAAGTTGCTTTGCGAACTTGACGTGCTTTCCAGCAAGCTTGTGTTTTTCGGCAAGCGCGAATAAAGGAACAACTCTCGGATCTTGATCGTAATGCTTATGACCATAGCCAGGCACGCGCTCTTTTCTGGAGACCATACTTTTTACCAGTTCTGCTGCAGATTTTCCTGCATTGTCTTGGAATAATCGGGCAGCCTGTTCAACAGCACCGCCATGATAGTCGCCAATGGCAAGAGTGCCGGCTGCAACAGCAGCGTTGATTGGGTTGCCAGCACTTTGAACTATTCTAGCAGCTGTTATAGATGGCACTTGAATACCGTGTTCTGCAGCGCTCACGAAAATAGCGTCAAGAAGTTCACGCTCGCCCTTTTTTGGCAAATCTCCCTTGATAAGCAGGCAAATCATATCAGTAAAAGTGATCTTGCCTACCAATGCAGAAACATCATAGCCGCGCACACTAGCACCTTTCTCAGAAACCTTTGAAATCTTTGTATCCCATTTCATAATGCATCCCTTATTACATTGCCCAGTTCGTGATGATATTCAGCTATTATAGCACCGGCCTTGCGCAATTTCTCGATTTTGTCAGACGGCCTGCCCTTGCCGCGCTCAATAATCGCGCCAGCATGACCGAACTGAATTCCAGCGGGCAGGTTCTCGGCAAACTTGCCTCCGATAAACACTGCAATCGGCTTAGTGAACTCCTTATTTTTTAATACTTCCGCAATCTCATCTTCATACGTGCCACCTAACTCACCAAAAGCCACAACAGCTTTTGTCTCCTTGTCTTTTTCGAACAATCTCAGCAAGTCTGCATATGTTGAGCCTATCAACATTTCTCCACCCATGCCGATAACTGTGCTCTGGCCAAGTCCTGCTTGCCGAATAACCCAAGCAGTCTCATTAGTCATACCACCGCTTTTGGAAATAATGCCAACAGAACCTTTCTTGTAAATACGCTCAACCATATCAGGTATGCCGCCGATTGGACCGATACGCGAAAGTTCAGGACTTATCATGCCAACAGCAGCAGGGCCGATTAGAACAGCTTTCTTTTCTCTTGCTTTAGCAATCATTTCAGCAGCGTCGTGCAAGGGAACGTTTTCCGTGAATACAAGCACCAGAGGAATGTCGTTATCGAGAGCCTCGAAAACAGCGGATTTTACAAATAACGGCGGGACAACCACAAACGACGCATTAATGTCGTGCTGAGATTTTGCCTCTTTGACAGAATTGAAAACGGGAATACCATGCACTTCCTGACCGCCTTTGCCCGGAGTAACGCCAGCAGGAACTTTCGTGCCATACTGCACCATAAGCTCAGCAGCACGGGAACCCTCAGTGCCCGTAATGCCCTGAATCAATGCTTTTGTGTTTTTATCAAGCAGGATTGCCATATTTTTTCATCTTCTCCACAATAATTTTCGCAGTAGCGGTCAAAGGCGTCTCAGCACCATGCATTTCAATATCCCAGCCGTGCTTTTTTGCGGCATCCATCAGGATAGCCTTGCCTTCTTTTTCATACTGGCCAGAACGCCTAACGACAATTGGAAATTTAGGATTGACTTCTTCAAAAGCCCTAACAATACCAGCCATCATGGTATCAACACGCGAAAAGTTTGCAATAGCGCCAACAATCCAACAGCCCCTAATGCCCGGTTTTGTAATAGCCTGCTTCGTCAACACATACATTTTCTCATCTGTTGGATTGCCTCCAAATTCTGTGTAATTTGCCGGCTTTCCCCCTGCGTCAATCAAAGCATCCATGCAAGTAATGCTTCCACCGCCTCCAGCGGCTAGAAAAGCGACATCACCATCAAGTTCGAGATACTTCACAGTGCCCTTGTAATCAGCATCGTTAGCTGCTTTGACCAACTTCTCACGCTCGGTCAACGGGCGGCCGATGCTTGAAGGGCGTTCGCTATATGCCCAGTCCTTATGACGCCCTAATGCAAAATCATCAAGCTCGATGTGAGCGTCAAGACAGACAAAGCCGGATTTGGTCTCTGCCACAGGATTAATTTCAAGCAGTTTGCAGTCCTCTTTAACAAAGACATTCCAGAGCGAGACGAGTAATGGAGCAAGCGCCTTGTGCTCTTTGAGAAACGAGGCAGCCTGAGCTTCAGAAAGACCGGCGAGTTCGTTTATGACCAGTTTTTGTACTTCTTTCTGCTCTTCAATTCCGGTGCCGCCATGAAGGCTGAATAACAGAACTGGAGAACGGGAATTAGTATCAAAAAAGAAGCTGGCGTAGTACTGTTTTTGCATTTCTATTAGGTCTTCAACCAATACGCTTTTGACTTCCTCGCCCTTCATCGATTTACCGAGAAGGCTTACAATGGCGTTTTCGGCCTGCTTCTTGTCCTTGCAAATTTTGATGCCGCCAAGATCTGCACGCTTGCCGAACAAAACTTGGGCCTTGACAACACAGGGAGCAGATACTTCCTGCTTTACTGACAGCAGAACGCCTTTTGGCACTACAATACCGTGCTTCTGCAACAGCGCTTTTGCCTCGTATTCGTATAACCGCATGACTAACTGGCAAACAGCATTATTTTTAAATCTCACTATTTTCTTCGAAGAAATGAGCTCACTGTCGGACGTATATACGTACCATCACGAACGTACCAGAAAAACAGAATTTTCCATTCTTGAGAAGGAAAGAGGAGAACTTTTTTCACAATGGGTTGGCACGGGAAAGAAAATAATGGATATTGGGTGCAGAGATGGCACGTTAACACGCTATTTTACAAAAGGCAATGAAGTTCTTGGTGTTGATATAGATCCAAAGATGCTTGAATCAGCGAAGAAAAGACTCGGCATCAGGACAAAATTAATGGATCTGAATGACAAATGGGACGCCAAAGAACAATTTGACGTAATTGTGGCGGCAGAAGTTGTAGAACATTTGTATTATCCTGATTTAATCTGCAAGAAAATAGCACGGCATTTGAAAAAAGGCGGATTGTTTATCGGATCAGTGCCAAATGCATACAATATCAAGAACAGATTAAGGTATTTGTTTGGCATACAGAAGAATACGCCGCTAGAGGATAGGACACACATCAACCAATTTTCATACAAATTGCTAAAGGACGCCTTGCAGAAGGAATTTTCAAAAGTTGAAGTTATTGGGTTGGCATCTGGAATTTCTGGAAAAATTGCGCAGATGTTTCCCAATCTTGGCTCATTCATACTAGTATGGCGGTGCGAGAAGTGAAGATAAATTTGTACCCTGGACCATATCACTGGTATCTCGGCAGGTTCTACAAAAGAAAATACGAAGAAGCTGCAGAACTCGCGAAAAAATTTCTGAAAAAAACCTTTACCGCACTTGATGTGGGCTGTGGTGATGGTAGAATGGAAGAACTACTTGCACCAAGCATCAAGAAGATAATTGGCGTAGATAATCAGGAGCGGCCATTGCAATTTGCAAAACTTTTGGTAACGCATAAGAATGTTGAATTCAGATTGAGCGGGAATAAGCTACCTGTGGAAAATGGAGAAGTTGACGCGGTTGTATGCTTTGACGTAATAGAGCACATTCCAGTTAATGCTGTGAAGAGTTTCGTAAATGAGATAAAGAGAGTTCTCAAGAAAAGAGGCACATTTATTGTGACCACTCCAAACAGAAAAGAACTGCGCGGCAGATTTTTTGGACACAAAGTAGATCCTAAACATTATCAGGAATTTACTATTAAAGAACTGCAAGAATTGCTGGAAAAGAATGGATTTGAAATAAAGTGTATGACCGGCATATATGTGCCATTGCCAATCCCATTCTTTGAACACTTCGGAAATGTTTATCCATTCTACTGGTTGTTTGCGTTTTTGGTAAAATTAGGCAGAGTTTTCCCAAATTTGGCCGAGACTATGTTTATCGTCGGGGTCAAAAAATGAACATTTGGCAGTTCGCCTGGCAGAGCTTGAAATACTCGCCATTACGCGCACTTCAGTACGAAGAACTCAAGAAAAATGAGTTGAAAGGAAAAGTTTTGGACCTAGGAGGCGGAGGAAAGGCGTCGTATAGTGCGCTCTTCAAAGGAAAATATGATGTAGTGTCGTTGAACATTGATGAGAGTTTGAAGCCGACGCACGTTCACGATATAACAAAACCGTTTCCTCTTAAAGACCACGAATTTGACGCGGCAATCAGCTTCAACACATTTGAGCACATCCCAGAATTTGAGACAACCTTCAAAGAAACATTCAGAGTGCTCAAGAAAGGCGGACTATTCATCTTCTCAACACCATTTCTAAAAGAAGTGCACGGCTCACCAAGCGACTACTGGAGATACACCAGCAGCTGTTATGAGCATTTACTCAGCAAACACGGGTTCGCCATAACAAACATAACACCACTTGGAAAAGGCATATTTGTTGCACGGTATTCATTACTTTATGGAGCAATACCGCGCTTCTTACGGCCATTCTTTGCTGCGTGGGCGTGGTTCCTTGACAGCACACTCTCCACCCTATCAGGCAGGTACAGAAAAATGTGCATGCAGGACCATTACCCGCTCGGGTATTTTGTTTATGCAGAAAAACATTAGTGAAGGCTTTTCCACGCTGCCGCAACGTAAACCAAGTTTGAGATTGCTTTTGCAGCGACAAGACCATACATTCCGTACAAAGGTATCATAACAAGAAGAGCTATAATCTCAACACTCGAGTACAGCGCATTTATCATGTATAGTTTTTTCTTCTGCTTTTGCGCTTCCTGAACACGAGTAAACACAAAAGCAACTGCACGCGGTATTGTTACAAGCAACAATAGTTGTGCAATTGTTATTGCCGAATCGTATTGTGCTGAAAAAAAGAATGGAATAAGAAATGGCGCCAGAATCGCTGCCGCCGCCGCAATTCCTATAAAGAATAATACCATCTTTCCCGACCTTCTTTTAACTTCCAGATACATCGATTCCTTGTTTTGTAGTGCAAGTTTTGGAAATATGAGCGTGCCTATTGTTTTCGAAACAGCGTAGAGCTGTTCTGCCATTGCAGCGCCGATTGTATAGATTGCTGTTGCTGCAAAGCCAAGAAAAAAAGTAACAATAATCTTGTCGAAGAACATCTTGATTTCTGGCATGAAGTTGATTACAGTCAAGTGCACGCTATATGAAGTAAAGTCAGACTCGGTTTTCTTGTTCTTTAAATGCCTTTTTGCAAATATGAAGGCAAACGTATATCCGATGGCTCTGAAACCAAGGTATGCTGAAACTAGAATCAAAAGGTTTTTTGTAAAGAATAAGCAAGCCAATACTGCAAGAGGGCCCGCCACTTCTGAAATCAGTTGAAATGCACAACTCCATTCAAATTTTTTTCTTCCAACAAAGAACGCGTGTGCCAAATCAAGAGTATAAATAACAGGGACGAGAATAATCGGTATAAGCAGTGCTGGCCAGACAGTCTCATAGCGTGGCTCATGCTTGAAATAAAAATACGCCGAGGTTGCAATAAGACTTAGCACGACCAGAATGCTCCATTTGAGTTTGAGCTTGACTCCCTGAAGCAGTGTTCCGTCCTTGTTTTGACTCACTCCCAATGCAACCGCAGTATTTGCACCCGGAAGTGCAAGAACGCTCAGCACTCCTATGACTGCAAGAACGAATTGGAATTGTCCGAATAATTCTTTGCTTGCCAGCCTAGCAAAAAATACAGTTAGAATAAAATAGCTTATTATGATTAAAAATTGTGTTGAAAAAAGGACGGCCCCTCCCTTAAAATAATACATAACATCCAAATCTGTCCACTTATTCAGGAAAGAAACTAGATGCTTAATCTCTTTTTTTATAGCATTCATATGTTTTTAAAATAATCAATCGTCTTCTTAAGGCCTTCGGTCAATGGAATGGCAGGCGCCCACTTCAACTTTGACTTAGCAAGAGTGATGTCGGGCTTGCGCTGCTTAGGATCATCTTGCGGCAGGGGCTTGTACACAATTTTTGACCTGCTCTTTGTCAACGATATTATTTTTTCAGCGAGCTTCCTGATAGTGAATTCATCAGGATTTCCCAGGTTAACAGGACCAATAGCATTCGAGTTCATCAACTTGACAAGGCCGTCAACAAGGTCTGAGACAAAGCAGAAGCTGCGTGTTTGTGAGCCTGTGCCATAAACCGTAATGGGCTTATTTTGAAGAGCCTGCAAGATGAAATTGCTTACAACACGGCCATCATCCGGCGCCATATTAGGGCCGTAAGTGTTGAAGATGCGGGCAATGCGGATATCGACAGCGTATTGACGATGAAAGTCCATGCACAAAGTCTCAGCAGCGCGCTTGCCCTCGTCATAACAGCTCCTTACGCCGATTGGGTTAACGTTGCCCCAGTATGTTTCTTTTTGGGGGTGCTCCAACGGATCGCCATAAATTTCACTCGTGCTTGCCTGTAATATTCTTGCCTTGCAAGAATGAGCAAGTTCAAGCATATTATAAGTGCCTATTACAGATGTTTTGAATGTAAAAACAGGATCCTTTTGATAATGGACAGGAGATGCGGGACAGGCAAGATTATAAATCTGGTCAGCAGCATCATCAAACGGCTCAGTAATATCCTGCTGGATGAATTCAAATTTGGGATTCTTCAGGAACTGCTGGATGTTCTTTTTACTTCCAGTATAAAGATTATCAATGCACACCACTTCGTGATTCTGGTCGAGAAGCGCCTTGCATAAGTGAGAACCGATAAAGCCAGCCCCGCCAGTAACGATGATGCGCATCACGCCCTCCCAATAGAACGGTATTCAAAGCCAAGCTTGCGCATTTTTTCTGGATCAAACACATTGCGCGCATCAATGAACTTTTTTACCTTGAGTTTCTTCACGTCCATTGTCTTATAGTCACTCCAATCAGTTGCGAGAATGATCAAATCAGCATCTTCAGAAGCTTCATAAGCATCTTTGCAATAAGTAACGTCTTTAAGAATCTTTTTTGCATTCTCAACTGCCTGCGGGTCGCATGCTCTTATTTTAGCGCCGTCTTTTTGCATGTCCTCTATGAGCAGACATGCCGGCGAAAGGCGAACATCATCCGTATTGGGCTTGAAAGCGAGGCCGAGAACTGCTATTGTCTTGTTCTTTAACGTGCCGAGCAATTCCTTTGCCATATTTTTGACGTGAAGGCGCTGGTGTTCGTTGATTTTTACAACTGCTTCAAGCAAAGAAGCGTCAACTTTGTGCTTTTTCAAGACCGAAATGAAAGCATCAACATCTTTTGGAAAACAAAAACCTCCATAACCAAGACCGGCATTCAAGAATTCCCTGCCAATACGCTTATCCATTCCAACACCATCCATCACTATCTTGATTTCAGCATCGGTTTTCTCACACAACTGGGCAACCATATTGGCAAAACTGATTTTCATTGAGAGGAAACTATTGGAAGCGTGCTTGATAAGCTCAGCACTGTTCAGATTTGTGTGGATAATGGGCGCTTTGATAGGAGCATAGATTTCTGACATAACTTTGTCGGCTTTTTTTGTTTCAGTACCGATAACAATTCTATCTGGATGGAGAAAATCGTGCACAGAAGTGCCCTCCCTCAAGAATTCAGGGTTAACCGCAACATCAAACTCTGTCTTCAAATATTTTCCAAGCAAAGACTTCATCCATTGGGCTGTCTGCACTGGAACAGTGCTCTTTTCAACAATAACTGCATAGTGCTTAAGGTTTGCACCGATGTCCTTAATGACCTGTTCCATAAAAGAAAGATCAGGAGAACCGTCTTTCTTTGGAGGAGTTCCAACACAAATAAAAATAGCTTCAGCGTCTTTGATGGTTTCCTGGATTGAAGTGGAAAAAGACAAATTACCAGACTTTAGATGCTTTGTAAGAAGTTCAGGCAAACCTGCCTCAAAGATTGGACAAATACCCTTTTTCAGCTTGGTGATCTTAGACGCGTCAATATCATTACATGTGACCTTGTGGCCAAGCTCGGCAAGACAGGCGCCTGTAGTTAGTCCAACATATCCAGTACCAATAACTGCAATTTTCATTGCGACAATAGTCAGGACAAGGGTATAAATAGATTATGATTTGAATGTCAAGATTTGAGTTACGGAACCATTAATGCAGTAAGAATTATTATTTGATAGTCTGTTCTATACCTTCATGGAACGGCACATCGGGATGAAAATGCAATACTTTCTTTGCTTCAGAAATGTCGGCAACACTGTGAATAATGTCACCTGACTGCTTTGGAGCAAATTTAGGCTGGATTTTTGTGCCGATAACCTCGTTCAAATGAGCAAGCATTTCCTTAATAGAAACTTGAACGCCGGTTGCAATGTTGAATACTCTTCCAGACGCATGCGCAGCAGTCATTGCCTTCAAGTTTGCCTGGACAACATCAGCAACAAAAACAAAATCCCTGGTCTGCATTCCATCGCCGAAGATTGTCGGCTGCTGATGGCTCTTTAATGCTGTAACAAATTTTGTAATGACGCCCGAGTAAGGGGATGTTGGATCTTGCCTTGGGCCGTACACGTTAAAGTAGCGCAACGCAACTGTTTCCATGCCGTATATTTTGTTGAAAATAAGAGTGTACTGCTCGCCAGCAAGCTTTGACAACGCATAAGGAGTTTGCGGGCGCAGAGGGCTGCTTTCGGTTTTTGGCAAACTTGGGTCGTCGCCGTAAACTGAAGCACTGCTGGAGTAAATCACGCGCTTAACTTTTGCGTCTCTTGCTGCCAGCAGAACTTTCAATGTGCCTGTAGCATTCGTCTCATGCGTTTCCAAAGGATGCTCAACAGAGTAAGGAACGCTCGCATTTGCTGCCAAGTGGAATACGAACTCTTTGCCCTGCATTACTTTTTTGAGAATATTGGAATCAGTAATATCGCCTTTGACAAAAGTGATTTTGTCCTTGATTGTAGAAAGGTTAGACTGCTTGCCAGAAGACAAATTATCAAGCACGGTAACATCGTGCTTTGGGGCTAAAGCTTCCACCAAATGGCTGCCAATAAAGCCCGCACCGCCTGTAACAAGTACTTTTGCCATGGCAAGCGGAAATTAAGAAAGCTTTATAAACCCCACCCTTTGTCGTCAATAATGGACGGCCATAGGGGTCGGGTTCCACCTGGTCTCATTCGAACCCAGCAGTTAAACCGGCCTCCGTAACGGTGTGTACTCCGCTGAGGGGGAAATCCGTCAAGCTGTCCACCTTATATTCTCCTTAAATTTAAATAAAGAGCCAAAGTAACTAACCTCATGTTGCCGTACCTTGTTGCAATTCTTCCACCAGCACCAATTGCAAAGAAAGTAAATGAATTGAAGCAATGGGTGATAGAACGCTGCGGAATTCTTGAAGAGTCACTCAGCATCGCACACATTACACTAAACTTGAATCGTTTTCCAAACATTGAGCTTGTGGACAAAGCTTTATCTGAATGTTGCGCGACATTTCCTCCAATTGAGATTGCTGTTGAAGGTCTCAATACATTTCCGGGGCAAACTACTGTTGCATACGCGTATATAATGCCTAATCCTGCTCTTCAGCAACTCCAGGAAAGAATTGCAAATGCGCTGGCGCCATTACATGATGGTGAGCATTTACGAGAATACTTGACTCCAAAACGCTACATATTTACTACAGGCCAAATCCTCGCTTCAGAAAAATACGGATACCCCTATATAGGCCACGGCTGGCAACCACATATGACCATAGCGTTTTTTGACGACAAGAATTTTCAAAAAGCCGGCAAGGAATTATTGACGAAACCGATTGAAGGAAAGTTCACAGTGCATGAAATAACATTGCTTTCCCTGCAACAAGCGGACGGCACGTGGCAATGGAAACCTTTCCGTGTTTATCCGCTTGGAACTAAATCTCAATAACAACATCACTCGTCGTTCGGCAAATAAGAAAGAACTTTCTTAACTGTTTGAGCAACGGTTTTCTTGTTCGTATAAATTACAATTCCACGATCAAATCTTGAGACAAGATGGTGAACAGCAACCGTTGCATCTTTTCCGTGTGACTTCTTCCTCCTGCTGTCTCTAGCTATGCAAACCTTCAAAGAAGCTTTCAAGGTGAAGATATAATGAGGCGAGGACAAATTTTTGACGATATGCTGAATTTGTCTCTTATGATAGAAACAGCCATCAAATATCACTATCTTGCTTGCTTTTAATTTTGCTTTTATTTCTGGAAAGATAATATTGCTTGCCTTTATAAAATTCCGAATAGGAATGCACTTTGCATAATGATCGACCTTATCCAAACCGTGCTTTGCCAAAACAGCATCTATTGATACGTGTTTTGCACGCAAAATCTTGGCAAGCCTGCAGGCTATCGTCGACTTTCCAACGCCCAAAGGCCCTCTAATGATGACATAATAACACATAAGCTAGATATCTACAACAACATCACTCGTCTTTGGATTCAAGTCCTTGATTTTGGCATGGCCTTTCAGTTTTGCCTTGATTTCCTGCAAAGAGAATTTCGCTTTAGCTTTGTTTAGTTCTTCAAGAATGTCCTTTAGTTCTTGATAATGTTCGTAAATTAATTCTCCTTTGCGCTGCACGTCAATAGCCTCTTTTTCCATTGCAGTAATGTTCTTTGACTGCATGCTGATTACTTCCATAAGTTTTGCTTTTTTGGCAGCAAACGCCTTCTGCGCGCCGGATATTTTCTGGGACTGCATGGCGTGCGGCAGTTTTGCATCAATCAGTTCAGAGAAAGACTTGTATTGATGACCTTCTTCCTTGAACTGCCAAAGCTTAATGGGGCTGAGTTCGCCATCCGGATATTCTCTGGGACTGGGTTTTTCTTTCAACAAAGACTGATATGCCTTAAAATCTCCGCCGCGAGCAATAATTTCTCTCACAAGTAGTTTGCCAAAGCCGAGAGAAGCAAGTTCTTTTTCATCACTTGGAACTTTTTCCAGCTCAAAAATATTTTTCCTTGCAGGAGGAGCAACGTAATTCAAACCGCGCCTGATTTCACGGTCTTTCCAAGCGCGCTCTTCTCTTGCTCCCAAGATTTTTCTAGATGCGTCTGTCAAGATGACGTTTCCATTCTGGAAAAGTTCAATGAAAAGGTAAAAAGTTTCTTTTTGAGTTTCGAAAGTCATCTGGACAATACGCTCGCTGCCCAACTGCTCTATTTTCGTTATTTTCTTTCCTTCCAAAAAGCGGCGCATAGAACTGCAGAGTGCAGAGAATTTTTCTGGCGCTTCTGGCTTATCTTTTGCAAGCCAGATGGCATTAGCAATGCGAAGAAATATCTTGCCAGCGCCAGACTTGTGAATCTGCAACAAGAAGCCGTCCGGTTCATAAATTTTGTCAACACGGGCACCTATAATATCTTGAAGTTCTTTGACGAGAAAATGCAGTTCAAGAAAATTAAGCTCGGATTTCATATATTATATGGGCCTGAAGCGAAGAATTTAAATCTTGCCAATAGAATGGCTGGTTTTGGGGTTAAAAGGTGAAAGCACTTATAACTGGAATCACGGGGCAAGATGGCTCTTACTTGGCAGAGCTCCTGCTGTCAAAAGGATACGAAGTTTATGGACTGGTCAGAAGAAACAGCACTTCAAACACTCAACGCATAGACCATCTGCCGCAAGTCAAACTTGTTTATGGCGACCTCCAAGACTCACACGCCCTCTCACAGATTATACGCGCGATAAAACCCGATGAGGTGTACAATCTAGCTGCACAAAGCCACGTGCGCGTGAGCTTTGACATACCAGAGTACACATCAGATGCTACCGGCATTGGAGCACTACGCTTATTGGAAGCAGTCAGACACGAACATCCAAAAGCAAAATTCTACCAAGCATCAAGCAGCGAAATGTTTGGGAAAGTACTTGCTGTGCCACAGGACGAGAAGACGCCATTCAATCCAAGAAGCCCCTATGCCTGCGCTAAAGTGTTTGCACACCACACAGTAAGATTGTATCGTGATGCATACAAAATGTTTGCCTGCAACGGCATCCTTTTCAACCACGAAAGCCCAAGAAGAGGAGACAATTTTGTAACTAAAAAAATTACAAAAGCTGTTGCACGCATCAAGCTAGGCAAACAAAAAGACTTAATGCTGGGAAATCTTGAAGCAAAAAGAGACTGGGGCTATGCGCCGGAATATGTAGAAGCAATGTGGAGAATGCTGCAGCAGCCAGAACCTGATGACTATGTCATATCGACAGGAGAAACTCACAGCGTACAGGAATTTGTAGAAGAAGCATTTGCCTCTGTTGGACTAAACTGGAAAAACCACGTAAAGATAGACGCACAATTCTACAGGCCGGCAGAAGTTGACTGTCTAATAGGAGATTACACAAAAGCGAAACAAAAGCTAGGCTGGCAGCCAAAAACAACATTCAAACAGCTTGTCAAGATAATGGTAGAAGCTGACTTGGAAGAAGAACAGAAAAAGTAATTATTTCTCCAACAACATTTGCACAATCTGCGCATACGCAGGACGTGTTATGAGAACGCCAATAGTCACGGCAAGAATTGTCGTAATGGCGAACCCCTTCAACAGACCTGCGCCTGCAAAGAGCAACGGCAACATTGCGACGACAATCGTCAGGTATGCACTGAAGATGATGAAAAATGCACGCTTAATGCGCTCTTTCCAATTATAAATTGCTTCTTTCTGTCCACGAATAGCTTCGTCCGTAATAACAATCTGGTCATTCACACCAGTACCAATAGCGAGAATAATACCAGCGATAGCTGCAAGGTCAATATTCCAGCCAATCAATGCAGCCATTGCAACAGTAAGGAAAATCTCTGAAATAGCCGTGAAAACAATAGGGAACGCAATTATGACACGCCTATATACGAGCATCAACACAACTGCAACACCAAGCAATGCAAACAGGCCAACGTAAACAGCATTTTTCAAAAATTCCTTGCCTAAAGTAGGAGAAATGTTGTCAATACGCTCAATTTCAATCTTAACTGGAAGCGAACCGGTGATAAGAATGGTCTGCAAACGCTTCATATTCTTCAAAGCATCTTCCATTGCAGCCTGCTCTGTAGCGCCCTTGCCGCCACCACTAATGGCGATGTCAGTAACTGCACGGCCACGCAAGTCAGAAGCAATGCTCAAACGGTCAACTTCCTGATCATCAAGATACAGGACAAGCTGCTCTGACAAACTATCTCCAACAACTGTAAGACCGCCTGTAAGATCTGCCTGACGCTGAGCAGCCCCAGGGCTCAGAGTAATAGAAAACATGAAACTGCAACCCCATCCTTCTGCTGCTTTTCCACAGCCCCTATTCGGGTCTAGACCTGAACACTGAGCAGTCCTGCAGACATACGTAATGTCCTGGCCGCCCTTGAAAACAGTCTCAGTTCCAATCTTTGATTCAAACTTGCCCTGCTTCCCGAGCAAATCACGCACTTCCTCCTCAGAAGCGCCTGCAATTTCAACAAGAATAAACTTGCTGCCTCCACCAATAAAATCAGGACGATCGGAAACTTCAGTAACAACAACGTCACCAAGACCATAAACATTCAGACGCTCCTTCAACGAATCAATCATCAAAGACATAGTATCAGCAGAAACTTCCTCAGCAGGCCTCAGCAAGACTCTGGTGCCACCCTGCAAGTCAAGACCCTTGCGCAAGTTGCTCGTTGCAGCAGGACCAACACTAAAACCAAGCGGTTCAACGCCAACAACCTCAGACAAAACTTTTGGCTGATCAATTTCCCTCTGAACAGTCTTGTTCACCAAAATCATCGTACCATTTATGGTTTCGTTAACCTCTATTGTTTCATCAACCAGAATTGTCTCAGTTTCGTTGAGAACAGTTACTTTATACTCTGGCTTTGCCACGAGTTTGTACGTATTCTTGGTTGTCTTAACAGAAACAGTCTGGTTAGGCTGTAATGTTGAAACAAAAGCGTAGTATGCCTGCACGTCAAGAATAGGCTTGTTGTTCATTGCGATAATGCGCTCATGCGCCATCGGAGACAATCCTCCCCTAGGGTTCTCAAAACCTGCAAGCTCAGCGCTACTGTTTCTTGCAACAGCCTTTACAGACACTCCCTCATTCCACGGACGCGGATTGATGGCAAATAATCCCAACAGCAAGCAAACTAGAAGAATTATTACACGAGTATTGGTCAAGATCTTTTTAATTGGGGCCATGCTGCTCCTTTTTCTCCATATACCATCTCAAAATGCCCGCGTTCTGGAACCACGTGTAGATAAGATCAAACACCAAGCCGATAGTTGTTATCAGCATAATCTGGCGAATTGTGTCTGACTGCGTGAATATCAATCCAATTATTGAAGCGACCAGTGCGGTAATGGTCATAGTAACTCCTGTGCGCAACGCGCCAACAGTCCTTTCAAAAATAGTGCCACCTTCAGCCTTGCGCTTGAGCACCTTTGTAGTCAGCAAGATGTCAGTGTCGACAGAATAACCAATCAGCATCAACAACGCTGCAATTCCGGCAGTACTCATCTTCATACCAATCAAGTTAATGACGGCAAGAGTTGAGATGATGTCAGAAACGGCAGCAAGGATGACAAATGAGGAAGGCACAATCGAACGGAATGACAGAAAAACAACAATTGCCATAAAAATAAACGCATATATCAACGCGCGCACCGTTTGTGAGAAGAAACGCGCACCCAACGAACTTCCCATACTTTCAACACTATATTTACCTTCTTCAAGCACTATGCCGGATGACTTTAGAGATGTTTGCAGGTCTTCAACAGAAACGTCAGCCGCCTCAACAATCAGCGCAGTTGCAACGCCAGCCTCAGTAATCTCGCGAACAGAAATATCAGCACTGGGATGCGCATTAGTTAATGACTGCTTAAGCACATGAATGTCAACCGGCGAATCAACCGGAATCGTCATAGTAATGCCACCCTTCAAAGAAACGCCCCTCTGGAAGAACTCACCAGTGCGAGCATAGCTAACGCCTAAATAAATAATGCAGACGAAGAGCAACAAGAAACTAAATATCATCAATTTCTTGTACTGCTTATCGTAAATGTTTGACAATGATTCTTTGAGTGACAAATATACCACCTGCACTGGGCAGAACTATAAGGGTTTTTAAACCTTCTGCTTGACGACAGCCTGCACAAAACCCAAGAATAGCGGATTTGGATTTTCCAGTCTTGAAGTTAGTTCATTGTGAGCTTGAGTTGCGACAAAAAATGGATGTTTTGAAAGCTCAATATATTCTACAAGACGCTTGTTCTCTGAAACGCCAGAGAAAATCATACCGTGCTTAAGCAAAATATCGTGATATTTTGGATTAACTTCGTATCTGTGCCTGTGTCTCTCCCAAGCTTCGTCTGCATTGTAAAGTTTTTGAACAATAGAACCTTTTTGCAAAACTGCCTTGCACGCGCCCAGTCGCATAGTACCGCCCTTTGCGGTTATGGTGCGCTGCTCTGGAATGTAATCAATGATAGGATCAGGAGTTTTTTCATCTATTTCAGTTGTGTGAGCTGCTTTTAGATTGCAGACATCTCTTGCAAACTCAACAACTGCAAGCTGAAGACCATAACAAATGCCGAGGAAAGGAATATTATGTTCACGGACGTACTTTATAATTGCAATTTTACCTTCAACACCACGCGAGCCAAAACCGCCCGGAATAAGAACACCGTCAACACCTTTCAGGGCTTCTTCCACAGGGATTTTGTCCTGCTCAATATCCGTTGTTTCAATCCATTTCAGATTAACGTGAGCATCACAATGCGCGCCGGCGTGCGTTAACGCTTCAGAAATACTGGCATAGCTGTCCTTGAGCTCAGTATATTTTCCGCAAACAGCAACAGTAACCTCCTTCTTAGGAGACTTAATCCTGTTGACTAATTTCTCCCATTCAGTCAAGTCCTCCTTGAAATCAAGCTTAAGTTTTTCCTTAATGCGGTCAAGCAAACCTTCCTTCTTGAACATCAAAGGAATCTCGTAAATGCTCTCAATGTCCTTGCCGCTAATCACTTCGTTTGTAGGAACATCACAGAACAATGCAATCTTTTCTTTCAACTTTACAGAAAGCGAGTTTTTGCTTCTGCAAATAATAATGTCAGGAGAAATCCCCTTTTCCCTCAACAGTGCAATGTCTCTCTGTGCAGGCTTGGTCTTAGCCTCACCAACGCTATCAAGGAATGGAACATAAGTCAAATGAATGTAAATGACATTGTCCTGGCCGACCTGCTTTTTCAACTGTCTGGCGGCTTCAATGAACCAAGAGTTTTCAATGTCACCAACTGTACCGCCTATTTCTATAGTCATAATGTCAGGTTTTTCTTGATCAACAATTTCCTTCCACCAGCGCTTAATTTCATCCGTAATATGAGGAAAGATTTGAATGGTCTTGCCAAGATACTGGCCTTCACGCTCCTTTGCTATGACGCGGCTGAAAACTTTTCCTGACGTAAGATTCCAACTGGACTTGCACGTTACGCCAATAAAGCGCTCATAATGGCCAAAGTCCATGTCAACCTCGCCACCATCAGCAAGAACAAAGACTTCACCGTGCTCAACGGGATTCATAGTGCCAGGGTCAACGTTCAGATAACCGTCACACTTTATTGTAACAATCTTATGATGGTCCTTCAGAAGGCGGCCAATGGCAGCAGTTGCAGTACCTTTACCTAAACCAGAAAGAACTCCGCCGGTAACAACAATATATTTTGTTTGGTGCACAATTTAGAAAGTATTGAATACTTTAAAAAGTTTTTGATACTGCAAAACAGAGATAACAAAGCAAAAATTATATACGACAGCATATTTTTTAACGTCGTGATATCAATTTATTGTTCTGAAAAGCTGGACGGAGTGGCTGCAGCAGCAATTATCATGCGCCACGCAATTCTTGGAAAGCTCCCTGTGCACTTCGGGGGATTTTTGCATCCAGATGCACTTGATGAAGAGCTGGCTGATATGGCAAATGATGAACACAAACTGGTTTTCGTGCTTGATATCGGCGTGATGCCGGAACACCTGCCGTTAATAGAGAAAGCCAGCCAAAAAAACAAGATTGTCTATTGGAACACGCACGATGCAGATAGCATAATTCCTCCAGCAAAAATCTTTGACTGCGCTGTCGAGAATAAATGTTCTGCAGAACTTGCCCAGCAGCGCTTTCTGCCAAATGACTCTATCGCAAAAAAGCTTGCGCAATTGGCGCATGAAATGAAGTTCTGGCAGATACAGGACGAAACCGCTGCAAGACTGTCGGACTTAATTGCTGCCGGCTATAATCCGCTCGAGCTTCTTGACTCAATGGCACGAGGAGCATTCTGGAACCCGAAATTCGAAGAATTCCACAAAGAACTGCTCGAGAAAAAATTAGAAGCGTTTGATGAGCTTCTGAAATCACTTATTGTAAAGTCGTATGTTAACTATCGCTTCGGCTTTGCAATGGCATCCTCGATCCTTACAACTGCAGACGCCTGTCAAAAAGTCCTTGATGGCCATGCCGGCATTGATGTGGCTGTTGTTTTATACAGAGACGGGAGAATAGGCTTCAGAAGAAGAGACGAGTGCGACGTAAACGTCAAGGAACTAGCAGTGCTGTTCAAAGGAGGAGGAATGCCGTTTGCCGCCGGCGCAAAACTCAGAATGCAGATATCAAAAGAAAACCTGCCAGAAGTATTGTTCTATCTTGACCAAGCGTTCAAGAATTTCTTTGTGGGAATTAAGACAGTTGCATAACTTTTATATAGCAACTATCGAACTGTTAGCATATGATATTCACACTCAAAGAACTCTTTGATGTTCTCATCATGACTTTAGCTGTAGGCTACATCTTCATGGACTTGTTTAGAAAACAGCCGATCGGCTTTGACAAGAACGCATTCTTTTTTGCCTGTCTTGTGACAGCTCCTGCATTAATCGTGCACGAACTCGCACACAAATTTATCGCATTAAGTTTTGGCCTTGGAGCAACATTCCACGCGGCATATTTCTGGCTCGCATTAGGAATAATTCTAAAAATGCTGCGCTTTGGATTCATATTCTTTGTTCCTGCTTATGTGAGTATTGGCCAGGGAGTAGCAGTTCCTCCGTTGTCATTCGCGCTTATCGCTTTCGCCGGTCCTGCATTAAATCTTGCTTTATTCATAGTTGCATGGGCTTTGCTGAAACAAAGAAGATTGAAAAGAAACACTTTCATATTTCTACAGGTAACCAAGCAGATAAATCTGTTCCTGTTCATATTCAACATGCTACCCATTCCATTCTTCGACGGCATGAAAGTGTATCAAGGATTGTATAACGCATTCTTTTGAGAATTACTTCATAATCTTATACCATTGGAACAAGATGCGGTCAACGCTTTTCAACAAGTCAAGCTCATGGCCAGACAACGTAATGCAATCTCCATCTAAAGTTACTTGAGTTGGGGCTTTAGGCACTAAGTAGATTACAGAAGCATTGTCCTGACAGGTAACAATTGGACGATTTGCACAAGCCTCTGTCAAGTTCTTAGTGCAAGCCGCTTCAACAGTAAAGTTCAAGGCACGCACAACGTTTAAGGTGAGTTCAGACGCTGCAAGGGCCAGATACTTGTATTCTTCCTTGTCAGCTTCCGGATCAAAAGTAATGTAGATTGGCGGCTTTCTGAAACCAGTAAAGCTGCCGGCGATTGTAACGTCTTCTACTTGAGTTGGATTGAAACGGAACGCGGCACGATACACTTGATTACGAAGCTCTATGTTGGTCTCCCACAAGCCGCCAAGCTCCTCAAATGTGAAGTAATCATATTCAACTTTGTTTGTTTCCGACTGTTTACCTTTCAGGCCGAACAAGAGGAAGAGAAGGACTGCAATAAATGCTATAGTTCCAATTACGTAGAAATACTTTGTTTCCTTGTTCAGCTTTGGAATTTCTTCAGTCATGACATTACGCCGAGAACAGCATAGACAAGACGCTCAGTTTCCTGATAAAGGTCAGAAGCATCCAATGCCTGCACTTTGATGCAATTGCCCTCCGCCCTTATTATAGACTGATTGCTCTGCAGCAGTTCAATAACAGGCTGTGCTTCAGTTGCCTCTGCACAGGTTTTCAACGGCAATTCAATACTCTCATATTTGTTAGTAACCGCACGGTCTATCATTTTAACATCAGATAATTGCGTTTCAAGATAATACTGCGCTTCGCCAAAATTTGAAGCCAAAGTGCTATTCGGGTTATAAGTAACAGTAAGAACCGGTTTTTGCAATAACAGTTTTACGTCCTCTGGAATTTGAATGTACTCAACGTCTCTCGGAAAGAAAATGAAAGTGTGCTGTTTTCCATCAATCTTGGCAACATACTGCTGGTTGACCAATTTAAATTTCAAACCGTTATATTTTAACGTTGTAGAAGGCCCAACAGCCAAATCAACAACAACCAACGCAACAGTGCTCAAAACCATAATGCCAATAATGGCCAATCCCATAAGCTTCTTTGACTCCATAGCGTCGATGCGGAAGAACGGGTTTAAAAAAGTTGTGTACGCAAAACTTTATATACGATACTCTTGGAAAGCAATACTATGAAGTGCGATATTTGCGGCAAAACAACGGCGGAAACGTTCCTTAAGAAGATTATTGGAAGCTATGTAAAGGATGAAAAAGGTAAGTTGCACCCTGTTTGCCGGGAATGCCAGAAGAAATTAGGCAACAAAAACGAAATCTTAAAAAATCTGAAATAATCCACGCCTCCGTAGCTTAGTAGC
>CAZWVL010000012.1:0-22628 GCA_964637115.1 uncultured Methanosarcinales archaeon
GGCTGACGAAACAGGCGCACGCACCATCAAAGATTCTCACAGTCTCGCCAGCGCACTGAACAAATTAGAGCACGGCTGCAAGGCAAAGCCATTGCGCTTTGGTAATCCTACAACAAGTTCGTTGTTTATCGTGAATCCTTTTACTGCCCACGGTCTGGTTAGTTTATTCAGTACGCATCCCAGTACAAAATTGCGCGTAGAACGATTAATGAAGATGAAATTCTGATTGGAAAAACCGTCCGATAAGGTAGAGGAATTTATATAGATTGTGTACGGACTTGTCCACTGAATGGCATGGAACACTGAGAACTTCATCAAGGGCAGGATTGCAGAAGTGTTAGCTGAGAAGCTCTTACGAGAGTTGGGCTTTTTTGTGCTTCCTTTTGGTAAAGAGCATGCTGCTGCACCAATCATCGATATGAAGTCGTTCATAAAGGCATGTGGCGGTAAATTCGAGTTTGATAAATCATCTAAAGACTCCAATACTGCTAAAGAATTATTGGATCATTCGCCTGATTTGATTGCAGTTCATTCGTCAGGAAGAACAGAACTCATTGAGGTCAAATATAGGCAGAGCGGACAAATTATTGAAGAGGGTAAGAAGTTCTTCAAATTGTATCCTGAGGCAGTCCTTCTTGTTGTTAATTTGGAAGTGACTCGAGATGTTGTAGAACCCAAAACGCCAGCTGATAAAGAATTTGTCGCAAGCTTGCGAAAGGCGAGGTTTCACATATGGCAGCACGATGAACCTAAAGTAGGAACTGCGGATGATAAGGCCCGCAATCCTATTTCTTTGAGTCAGTGGTTAATTGAAGAATTTAAGTGCGATAAGGTGCAAGTTGAACGAATAGTCAAAGAATATGAATTATACGTGACCCACTGGTTTTCCAGGGCAGTCAAACCTGAAAGGGAACTAAATGATGTTAAACCTCTTCTTAAAAAATTAGGATTGATAGATTGAGAAACCCCTTGCCTTTAATAGTTAAAAAGTTTCCTCTGAACTGAGTTTACAACATTAAACAAAGTTTCATTTCTATCTCCTTCAGGCACGTTAAGTGAAATTTTTACGCTGCCTTTTTGACTATAGTCTCAAAAACCTTCAGTTTTTTGGACGGTTCAAACAAATAATAAAATAACCATTCATTCCAATAGTATTTTCACCACGTCGCCACCAATTCCGCTTCTTTTTTCAGAATTATTGCCTTATCCGTTTGTTCCCACGGTAAATCTTCCTTTCCGAAGTGTCCGTAGCAGCTTGTTTTGCGGTAAATCGGCTTTTTCAGTTGGAAAAAGTCAATAATCTGCTTTGGCTTGATTGGAAAATGCTTGTAAACCAAATCTACAATCGTTTCTTCGCTCACTTTTCCAGTTCCAAAAGTGTTTACGTTTATGCTGACAGGCGCCGCAACACCTATTGCATACGCCAATTGCACCTCGCACTTGTCCGCTAATCCAGCCGCAACAATATTCTTGGCAATATATCGTGCTGCATATGCCGCGCTTCTGTCTACTTTGCTTGCATCCTTGCCTGAGAATGCTCCGCCGCCGTGTCTGCCAGCTCCGCCATACGTGTCAACAATAATTTTTCTTCCAGTTACTCCAGCATCTGCATATGGACCGCCTCTTACAAACTTTCCAGTCGGATTTGTAAGAATTTTGCTGTTTGCATCCAGCCAGTTGCTGACAACTGGCGTTATGACTTTTGCAATAACGTCCTTGCGTAATGTATCCTGGTCTATTCCTTCGTCGTGCTGTGATGAAACAAGCACTGTATCGACCCTAATTGGCTTGTGATTCTCATATTCTACTGTTACTTGAGTTTTTCCATCTGGTCCTAGATATGGTATCACTCCTGCTTTTCTTGCATACGCTAATCTTTGTGCTAATCTGTGCGCTAGAAGAATAGGCAGGGGCAGGAGTTCAGGTGTTTCATTGCTGGCAAAGCCAAACATGAGTCCTTGGTCTCCTGCTCCCTGCTCTTTTGTTGTTGAGGCATCGACACCTTGTGCTATGTCTGGTGATTGTTTTTCAAGATGAACTAGAACTGCGCAAGTGTCTGCATCTATGCCATAACTGGACTTTGTATAACCGATTTCTTTCAGCACAGTGCGCGCAATTGTCGGAATGTCAAGCTGTGCTCTTGTCGTGATTTCTCCTGCTACAACAATCATTCCTGTTTTTGTTAAACATTCAACTGCCACTCTGCTGTCCGCGTCTTGTTGCAAACAAGCATCAAGTACTGCATCACTCACTTGGTCGCATATTTTGTCAGGATGACCTTCTGTTACCGATTCTGATGTAAATAGTGTTCGTACCATCTTCACTCACCTCTTTTGCCGTTATTTCATATGTCCGCTTAAATAAACTCTTGACAGAATTATTCCGAAAGGAATAAATATTCCAATAGTACAGCAACTTTATGATTGAGCTGAAAGACATCAAGCAGTCCAGAATTCGTCTTGGTCTTACCCAGACAGAGCTTGCAAAAGAGGCAGGTGTTTCTCAGTCAGTTATTGCAAAAATAGAGTCTGGCAGGATTGACCCGAGTTATACTATTGCGAAAAAGATTCTTGCAGCCCTGGAGCAGAGGCGCATGTCCAATTCACCAAAGGCCCTTGACGTTATGCATCCGAGCGTTATTTCAGTTAAATCTTCTGTTAAGGTTGCAGATGCTGTCAAGCTGATGAAAAAGCATTCCATTTCCCAATTGCCCGTGCAGGATGAGCGTATTATGGGAATTATTACTGAGGGCACAATTATGTCGCACTTGACTTCGTTGAACAGAACAGTTGGAGACATAATGGAAGCTACCCCTCCAATGGTGCCTCCAAATGCAGACTTGACGGTTGTCTCAAATCTTTTGCAGCATTATCCGATTGTGCTCATTGTAGAAAAAGGAATATTGGTTGGCATTGTTACCAAGTCTGATGTTCTGGCTGCGCTGGTTTAGTTACATATGCTTGTTGAACCACGAAACGACCATTGATGCCAACTTGTCTAAATCCTCTTCCAGTCTATGTTTCCAGCCTTTCATAATTTCTAATCTTGATTCGGATGGAAGAAATCTCATTGCTTCTTTAGAATGATTAATTGGAACGTGTTCATCTTGGTCTCCGTGTATAATAAGAACTGGGCACTTGATTTTTGATAATATCTCGTCTTGTTTTACTGATTCACGTTCTTGAAGATACTGTTTCGGAATTACAAAATTTTTATTTTCTTTTATAATTATAATGTGCCCTTTTTGTTCAACTTCAGCGCGCACTTTTGGGTCTGCAAATTCAGAAGGCGTTTTTGCCTTTGTAACAGGAGCCAATAAAACAATAGTTTTGATATCCTTGTCATACGCAAGTAAGCAATTAAGTCCGCCAAGGCTGCTTCCTAACAGTCCAATTTTGGCGTATCCTTTACTTTTGACGTAGCGAATTGCGGAATTTAAGTCGTCGACCTGATTTTTAACAGTTATCTCAGCGAAATCACTCTCTCCGGACCCGCCAAAATCAAAACGTAGAGTTGCAAAGCCTGTTTTGTTTAACTCATTGGCTATTTTCATAGATTTTGGTTTGTCTTTGTTGCTCGTAAAACCGTGCGCCATGATGACGATTTTGTCCTTATTCATAGGCTCAAGAATTCCAACCAGTTTCAATCCTCTGCTATTTGTGAAAGTAACTTTTTCAGCCATATTCCTTCTCCGCCAGCTCCTTTATTGCTTTCGCAATCTTGTCTCCAACTCCCGTTACTCGTTTCAATTCTTCTTCATTCGCATTTATTATGTTTTTTACCGATTTGAAATGTTTTAGCAGCTCTCTGGCCAGTTGTGGTCCAACTGAGGGCAGTGAGCTCACCAGGTATTCTTGCTGTTCTTTGAGAGTCATTGGTTTTCTGTCTGCGTGTGGAGAAAAATCCTTCTTGTTATCGTCCTGTTCTCTTTTTGCTATCGTTAGCAACAGCGCCGCACTGTCTTTCTCGTCTTTTGTGTAAAGAATTGGAATTCCATAGCTTATGGCAATCGTTCCAAGCATGCCGCGTATAGCATTCGGATGTACGTTTCTCATAGAATACAAATCCTGTGTTCCTTGAATAATAATCAGCGGTCGTTCATAGCTTCTTTTCAATGTTTTCAATTGTTCAAGCAATCTGCCGTCAATTAAACTATCCACGAAATCCGCAGAAGTTTTTAATTCCACCCCAACGCGTGAACTTAGCACGTAGTCTGCGCATTGCAGCATGTCTAGCTTTATGCTCACGCCTAATTCAACCAATTCTTTTACAGTGCCTGTTGTTTTCTCGCGATAGTCTGCAAATATCTTGATGTTGTGGTCAAATTGTGCAAGTGTTGGCTGTTTTGGTGCCAATTTTATTGTCAAATCTTTGCGCATTTGTTCCAGTATGTGCACCATTCTGTTTTCTTTGTGTTTTGCGCTCCAGGAATATGCCTCGTCTCGTGTTCCTTTTGTCATGAAGATCGCTACTCTTCCTTTTTCCTGTCGTCCTGTTCTTCCTCTTCGTTGTATGTGTCTGATAGCGCTCGGAATTGGTTCGTAAAACAGGACCAAATCCACTTTTGGAATATCCAGTCCTTCTTCTGCAACGCTCGTGGCAATTAGTATGTTGAAAAGTCCGTCTCTGAACATATCGAGCATTTCTTTTTGTTCTTTCTGGCTCAGTCCTGTTTCTTTTTTCTTTGCCTGTCCGACAAATATTTTTGCCAGTGCGCCTTCTTTTTTGTTCAGCGCCTCATTCAGCGTTACTGCCGTGTCCCTGTATTGGGTAAACAGTATTATCTTCGTCATTTTGTTCTGTTCAAGTTCTTTGGAGACAAAATTAACCAGCGTTTCAACTTTCGGATGTTCTATTTTCTGTTCCAGTAATTTTTGTGCTAGAATAAACGCGCTCTTGAACGCCAAATCCGCAGTCAGATTCTTAACTGCCTTTACTTTGCTGCTTTCTGCCTGCTCATAAAGTCCTGTCAAATATTTGTTAAGTGGAGCAATTCCTTGCGTTTCCAATAATTCAAGTGCGTGCTGTGCCTTGATTATTTCTGCAAGTACGCTTATTGCTTTCATCGCTTCAAAGTTCTTTTCCCCTTCTGATATGCTCTTGTGCAGTTGTGCTTGTAATTGCAGAAGGTCTTTCTTGCTCATGAATCCTGCCTTGATGTTGAATTGTTTGAGCTGGTCCACTTTTCCTTTGATGCACTGCTGGAGAAGATGCTGTATTTTCTTGAATGTTTCTGGCAGCTCTACCTTTATCCATTCGATATCTATTGGCTGGATGTATGGCTGCACATCAGGGTCTTTGTCAGTCCTAATTTCTACCGCTTCTATGCCCAGATTGTTGCATACTTCCTCTATTTTTGCCGTCTCGCTTCCTGGGCTTGCAGTTAATGCCAGTATTCTCGGATAATCAGACTTCCTTTGGTATTGTTTTGCTAGGAACACGTAACTATAGTCTCCTGTTGCTCTGTGTGCTTCGTCAAATACTAACAAACTCACTTTTGAAATGTCAATTTTGTCTCCAATCAGGTCATTTTCTAGTCCTTGCGGTGTTGAAAAAATAATCTGCGCGTCCTGCCAGAGTTGTACGCGTTTTTCAGGAGAAACGCTTCCAGTAAATAACACAAATTTCTCTTCGGGCAGGTCAAACACTTGTCTGAAAGTCGTCAAGTGTTGTTCTGCCAGTGGTTTTGTGGGCGCTAGTATGAGAATTTTTGATTGGGGGTAGTTCTTGAGGCGCTGTGCAGCGAGCAGCACCGCAACTCCTGTCTTTCCCATTCCTGTTGGCAGAACTACCAGCGTGTTTTTCATCGCCGCAGTGGCGAGTATTGTCTCTTGATACAATCTTGGTGTAAACCCCCTTAGCATGAGAATTTTCAGCACGCTGTTCTATTTAATGCTTACGCGGTCCTAATCAGCTTCTTGCTGTGCAGCCAGTATCCGATTAGTATTCCTGCAAGGAGTAAAAGCGCTATTATGCGGAGGTTTGCGAATATTCCTCCTAAAATAAATCCAAGGAAGAATGCCATTATTGTTAGGAACGCTGGAATTAAATGGCTCAGTTTGGATTTGTACCATACTCTGCCGAATAATAATCCTGTGAGAAAACAAACCGTGTATAGAATGCTGGCATTTCCGGAAAAAACAGCCAACAGGAATCCTATTATCAGAACAACCAGAGAAAGGATTTCCGGCCAGTCAAACATGACGTCTACTTTCATTTGATTCCTCGTGCTTCCTTTTCAAAGAATATGTAAAACAACAACCACACTATTCCTCCTATCAGGAGCGCGTAAATGTATGAATAGATGGCAAACATGTAAACCATGATTACGTATGATGCCACTGAGCCGAACAGGAAGGCATATACGAGTCGTGAATAATAAAGTACTTTTGAGCCGTCAAGTGGTGGTATTGGGATTAAATTCCACGCGGCAAAGGTGATGTTGAGCACAAATAATTTTTCTGCGATGTATGGGTTGAGCATGCCTGCCCATTCCATGCTTTTGATTATTGCTGAGAAGAAAATGTTGAGCAGCGGTCCTGCTAAAACAATTTTTGAAAGTGTTGTTGTTCCTGGTCCGTATCTGAATGCTCCTAACCTATGTGCTGGCAGCATGTATGCTATTGTCGATGTTGCTGCCAGGAATTTGATCTTGCCGTCCGATATTATGACTAAAATTAGTCCGATGAGGAATCCGTACCACCATATTCTTTGTTCTGCGCGCAGGCCAACTCCGAGCGCCATCATGCGCTGTCCTGCGTGATGAACGAATACCGTTATGGCCAAGAATATTATTGCTATGCCGAAATTTTTCAGTCCAGTTGAAAGGCTGAATCCATTTGTTCCCCATTGGTCCCAGGAGTATATGAATGCCATAGATGCAACAACTATCCAGAATGATAGCCATTCTTCTTTTGAAAACCAGAAGTACCTCTTCAGTTTGTCCAGATAGTTGCGAAAGCTCATATCATCTCTTTTTTTGTATACGTTCTTTTTCTTCATTTATATAACTTTTCAGCAATCGTGTTATTTCTTTCTCGTGTCCTGCTCCTACTACCGCTACAATGGTGTCTTCTGGATAGTGTTTAATGATGTGGAATAGCTTTTTGGCCATATACTCGTTTCTTTCCTGCACCAGTACTCTGTACACATTGGGATACCTTTTTCTGACGTCTTCAATTAGTTGTTCAATGAGTTTTTGTGGGGGAACTTTTGACAAATCAAATTTTACTCCTTTTTTTAGCACAACTCCTTTGAATATGTCGACAACAAAGGCCCATTTTTCTTTCCAGGTTAGAGCTTTTGAAAACCTTTTCAATGTTACTTCAATATCCTGGTCGATTAGTGCGGTTTTAGCTCCAACTTCTTGTGCCAAGGCAACTGCTTTGAGCATTTCTGCTCCTGGAGAAACTCCTACTTTTGCCCCTAATTTTCTTTCCGCCCAGGCTCCTATTAGTGCAAACAGCCAGCCTTTGAATCCAATGCGTCTGATGTCCCTGATGCTTATTGACTGCTGTTTTTTTGAGAGTAACGCAAACAATCGCTTTTTGTCCAGCTCGATAGCAACAATACCTGGCTTGATTTCCCTGATGTTTTTCTCCACTTTTGCCAGGCTTTCAGGGGCAATATGAGAGGTGCCGATGATTTTTATGCGTGCCATTGGTTTTTTGAGTTATTACAACCTATATTAATATGGCACCATAATCTTTAAATAGTTTCCACTCTCCTGAGTGATAACTTATAAGGAGGTATGTTGCATGCTCAGACTAAAAAAGATTCAGGAAACGTATGATATGAAGGTTTTTACCGATCAGGGTGACTATTTTGGTGATATTGAAGAGGCTATTCTTACTCCAACTAAGGTGCACGGATGGCGTGTGCGTGCAACAAAGAATTCATTCTTGAGTAAGGTGTTGGGAAGTGCAAAGGGAGTTATCGTTCCCCATCAACTTGTTAAGGCAGTGGGCGACATTATGATTATTAGCAAGGCAGCAGTGCCCAGTTATTCTGAAGAAGGCGAGGAAGCGCCTGCTGAAGAACTTACTGCATAGTTGTTGTCACGTTCCTGGAAAGATAAAAGTTTAAGTAGCTCAGTTTTTAATTTTCGCATTTATGGATGTTTCCGTTGAGCTGAAAGAGTGGGCGCAGATTTTTCTCAAGAGCCGTGACGTGATGCAAAAAACCATTTCTGGCTTTGAAAATCTAAATGGAGATTTTGTTGTGCATAAAACAACAGGCGATGTTTTGTTTATGATTCGTCCAGAATTGTTGAATGTCGAGGAAGTTTTGCAAAAAACATCAGACAGTTCCGGTTTAGTCGTTCTTAATACGAAAAAAAATGTTGATGCAGTTATTGCTAATTGGGACAAGCTTGCCAAGTTAAAGGGCCTGTGCATTTATTTCGTGAACCCAAAAGCAAATGAGAAATGGCTGTTGTATCCGTATACTCATGATCAGATTACGGAAAAACCTGCTTTGCGCCGCGGTCTTGAAAGTTTGTTCTCTATGGTACCTAGTTACCAGTAAGAAAGAATTGCCACACCTATAATGCCAACAAGCGCACCAACAATTGTTTCTGTCATCGTGTGGTGTTTTCTTTGGTGGATTGCGTGGTGGATCGTAAAGCATAGGACTACGTATGCAACAATCGCTGGTGCTGAATCGAATCCAGTTTGCAGGGCAATACCGAATGCCGCTGCTCCTGCAAGTGCTGCGTGTGAGCTTGGCATTCCGCCTACTTTGAAGAAAGCTGAAGCGTCGCGCGACAGTATCATCTTAAGAACTTGGTTTATGACCCACGTGCCAAATACTGCAACAAACAAGTTCATGCGGTCCAAAATGCAGTTCTTAGTTATAAACTATTCGTCGACAACCTCTTAGTATACAAAATAGTAACATTTATATATCAGTTTACTTTGAATTTACCTCACTGGCGAGTGTTCAAAAGAGGTGTTGTAATATGGAAGATAAGATTCTTCAAAAAGTTGTCTCAAGTGTCACGGAAAACGTGAATGAGATTCGCGCGAGAGAGCAGAAGCTTTCTCAGTTTAGGCAGATTCTTCCTGCTTTGTTGGAAAAGGGTTTGGAAAATATTAACTTGTCAATGTTTGATGAGCAGACAAGAATGTCCTTGCTCAACGCATTTGGCGACGAGTACGTTAGAAAGGGTCGCCTGCCGGAAGCGATGAAGGCATTTATTCTTGCTGGAAACAGGCAGAAGCTCACAGAATTGGGCGAAGATTATGAAAAGGTTGGTTTGTTCAGCAATGCCATCGAATGTTATCGTTTGGCGGACAATACCGAAAGACTTTTGAAATGCGGAAATCGTTGTCTTGAAGAGGGAAAAACTGGTGATGCAATCCGTGCCTTTCTTTCTATTAAGGATGTGGAACGACTTACCCGCGTTGGAGAAGATTGTTTGAGAAAGGAAAAGTATGATCACGCAATTGAAGTGTTCAGCGCTGTTAACAACAAGCAGAAGCTTGCTGAAGTTGGCGATAAGGCATTGAGAGAGCGTCAGCTTGGTTATGCTGCAAAGGCTTACGAGATGGCAGGAGATCAGCAAAGACTGTCAACATTGGGCGATACTTGTTTGCGCGAGGGCTTACTTGCAACTGCTTACAAGTCTTACACGCTTGCAGGTAATGCAATGATGGCGCAGTTTGTCAAGGAAAACTTTGGTAGTCAATTCACACTATGAGCATGAAATGTGATAAGCATAGGAAGGACCACGTCGGTGGTTGTATGTGGTGCGGCAGGCGTTTATGCGAATATTGTATTGCAAAGCGCGATGGCGTCAAGTTTTACTGCGATAAGTGTTCAATAAACTTGGGCGGCATTCGTCGTGAGTCTCTGCCTCAAATTAGCATAGAGCCGCGTGCACCAGTAACAGGCAAACGATTTGTTCTGAAAAACGGATACTTAGAGATGGAAGGTGAGTGAATATGGACGTTTTCAAGTTGCAGCGTGTGAATAGCTTGGCAGCTGAACTACGCAAGCACAATTTTGCGAATTCCAGTGATGATGCAATGCAGCAGGCAGAGCAGGTGTATATGGAAAAAGAGCCTCAGGTTGTTTCTGATGTTCCCCAGGTTGTTGTCCAAAAAGCAGATCTGTTGGCAGAAAGACGTTTTGAACTCATACTCGAGCAGAATAATAAAAAGTATGAGCAGGAATTGGGTTTGTTGCGTTCTGCCGTGAATTCTCTGGCTCAGCAGCTTGAAAGTTTGAAATTGGAATTGTTTAAGCTTCACGAGTCTCCAAAACCAAAAGAAGTTCAGGCGCCTTTGAAGACTGAGCCGAAGGAAGACCATCCTCGTCAGGGCAAGTTCTGTTCAGCAGATGTAGACATTCAGAAGATGTTTTACTTCGGTGCTAAGCGTTAGAAGTAAAGCACCGCAACTGTTAGCATTCCCCATATGATCATGGAAATAATTATTCGTGTGTCCATGAACACGTATTCTGGGTGTCTTGCTATTTTGCTTCCTGAACTGATTAGTCCGTCGTATCTGAAGATGGCGTAAAGTGCTACTGGCAACGTAATGTACAATAAATGGTGTTGTCCGAAGAACACGAACAGCGTGTATGATAAGACAAGCGATGTTGTTGCAACAGCGCTCAGGCGTGCTACGATTTCTAGTGAATATGCGTTTAGTGTTTTTCTGTGCAGTGCTGCCTTGTCTTTTAGCAGTGCTATTTCGCTTCTTCTTTTTCCCAGAAGCAGGAATAATGCCATGAAGAAAACTCCTAAAATCAGCCATGGGCTGATCGGTACTGTGATTGCGAATGCTCCTGCAACGGCTCTTATGACGAAGTTTGTTGCGATTGCGAGGATGTCTGCGAATGCTTCGTGTTTGAGCCAGACAGTGTATAATTGTGATAAGACAAAGTACATTAATGCCATGTAGAGGAATGTTGTTGGCAGTAAAAGTGCAAGTCCGAATCCGATTACGCTCAGGAGTAATGCAATTGATAATGCGGCAGGAATGCTCACTGCTCCGGATGCGATTGGCCTGTTCCATTTTTCCGGGTTTAATCTGTCCTTGTGCCTGTCCGCGTAATCATTGATTATGTAAGTGGCGGATGAAAGTGCGCAGAAGCTTGCAAAAGCGATTGCTGCCTGTTCAATTGCGGCAAGGTCATATAATCTTCGTGCAAAGACGACTGCCAGGAACACTAGAAGATTCTTGTACCATTGCTGTGGTCTGAGCAGCTTAACATATTTCATACTACTTTTTGGTAGTGAACTATATATAAAGATTGTGACTGGCAAAGTATAAAAAGCACATATTATTCCATATGTCTATGAGAGGTGTAACCGCAGTAATAGCGCTTTCTTTGATGCTGCTCTCTGGCTGTTCGTTCATAGACTGGGTTGTGGGCGGCGTTGAAGGTATGTTTTGTCCTTTCTTTGGCGATGAAACCGAGGATCATTGTTATCAGGACGCTGCCGTTCGTCAGGCCGATTCAGATGATTGTGCAAAAATAAAGGCAGAGGGCTTTACAGAAGCACAGGGTCCTGCTCCGCGTGACAAGTGTTATTTGCGTATTGCAGAGAAAACAGGCGATCCCGAGCCCTGCGATAAGATTGAGGGCGGCGCGATTAGTTACACAATACAGGAATGTATGTACCTTGCTGCGCTAAAATCAGGAGATGTTTCGATTTGTGAGAAAATTGTTGGATCATCATCGAGTATGTTCAGAGGTACGTTCAGCAAGGAAACGTGCTTGAAGAACATCACACCAAAAGAACAGCCCGAGGAAGAGGAAGAAGAAACAGAGGAAGAACCTGTAAAGGGTGAATGCAAGTATGACAGCGACTGCAAGAGTTTGTGTGAAGCTAACATTATGTGGAAACAGGGCTGCAATGCTCGTACAAACAAATGTGAGAAGACTTTTGATTACAACTGCGCTGAGCAGTCTGATACTATTCAGGATCATGCCGAGCCGAGGATTTGTTTGAATGGCGCCTGTATTTTTAACAAGAATGCATTCCTTAACTATCGTCAGCAACTGAGCACAGAGGCAAAAGGACTCCTGCAGGAGAAGCAGGAGTTGACTGCATTGATGCTTGAAGTTAACAAGAACTGCATCAATGGAATTGCTGATGTCACAAATAAACTTATTATTGATACTGCGCAGCTTGCAGCCACGGCGTTAGCACCGGCCGCTGGAATATCAAAAAGGCTGAATGAGTTCATTGGAGAGGGTGTTGTGCAGCTTATTGAGGAAATCAAGGCAAGTCCTCCGATGAAAACAAAACCAGAGGATTATATTGCATTGAACTGCAATCTGTATAAGCAAATTGGTGATGAACTTCCAAAGATTGACGCAGAAATAAAACAGATTCATGATAAAGCGCAGAATCTTGAGGCTGATATTATCTTGAAGAGCTTTGAGCAGAAGTAATCTTCTATACGGCTTCAATATAATGTCTGAAGCGTTCTATTAGGAAAGATGATTTTTTGATAATCTTGTCAAGGCAGTCCTTTCTTACAAAGAATCTTACTGAGACTGCCTGCTTTCGTGCTTCTTCAAGTAACGCATGTTGCATGTGCGGGTGCATATCTTCAAGAAGTCTGATTGGAGGTCCTTGTTTTCTGTAAACCCAAGTATCGTCTATTTTCAGTTTGCTGAGCTTTCCTCCGTGTGCGATGAGTATGTCTAATGGTTCCAGGCCTGCATCTTCGCATAATTTTTCTTCAAGTGTTTTTCTTTCTCGTACTGGAATTTCGAGGAATTTTGCATATTCCTCTTCTGTGATAGCATCAACTTTAATTTCGGATTCTTCAAGTATTTCTGAGTCTTTCAGGCGCATGCTGGCAAGGCATCTGTACGCATTTTTTACAATTCCATCTCCGCCCAGTTTTTTCAGTTCCTTATTGCCCTGTTGTTCAGCAAGTATGTTGTGATGGTCATACCATAAATCGTTGAACCTTTGCCATTCTTCGGGCAAGGCGCCGGAATCAATGCCTATTTGTCCAAGAAGGGTGAATAATCTTTGGCTGAGTCTTGTGTACGGGCTGAAGTAGGTGTTTGCATAAGTTGTGTGGTATAGCAGGATTTGTTTGAATGCGCTTTCTGATGCAAATTGGTCAATTCCCAGTTTGCCGTTTTCGTAAACGGTATGGCGGAGAAGTAAGTCAATGTTGTCATACCCGCCTTTTCCTGTGGCAATGCCGTCGCGGAGCAAATAAGCCAGTTTGTCCGTACCAAGCACTTTATCGCTTACAATTGCGTGTAAAGGATTCTTTTTGTCAAAGAACTCGACGAGTTTTTCCAGGTTGATGTCGCATTCTTCAAGCGCTTTTGCAAAGCTTTCTTCGGAAATTATTTTTTTTGCTGCCTCAGTCTGGTTGAGTTTTGATATTTCTTCCAGTTCGTGGCTGTATGGAGTGTGGCCGATGTCGTGCAGCAGTGCGTAAGCAAGCACGTGTCGTTTTTCTTCTTCGCTTAAGCGCAGATGTCCTAGCATGTCATGCGCGAATTTGAACGTCAGAACAGAGTGTGCATATCTGGTGTGTGTTGCGTCAGGATATTCCCAGAAGAGTGCTCCAAGTTGTTTCACTTCGCGCAGTCTGCGCATTAGTGGATGGTCGATTATTGCTTTGAATCTGGTAAGGTCTACCGTATAATTGGGAGTTATTGTTTCAAAGTGTTCTTCCGTGCCTGGTGGGAGTAATTTTCTGCCGATGATGGGGTCTTCATGCACATACCATCCTTTGACTTTGTTGTCGATGTGAGTGGCTATTTGTTCCAAGGTTTGTTCCCTTTTGCCGTAAAAAATTTTATGACAGCTTTTTGCAACCATTAGGTTTCTGTCGTAGTACGGGTCTATGAAATAGCCGTTTTCGTCTACAAACAAGTCTCCTTTTTTTGTTGCAGGGCCGTATTTGGTCAGCGGGTCTTCTTTTTTGTCTTTATATCCGAGAATTACTGCTCCAAGGCCCATGCCTAGTTCTACAGATGTGCCATCATCGGTGCATTTGCCCCGGAAATCGTTGATGTCTGCTACGATAACGTGGCAGCTTCTCGCGTCTTCTTTGCAGGCATTGTAGATTTTTTCAGGATCTCCTAGAATACTGTGTCGTGCTGGATGTAGAACTTGGAATTCGTGTTTTCTGCCCCATTCTTCTGCAAATGCGCGGTCGTCTATGTTTGTGTTAAAGACTTCAGGTCCTGCAAAATAGACGATTGGCTCTTCAATAATGCGGAGCATCTTCAGTCGTTTTCGACTCGTGGTGCTAGAATGAAGCTCAAAAGCAGTTTGTCAACAATTTTGTATTCGAGCTTCAGTGGATAGTCTTGGTTGAAGAATATCGAGACCTCATTTGCCAGTTTGCCTGCATTCATCATTTTTTTCAAATATTCTATTGAATATTTTGCCTTGATTTTTGCAGGGCTTTCGCTCTTGATTTTCGTATCTTCACTATTTTTAATTTCAATATGCGCCTTGCTTAAGTCTCCTTCTGCTGAGATTGTGAACTTTTCAGGCTCTACTGCAAGGGTTACGCTTTCTGCAACAATATCCGCATCTGATATGGCATCGTTCAGCACAGTGCTTGTTGTGCTGATTATTATTGGAAAAGTCAGGTTTGGCACTCTTTGTTCTTTTTCTTCAAGTTCTATTAATGGCAGGCTGAACGTTCTTGTCGTGCCGCCTTTTAGCTGTATTTGCAGCTTGTTTTCTCCTGTGAGTTCAAGTGTGAGGATGTCGCTTGCTCCCACTCTGCGCAGGATTTGCTTGAAGTTTGCCAGATTAACTGCTATTTCCTGTTCTTTTTCCACGTCATATTCAGTGAAACTGCTCGAAAGAAGTTTGAAAATGACCATTGCGACATTTGCGGGGTCCATGGCTATTAATTCAAGGCCGTCTCTTGTTATCTTGAAGCGTGCTTCGTTGACTAGGTCTGAGATGACTGAAATGCTGTCTTTTAGTAATGTTGGATCCGCTAATACAAGCCTCATTTTATACCCCCCTGATAAAAATTCGAGTGCTCGATATTTAAATGCTTTATTGTGATGGAGTAGTTACAACCGTGGGGGTTGAAGGGGGACGGCGGTTGAGTCCCCCTGAATATGGTTGCGTTAGCCTAAAGTTTAATCCTCTGCCCGTTCGTTAATGGATAAAGGTTCTTGTTCAGTTTATAGCCCATTTCTGTTGCTAAAGAATTGAATGCGTTCATCATGCTCGGATCTCCGTGTGTTGGCAGGATGTTTTTTGGTTTGACCATGTTTATCATGTCTCTTAGGTCTTCTCGTGAGCTGTGTCCTGAGACATGGATGTCGTTAAACATTCGTACTCCAAGTTTTTTGAGCTTGTCATCCATTATTGCGCGTTGTCTTACATTAATTTCTGCTGGAATGATGTGTGAGCTGAAAATCATGTGGTCGTCCGGCGAGAATTTCCAGTTGTATACGCCGTCTATCATTTTGCTCAGGGCGCTTTGTGGTTCTCCTTGGTGTCCTGAGACGACAAGCAAATATTTGTCTTTTCCTTTTGCTTGGATTTCTGCGAGTTTTCTGCGTATTTGCCTTGAATATTTCAAAATTTCCGCGTGTTTGAATAAATCAATGACATCAGCATCTTTTGCCGCATAACAGTATTTTGCCGTGCTTCTGCCCATGAAGACTACTTTTCTGCCGAGCATTTTGCCGAATTCTGCTATCGATTTTAATCTGGCAATGTGGCTGGCAAATGTTGTTACAATGATGCCTTTTCCTTTGCTGTCCACGTCCAGCAGGACTTCTTTGAGCATTTCTTTGGCGACTTGTTCGCTTGGTGTTTTTCTGTATTCAGCCGCATACAAACAGTCTTGTATTAATGCCAGCACTCCTTTTTCTCCCAAATTTTTCAAGTGGTCAAAGTTTGCAGGGCTTCCCAGTGTTGGGTGCAAATCTAGTTTGTAGTCATTGCCGTACATTATGATGCCGTGTGGTGTATGTAATGTTGCAATGATTGTTTGCGGCGTGCTGTGCGTGATGTGGCAGAATTCGAGTTTGATATTTTTTGACAACGGCATTGTTTGTCCTGGCTTTAATGCAATTATCTTGTTTGGCATGTCTATTTTTTCGTCTCGGCAGATTGTTCTCAGTAATGCTGCAGTAAATGGGGTACAAATTATTGGTACGTCATATTTTGATGCCATGTATGGTGCTGCGCCCATGTGGTCTAAGTGTGCGTGCGTTAGCACAATTGCCAGAACATTTGGCCGCCAATCTTTTATTAAGCTGTCTTGGGGAATTGCGTCTGCCCGTTTCAGGCTTGCTTCAGTGAGGCTTCTGAACTCTCCCATTTCTTCTTCAGTTAGTGCGATATAGTTGGGCAAGTGCAGGCCCATGTCAAAGAGAACTACTTCGTTGTCTACTTTGACTGCCGTCATATTTCTGCCGACTTCTCCCCATCCGCCTACTGCTGCTATTTCTACGCTCATGCCGGTGTGCTATTGCGTTGTCGTTATAAAGTTTACCTCCCTATGATTTCCATTCGAAGTAGGAGAAAACGTACTGTACATGCCAAAGATTTAATGGTCGTTTTTTCTGATATAAATGCATGCAAAAGCATATTTCGATATGGTCATTGTTGATAGTGGCATTGTTGGCACTGATTGTTCTGGCAGTTACTGGTCTGAATGCTACAGCATCATGTTCATTTCTCGGATAACATTTAAAAACGAGTGCTAAAACATGTTCTATAATTCGCGGGCAGAGCCGAAAGGTTTTTCGGCTGGTCCGCTTTCGCTTCGCTCAAGCGGAGGTTCCCGAGTGGTCAAAGGGGATAGCCTCAAGCACAACTTGACACAGATTGTGGTGAAAGCTATTGGCTTAGTGCCTTCGCAGGTTCGAATCCTGCCCTCCGCATAGAACTTAACTTGGATAGCACAGAGTGCTTTCATGTTGAGATATGCATGCGGGGACAGACCAGCGAAACTGCAGTTTCGCGCTGCCTGCCCTCCGCATTCTATTAAGAAATTATTATAAATCCAGGCCGCGCGCACATTACTATGCTATTAAAAGGTAAGGTTGCTCTTGTTACAGGAGCAAGCAGGGGGATTGGGAAGGCAACTGCTCTTTTGTTTGCGAAAGAGGGTGCTAAAGTCATCATTAATTATGTGAACGCGAAGAAGGATGCTGATGAGGTTGTCCGGAAAATCAAAGCACTGGGTTCGAACGCCATTGCTATACAGGCAGATGTTTCTGGCGAAACTGCAGTAAAAAGGATGGTTAATGAGAGCATTAAGAAGTTCGGTCGAATAGATATTCTTGTTAACAATGCAGGCATAGTTTTTGATGTGCCATTTTTTGAGAAAACCTTGGCACAATGGAAACGAACTATTGACGTGAATCTCATCGGAGTGTTCCTTTGCACGAAATTCGTGGCGATTCAGATGCTAAAACAAAAGTCAGGAGTCATCGTGAACATCGCTTCCAACAATGGTCTCAATAAAGGCAGCCCGGATTCGATGGATTATGATGCCACAAAGGCAGGCATCATTAACATCACGGCATCTCTTGCAAAAGAATTGGCTCCGCATATCCGCGTCAATGCAGTATCGCCAGGCTGGGTTGATACTGATATCAATAGGAACTTATCAAAGGCATACCGAGAAAGCGAAACTGAAAAAATCTTGCTGAAACGCTGGGCAAAGCCAGAGGAAATCGCGGAAGTCATACTCTTTTTAGCATCCGACAAAGCAAGTTTTGTGAATGGAAACAACATTATCGTTGATGGCGGTTAATGGTAAGAAGTGGGCTTTGGCGGTTATGATAAATATCACTTATTTTGTGCACGGTACCACAACCGATAACGAACAAGACAAGTGTACGGGTTGGAATCCTGGCGAATTATCAAAGCTCGGTGTTGAGCAGTCAATCAAGCTAAAAGATCAGATTAAAGGTAAGAGGTTTGATGTTGTTTTTTGTTCTGATTTGAAGCGGGCCGTTGATTCAGCAAAACTGACTTTTGGCAGTTCTGTTCAAATTTTGCAGGATGAGCGTTTGAGAGAATGCAATTATGGTGATTTGAATGGTGCGCCTGCAGAAAAAGTTGATGCGATAAGGTATCAATGTGTTGAAAAGCCTTTTCCTAACGGTGAGAGCTATAGGGATGTTGAGAAGCGTATCCGAAGTTTTCTTGATGATTTGAAAAAGAAGTATGATGGCAAGCCAGTTGCTATCGTTGCTCATCAGGCTCCTCAACTGGCCCTTGATGTTGTCATTAAAGGCAAAACATGGGAGCAGGCAATGAAGGAGGACTGGCGTCATAAGAAGGCTTGGCAGCCCGGTTGGGTTTATATTTTGATGTAGTAACGAAACATTATTATTTCCAGTTGTTCGTTCTTCCAATTATGGGGTGGAAAGGTCGTGATGTTATTGCAATCAGGGATTTCTCCAAGGATGAATTACTTCACGTGCTTGATGTTGCGCACCGTTTTCAGAGAGAGCAGGATCCTGTATTGTCTGGAAAAGTGCTCGCTTCTTGTTTTTTCGAGCCTTCCACTCGTACTCGTTTAAGTTTTGAGTCTGCAATGCATCGTCTTGGCGGCAGGGTGATTGGGTTTGCTGATGGCGCAACAACTTCTCAGGCAAAAGGTGAAAGCTTGCAGGATTCTATGCGCGTTATCAGCTCATATGCGGATGTTATCGTTATTCGTCATCCGCAGGCCGGGAGCGCAAAAGTGGCTGCTGATGTCGCAGAAGTGCCGGTGATTAATGCCGGCGACGGCCCAAACGAGCACCCGACGCAGACATTGCTTGATTTGTATACTATTCAGAAACTGCAGGGCAGAATTGATGGATTAAACATCGGCTTTATTGGCGATTTGAAGTATGGTAGGGCGATGCATTCGTTGGCGCGTGCTTTGAAGCATTTTAAGGTGAACATGTTTTTCATTTCTCCGCAGAGCTTGGCTGCTCCGGAGGAATTGTTGCATGGTGCGGTGCAGACAGCAGATGTGCAGCAGGTGTTGCCTGAGCTTGACATTTTGTATGCAACTCGCATCCAGAAAGAGCGTTTTCCTTCAGTTGATGAATACAACGCTGTCAAAAATTGTTATTCTCTTATGAAAAGTCATCTTGTTAATGCCAAATCTTCTTTGAAAATATTGCATCCATTGCCTCGTGTGGATGAACTGCATCCTGAGCTTGACAGCACTCCATTTGCGGCGTATTTTGAGCAGGCAGCAAATGGTGTTCCTGTAAGACAGGCGTTGTTAAGTTTGGTTTTGGGTGCACGCTAATGAGGAACGCGACATTAATCCTCGTCCTTGATGGTAGCAAAATTCTTCTCGGGATGAAAAAGAAGGGTTTTGGCGCTGGAAAGTGGAACGCTTTTGGCGGAAAAGTGGAAAATGGGGAAACAATTGAAGCTGCAGCAATTCGTGAATTAAGGGAAGAATCCGGTTTGCTGGTTGAAGATGTTAAAAAATCTGGTGTTATCACTTTTAAATTCCCTCAAAAGCCGGATTGGGATCAGGTCGTGCACGTCTTTACAGCGGATACGTGGGCAGGAAGTCCAATGGAAACAGATGAGATGAAGCCTGAATGGTTTGAGCTTGATAAAATCCCATTTGATAAGATGTGGCCTATTGACCCTCACTGGATGCCGCACGTGCTAAATGGCAAATTTGTGACCGCTACAGTTGTGCATTCTCCAGATGGAGCAATCATTGAGAAAGATATAAAAATTCAATGAAATTGTGAGCAAGGTGATGATGAATAAAGCCTGTCTTATCATCGCATCGCTTTTCTGCGCAATACTGCTTGCTTGTACAGAACCAGTAGTTGTGGAAAAGCCGATTGTCCAATGCTGGGACGGAAGCACAACAGAGTCAATTGAACAATGTCCGCCTCTTCCTCAAATCAGAGAAGAACCAAAGATAGAAGCGCAACTCAAAGATGTTGGCGATTTTAAGGTTGTTTATGCCTCAAGTACTAAGTATAACGACCTGCAAAGGGCGCTCCAAGAACAAAAATATTTTGATCCTGGTATTGATATATTAAATGAACAATTGATTTTACCTAGTGACGTTTCTGTAGTTCTTCTTGAATGTGGAGAAGCAAACGCGCAGTACGATCCTGATAGTTACCAAATTAAAATGTGTTATGAACTTATAGAACAAATAGTATCATTATTTTCTAATTACAATGAATCAGAAGAAGAGTTGGATGTTTGGACTTCGCATGCCCTTGCTTTTATCTTCTACCACGAAGTTGGACATGCACTAACTCATTTGCTTAATTTACCAGTAACTGGCAAAGAAGAAGATTCTGTGGACCAATTAGCCACCCTCGTACTCACTGAGATCGGTGAAGTGGGAGAAGATGCCGCATTAAACGCAGCTGTTTTTTTCTTGGAACTATCAGAGCAAACAAATATTGAAGATTTAGCATTCTGGGACGAGCACTCTTTAGATGAACAACGATTTTATAATATTGCCTGTTGGGTTTATGGAAAAAACCCGGAAAGGCATAATTACTTGATTGAGAAAGAATTGTTACCAGAAGAAAGGGCAGAAAGATGTGTTGCAGAGTATCAACAGTTATCCAATAGCTGGAACACATTACTGATTCCTTACTTCAAAGAGCAAGTTGATTCTTGAGAAAGTAGTCAAAATAAATTAATCCAGGCTTCCCAGTCTTTCTTCTATTTTTGCCAGTTCTTCTTCGAGAACGTCTATTTTGTTTTTTCCAATCTTTGCTGGCTTTCCAACAATTCTTGTCGGCTTTGTTCCTTCTCTCATTTCTCTGAGTGCAGGAACTTTCATAGGAATGCGCGGCAGGTGGTTGCGTAATTTTCTGTTCAAAACCAGCAGTTCATCAAACACTCTTTTCAGTTCGATAATGTGTCGTAGTTTTTCTTCTTTCAAGTCTTTGAATGCTTCATAGCGTCGTAAACTATCAATTAAATTCTTTGAAGAAGTAAGCAGCTCTTTTCTTAATTCAACAGGGTCCCGTATTCCCACAAAGAATAGTTCTTCTTCCATTTAGATGCTCGGTTCGAACAATGACTTGTCAACGCTTGAAACTCTTGCTTCTACGTCTTCAAGCTCTTTTGCCCAGGTTGCGAGTTCTTGGTCTTCTTGCGCTTTTAGCTCCGCAACTTTGTCCAGCAAGAACTTTGCCTGTCGCAATTTCTCGCGCATTAATGTCATAATGTCCATTATGTCCTTGTACTCATCGATTTTGACAAATACAGGTGCTTTTCCGTCCATGTGTTCACCCTGCCTTTGCTATGAGCTGGTCGACGTAGTTCATCTTCTTTTCAACGTCTTCCAGTAATGTTCTCCAGCGTTCAAACGACCGTTCTTCTTCATTTTTCAGATCTCCGAGTCGTCTTACAAAATTTTCTGCATCCATTAATTTCGACCTTATTGTGTTCGTGTCATTTATGATGCGTTTGTAATCTTCCACAGCAACAAATGCCGGCTTTGGTATTGTCCGCACCACTTCGTGTATTGGTTCTTCTTCCGGCTGCTGCACTGTTCTGTCGTATACTACCTCTTCTTCCCCCATCATTGGCGTTCTTGTGTATGATGTAGGAGCAGGCAAGGCTGGTGGTAATTCAGGTAAAACTTCTTCGTGTTCTTCAAATGGAGGCATTTCAGAAGGTATTTCTGGAGCTCGTATCTGGTCAAAGTCACCTCTGAGAAGCGGTTGTAATTCTGGCGGGCTTGGTGGCGGTGGAAGTGGTAGTTCTTCCTGTCTTTTTTTGCCAAATCCGAATAATCCCATCATTGCACCCCAGCCAGTCTTTTTAATTTGTCATTAAAAGCTTTTGTAACTATCTGACAATAACAAAACGGCCTATTTTGCCGAGGAAAAGCTTTATAATGCTTCTATGTTCGCACTACCATCATGGAACAACAACCGATAGTGGCCAGAGCGATAGTGGAAATCATGGGTGCGCCGAAGGAATTTGTCAAAAAGGCGCTTATGGACCACGTGGACAAGATTAAGCAGGAAGGCTTGAACGTCCAGTTTGAGAAATATGCTGAGCCAAAAGAGCAGGATAATTACTTTACCCAATTTGTAGAGCTTCAGATATCGTTTAAGGACTTGGAGCAGTTGCTTGATTTTTGCATTGACAGCATGCCCAGTGCTGTTGAAATAATGAGTCCAGCAAAGCTTGAGCTTGACATGACAGTGTTTGAGGGCTTTATTAATGACTTTCAGGCAAGACTGCATCATACCGACATGATGCTCAAGGGTCTGCAGGCTCAGAAGAGCGTGTTGGACAAGAATGCTTTGAACACTTTCCATAATTTTATCAAATTTGCCTGCCGTGCAAAGCCGCAAGACATTGATGAACTAGCAAAACTGCTCGGCATCGGTTCAAAGGAATTAATTGCTTTTGTTGAGAATATGGTGTCTAAGGGCGAATTGAAAAAAGAGGGACAGGTGTACGTTACGAATGGATGAAGAACTGAAGCGCATGGTGGAGGCGATTTTGTTTGCCGCTGCCCGCAAGCTTGAGTTGGAAGAACTGGCGAGCTTGTGCAAACGCTCGCCGGAAGACGTGCTTGCCATTTTGAACGAATGGAAAACTCAGCTGGACTCGTCTGACAGTCCAACCATGCTTTTGCAGGATGGCACTGCCTGGAAGCTTACAGTCAGGGAGAAATATATTC
>CAZWVL010000013.1:0-22441 GCA_964637115.1 uncultured Methanosarcinales archaeon
CTTGTTGGTGTTGAGGTTGGTGTTCTGGTTGGAGTGGATGTCGGAGTTGAAGTTGATGTTGGAGTAGAGGTTGGTGTTGAAGTTGATGTTGGAGTACTTGTTGGGGTTGATGTTGGAGTGCTTGTTGGTGTTGAAGTTGATGTTGGAGTGCTGGTTGGAGTTGAAGTCGGTGTAGACGTTGGAGTGCTTGTCGGAGTACTTGTTGGCGTTGATGTCGGTGTTGACGTTGGTGTTCTGGTTGGTGTTGATGTCGGTGTTGACGTTGGCGTGCTTGTTGGAGTTGAAGTTGATGTTGGCGTTGATGTCGGTGTTGACGTTGGCGTGCTTGTTGGAGTTGATGTTGGAGTTGAAGTCGGAGTATTGGCCGGGGTTGAAGTCGGCGTTGAAGTTGGAGTGCTTGTTGGCTCTTCTGTTGGAGTGCTGGTTGGTGTTTCTCCAGGAGGTGTTGGAGTTTGCATGAGTCCAAATACCGGAGGGCTTACAGCTTCTGGTTCAGCAACCTGCGCGCCAGTAATGCCAGATGACTCGAAAATATTTGTAAACCAACCAACAAGCTTGGAAATAAACCCATTTTCTGACGGGCCGGAAGGTTCGGCAGATGCAACAGTCACACTTAGAACTAATAAAGTGAACACGATAGCAACAATACCAACAAACCTCTCTTTTTCCAAGTTACTCTCTCTGGCTAATTGCTATATTCAGCCCTTATACGCATTAACTCACTTTTAAACTGCTCAATGAGAGTTTTATTTAAAAATGTTATGTGTATTTACCTAGAGACGCTAATAGTTATGCCTTATCAAGAAACAGCTTGAAAGATTTGTCTTTGACCTTTTCTTCAGCAATGTTGGCATGCTTCTTCACCGGATCAGCATTGCCGATGTTTACATGAGCGCCGCACTTCTCCTCAATGCGCTCCTTCCACTTTTCGAGCATCTTTACTGTTTTAGCATCAGTTTGTATGTATACTGCCGCCTTGTCAGCTTTCTGCATGCCGGCGTCCTTTCGCATCTGCTGAACGCGGCGCATAAGCTCTCTAGCATATCCTTCTGCATCCAATTCATCTGAACGCTCAGTATCAAGATAGACAAAACCATTCTTGAACTCCATTTCAACATACTTTTTAGGAACGTCACGCTCGATAACAATGTGGTCTTTGCTCAACTGAACAGTTTCCTTATCAATAACGACTTGGAAGTTGCTATCCTTTGACAGCTGTGCAAGAATGCTCTTGGCACTCATCTCTGCCAGCTTTGCCATAATTTTCGGGCTCTTAGAACCAAATGCCTTTCCTAAAGCGCCGGCATTTGCCTTTACTTTCATCTGCACTTCAGCAAATTCCTTATGACCGTGAACATCCTTGCAATTTGTCTGATATTTGATAGCATCTTCCAATTCTTCCAAAGTCTGCAGAACATCATCATCTTGCGAAACTATTTGTGCGCACTTGATCGGCCATCTAAGAGAAACTTTAATCTTTTCCCTGGCAGCAAGCACTGCCTGCACGATAGAATCCGCAATTATCATCTGCTTTTCAAGTTTAATGTTAATGTCTTTCTCATTTGCCTTCGGCCAATCGCACAGATGAATGCTTTCTTCCTCTAACTTGAATTCCTGTTTTAGATTCTGCCAGATTTGATCAGCGATGAATGGCGCAATCGGAGCAAATAACTTGAGACATTCAGTCAGGCATTTGTAAATTGTGTATAATACTGTCTTTCTTTCATTATCATCGCCAATGGAAGCCTTGTCACGAACCATTTGAATGTAACTTCGGCTAAGCGTGAGGAACAAGTCTTCTATGACTGCAGGAATTTCGTTTAACCTGTACTCGTTGAACAGATTGGTAACAGTTTTAATCGTGCTGTTAAGTTTGGAAAGAATAAACCGTTCTTCAACACCGCCCAAATTCTTCATAACGACGTCGTCCATCTTATTAGGGGCGGTCTTGAGCTCTCTTGCCATCTCTATAACAAACTTTTGCAAGTTCCATAGCACTATCAAATTTCTATGCTTGGTTTTCGCATCTTCATGATTAAAGTTCATATCAATGCCGGGCTGAGCGCCGCCAATCTGGTAAGATCTCAGCGTATCAGCACCATAATTGTCAATAATCTCGTAAGGAGTAATGTAATTCTTCAAAGACTTTGACATCTTCCTGCCCTGAGAATCATTAATGAAACCGTGCATGTAAACCGCCTTGAAAGGAATCTTGCCCCAGCTGATCATGCTCATACAAGTCAAACTGTTAAACCAGCCGCGAATCTGATCTTTGCCTTCCAAAATCAGTTCAGGGAAGCCCATTTTTTTGAAACGCTCCTGATTAGAAGGATACTCCAAAGTTGCCCAAGGAGCAACACCAGAATCAAGCCAGACGTCAAGCACATCAGGAACTCTTGACATTTCCTTTCCGCACTCGCACTTAATCTTAACCATATCAATCCAAGGCCTGTGCAGATTCTCAAGCTCTTTGCCAGTAAGCTGTTTCAGCTCGGCATTTGAAGAAATTACTTTGTACTTGCTGCAAACACAAGTCCAGATGGGTAAAGGAATTCCCCAGAATCTTTGCCTGGAAATACACCAGTCCTGCAATGATTTCAACCAAGAATCAAACCACCTGTTGCCAGCCCAGTCAGGAACCCAATAAACTTTCTTGTTCTGCGCAACCATTTCATCCCTGAGCTGTTCGACAGCCAAAAACCATTGGTCAGTCGCCCTAAAGATTACAGGCGTTTTACATCTCCAGCAATGAGCATATTCGTGATCAACTTTTACTTTGTCAATAATTGCGCTTTTGTCTTCAAGAAGCTGAATAAATTGAGCGTCGTCAACTTTTGCATACATTCCAGCCAATGGGCCCATTTTCTCGCCAAAACAACCGTGCTCATCAGTTTCGTTGAACGCGGGCAAGTCGTTTTCTTTCCCAACTTCAAAATCCTCAGGACCGCAGCCAGGAGCACAATGAACGAGACCGGATCCGGCGTCGGTAGTGACGTATCTTTCTGTAAGGATGACTGTGTGAACTTTCTTGGCGTCAGGGAACTTTATCTCATTCTTGAGCGGATGCACGTATTTTGTTCCAACTAATTTTTTTCCCTTGAACTTGTCCAAAACTTTGTACTGTTTGCCAGCAACAGCGCCAATAACACCAGGAGCCAGGGCTTCTGCAAGAATCCAGACTTCACCATCAACCTGCGCTTTAATGTAATCAAAATCAGGATGAGCCATAACTGCCAGATTGTAAGGAATGGTCCAAGGAGTTGTTGTCCAGATGATAAGATATTCATTCGGCTTTCCTTCAACCTGTAACTTTACAAAAATAGAATCATCTTTCCTGTTCTCATATTCCAACTCGTGCTTTGCCAATGCAGTAGCACATCTTGGACACCAAGTCATTGATTTTTTACCAAGGTAAAGCAATTTCTTTTTGTTAGCTTCAGCCAAAGCCCACCAAGCACCTTCAATGTAAGTGTTCTTGATAGTCATGTAAGGATTCTGCCAGTTCATCCAAACGCCCAAACGCTTGAAATCATTGACCATTGGCCACAACTGGTCTAAAGCATACTTTTGGCAGGCCTCTATGAACTTGGCAAGTCCAATCTTGTCGATGATTTCTCTCTTGTTCTTAATGCCAAGTTCTTTTTCAACGCTGACTTCAATTGGCAAACCGTGCATGTCAAATCCAGGCTGGTCCCAAACGTCAAAGCCTGACATGCGCTTAAATCGAAGAATTGAGTCCCTGAGCGCCTTGCCCCAAGAATGGCCGATATGAATCCTGCCAGTCGTGTAAGGAGGGCCGTCTAAGTAATAGAAAAGTTTCTTGCCAGCATTCTTCTTGACAGCTTTTTCGTATATCTGCTTGTCCTTCCAAAAGTCCAAGATAGCCGGCTCTATAGCCTTGAAATCATATGGATGCATACTAATGGCGAAGAAGTGGAGAATTTAAAAAAGTATAGGAAAAACAGCTTACTTTCTTTTCATCAAGCCGTATGCAAGAGCCAAAGCGCTTAATCCGCCGGCTCCAATTGCAAGTCCTTTGAAGGCATCTTTTGGGCTTGTTGTTGATACGTGGCGTCCATAGCCATAAACGCGTGGAGCTTCATTGTCATCCATAACGCAGCTGCCAATACTGAGAATCAACGCGATCAAGCCGCCTCCAATGCCTAGTCTGAAAGCCTTGCCTGCAGCTTTGTTGCTTTCGAAATTTGGCTTGTAAATGTTTGCAAGTTCAAGCTGTCTTGTCGTATATGCCTGGCCTGCAACAAGCGGAAATGCTGGGCCTGCTGGAGCGCCTCCCCATCCCGGAGCTGGTCCACCAGCCGGAGCAACTGCTGGAGCTGCACCCGGAGCATGTGATTCATATAAATGTGTGTTGAACAAAGCTTCTCCCGCTGGTGTGTTTGCGTAGAGACCCCTGCTTACTGCTTTCTTAAAAGTAAACTGTTTAGCATTATCTTCATCACGTACTTTTTCAAGGATGTCTGTAATTTCTGCCATTTTTGTTCACCCCTATTATACTCTGTAAAAGTAGTTCTCCTATATAAAGCTTTCGGTATTTCACTACTACGTAGTAGTTATTTATGTGGGGGGTAAAGGTTTAAATATGCCTGCACCAGTTAACCAGCTATGTTCAAATGCCACAAATGTGCTAAAATCTACAACAAACTGGGTATGTGCTGCGGAAAAGCGCTAGAATCAGTATGCCGAATGTGCGGCTTTGGAAAGGATTTCTGCACTTGTGAAATAAAAAGCACTAAAGAAGGATTAAAGCGCTAATTGTCAGTTGGATGACTGTGCATGCGCCGGTCAACGCCGTCCCATTCCCCTGATCTGGCAGCAGCATACAGTCTTCTCATTTCATTGACTTCGGCAAGCTTCTTCAGTGCAGGCTCATATGCAAACTGGTATAGAACCGGATCTGATTTCACCTTAAGATGGCCTGTCTTGATCTCCTTTTCAACTTCTGACTCTGCCACTCTCAAAATCTCTTCCATATCTGAAAACCTTAAGTGGATGCCGTTGCCAACTAAATATCTGTGAAACTTCTCTTCAGTCAAAGCCGAATATCCTGCCATAGTTCTATGTCGCCTTTTTTGGTTTAATTGACTTCTGTATGACTGTACGTACTTGCAAAAGTTACACACTAACGCTATTTTTAGAAACTGTATTCTCTACCTGAAGTTTTGCGCAAGATTTAAAAGCAGGCATACTGAACCCCGTCACTATGTCACAAGAGGCGATTACAGAGATAGACATGGACGTGTTCTCACGCAGAATAGGCCCATACTTCACGTGGCTTGAAAGCAGAATAGAATCAGGCTGGCAACAAAGCGACAGCGTGCAGAAAGACATTCTGAAAGAAGTCAAGTATTTAGCTACAACAATGAGGGCGCGCTTTATTCTTGGAGTTTCAAAAGATGATTTTGCCAAAGAAGTGCAGCGTGCAGTTGATTTGTTTGAACTTGCGCAGGAAGCATTCCCAGATCAAAACGACGAAGTTGAAAGTAAGATGAAGCACTTTTGCAAAGGAGTTCAAGAAGAATTAGGCGCGCAGTTCCTGCCTGCCGAATATAGAACAGAAACTCCGCGGCCTTTGAAGCCGATTGACCCGCATCCCTACCCGATGCCTGAACCAGAACCAATGCCAGAGCCGGACGGGCCTGAAGAGCCGGACGAAGAAAAGATTTCACAGAAAATCGAAGTCAAAAAGCCAGTTGTTGAAGCACCGAAAACAGTGATAAAGAAAGAAACGCCTAAAGTGGAAATAAAGAAAGTTGAAGCGCCTAAAATGGAAATGAAGAAAATGCCTGTGGTTGCAAAGCCAAAAAAAATTGAAGTTCCTAAAGTTAAAGTTGTAAAAGCAGAGCCCGTAAAGAAATTAAAACCTGCAAAAGCAGAAAAATCCAGAAAATCAAAAAAGAGCTTTTTCCTGGTACGATGGGTTAAAGGATTTATTTACGGAGAAGAGTAGATAGTTTTTTAATTCGCTGAGTTCTTATTTACAGAATGAAACTGGTGAAATTGAACAAGAGGAATCTCAAACTCGCACTCAAAACCGCTTTTTCGATATTTAAAGACAAGTACAGCAGAAAATACATCAAGGAATGGTATGGCAGATGTATAACTGGAGAGTTCAAGCACATTAACTCATACTTGCAATATTATTTGGTTTATGAAAAAAACACTCTTGTTGGCATAACAGGAATTTACCGTTATCCTGAACAAAATGATTGCTGGCTAGGATGGTTTGGCGTATTGCAGTCTGAACGCCGAAAAGGGGTAGGTTCACAAATTCTTTTAGAAACAATGAAACGTGCCCGGAAACTCGGCTGCAAACGATTAAGGCTGTGGACGGCATACAAAACATCACAATTGTTTTACGAAACAAACGGATTCAAGAAGTCACAAAAAGAAAGCTGGGTAGTAGTAAACGGCAAGAAAATTTGGAAGTACCCATCCTATGCAGTTTTCTATTACAAACGATTGGATTAATTCTGAACGACATCGGAAACCAGTGTTTACGAAGTGTTGGAAATTTGCAAGATTTATATTATGATACTTCAAATTTCCGAGCACTGTCGGATGCATAGGCATCCGAAGCATTTAAAAACCTTATAAAACTCTATCTTCATATGCGCGTTTCCATCTGGATTGGCATTGTAACTCTTGCAGTTGGCATTGTTCTTTCATATCTCGCAGATGCACTCATAAACACGATAACATCCGGAGCACTGCAAACAACTGCAGTGCTTGTTGCAGCGGGACTATTCGTAATATTTTCTGCAGCAATGCTCGGCATCGGCGCAGGACTGGTAGTTCATTGGATTATCGGCTTTGCAACACACTGGAAAGCATTCATAACAGGAATAGTGCTAAGTTTCGCAACATTTTTTATCGGCATAGGAGCAACAATAATGAGTGGCAACATCTGGACAGGCATTCAAGTGTTTTTCACGTTCTTCGTCGCAAGCATGACGATGTTCATAATGTCATTTGGGAATCTTTACGGCAGCATATCTGCAGGAGTCAAACAAGGAATAGCTTTCGTGAAAAACAAGTTTAAAAGAAACAATTCTAAAAAAGGCGTCAAAGGCAAAACTTTGTCTGGACGCGTTTTGAAATCAAAAAGAGGCAAGAAATGGAAGAAAAGAGGCACCTTTTACGCTTCATAGAGACGTCCAAAGCATTTGACAACAATTCAAAGCTTAAGGCAATACTTTTTGTGTCAGGTGTAAAGCCGAACACGTACATCCATCTGCGCATAACTGATAATGTTGACGACAAACACGAATTTGAGAGACTTCTGAAACTCAACAAAATTGTCTTTAATGTAAGCAGGCCAAAAGGATTTGAGGAAATATCTTCAATACAAAAGAATGCGGCAGTCTGGAAAATGAAGGGAATATGGCATGGATATGACCTTTTCAGGAATAAACAGGCAAAAAAGAATTTTGAACGATATGTTTCACTTGTCAAAAAACAAAAGCACGATACTGCGGACAAGTTGGCAGGCAAAATTTACGGTTATCCGGCCTGCTGTATCAAAAAGTTCATTTCAGAGCACGATCCGAAAGTATTGTCGAAGAAGTATACATACTACCAATATTACAAACAAATGCATGATTCTGACAATGCATTTCCATTTATTTCTCACACGCCGTGCAGTCCAAAATGCAAGAAGTCAGTTTCTTTAAACAAGAAATATTCTGCGGCTGCAAAGAAATTGGCGCCGCAATTTTACAAACAATACACGAAAAAACGCACTTATTCGACGCCAGTCATAGTCGACATCGACAACGACCTTGGAGTCTGGAAGAAAAAAAACGGCCACGATTACGTGCTTATAACAAAAAAGCCGATAGAGGGAAAGTATTACGAAATAAGCTGGTTGGCAAAACCAGCGTTCAAAAGAGGAACAGTGCTTGATGCAAATATTACCTTGCACTGTGATTATGCCACTGTTGTTGTTAAGAAAAAAATAGGAGAGCTGAAAAACTTCCACCACGAAAGGAAGTTTACCAAAATATGAGGTTCCTAGAACTCGCACGGCTGTATGAAAAACTGGAAAAAACCAGCTCATACAACACGATGCGAGACATCCTAAGCAATTTCTTCAAAAAAACACCGAAAGATGAACTGGAGCACGCTGCCTACTTGACACTTGGACAGATAGCTTCACAATTTGCAGACATTAATCTTGGCATGGCTGGTAAAATGGTAATCAAAAGCATTGCACACGCCGGTGGAGAGAAAGAAGAAAGAGTCTTGCAGCAGACCAAAAAACTTGGAGATGTGGGAAAAGTAGCAGAAATGTATGCGGGCAAAGGAGCGCTAACGGTAAAAATGGTGTTTGAGACGCTGCATAAAATAGCAGAGACTTCGGGAGGCGGAAGCCAGGAAAAGAAAATAATTTTGCTGTCAAAATTGCTGTCACAAGCAAGCCCATTGGAAGCAAGATATCTGGCGCGCATAGTTCTTGGAGACTTGAGATTGGGTGTTGGAGACAAGACTGTGCTTGATGCACTTGCAATGGCATACACAGGCGGAAAAGAAGCCCGCAAAGAACTAGAGCAGGCGTATCACGTCTGTCCAGATGTTGGCGAAATAGCACTGACAATAGCTCATAAAGGAATGAATGGCATTAAGAAAATAGGAGTCAAACTGGGAGTGCCCATACAATCAATGCTGTGTCAAAGAATCAAAGACATTGATGAAGTTGAGAAAAAAATGGGCTATCCTGTTGTTGTTGAAGAGAAGTATGATGGTGAGAGAATACAGGTGCACAAAGAGGGCAATATAATAAAATTATATTCAAGAAGACTGGAAGACATAACTCCACAATTTCCTGATGTTGTGGAAGCAATTAGAAAATCAGTCAAGGCAAAAAATTGCGTAATTGACAGTGAAGTAATGCCCGTTGATGCAAAAGGCAATCTTCTGCCATTTCAAATATTGATGCAAAGAAGAAGAAAATACGAGATCGAACGTTATGTCAAGAAAATTCCGGTTGCACTATTCTGCTTTGATTTGTTATTTGTAAATGGAAAATCAATAATTCGTGAGCCTTACAAGAAAAGATATGCACTTTTGCAAAAATACGTCAAAGAAACCAACAAAATTAATCTTGCCATCAGGAAGATATGCAGTGATGCAGACTGCATAGAAGATTTGTTCAACAAAACAGTAGAACACGGCGGAGAGGGAGTAGTTATCAAGGATTTGGAAGGACCATATGAAGCAGGCGTAAGAGGTTGGCACTGGATAAAATGGAAGCCTGAATACGTCAAGGGTTTAAGAGACACTTTTGATTTAGTTGTAGTTGGAGCGTATTACGGCAGAGGAAGAAGAGCAGGAACTTATGGCGCATTATTGTGTGCAGTCTATAACGATAAAACAGACAGATTTGAGACATTCTGCAAGCTCGGCAGCGGATTTACTGACAAAGAACTTGCGGGATTATTGAAAAAATTCAAAAAAATTCCTCATAAGCCAGCACGGCTGGAGATTTCAAAGTCAATGACGCCTGACGTCTGGTTTGACCCGCGCATTGTACTTGAAGTTATAGGCGCAGAAATAACAAAATCACCAAATCACACGGCCGGATATGCTTTACGCTTCCCTAGATTCTTGCGATGGAGAGAAAAAAAGCCAGAACAAGCAACAACAAAGAAAGAAATGCTCAAATTGGCATAAGTGTCAAAAAGTTTTTAAATAGGTACCTGTGGCTGCCGTATTATGAGTGGGGACATAGAACAACAGAAAGTTGCACGCTTTAATGATGCATTTGCAACAATATTGCAAGAACTTGGCTATAAAATCGCAGCAAGATTCGTCAGAAAAAGCGATGAATCTTCATACGAACAATGGAAGGGCACGCGGTTATGTGAGCGTTATTTCATGTCGCTTCCAGGCACGGACATAGAATGGCACCACCGCAAATTCTTGAATGAAACATTCAAAAAAGGAACGGCAGGCGTGTTTAGACTAGCGGTAATGAAGCCATCCAAGCTTGAAAAACTGGCAAAATCTTATCATCTCGGCAGCGATGAAGGCGTGCGCGTGTACAAAACACACGACCGACTGCAGTATGCATAACAGTCCACTGGACAACCGCGCATAGCGTATTTAAGCCGGCAGTTTTTGTGATTTTTTGTGAGGCAGAGCACACTTCTAGAGTTTGGACTAACTATTATTACAGAGTATATTCCAATGCGCAAATATCCGTATAAGTCAAGACACGGGTTGGCTGAATTGCAGCTTAGGAAAAGACTCGAAAAACAAGGCTGGCAAGTATGGCGAGGAGGGTTTGTGCACGCGATCGCAGCAGATGTGTATCCTGCTGTAAAAAAGAGATATATGCAGCTGGCGGAGCTGGTGATGGAAATATATGGAGAACGATCGCTTGATTTCCTTTGTTATTTATGCGCCGTTCATCACGGCATGCCGGATTTAGTTTGTTATCATCCAGCATTACAGCAGTTCAAGTTTGTAGAGTGCAAATTTGGGCACGAACAATTAAGCAGCAGGCAGGTAATGACGATAAAAAGGCTGCAGGATGCAGGCTTTAATGTGGAAGTTCACAAATTAGTGGAAGAATGCACAAAGACGCGCAAGGCGGAATTAAATTTAGTTACGAAAGAGAAAAAAGTGCTTGAAAAGGAGATGAAACTAACGCAATTTGTTTACAAAGGAAAACCGCACGTTAGAAGAATAGAAGTAAAAGTGTGCGATTAGCGCTTGTTAGGCATATATGCCGGCTTCTGATACAAGGTATCAAAGCGGTTGTATGTCTCGTAATTGCGCCTGGTTTCATCAGGGTCTGCCTGTCTCTGCGGAGTAGGACAGCCAGTCTGCATCAATGCAGCTGCTGACAATACAATAGCAGTCAAACATCTTTTTATTGTGTTCATAATAGTCACTAAGTAGTGGTGATATTTAAATCTTTCTATTGGTGCAGTAGTTTATAAAGGCCTCTATTGCGCTCTTCACGAGTAAGCTCATCATCGTGGTTCTCGTCCATCAAGGCTTCAATAGTCGGCTGGAAAAGCTCATACTTGGAATACAGCTCTTCAAGCTGCTCTTCATCCGTTTGTGACGGATGAGGCGCAACCTTGGGACCCCTGTATTTATTCAGCAATTTGCCCATTGGCGTCATCGGATTTAAGGTATCATCAATCACCTTCTTGATATTTCCCTCCATTATATTTGGTCCTTGTCGGCTCAAAATGTAACACCAATTGTTCCAGACACGAGAATCATGCCATCCATACTTTCTTGCCAAATCCTTATGGCCCTGCTCCAAACTTACGTATCCGTTCTTTGTGAAAATAAGCCTGCCGTGCACTGTTTGCACTTCCTTTTCATCGGACACTTCTTGTGAGACAAATTTATGGCGCTTTTCATAACAGAAAGTCATCAAGCCAATGCCAACACCAACACCGCAGACAAACGCCATAACATAATTTTTCAAGCTCTTCAAGGGATTGCCATCATCACGGTGATAGCGCCTTCTAAAGTGCTCTTCCTCAAAATCATCCGGATTTGATTCTTTCATAATTTTCACCTCCAAACATGCAATTGTACAATGCAGGGAAATATTTCTTCAAATGCTCTACGTGATCGCCTTCACGCAAAGGTGGCGCAGAGTCGTATTCGGCACGGATAGCCATGTGCGTCTCAGTGCCATCCGGCTCAATCCTTCTCAACAACAAATCCAAGCGTCTTAATTCCATTTTATATCACCAAAAAACAACAAGACGAGGTAGTTAAAGAGTTTATCGACGAGAAAATTGGAAAGTTTACGAAAGAACTTGGAAGATTTACAAAAATTTTACTTTTTTCCGAAAATCATGTTTTGATATATGCGGTCAGGCTCTTCTGTTGCAATAGCGTTCATCTTGCCAGTATACCACTCGTGCAACTTTACAATCTTTGGATTAACTGCCCGGCCCTGGGCTATATCGTGATGAGAACTAATGCCTCCGATATCAGTAATAACTAAATGCGACTTCTGTTTTTCAATTGCTCTTGCAGCAGCTGCAACCTGACTGAGAGCAAATTCCCTGATAATTGGGCCGCTCACGCCGCCTTTATGGGTTTGCGTGTAATAGTCAAACAACGCCAAATCTTTCTCGTGAACATGCTTGCGCAATTCAGCGTAATTAATCTGTGTATTAGTTAACGCAAGACCATCAACATCCATCTTAGTCATAAATTCGACAGTGTATTCTGCATTGCCTGCATCGCGCATTTTTACCCACAAGGGCTTATTGATGCTATAGTGCTCATAATGAGTTTCGCAAATGCCTAATACTGTCTTTAAACGCAATTCAAGACCTGCGTCGCTGTGTTGTGTGTTCGGACAACTTTCGTTCAGCTCAAAACCATCAACATAGGGAATAAGCTTCTGTACGCATTTCACAATGCCTGCAAGCTTCTGTTTTTCATCCTTGTGAGCAGGATGACCCATGACGCTCGCAATTATGGGAAAATCTATTGGCGCGAATACGTCTCTGAAATATCTTACATTACTTACAACATTATCAATACCGTGACTTGGCAGTCCAAGAGAATTAATCGCGGAATTAGAACACGGCAGTGGAGTCCAAGGATTTGAGCGCCCGCCATATGTTGAAATGAGGTTTCCACTCCAAGGTTCGCTCAAAACAGTGCCGACGACCGCGCCGCCAGCGCCAAGAAGATAATTAAATGCCAATAATTTGCCGTCCTTGTCCAAACCAGCAGCATTCATAAGACAGTTCCTAAACTTTAAGCCATGAACATCTACTTCCTCGTGCGGCACATCAGCTACATGCCTGCAAGAAGCAAGCATATCAAGAAACCAGGTTCTTGTGCGAGAATACAATTTGATGAAAGCTTCGGGAGGCAAAATATTTTTCAAATGCGGCCGAATTAGATGGTCTAATGTTGCGGCCAGAAAAGCTTTCTTCATCCGGTAATTACCTTCCCATCAGGAATCGGCTCTTTGTCAAAATACATGCTGCCTTTCTCATCGCGCGCATACCTTCCTTCCGCGATGTATTGCAAGACTTTAGGAAAAATCACCCAGTCACCATTTACTTTCAAACGCTCTTGGCAATCCTTGGCAATTGAAACCAAAGGTATTTTTCCGGCCACGTCAGGCATAGTTTTCACGCAATCAATAAGCTCACCAAGCGACTTTTTGCCACCCATCAAAGCAATTTTTTCCAAAGCCGAAATTTCAGGAACTAACTGTGGAGCGGAAACAGCAAGAACAGGCCCGCAATCAAGCTTGTCAGTCACGATATGGACGGATGTACGCACTTCTTTTTCTCCAGCCAAGATTGCTTTTGCACTTGGAATCCAGCCAAGGCCAGTATACTTTGGCTTGCCGGCGTTCTTGCCTGAATCGTATTTGGCGCGCAAATCACCAGGGTGCACGTTAACAGTCAAGATGGTATTGCAAATCACAGATGTCTTCACATATTCATCGCCAGCCAGCGCCACGCAGTCAATGCCATGCGCAGACAACAAATTCAGTGTAATGTTGTCGTATGCTCTTCTAATGGGCATATCCTTGTCTTCCTTAATGCTATCAAGTCCACGCGCCTTGAAAAAATCAAGAAAAGAATGAAAAAGAACAGGCAACGTCAAGCCTCTGGAGGAATATTCAGTGCTAATCTTCACGGCATTGGAAGACGGCGTGCCAGTGAGCAGCATTGCCGGCTCGTATGACGGCTTGCCGGCATCACGCTCAACAATATGGTGCTCAATAATCTTCCTTGTATTCGAGCCAGGGCCATCAAGAGAAATGGCCAATCTCATTGGCAAACCGGGTTTGTACAATGGTGTTATCATGCCGCTTCACTTCCAAAATAAGTAACGCCTTTTCCTTCAACCACTTCCCCAATTTTGTAACTCTTCAGATTATGCTTTTCTTTCAAACGCGCCTGCAAGTCAGGAACAACGCCGCTTTCATTCACAACAGCAATCATTCCAATGCCCATATTGAAAGTCCTTCTCATTTCATCAATCTCAACTGGCCCATTCTTTTGAATGAAGTTAAAGATTGGGTGAACTGGCCAGCTGCCAACATTAACTATTGCGCCAAGACCATCAGGCAAAGCATTTGGAACTTTATTCTCCGGGCCGCCTCCTGTAATATGCGCCATGCCCTGAATCTTGTCAGGGAATTCGGCAAGAAGGTCCAAGGTTGGCTTTGTGTAAATGATTGTTGGCCGCAACAAAACGTCGGCAACGGTTTCGTTTAATTCCTCTATACGACTGTGAATTCCCAGATCGAGCCTATTGAAGATTACGTTTCTTGCCAAACTGTAACCATTGCTGTGCAGGCCAGAAGATTCAATGCCAAGAAGCGTGGCGCCTTTGTGAACATTTCTGCCGTCAATAATCTTATCTTTTGCAACCCTTCCGACAACAAAACCTGCAAGATCAAAATGCCCTGCTTGATACATGTCAGGCATTTGAGCAGTTTCCCCGCCCATCAATGGAAAACCACCAATTTTGCAACCTTCTGCAATTCCACTTATAATTTCATAATGCTGTTGTTCGTTTAGCTTGCCCATTGCCAGGTAGTCCAAGAAAAACATTGGCTCTGCGCCTACTCTACCGAGATCATTTACGCACATCGCAACCAAGTCCTGGCCAACTGTTGTCAATCGATTGGCCATGATAGCCACCAATAGTTTTGTTCCAACACCATCGGTTGCTCCAATAATGTAATGAGTGCCATCATCATAAACTGCCTTGAATCCAGAAACATTTGGAAGAATACGGTCATTCCAAGTTGCTTTCAACAACGGGTTGATTTTTTTCTTTGCTTCCTCAACTTTAGGCACATCAACACCTGAGCCTTTATACGTCATTGGTTTTTCTTCGGTCATTTTTTCCACCTCAGCTATAATGTTCAACTGCGTTCCTGAAAACCTGCATTCCAGGGCCTTCTTCAGGCATTTTTTCACCTGAACGTCTCATCAAACTCCAAACATAAGTCCAGTGAGGCAAATGTGTGAATGCGATAGCTCTCTCAGGATGAGGCATCATGCCCAAAATCCTGCCAGATTCATCTGATACTGCTGCAATATCTTCTATAGAGCCATTTGGATTTGCAGGAAGATCCTGGTGATTGCAAATAGTGCCTCTTATGTATCTCGCCGCAACCAAATTCCTTTCTTTGATCTGATTTAGCGTACTTTCTTCAGCGTAAAATTTTCCTTCACCGTGCGCAATCGGAACCATAAGACCATTCATATCCTTCAGCCACGGACTGTGGCTTTTGATAGCCAAATCAACCCATCTGCACTGATATCTGGGAAAATCATTGTGCATCAAAGCCGCAGTTGTTGCGTCGTACCTGCCATCAACGCCTGGCAAGAGGCCAAAGTTTACTAACAACTGGAAGCCATTGCAAACGCCAAGAATCAAATGGTCCTTATTTTCAGCAAACTTCAGCATATCGTCATGCAAATTATTCCTTATTCTGTTTGCCCAGACGTATGCGGAGCCAGTGTCGTCACCGTAAGAAAATCCTCCTGGGAACATAGCAATCTGATAATTATGAATTTTTTTTGGGTCGTCAATCCAATCGTTCATATGCACGATGTCTGCACTTGCTCCAGCTTCCTCAAAAGCGAATTTTGATTCACGCTCGCAATTCGTGCCGTGCTCCTTCACAATCATTACTAAAGGTTTTGCCATATCAGTAATCCTCAAAAGTTGACTTGTAAGACTTCAGCATGCTGCTAACTTTGGCGTTAATTAATTCAGATTCATCGCTTCCAATCACAAACTTGTCATCGTCAGTAATGATTCCAATAGGAGTGTATGCATTATTGCCCATCATTTCTTCAAAACGATCCTGTTTTTCAGGGGTAACTGTAACAACAATCCTTCCCATGCTTTCAGAATATAATGCAGAATGCGGTTGTGTCCAATCGCCAGGAAGGTTATCGATTGAAACAGACAAGCCACGCTTGCCTCCCATTGCGGTCTTGGCCAAAGCAACAGCCAACCCGCCTCTATGAACGCTTTGAGCAGACTCGATTAATTCCGTCTCAATACATTTTGCCAATGAACGATAAAGCTCATTATTCTTGACAGCATCAACCTTTGGAACGTAGCCCTTGCCGTGCTGGCCAACCATAGACAAGTACTCAGAACCGCCAAGCTCATCGTGAGTTTCACCAAGAACATAAACAACATCGCCAGCAAGCTTTGCATCCAAAGAAACGGCTTTCTTGGAGTCATCAATAACGCCGAGAGAAGAAATAAGCACAGTAGGCGGAATGGAAATATTTATTTTTTTGCCATCTTCATCAAAACCCTTAAAGTCATTGAACATGCTGTCCTTGCCAGAAATAAAGGGAGTATCGTAAGCAACAGCAAAATCATAACATGCCTGTGCAGCAGCTTTTAACTGGCCAAGACGCTCCTCCTCCTTTGAACTGCACCAGCAAAAGTTGTCCATCAATGCAAGATGGTCAGGATTAGCGCCTGCAGCAATAGCATTCCTGACGGCAGTATCAACAGCGCACGCAGCCATGTCGTAAGTATCCAAGTCGCTGTACAAAGGATTAATTCCCTGTGAGAGAACAACACCTTTCTTAGATTCAAGCAAAGGCCTTGTGACAGAAGCATCTCCATTCACCATGCCCCTGCCCTGCAAAGGCTTCAAATCACTGCCACCCTGCACTTCATGATCAAACTGCCTTGAAATAAACTCATAACTTGCAATATTCTTGCGAGCAAGCATTGAAAGTAAAGACTCTGTCATATCATCAAGGGATTCCAATTCAGGTTCGCTGTATTCAGGCCTCGTGTACTTTGACGTCTGTTGATGCTTTGGCAAGCCATCGTGCAGGAATTTAAGAGAAACATCCATTATTGTTTGCGTTTCAGTTTCATTTGAATGCGTGACGGTACAATAACTGGTGTTGGTAAATGTTCCAATAGATGTTGCTTCCACATCTCTCTTGTCCATATGCGCCTTAAACTTCGCCCAATTTTCAGGAGGAACAGAAAGCAGCATACTCTCTTGGCTTTCAGAAATCCACGTCTCATAAAATCTTAATCCTGAATATTTTAGCGGTACTTTTTCAAGATGAACAATGCAACCATTTGATTCCCGGCCCATTTCTCCAACAGCGCAGGACAATCCACCAGCACCCAAATCAGTAATGCTTGTATACAAACCACGGTCTTGAGCTTCAAACAGCGCATCAAACATATTTTTCTCAGTAATCGGGTCGCCAATCTGTACAGCGCCTGCAGGAGAGCCAGAATGCAAAGCCTCGGAAGAGAAAGTTGCGCCATGAATGCCGTCTCTACCTCTTCTGCCTCCGAGAAGAACAATATGATCACCAGGCCTTGCACCTTTATCCTGAGAAGGTCTGCCTGCAATAACTTTTGGCATTATTCCAACAGAGCGAACGAAAACCAAGGGATTGCCACGATATCTATCATCAAAACAAACACCGCCTTGGGCAGTAGGAATGCCCATACTGTTGCCATATTTATTCACGCCCCTGACAATGCCTTCAAGAAGCTTTCTTGGAGAAAGCATCTTAATTGTGCGCTCTTGATTCCTGTACAATGGTCTTTTATCATCGGTGTCGCCAGAGCAAAATAAGTAAGCATCCTGGAATGGTCTCGCGCCAAGACCAGTTCCAGCACTGTCCCGGATAACTCCCCCCAGGCCTGTCTCTGAACCACCATCAGGGTCAATCGATGAAGGTTTATTGTGTGTTTCAGCCTTATCTGTAATGTAATGATTCTCATCAAACTCAATAATGCCGGCATTGTCCTTGAATACAGAAACGCAGAAATTCTTTTTGCCAGACTTTTCCTTGTTTTCAATAACTTTCTTGGTTGCACGCTTTATGTAATGATCGAATAACCCGGTCTTAATGTCATCAATCGGGTCAGCAAAAATAGTATGCTTGCAATGCTCAGACCAGGTTTGAGCGATTGCTTCAAGCTCAACATCGGTAGGATTACGGCCGCGCTCCTTAAAATAATCACGCACTGACTGCATGTAATCAAGACCCATTGACAAAGGACCGCGTCTGACTTTCTCGAAAAATTTTCCGTCTTTTTCGAGAATATCTCCCAATTTAAGCTTATCATCTGCATATTCGCGCTGCTTGCGCGTATACTCTTCGGGATTAAGCTCGCGATTATAATCGAAAATGCCTGATGAGCCGATGCGCTGCAGTTCAAAATCATCATAATTCAAAAGATCAACAACATCTGCTTTTTGTTCAGCATCAAGCTTAACACGAGGCACAATTGAGCCTGCACTGGATAAAAACTCGTAACGCGACTTAATGGTTGCGCGTTTAATGGCAGGATTATGCAGGCCATCCGCAATCTTGCTCACATCATCTGCTGAGAGCGAGCCAGAAATGAAGAAAGTCTGCGAAGTATAGACTTTTGGCTGTTCTTTGAACTTATCCTTGATTTCCTTTTCAACAGTTTCACCTTCACGGTCCTTGACACCAGGCAAGAGGCCAATCTCAACAGCCCAATCAAAAGACTTGGGAGTGATTGATTCGTAAGGCGCAAAAAGATTCAGCCCCATATATCCGGCTTCTTCGGCAATAGGATTAATCAGCATACCTGCAACAGATTCCAGTTTCTCACGCGATAAATCAATATCAACAGTAAAATTGTCCAAACGCTTTACATCAGTTACAGGGAAACCTTCCCTTTGCAGCCTTTCCAACAACGTCGCTGCATTTGCATCCCTGTGCTTAGCTCTGCGTTCGATACGGTCTGGCATATTATTTCGCTGTGATTTGGCTTGTATAGAGCTTTGCTGCTTCGTGCGGATTTTCGCTCTCGGAAATGCCGCGTCCGATAATTCCGTGGTATTTCTTGCCGGCAACCTTGGCCGCATCCCCGATTTTTCCACCTTGCGCAACAAAACCAGGAGAATATAACGTTGGTTCATCGATGCCTTCTGCCGCGATGACCTCATTTATCTTCTGAATTGCATCAAGCTTATTGCCAGGCACAACAAAGTGTGTGACACCTGCACGTGCGGCGATCCGATATATTTCAAGTGCACCTTCATCTGTGATGAATCCGCCTTCGCTCTTTGTGTAGGTTGGGTGTGTCATCCAGCCGCCAACTATCACATTTAACCCTTTGTCAAGCGCGTGATACAACCAGCCCCGCTCTGATTCGGGCCCTGAGTGCGGGAATAAAATGAAGGTGTCAAATCCCGCAGCTTTCAACTCAGTGGTCATGTCACGAGGAGTGACATCCTGAATATCATTGCCTAATTTTTGACCGTCGTAAATCAATGGCTTGTTGGTATGCTTTCGTGCAGTTTCAATCCAGCGCTCCCATCCCTTTCTTCCAGAACGTGCGGGAATCTTGTACCCGCCGATACCATCCACGTCGGCAGTTGACTTAACTATTTCTTCAAACCGCTCAAATGATACGTCGCACGCAACAATAACGCTTCGATCAGCGTCAATAATTCGCTGGTCAAGCGGTTTGTCAACGCCAAGTTCACTCTTTGCCTTCTGTGTGCCATACACGCGCAGATATTTTGGAATGCGCTCTACTGCTTTTTGGTCAACGTCATCACGTGTCTTCAGCCACGCATGTATTTCAGATGTGTTTACGATAGAAACAACCGATGTTCCTGTATCTTTTTCGTATTTATCAATTGCACTCACTCCATCATGGCCTATTTCTTGCCTGTCAACAGCGATTGCAAGAAGCGGCAATTCAAAATTGCCAAGCTCTTCAAGGTCCTTTCGCGCTTGATATTTTGCATCGCCGGCAGTAAAGACATCATCAAGCTGGGCAATCCTGTTGCCATCTTTTGGTGCACGGCCCACAACATATGCCTTTATTTTTTCAGCTTTTGAAAGACTTGACGCTTCGCCGTGTTCCTTTGTAATTTTTCTTGTAAAAAACCAGGGAATATCCTTGCCTTGCTCGCACATACCTATTGCGGTGGCGATAGCAAGCCCAACGCCTTTCTCAGGAATGCCATACAGCAAATCCACATCAATTTTACTTCCAGCACTTATTTCATTCGTATACCTGATGTGCTCTAAAATTGCAGACGCGTACGCTTTGCCTAATTTACTTGTAGTGGCACCATCGTTAAAATCTCCAATGTTAATGAAATAAGGAGACATTCTCCCGCTCTTCAATGTCCAGTCGCTTCCTATTTTCAAAGCGCCAGTTTTCAATAGAAACTGAATAAATTCTGATTTGTATGCTTCAACGTTTACCATATTACTCACCCTCCTTAGTATTGTAAAGGCGACAGTTCAGTAATATATAAGCAAATCTCGACAAGAATATAGCTATTTTAACAGTGCCTTTTTAACAGACATCAGAAACTCTTCAGGCGTTTTAATCAAAATGCCTTTGTATTCTTTAAGAACCAACAAGTCTTTGTCGCGCGTTACAATGAAATCTGCTTTTGAAGTGAGTGCACATGAAATAATCATATCATCATTTGCGTCTCTTGCTACGCGCCTTACGCTTGTAGGCTCAATTATGGCTGCGTATGCCAAAATTCCATTGACAACATCATCAATTTCCTGAATACTAAGCTTAAACTCTTTATCCAAAACATTCCTTACTTCACTTAGAATATAGGTGGAAGTTATGATTTCACATTTTCCTTCCAATGCGTGCTTGACAATTTCGTATGGAATTCCATTCCAGAAAATGCTGGCTATAAGCACGTTTGTATCTGCGACAATCCGCATTATTTGCTCCGTGCTCGCTCAATCTGTTCCTGAAGTTTTTCCTCCTTAAAACCCTTTCGCTTTGCAAACTTTGCGCCCCATCCGTGAATGCGTTCAAATAATTCCTTTTGGGACGGCATTGCCAGCTTTTTCAGCAAAATCGTGTCATCCTTGCCAACAACGACAAAGGCCTCGCCTTCTTTCAAATCCAGCGCTTTGCGTATGTGGCGCGGTATAACTATCTGGCCCTTTGATGACATTCGTGTCAGCTCCATAGTAAGAAAGTAAGAATATCTTATTTATAAAGATTTCTATCGCAATGCTTAAAAATGCCAACCTTCTAATCAATTGAATGCTTGAAAATCCAATGGTGATGTTTGCCCTGATTGGCGGCTTGGGCGGATTGCTAAGAGCTGCAGTTGGCGTAAGAAAAGCATACCTTGCAAGAAGAAAATTCATTCTAAACTATTTTCTGGTGACGGTAATTGGTGCAATCATAATCGGAGCAATTGTCGGCAGCATAATCGGCATCAACAAGGCAGTAGCATTATTTGCAGGATATGCAGGAACAGATTTGTTAGAAGGACTTGCAAAAAGCTTCAAGCTGGCGCCGATAAGAATAGGATAGGGTTGTCTATGAAAAGAGGTCAATTAACTGCCGTCATTTTAATTGTATTAACTGTTGGAGTGGTTGCACTGCTCGGCTTGCAAGGCAACATGAACGCACAAGTCATCCAAGTGCCTATTGGAGCTGTGCGCTTTTATGTTTGCGAAGGCCCATTCAGAGAGCCAGCAAGAATTGAAGCCAGATGTACCTCTTCCACGGCAGAGAAAAATATTAGAAAATTGCTGGACAACCTTCAAAACTGCAGAGAACAACTTCCTGAAGTGCTAGACGCATTGGAAAACGCGCGCAGTTGTTTAATAGAAATAGCGGATGATGTTCCCACCTATTCGGGAACCGAGTGTGCGAGAAGCGAGCCATTAGAACCAGATGAAAGTAGTCGGCTGCCGGAGGATGCAAGCATCTATGATTCCTGTTTCTACCAAGTCACACAGTACTGCCAGCAAGTAGCACGAATATGGGATCAAGTCAATAAAAGAGTAAGGTACGTAACTGACCATTGCATGTGGCCAGAGGCGCGCGCAGCTGAAATCGCGAGAGACTGGTTTATTAATCCTCATCTCACAAAAGACCTGCCTGGCTGGGGTCAAAAAGGGTCGGGACAATACACGTACACCCTTGGAACCTGCAGGCGCGCGCTAGGAGCAGAGAATCCATGTATGATGGGAGGCCGTCTTTTAGAACCAGCGCAACTTGATAAAAAAAAGCAGATACTGCCGCCCAAGATAATATTGCCAACCCAGATAATACTGCCAAAAAAACTAATTATTCAGAAAATTGGATGAATTCCTGCATACCTTTATAAAGGGCGCTTCTTTAGTATATTAAGGTGGGTGCAAAATGACATTACTTTACAAAACAAAGTGCCGCGTGTGTGACCAGTTTAAATTCTTGAAAGCAAGCTGGGGTGCATGCCTCAGGTGCCACGAAAAACGAGTAGGCAAGTACGCAGGACCAGACAGGAAGAACTACTTGTAGTCAAGTTCTTTTGAGTCAACACTTTAAGAGATAATCTATATATGTTTGAGTCAATTACTTCTATTAATGATAAAAGCGGTATTATTTGATTTAGACAACACACTCATAGACTTCATGA
>CAZWVL010000014.1:0-18326 GCA_964637115.1 uncultured Methanosarcinales archaeon
ATGTCAATGAAGAAACAGGTTGAGGCGCTTTTCTCAAAAGCGGATGTACAGATCAATGGTAAACGACCCTGGGACATAAAAGTTCACGACGAACGATTTTACCAAAGAGTTCTATCAGACGGCCAGCTTGGAGTTGGAGAATCTTACATGGACGGCTGGTGGGATTGCGATGATATGCCTGAAATGTCGTTCCGCGTCTATCGCGCAGGCCTGGAAACTCAAATCAAGCCAACCTGGGGATTGGGGCTCGCTATGCTTGAAGCAAAATTCCTGAATTTACAAACAAAATCGCGAGCAAGCAAAGACGTACAATACCACTACAACATTGGCAACGACTTGTACAAGGCGATGCTGGACAAAAGAATGGTATACACCTGCGGATACTGGAAAAACGCCAAGAATTTGAATGAAGCGCAGGAAGCAAAACTGGATTTAGTATGCAAAAAGATTGGATTAAAGAAAGGAGACAAAGTCTTAGACATCGGCTGCGGCTGGGGAAGCTTTGCAAAATACGCTGCCGAGAAGTATGGCGCTCACGTCGTGGGCATAACTATCGCAAAAGAACAAGTTGAGCTTGCACGCGAGCTGTGCAAAGGACTACCGGTTGAAATAAGACTGCAGGACTATCGAGAAATCAACGAGAAATTCGACCACATAATCTCTTTAGGCATGTTTGAGCACGTTGGCTACAAAAACTTCAGAGAATACATGAAAGTGGTGCACAGATGCCTGAAAGACGACGGACTATTTCTGCTGCACACGATTGCAAGCCACGTGACAATAAAACGCGCAACACCGTGGGTTGACAAGTACATCTTCCCAGGCGCGGTAATTCCATCAATTACGCAAATGGGCCAAGCAATAGAAGGATTATTTGTCATGGAAGACTGGCACAACTTCGGCAGCTATTACGCTAACACAACCCTTGCCTGGTGGAACAACTTCAACAAGGCATGGCCAAAATTACAGGATAAGTACGGAGAAAGATTTTACCGAATGTGGAAATTCTATTTGCTAATGGGCAGCGGCATTGCAAAAGCAAGAGGAGTGGGGCTCTGGCAAATTGTTCTGTCAAAGAAAGGCGTACTTGGCGGGTATAATTCAATAAGATAACAGTATTGTATGTACACAATCTTAATAATTCTAAGTGTGAGCTATCAATACATGAGCGAAAAAATTGCTTTCGGCATTGTTGCAACGGTTCTTGCAGTCAGCATAATCGGAATTGTGCAATTCAATGACGAAACAACCGGAGCAGCACTGCTTGAAAGAGCACAATGCTGCTGCGAACTCACAAGATATGATTTCTACGGACAAGCTATAGGAACAGAAGTACACCCAGTAAGACCAAAAAGCCGGGCAACACTAACTGAAGCAGGATGCGAAGTACAGTGCGACAGAATGTACACACACAAATACACTGACGTGACAGGAAGTCCGTGCTAGGTTTTTAGCAAGTTTTAAATGCCGTATTTCTAGCATCAACACAATGAATTGGGAGAAAAAACTACTGGTCACAACAATATCCCTAACACTTGCACTCATCCCTCTGTATTTTTTGGGAATTTACCTCAACAAAACATTGGACATACAAATATTCTCCACGTTACTTAATTTGGACGGAGAAAACAACCTGGTATCATGGTATACAAGCATTCTTCTCTTCTCTTCATTTCTTTGCCTATTTGCACTTTCACGCACAACAAAGAACAGACAAGAAAAGTTCGCATGGCTCAGTCTGTCTGCCATCTTCCTGCTTCTTTCAATTGACGAAATAGCGGAAATACATCACATAGCAGGGCACTTACTTGGCAAGCTAATGAGCAAACCGCTCTTTCAGGTTGAAACCCTCTCGTATGCCTGGGTCATTGTGGGGCTTCCAGCAGCAATAATAATTTTCTTGATTTGGAAAAAAGCATTGCAACACGCAATGCCTCGAAAAGCAAAATATGCAGCGCTGCTGGGATTGGTTTGCCTCATCATTGCAATGCTCGGAGAAATTTTGGCATTATTCTTGTCCGCAAAAGGGATTTACGGAACATCTGCAGTTACAACCATAGAAATAATAATTGAAGAAACATTTGAACTCTTTGGCGTAATACTTTTCCTGTACTCATTCCTTTTCACACTTAAAAGAAAAACTACACTGAATATTTGATTCGACTGGCAGGCTTCACGGAACCTTTAAAAACCCACTTCTCAGAGAATAATGCATGCCACGCATAGCAATAGTGCGAAAAGACCGGTGCAACCCGCAGGGATGCGGAGGCTATCTCTGTGCAAGAGTATGTCCGGTCAACATGGAAGGACAAGATTGCATAGTTCCAGCGCCGACAGGAGACAAAAAGCCGATCATTGATGAGCATTTGTGCACAGGGTGCGGAATTTGTCCCAACAGATGTCCGTTTGGCGCGATTGACATTATCAACTTGCCAGAACAGCTTGAGAATCCCATTCACAGATATGGACGAAATGGATTTCACCTGTATTCACTGCCAACGCCGCTCTTTGGACAAGTGGTTGGAATAGTTGGAAGAAACGGAATAGGAAAATCAACAGCAATAAAGATTCTTGCAGGCGCTTTAAAGCCGAACCTTGGAGGAGAAAAAGAAGTAGAATGGAGCGAGTTGGTGAAGTTCTTCAAAGGCAAAGAAGCACAAACATATTTCGAATCAGTCAGAGACGGCAAGATTAAGGTTGCATACAAACCGCAACACGTTGAGTTCATCGCGCAAACACAGAAAGGAAAAGTGGGAGAATTGTTGCGAAAAGTTGATGAAAGAAAAAAGTTTGACGAAGTGGTTGATGCGCTACAATTAAGGGATGTTCTTGACAGAGATGTAAGTCAGGTTTCTGGAGGAGAACTGCAAAGAACAGCCATAGCTGCAACTGTATTACGGCAGGCAAACTTTTACATCTTCGATGAGCCTAGTTCGTATCTTGACATCAAGCAGAGAATTCTAGTAAGCAAGTTCATCAAATCGCTTGCAAATGAAAATACAGCAGTGCTTGTAGTAGAACACGATTTAATAATACTGGATTACATGACCGATTTATTGCACATAATGTACGGAAAAGAAGGAGCATATGGAATTGTGAGTCTGCCAAAGCCAACAAGAACAGGAATGAACATCTATCTGGAAGGATTCATACGCGATGAAAATATGCGCTTCAGAGACCATGAGATAAAATTCTTTTCAAGACCGCCGCCAAAAGCAATCAGCAGGGTTACAATGACGACGTGGGGAGCGATTGACAAGAAATTAGGAGACTTTCACTTACACGCGCATGAAGGCACAATTGGAAGAAACCAGATAATAGGCATATTAGGAGAGAATGGAATAGGCAAGACAACCTTTGTCAAGATTCTCGCTGGCGTGATTAAGCCGGATTCAGGAGAAGTGGATACAAAAATAAAAGTTGCATACAAGCCGCAATATCTGGAAGGCGGAAGCGATGTGCTTGTAATGACATTGCTCAAGGATGCAGCATCAAAGTACAGGAATCAACTGATTGTGCCGCTGGAAATTGATACGCTGCTATTGAAGCCGTTGAACACTTTATCGGGTGGAGAATTACAGAGAGTTGCCATAGCACATTGTTTGTCTCAGCCAGCGGACTTGTATCTTTTGGATGAGCCGAGTGCATATTTGGATATTGAACAGAGATTGGCATTTAGTAAAGTTATTCGCGATATTGCAGAACAAAGAGGAGTAAGCATACTGATTGTAGACCACGATTTGCTATTTATCGATTATCTTGCTGATAAATTAATAGTATTTGACGGCAAACCGGCACATGAAGGTGTTGTTGAAGGACCATTCTCAATGGAACAAGGAATGAACGAATTCTTGACAGATTTGAAAATAACAATGAGACGAGACAAAGAAAGCAACAGGCCAAGAATCAACAAGCCAGACAGCAGACTGGACAGAGAACAACGGGAAGCTAACAAGCTGTATTACACTTAAGCACGGCCTCTGCTTTCTCCTTTTACGATGCCGGCTGCAATAATGTGGGCCATACGCAGAGGCTCAGGAATGTATGAATGAATTGTTGTCAGGTTCATAAACTGCTTTGTTCTTTCCAAATCAATACTGATATGCTGCACATAGACTTTGCCGATTTTTATTGGAAGTGGCAATTGGGTGATAAGCTTGACCTTCTTTTCCATTCCCAGATTGACTAATGTTGTTAGGATTTTGGGAATATCTGGATTTTGGCGAGTAACAGCAATGACTGGAAGCTTTGTGAGCTTTGACAATTTTGGCAAGTCAATGATGTTAAAGCCGCCGACGCCAATACCGTTCAGAAAAATAACGCGCAACTGGCTCTTGAATTTGGACTTGTTAATCATTCTTGCAATGTTTTTCGTGCTGTCAGAACCGTCAACTTTTGCAATGGTTGAGACAACACCATCCATATAGTCGCCTCCCCGGTAAATTGTGCCGACAACAAGAACTGTTCCTTTCCTGAACTTGAAAAACGGACCATCGTCAATGCCGATGATGCGAACCTCTCTCCGCAAATGCTGACGCATGCACAAGTCAATTGAAAATGAGCATTTAAGCATTGCGGCTCGCTGCACTCGAAAACGCTCCTCACAGTGCGCTCCTGACTCCGTCATGTCGCGCTTGTTCGTCGAGACTAATAACATTTTTATAATGAGCAGGATGAGGATTGCGCATGTCTATTGAAAAAGAGGTCTTTGAACTCTGGAAAGAAATAAGCCCTGAAAGTGCGTTTGGCAGTGGATTGAAAGAATATGCAGGACAATTGTGGATACCTTCTCATGCCAATGTTAAAAAGGCATTGACGAAAATAGAAAAACTGCACAAGAAAGCAGATCCGGTTGTCAAAAAGTTTCTTGCTGCAATGAGAAGAGATTTGCTCATAGAAGAGCCGCAGGACCCGCCAGGAGCATTGCTCAGCGTATTTTTTACACATTTGATAGTTGAAGGTGTAAATGAAAAGCACTTGATATCATTAGCAGAACAGAGCCTGAACTTCTTAGGCGTGCAGGAAGACTTATGGGACAAAAAATGGCCGATAGAATTACAAATTTTTACGGCGCAAGAATGTGATGGGGCACGAGCAATCATTGAGACAATCAAGAAAAAATGCAAGAAAAAAGAGACAAAAGACGCGCTGATGGCAGTACAGAAACGGCTGGATATATGGAAACACAATGTTTCCACGATTACACTCAAGAAAAACGATTTCACTGAGACGTATCCTATTCTCAAGAAGAAATCAAAAGGGCTTGGAAGAAAGGGCTATTATCGAGCAGTACTGAAAGACGAATACGACTATATTGAGACCCCTGATGAAATAGAACGACTTGCTGAATCCTGGATTGATAGAGAACTGCCAGGATTCAAAAAGCTTATGAAAAAAATCGCGAAAAGATACAAATGCAAGGCAACAGTAGAAGACATTGAGAAAGCGCTTGATAAGCATCAAAAAGTACCACCGCAAAAACTCCTGAAGGTTATTGCAGGATTAAGAAAAGCATTACAACAGCTTGCTAGCAAAGAATGGGTAGAGATAACGTCCAAGTATGACGTGCGAGTAATAGAAACGCCGCCTTACCTGGTACCATTTTTGCCAACAGCAGCAATGCAGACATTCAACAGCTTAACGAAAAAACCATTTTGTTTGTTCTTTGCGACAACAGACGCAAAAGCAAGCCCGAGCAGCTCACTGCCGGATGTCGCGCAAACAACGATTCACGAGGAATATGGACATTGTGTAAACTTTTTGAACAGCTATGCAGGCGTTGTTGGCAAGCCAAGATTGACAGAAATACTAGGCTCTAGTTTGGATACGCCAATAACAGAAGGAATATCATTTTTCAGAGAACTGGAGTCCATAAGAACATTTGACAGAATGCTCCATCGAGGAGCGCATAACTCAATTGAAAGAAGAGTGATAAGAGAGATTGAAAAATACGTTCCATTTGAAGAATTTGCAGACGGAGTGTTCTTTGTGGTAATGCAATGGAGAATGGTCAGATTTTTGAGAGCAGTCAGCGATGTCAGGCTGAACTTGGAGAAACAGACATTCTCCCAATTTATTGAATGGGCGCACAAGAAAACAGGATTAAGCAAGAAACTAATATTCGACCAGACATTCCACTTCCAAGAAAATCCAGGATACGCACCATGCTACAGCGTATTTGGACAAAGATTAAGAGAAATGCAAGCAGATGCAATGAAGAAAGGAATTTCACAGAAAAAATTCAATACTTACGTGGCAAGTATTGGATTTCCTGCAAGAAGCATATTTGAGAAGAGAGTTAGGCAGAAATTTTCCTTACAAAAGTAATAAAACCACTGTGGCCGATGTCAGTGCCTTTTGGATGGACAATCCTGCCTTTAACTTTCCACAAGCGCTCGATGATTTCTATTGTTTTCGTATGCAAGAGGTTGTCATACTTCTGAACTTCGTTCACAAATTCCTGCACTTGAGTTGTGTTAGGAGAATAGTTCACCATAAAACCGCCAATTTTCAAAGCTTTGGCAGCGTGCTTGATAACGTGCCAGGGCTCTGGAACGTCAATTGTGACGATATCAACGTCTTTTTCATCAATGCCTTCGTATAAGCTCTTTTTCTTAATTGTAATATTAGTGATGCCCAGTGCTTTGAGGTTTTCTTCAGCTGTTTTGATGCAGTCATCACGAATTTCATAGGCAGTAATGTGTTTTGCAATGTGAGCTAATGCGCCAGTCAATGCGCCACTACCGATGCCGCCGTCGACCACAATCGAGTCTTTATTCAGGCCGGTTTCAGCAATTATGATTCCAATGTCTTTCAATGGAACCGTCTGCGGCAATTTTCTTAAGCGCTTGAAAATATCAATGTAAGAAGCGTCCAAAATAACGAATTCCTTGTCCATATCAGTCTTGATAATGCTGCCAGAAGGTTTGGAAAGGTCTTTCTGTGATACTGTGCCGTAAAGAGTTTGCACGTCTTTGGAAAGGTCAGTTACGAAATAGGTCTTGGCTTTGGCTACAACGAATTCTCTGCCATCGACCACTTCACGCTTTTCCTTATGGATTAAGAGCTTCATACTAAGAAATCGACGATAACGGTTTAAAAAGTTAATGGAAAAAAGAGAAAAAAATGAATAAAAAAATTATCGCTTCTTTTTCACGCACTGCTTGCAGCCAGAGAAAGCCAAGCTCATTAATCCAATGAAGTAAGCGAAGTTCACTGCGGTGTTGCCGCCGCCAGTGTTCATCACCAAGATTTCTCTCACTGTGCCAACCATGTTTCCTGCTGCGCCAAGCTTAAACGTCTTGACAAAGGCAATCAAGATGAAAACTGCCAAAATTACAGCTGCACACGATGCGTGCCAGTTGAACAACAATGCAAGACCGCCAAGCAATTCAATTGCGATTGCCAAATACAGCAATGCCGGACCTGCGCCGCCGAACAATTGGGTGAACATGCCCTTAGCCATCTCCAAACCCATTATCTTGTCCAAAGCTGCCACGATAAAGGCAATGCCAAAGCCAAGTCTCAAAATTGCAGAAGCCCACTCAGGGTGCTCGTTAAAAAATTTCATTCCTGCCATAACTCATCCTCCTTAATGATTTTAAGAGAATAAAGCAAAGGAGGTTTAAAAGGGTTTTCCCAAATTGAGCAAGGCGAGGGAGGGACTCGAACCCCCGAATCGCAGGGTTGCAGCCTGCTGCCTTTGCCGCTTGGCTACCTCGCCGATATCATTTTCCCCTTCACGGCGGTATATATAACTTTTGGCAGTAACCTTTTTAAAAACGGCACAGTCAAAAGAAGCTATGGCACTTGATTTTCACAAGCTAGCAAGAAAATGGCAAAGGAAATGGAAAAGCCAGCACGTGTTTGAAGCAGATATGGATACAAACAAGCAGAAGTTCTTTCTGACTACACCATATCCGTATGTCAATGGATTGCTACATATTGGACACACTTATACTTACATGCGCGTAGAAGCGTTTGCACGATTCAAAAGAATGAGAGGCTACAATGTGCTGTTTCCATTTGCATTCCACGCAACCGGAGCGCCAATTGACACAGCTGCAAAAAGAGTGGCAGAAGGCGAAGAGAAACAGATAAACGCACTCAAGATGATGGGCTTTACTGATATTGAAGCTTTCAAAGATCCCATACACTGGATAAAGACATTTTCTAAAGGTGCAGAGAAAGATTTGAACGAATATGGGCTGGCGATAGACTGGAGAAGAAGCTTCATAACTACAGACCTTAATCCAAGATATGACAAGTTCATCAAATGGCAATTTAATACTCTCAAGAAAAAAGGACTAGTTGCACAAGGAGAACATCCGGTTGTTTGGTGTTCAAAAGAAAACACTCCAGTAGGTGACCACGCACGTTCTGAAGGCGAAGGAGAAACACCACAAGAGATGATTGTGTTAAAGTTCAGGGCAGACGGTCATATTTTACCGTGTGCGACTTTTAGGCCCGAGACAATATTTGGAGTTACAAACATCTGGGTAAATCCTGAGTTGACGTATATTGAAGCAGATGTAGACGGCGAGCACTGGATGATAACAGAACAGTGCATGCGCAAACTGGCTGACCAAAAGCATACTGTGAAAGAGATTAGAAAGATATCAGGCAAAGAGATTGTTGGAGCAAATGTCACAAATCCGGTGACTGGGACAAAGATTCCAGTATATCCAGCGCATTTTGTAACAGCAGATACTGGAACTGGCATTGTCATGAGCGTGCCAAGCCACGCACCATACGACTGGATGGCACTAAAAGAACTGCAGGACAAAAATTATTCTGGAGCTAAAGAGATAAAACCGATTTCGCTAATTTCTGTTGAAGGATTTGGAGAACATCCGGCAGTAGAAATGTGCACGAAGATGGGCATAAAGAATACTTCAGACGCCAAACTTGAAGAAGCAACAGGCGAAGTATACAAAAAAGAGTTCCACACAGGAAAATTAAAACAGAATACCGGAAAGTACGCAGGAAAGACAATACAAGGAGCAAAACCAGAGATAATAGCGGATCTAACTTCTGAGAAAAAAGCAGTTATCTTGTTGGAATTGATAAATCCGGTCATTTGCCGATGCCTGACAAGGTGTCATGTTAAGATTGTTGACAATCAATGGTTCTTACGATATGGAGACACTGCTTGGAAACAGCAGGCAATGAAATGTTTGCAAGAAATGAAACTTTATCCTGAGAAAATAAGACCGCAATTTGAGTATGTGGTTGACTGGCTGAAAGACTGGGCGTGCACAAGAGAATTCGGATTTGGCACGGATTTGCCATGGGACAAAAAATGGAAAATAGAAAGTCTCAGTGATAGCACAATTTACAATGCGTTTTACACTATTGTACACCATTTGAAGAAAGTGCCACTTGGCAAAATAAAGGACAGATTGTTTGATTATGTGTTCTTAGGAATCGGAGACCCAGATGAATTGGGCGTGGATGTTAAAGTATTGCAGGACATGCAAAGAGAATTCAGATACTGGTATCCGGTAGATTTCAGAAGCTCAGGAAAAGACTTAGTGCAGAATCATCTGACATTCTACATCTTCAATCATACAGGCTGCTTCCCAGAACAATACTGGCCAAGAGGAATTGCCGTTAATGGTTACGTGAGCATCCAGAAACAGAAGATGAGCAAGAGCAAAGGAAACTTCAAGACACTTAGAGATGTGATTAAAGCATTCGGCGCAGATATTGTAAGAATAAGCATTTTATCGACGGGAGAAGAACTAAATGACGTTGACTGGGACCCCGATCTAGCAGAAACAATGAAGGGCAAATTAGAGCAATGGTATGATTTCGCACTCAAAAATTACGGCAAAAATGGCGTTACTCGAGCAAAAAACGAGATAGACAAATGGATGGAGCATCAACTGCATTCCGCAATAAAGGATGCTACTACTGCAATGGATGAGACGTTGTATAGGACGGCGCTTGCACGCGGATACTTTGACGTACAAAGACATTTGAAATGGTACATCAGAAGAACAGCAGGAGAAATGAATCAGGATGTGCTTAATCAGATTATTGAAGCACAGACGTTGATGCTGCAGCCATTTACGCCGCATCTTTGTGAAGAAATATGGTCAAAATTAGAGAAACCACAGTTAATTGTAAATGAGAAATGGCCTCAACATGATGAAAACAAGATAAATCCTGCAATAGAGCAGGCAGAAGGATTAATGGCACAAGTGCTTGACGATGTAGGACAAATATTGAAATTGGCAAAAGTTGACAGGCCCGTCATGATAACATTATTTGTTGCGCACGACTGGAAAGCAAAGTTGTTTATAAAATTGAAAGAAATAATGGCAAGTACAAGGGATATTGGGCAGATCATGAAGGCCATTATGGCGGAGTTCAAAGAACACGCACAGGAAGCTAGCGGACTTGTGCAGAAGATTGCGAAAGATCCAAGCAAATTGCCCAAGCAAATGGCACACCAGGAAGCAGAATACCAGAATTTGATGGACGCGATTGCGTTCTTCAAACAGGAATTTGGATGCCCTGTCGACATAATCAAAGAACAAGAAAGCGCTGAAGCAAAAGCAAAACAAGCACTGCCTGGAAAACCGGCGATACTCGTCAAATGAAAGAAACAGAAGTTAAAATTCTGGAAGTAAATGTTGCAGGAATACAACGAAAATTACGCAAGCTTGGCGCTAAAAAGGTTGAAGAATGCATTATTCACGAGAGGATTTTTGATTTTGCTGACAAACCAATACCAAAAGGAGAATTGTGCAGAGTGCGCCACCACGGCAATAGAACAGAAATCACGTACAAACAAAACCCAACAAAAGGGACAAAATTTCTTGAGCACGACGAATATCAGACAAATGTTGATGATTTTGAAGAAATGTGCAAAATATTCCAGTGCATTGGAATGAAAATAAAAGCTGATAGACAAAAAAGGAGAATTTCTTATAAGCTTGGAAAAATAAAATTTGAAATTGACAAATATCCAACCATTCCAGCATATATGGAAGTTGAAGGAACGCGCAGTGACATTGTAAGAGCCCTGAAGAAGTTAGGATATACGCTTAAAGACACCACAAATATGTCAGGATCGCAAGTTCTGAAGCAGTATGGCGTGAATGTGAAGTATCAGCGATTCAAAAATAAGTAGGCGGACACGCCCAAGAGTGGGTACACAAGTACACAAGAGTTTCGCCTCATGCCTTTCTCAGTTCCGCAACCCGACAAGCATTGAGAACTACAGTTATGGTTGCTACCGTCAGGTCCTGGCCAGATTCCTGCAGCCACAATCCTGCCGGACAGAACGTCAGTGTCCAGCACAAGACTCCTGCGCAGATCGTGCACTGCCTCTCGAACTTCGACACCGTTTAAAGCCCGTTAACGGTAACAGGAGAGGGCTAATCTCCCTGCCTAGTCCGCCCATGTAGAAAACAATTTGATGCTTTAAAAAGGTTTCGACGAGAACTACTTTGGCGGAGACGCTGTAGGTGGCACTTGTGTGTTTGGCAATTTTTTCAGGGCGTTCTGGAAATAAGTTGCCATTTCATCAAGCATAGTGTGGAATCCTTCTATTTTTGGCCCAACAACTGTTTTAAGCATTCTTGCATAAGTCAACGCGTCTGAAATTTCTTTTGCAGCTTGCCCATATTCATGCTCCTGTTTAATAACAGCAGCTTCACGGTCCTTGAGATCTTTTCTCATTCCACTCAACTCATTGGTTTTTCTCTCAAGATTGAGCTCCAAAATGCCCAATTCCTCAGAGCGTGCTTTTAATTTGACATCATAATCATTAACACGAGCCAGTTCAGCATCATAACGCCTGCCTTTCTCAGTTACTTCGGCTTCACGCGCTTTCGCGTCGGCCAAATACTGCATATTTTCTTTCCTAATTTTTTCATCTTCCTGCGCTTTATCTCCCACAATCTTCATACGCTCTTCGAGAGTAGCACGCTCTCTTTCCGTAAGGCGATTAAAATATAAAAGAAGAGATTCACGCAATGCCACAGTATTTTGAGGCATTGCCTTGTCAATTTCTTCAATTTCACTGAGATATTTCTGATAATTCTTGCTTTTTGCAAACATTATCTCCTGCCGGTCAGGGGGCGAATTTGGAAATTCATTCTTAATGTACCACGCTTTCAGCTCTTCCTTTCTCCTGGAAACGTCGCCTTCAGCCAGAATTTTAGCTAACTCATCAATTGTCTTAAATCCAGCAGGGATGGCATACAGTATGTCATCCTTCTTACCGTGCTTTGATGTCTCATTCATATACTACTACATAGTAGTATCACTTTTATAAAGCTTTCGGCTGAAGTACGTCTCTTTTTAAGGCAACAAATCATTTTATAGCAAAAGGCTTTTTCGCTGGCATATGGCGCCAAAGATACACTTTGGACAGGACGCGTTTCTAATACATCTAAAAGACTCGCACGTTTTAGTAGGCAATGGACCAAGCTTCATGGATGTAGAAATAGCGGGCACACTCAAAGCAGATGGTGTTGAAGAGAAGAAGCACATTCAGGATGTTGTTGCTACAAAGAAAAAAGAAGGAATCATCATACAACTGCCTGAAGGGACAATTAGCTACATATATGCGGCAGGTGCTAAGGCAAAAGAATACGGCGCAGATGTATTAGTACTTGCCACACCTGACGAAAAAATAATCAGCAAAGTGCAGCCAAAACTCTGCGTTTTGATGAACAGCAATGTTTACACTGCACGCGAACTACATCAAAAAACAGGCATACAAGTAATAGCAGCACAGCACGGAATGACAATTGACCTTTCAGACTACAATGCAACATCAAAGCAGAAAGCACTTTCTCAGTATCGCTAACTGCTATTACCGAGTACATCAGAATTCTTCGAATTCCGATGTTTACAACAAAAGAAGAGTAATGACATAGCCGAATGCGCAACCTAAAGTCAGGAAGGGCATTGCAGGATAGAATTTGTCACGCTGGCTCATCAATAACAGGATGAAAAGAGAAGCAGTTGCGCCAAGGGCGACAATAAATGCGTTAAGGAAACCGGATGCTACTAAGACAGTTCCTGCAAATATCAATGGAAAACCAATGTCTCCGCCGCCTAACACAGCAGTACGGACTTGTTTCTTAGGACCACGAATAGATGGAATGCGGTATGGCAATAACAAGCCGGCAAAAATACCGCTCTTTGTCTGGAATTTTGCCATCTTAATCATATGCTTGCTGTGCCAAACGGCGTACATGTCATAGACTGAGAGTGCGAGAAGCAAGATAAACGCGTAAAAGACGTCTAATATTGGAACAAATATCCTCGCAAGACCGCCATAAATGAATAATTCAGTTATATTGTGAACGTATAGATTGGGTTTGAAGATTTTAAACCAACTAAGTAACAAAGCGAGCAATAAAGCATACGTTGTCGGAATAAATGCGCCAAGAGCAATTGCAAGACACACTGTAACCGCAAAATAAAACCAAATCTTCCACAAAAACGTCTGAGCAAACTTAATGATGAGCAGAATCAAGAGTGTTCCAACAATAACTGCGCCAATAATGTACCACATACTAAATGCAGGCGAGCTTTCTTCAGAAGTTGGACAGTCGATAAAAGGACACTGATTAAAAACGAGCTTTCCCTGCTCCGCAGAAGCTTGAACGTCAATATAAGCATTAATTATTCCGAGACCAATCACCTGCGCTCCGAAAAACAAGACCAGCAAAAAACAAGTCACAATCCCGGTGTGTTTCATGAGGTTTGCGAAACGTGAAGCTTTTTATAAATTTACGCATTTGCACAGAAAATGCGATGGATACACAGAGCAACACTCACTGCGCTGGGAAAGCCGGAAGAAAATGTAGAAGAGGTCAGAGAAGGAATACGCGCATTGGTGCCGTTTAATCTTGAAGAAGCAAAAGTGCCATTTCAAACTCAGAATGCAGAGGGGTTTGATGACAGAATAATCAAAATTTTCACAATTGTGCTGATGAAAGAAGCACATACGAATGACTTTTTGCAGTTTTTACTGGATAATTTGAGCGATGAACAGAAGCAATTGATTATTTCACAAGCGGAGAGCAGACTGGACGAAGAATACGACTTTTTCATGCGCATTGACAAAGATGCATGGATAGATGAAAGGAAGATTTTATTCACGGACAGCGGGAATTGCTTTCATATTAAGATGTCATTGGCAGTATTCCCAAAAAAGAAGGAAGCTGCTTTACAGCTGGTTGAAAAAATATTCAACCAGAAAAATATATAAAGACTGTGATGCTGAGCAAACATATGGCACGCGCGATGAGATATGCACCAATAAAGACAAGCTTCATGGCTGCTTCCATGATAGGATTCCTAATCAGCGCGTTATACCTTCCACAGTTCTCACGGACTTGGGCGTTTGCATTTGGATTAATATTCACGTTAATGTTCGTTGCAAGTTTAATCTCAATGGTACACGCGACACCTGACGAACAGTTGTCGCCAATTCCAAGAAAAATGTTATAGGGAGGAAATAAAAATGAAAATAATATGGGTTTTGGGAATTATCGCATTATTATTCCTGGTAGCATGTGCGCCGCAAGCACCGCCAGAAAGAAAAGAAGTGGTTACGGAGCCTGTGACAGAACCAGCAGCACCAGTTGTGCAAGAGCCGGAAACTGGCAGAGCACCACCAGTACGCGCATTGCCGTCAGAAAGACAGACAACACAACCGCCATCAGAAGTGGTAGTAACGCAGAAAGTGACAATGAGCCCTGCACTTCGTGATTTATTGAAGAGAGCAGATGAGAAAGTTTCATCACTGCAATACTTGTATGGCGGTACGGACACAAGCGACTTGTTCCTGAATACATATTTGGTAAAAGGAACAAAAATGAGAATCAAGATGTATGAAGAAGACTATTACGTCAGAGAAGGATACTATGACAATGTCTATCTGGATGCGGGTGTTGGCTGCTGCGAAGAAAACAGCAGATGCAAGAGCCACAACATAGACAACACAGGCAAAAAGTTTGACGTGGATGCCTCTATGCTGAAGATACCGAAGACGCCATATCAGTGGACTAAGGAGATACCAGCAGATGCGAAGATTGTGGGACCACAAACCGTCAACAGCAGAAGCGTAACGTACCTCACGTACAGCCTGCCAGACGGTTCAGGAGTAGAGATGTGGGTAGACGACACGTATGGAGTGCCGCACAAGGTCATTGTTGACAAGAATGGAAACAAAATGAAATACCAGTTCAACGACATGACCTTCAACTCACTGAAGGACACTGACTTCGTGCCACCTTGCGCGTAAGCGCATTATTTTTTTCTTATTTATTTTTTAGAATTTAAAAGCTTCTTTTCTCTCCATAATAACGCCAGGTGCACCGCCGCCGTGCCAACTCATTCTTGGGCGAATTCGCATAGGGTACATGCGCTCGTTGACATCATCAACTGCAATACACGCGCCTGCAACTCTTGGCAAGTTGGCGAGTTCTTTGTCAAGGCCAACTCGCAAATAACTTTGTAATAAAGAGCCGAGAGCGTCTGTGTCGATTTTTGCTGTCAATCTATGAGACAAGATAATGTCAGACTGAGTCATAGCATCGGTATGAATTTTGCCAGGCTGCTGTGTTGCTAATACTAATGCAATACCGGGCTGACGGCCTTCTCTGAGAAGCGTGATTAAAGCATCTGAACTGGCTGTTTTGCCAGTGTTCGGAAGGAATTCGTGCGCTTCATCCACCATAATCCAACAAATTGGCATCTCGGATTCTTTGGGTTCTTCGTGATCTTCCAGAATGTAATGAATTGCCTGATGGACTGCAGCATATTCTTCATCTTTTCTTGCTTTCATACGCTCCATGAAAAGTTTATTGCAGACTAAGCCCATGACTAAATGCTTAATACGCCAGCCGTTGGGCATTATAGCGTATGCGCTAAGGTCAAGAATGGTAACTTGACCGGCCTGCGCGAGTTCTTTCATCGAGGTTGCATCTGGCCTGAACAAACCCCACTCTTCCACGGCAATGAAACGGTTCTTTGCAGCTTGTTTGGTATGCAATTCTTCAGTTTTGTCCTCATCAAGAGCCTGAATAATATCGGGAATATCATATTTGCCATGAGTTTTCTTGAGCTGAAGAATAATACGCTCGATAAAAACAGCAATAGGATCAGTCGTTTCAATTTCGAAAGTCAGGTTCCAGTCTTCCGGAGAAAGTTCTGCAGGATTCAGGGCAAATGCAACGTCTGTTGGAATGCCCAATTCTTTCCAACGCTGGAAAAAACCAAAAGGCGTGTAGATTTTACAATCAATACCCTTGCCTTCCATACCCCATTCTTTCAAGAGAGCTTCGTCCTTATGGTTCGGGTATTTCATAGTCCAATAAATGCCCATAGTATCAAGCAAGATGACAGAAAGACGATTACGAATATCTGGAGGCAAAAGGGAAATGCCTTCAGCAATAACACCAAGACAGTAAGATTTTCCTGAACCTCTTTTGCCGCACACGAAAACAACGTGAGCTTTGTTAAGGTCCATATAGACAGGTTGGGAAAGTGTTGTAACTGCGCCCATCTTGACATAATGCTTGCCTAGAAGAATAGTGCCTCTATTGCCCCACTTCTCCTGGTCGGCGGCTTCACGCCCTAGAATAATCTCGTACACCATCTTTTAACATCGGAATTGCACAATTTGTTATATAAATCTGTGCAATTCCGAGTGTGCTCAAGAACTCGAAGTATCAAAATATTATTTAGCGAGTTCTTGACAGATAGAAATAAAAAAAGAAGTATAAAAATGTACTTACAACATCGCAGCTGTAACTATGTTAATCCTGCAATCAGCAGGGTCAACTTTGGTATCCATGGCGATAATGTGCTTGATTGTGCCCTTTTCAGCCACTTCAATCAGGCCTGCTTCGACGATGCCATCAAATACAACAGCGTACACGCCGGTGTTCAATGATTTCAACGTGCTGTTAAGCTCTGTGAAAGGAACCTTTCCCAACACATTCATCTTATCGTCAAGCACGTAAGCTCCTCTGGTGCCAATGAGACCTTCGAGCATTTCGCCCAAACGCTTTTTCTCTTCATCCCGGAGAATTGGTTTGCTTGATACTGGTCTTGGAGCTGCGCTAATTGGCGCTACAGGACGCAACGGCGGCTGCTGAGGTCTTGCAGGCGGCAAAGGCCTTGCAATCATCGGCTTTCTAATGCTTTCACTCGTGTTCATAGACGCGAGCTCCAATTTAGCCTGCTCAGCAGTAATTCTTGAACGCAAAGCCTTGTGAATTTCCTTCTTTGCCAGCTCTTCAACTTCTTTTCCGTCAGGAGCTCTGGTTACGAAATCAATTTCAGCAATGTTAAGCAAGTCTCTCAAGATAAGGTTTCCTCCCCTATCTCCGTCAACAAAAGCAACAAGATCTTTTCTGTGGCTGAGCTCGACAATCGTCGGCGGAATTGACGTTCCATTCATTGCAATCACGTTCTTGAAACCATGCTTCAACATGTTAATCACGTCAGCACGGCCTTCAACCACAATGACTTCATCAGATTCCTCAATGCCCGGACCCGCAGGAAGGCGGTCCTTGCCATATTCAGTCACTTCCATGATTCTAACAGAGTGCGCGACTTCTTCTGCAAGCTCCTGAGAATCAGGCATAACCTGGTCCATCAACTGCCTGAGCAATTGCTTTGCTCTTTCGATAACAAAGCCACGCTTACTGATACGGACATCTTCAATATTTTGAACCTTGACTTTAGCATTGCACGGACCAATTCTTTGGATAACTTCCAAAGCAGCACCAACAATGGCAGTTTCTGCCTTGTCCAACGAACTTGGAATTATGATCTGGCCAATACTCTTGCCACCCTTAGTGTCTATATTGACTTCAATTCTGCCTATTCTACCGGAACGCTGAAGTTCTCTTAGTTCTAAATCTTCACCTAAGAGGCCTTCTGTCTGGCCGAATATTGCACCAATGACGTCTGGTCTGTCTACAACGCCCTCTACTTCAATCGTTGCGTTAACAATGTATTTTGATGATACTGGGCTGATTTTTCCCATTTTGGTTTCCCCCTGTACGGCTAAAACAGAACAAGCTTGCCTATTTACGGCTAAATCGCGCTTATTTAAGCTGATTCCAGTCGTAATTGGCTTATTTTTGACTTCATTTGATGATTAAATGAATGTTATTATTGGCTTGCTCTATTTCGGCTCGAATATTGTTTTAAGCTTCAAAAAGGTCTTGTAGCCCCAGACACTAACCCCCAACGGTCATCGCTTGGCAAAGCCGACAGCTACGGTGGGTACTCTCGTGAAGGGCAGTTATTATGACCTTTTTGACTGAAGATTTTATAGG
>CAZWVL010000015.1:0-15962 GCA_964637115.1 uncultured Methanosarcinales archaeon
TTTTTTTCTAGAGACGGCCCGATGCTTACTTAAACTTTAGTCGTATCAATGAAGTAAAAAAATTAAACTCCGTAACTGATCGATACGGATTTGCGTTTGACGTCAACCTGGAATGGGAATGACTTGCCCGCTACTACCAGCGTTCCTAGATTGTTCGTGTCAAACTGTACTTCTATTTTTTGTTTTTGTCCTTTAAACCTGTCTTCAAAGATGACTTTTCGCATTTGTCTATCAATGCCGCTGATGCTTAGCGCGTGTCTTACGCCGTCAATGGTTCTTGTGAACGAGTTTCCATTCACGCGTACAATCTGGTATCTGTTGTACGAACGCACAACGCTTTCTCCTTGGCCGTAATAGTTGCCATATGCAGGTACTGTTCGTGCCACTACGACTGGCAGTGCCAACATCAGAACAAGGCACAGCAATACAAACGTCTTCCTCATTACGCATCACCTCTTTTGTATTCAAAAGAGACCAGCTGAAAGCTCTGCCTCTTTTGGTACTTTATATATGGCAGGTAATATTAAAATTTTACGCCTTCTGCAGTATACTTTTTACCTCTTGGAAAACAGAAACGTTTATAAACCCCCGTCTGACTTTTTTAGTTTTGTAATATTAACACTCAAGAAGGAGGGGCATATACAATGGCAAAAGGAAAACCACACTTAAACATAGTATTCGTCGGTCACGTTGACCACGGAAAGTCAACTACAGTTGGCAGAATGCTTTTCGATGCAGGCACTATTGATGAGCAGACTATGAGAAAGCTCAAGGAAAAAGCACAGGAGCTTGGAAAGTCAGGCTTCGAATTCGCGTTCGTTATGGACTCATTGAAGGAAGAGCGAGAGCGTGGTATTACCATTGACTTGTCTCACAAGAAGTTCTCAACAAAGAAGTTTGACTTCACCATTATTGACGCACCTGGTCACAGGGACTTTATCAAGAACATGATTACCGGCGCTTCACAGGCAGATGCCGCTGTGCTCGTTATCGGTACTGAAGGTATCCAAGCTCAGACTAAGGAGCACGCATTCTTGTGCAAGACGCTTGGCGTTCAGCAGTTGATTGTTGCTTGCAATAAGCAGGACTTGAACAAGTACGATCAGGCAAAGTTTGAAGCTACCAAAAAAGCAGCCCAGGACCTTGTCAAGAGCGTTGGCTACAAAGTTGATGACGTGCAGATTGTTCCAATAGCATCATACCCTGGCGAGAACGTTGTCAAGAAGCTTGGCAACATGCCTTGGTACACCGGCCCTTCATTGCTTGAAGCAATTGACAATTTGAAGGAACGTGTGAAGCCTACAAACTTGGCTTTGAGACTTCCAATCCAGGACGTTTACAACATTACAGGTATTGGTGTTGTTCCAGTCGGCAAGATTGAAACCGGCATTATGAAGGTTGGCCAAAAGGTCATCGTCATGCCGGGCAGGTCTGGCACCGGTATTACTGGCGAAGTCAAAACCATTGAAATGCACCACGAGCAGCTTACAGAAGCAGAGCCTGGTGACAACGTTGGTTTCAACTTGCGTGGTGTCGAAAAGAAGGACATCGCAAGAGGCGACGTTATTGGTCCAGTCGACAACCCTCCTACCGTTGCTGTTGAGTTTACTGCAAACATGATTATCTTGAACCATCCGACTGTTGTGACTGTTGGCTACACTCCTGTGTTCCACATCCACACTGCTCAGGTTGCGTGCCAGATTACCGAGATAGTCAAGAAAATTAACCCGGCAACCGGCGAAACTTTGGCAGAGCATCCGGACTTCGTGAAGAATGGAGACGCTTGCGTCGTTAAGATTAAGCCAATCCAGCCTCTCGTTATCGAGAAGGTCAAGGAGTTCCCTCCATTGGGAAGGTTTGCAGTGCGTGACTCAGGCAACACTGTTGCTGCGGGCATGTGCATTGACTTGGTCAAGAAATAATTTTTTATTTTCATTAATTAATCACGAAGACCTAAGAATCTCCGTGAACTGAAACATGCAGAAAGCAAGAATTAAGTTGGCGAGTGTAGACATTGACAAGTTAAATCAGACTTGTGCTTTCATTAAAGATATTGCTGACAAGACCGGTGTTGACATGCGCGGTCCTATTCCTCTTCCTACAAAACGATTAAAACTCGCAACAAGACGTTCTCCTTGCGGTCAGGGCACTTCAACCTGGGAAAGGTATGAAATGCGTGTCCACAAGCGTTTGATTGACCTTGGTTTGGATGAAAGAGCTTTGCGCCTTGTTATGAGAGTTCCTATTCCAGAAGGTTTGAATATTGAGATAGAAATGATTGATGTTTAGTTCTGATAAGCAAGGGTTTTAAGACGGTAAAAAACAAAACTTTAAATTTAGAGGATGTTCTGACCAATAAAATGCTACCGCCTCATACACTGACAGACGTCATCAATAATATTATTGACTTTCTGTTTGATTATCCGGGAGACTTGGTAGATTGGAACTGTTTGCCCGTCGGGAAGAATTTTGAAATGGATTTACTTTCAGGAAAGTCGAATAATGACTTTTTTAAAGAATCTGCCATAAGATTGAGTGAATTCTTATTCGGTGAATTACAGGAAATTGATTTTCCTCTGGGAGATTTGAAAAAAGCAACACTTTCTGGTTCTGCAAGTTCTGGCGTGTCTCGGGTAAAAATAGTTATTCTTCTTAAATCAGGCAAGGAATACTCAAAGGAACACGTTGTTCATCATGAATCACCCAAGCAAGCTTAATTAAGCAACAATTATTTCCAGTTCAGAATGCAACACTGCGAAGAATGCGGTATGACTGGGCCTGTGTGCAAGGGCTGTAACAAGTGTCCGTCGTGCTGTACGTGCTAGCGCACAAATACCGTCATCGCCCAGATGACCGCTACTCCAAGTAAGAAAAAGAATAATTGCTGGAACGCTTTCTGAATATTGCGCTCTTTGTGCAGTTCTGGTAAAAGATCTGCACTTGCAATATAAATAAATCCGCCTGCTGCAAATGGAACTAAGAACGCGCTCAGGTTGCCGAACACTATGCTGAAATAAAAGACTGCCAGTGCTCCAAGTATTGCCGTGAGTGCCGACAGGAAATTGAAAAATAATGCTTTTCCTCTGGACAATCCTCCGAATATGAGTATTCCGAAATCTCCCAGTTCTTGTGGTATTTCGTGCAAGACAACCGCTACTGTTGTCGCAATGCCAACAGGAATGCTTGCCAGATAACCAGCCGCTATTATCATTCCGTCAACAAAGTTGTGGATGGCGTCTCCAAACAAATTGAGCCAGGCGAACGGATGCACTTTCTTGTGTGTTGCGTGGTGATGGTGATGCCCATAGTGGCAGTGATACCAATAAAGGAATGTTTCAATGATGTAAAATACCAACACTCCTACAAGTGCATAAACAAAAATTGGCCCGCCTGTTGTTTCGAGTGATTCTGGCAGCAAATCAAGGAATGCTGCTCCCAGCAATGCTCCTGCCGCAAAGCTTACCAGTCCAAACAAAATCTTGTCAAGCAATTTTGGTCGCAAATAAAGTGTTAGTACACCGACAAATGATACTAAGCTGACAAGAATGACTGATACCAAGATGTATGTTAAAACCATACTCTATTCTTCTCATACGCTATATAAAAATCTTTGGTACTTCTAAAAAGGATTAAATACCCCCCTATTTCATTTTACGCTATGAAAGAGGTTTTGGATATTGTTGACGCGCACGATGAAATAGTTGGCAAGGCAGATAGGGCTGACGCCCACAAGAAGGACTTGCTGCATCGTGTTGTGCACGTCATGGTATTTGATCCTGATGGCAAACTCTTTATACAGCAGCGAGCATTGTCAAAAGATAAGTACCCGGGTTTTTTTGAAGGTTCTTTATCTGGCCATGTTAAGAGCGGTGAAACATTCAAAGATGCTGCAGAAAGAGAGCTGCATGAGGAGTTGAATATTTGTGCAGTGCCCAAGCGTGTCAAGGAAATTATTAAGTTCGGTCTTCATGAAGCAGACGAGCGGATTTTAACAGAGTTGTACGCCCTGAAAGATTTTAAAGGCGGGATTGAACTTGACAAAGACGAAGTTAAGTCTGGTGAATTTTGGACGATGAAAAAGTTGGATGAAGAAATAAAAGCAGGAAAGAAATTATTTCATCCGTTATTCCTCAAAGCATTAAAAGAATTTAGGGCAATGAAAGAAACAACCAAGGAGTATTTATGAAAGTTGTCGTTATCGGCGGCGGAACCGGCAGTTTCACAGTATTAAGAGGATTAAAAAATAAAGTAGATGACCTCAGTGCCGTTGTTACCATGTTTGACAGCGGCGGCTCTACCGGTCTTTTAAGAGACGAATTCGGCATCCTGCCTCCTGGTGATGTCAGGCGTTGCCTTATCGCATTGGCAGACGAAAACGACAATGTTCTCAGGCAGTTGTTTATTTTCCGTTTCGACGAGCACAGCAGCCTGCAGGGCCATTCTTTCGGCAATCTTTTCCTTACTGCATTGACAGAACTTACTGGCAGCGAAGCAGAAGCTATCAGGCAGGCTTCAAAGGTTCTCCGCATTAAAGGCAGGGTTCTTCCTGTTTCGTTTGACAACTGCCACGTTTGCGCAGAACTTGAGAACAAGCAGATTATCAAGGGTGAAACAAACATCGATATTCCTCAGCACGATCCGAATTTGCGCATTATGAAAGCTTGGCTTGAGCCTGAGGCAAAGGCAAATCCCGAAGCAATCCAGGCGATAAAAAATGCTGATTTGGTCGTCATAGGTCCTGGAGACTTATTCTCAAGCATTGTTCCCAATTTATTGGTCAAAGGTGTTACTGAAGCGTTGAAATCTACAAAAGCAAAGAAGGTTTTTGTGTGCAGTCTGATGACTAAATATGGAGAAACAACCGGTTACAAAGCATCTGATTACTTGAAAGAAATTATCAAGTACGGCGGCTCTCCAGATGTCATTCTTTGCAACTCTGCAAAGGGCAATCCTGTTTTGCTGAAGAAGTACGCCAGCCAGAATCAGTTTCCAGTGCAGGTTGACGAAAAGGAAATCGCAAAGACCGGCGTGAAATTAGTAACAGGCGACGTGATGTCCGCTCCTGAACTTATCCGTCACGATAGTGAGAAGTTGGCAAACGCGTTAATCAAGCTGGCCCAGTAAGTTCGTTTATTTTCGCTGCAAGAATGAAATCATTCTCGCTCAGTCCCTTGATGGCGTGAGTTATCATCTCTAAAGTTATCGTGTTCCAATACCAATGTATGTCTGGGTGGTGTCCTTCTGCTTCTGCTAAAAACTTGATTTTCTCCAGCCACGAGCTTGCTTCAACAAAATCTGCAAACTTCCAGGTGCGGTGTAACTTGCCGTCTACAATCTTCCATCCTTGTACTTTTGGCAGAAGTTTTTCTATCTGAACTTTTGTCAGCGACTGTACGCCTCCTTCACACGGCTCGCATTTCTTTTTAGTTAAATCAGTGCTCATGGTTCTTCTCGACCGAATGTTTGATGAAGACTATGAGTGCAAGCAGCACTACTAATGTGACGAGCGAGGCAAGCGTAATGGTCGGCATTGCAATGCGTTGTTCTGTAAAGGTGAACTCTATCATCCAGACGCCCATTACAATAAGGAGTACGCCGGTAAACAACCGCATGAGTCCTTTATGTTTTTGACGCCAGTTCTCAAAGTGTTTCCAATGGATGCCTTTGTAGACCATGAAAAGTATTAGGATAAGCGGTACGACAAAAATCAGATTGTAAATGACAAGGAAGCTAATATTGCCAACGGTAACGCCGCTCAATGACATTAGTGCAAGAACTGCTAAATATACCGCTCCCGTGCACGGCAGTTCAACAAGTGCAACAAATGTTCCAAGGAATGCAGAAGTGTACCACTTGTCTCCAACGTGTTTGACGTATTTTTTGATGCGTGCTGCTTCTGACGGGAAAATCGTTAAACTGAATCCTTTTCCGTACCAGAAGTAGTCTTTTATTTCTATTAGTCCGGCAAGAACAACAAGCCCGGCTATAACATAGTATGATGCGACCGAGAATCCTGCCAGTTTTCGGATGATTGGCAAAAGTATCAGTCCGCATACTAGATATGTTAGAAACACGAAAAAAATGTAGACAAGGCCGTTTAAGAGCATCTTGCGCTTGGCAGTTTTTGCCAGGTAGGCGAGCATGAAGATAAGTACTCCAAATGCGCAGGGGTTGATTCCGTCAATTAATGCTGCGCCTACTATGATTGGAAGGCTTATTTCGCTCATAAACTAGCAAAACTCGCAGACGTTTTTCTTTGCTTTCTTCTTCTTTTTTGGTGCCATGATTGCCTCTTTTAGCTAAAAGTAATTAGTATCTCATCATCATCTTTCCAGACGTACTTGTCGAATTCGGTGCTTGGTTGTTCGTTGACAAACATTCTTACTGTTCCTGGTTTTCCATCTGGGCATGCATCGCCGTTGCAATAGTTTGCAATGCAGCGTTCATTGAATCTGATGTCAAAATCGTTCATTAGTGTTCCTAATTGTAATGGGGTTGTTTCCAGCAGTTTGCCGCTGACCGGGTCATATGGCAGTCGTTCGTGGAAATGTACGTAATTGCGTTCTTTATGAGTGTGTGACGTCTCTAGCGGGCCGTGTTCTAATGGCATGCTGATGCTCTTGCCGCATATGTCAAAGTGTATGCCCATATGGATGTGGAATGTTTTGACGCATTTGTCCGGTCCGCATACTTCAAATTCTTCGACGCTTTCCTGGTTCTCGATAACATACCAGACTGAATATGCAATGTAGATTAAAACTATGACTGCTGCTATGTAGCCAGCCGTTATCCACGGATTCCTCTTTTTCTTCCATATGTCTTTGCGTGCCATCTGTCTTTAAATGCACTTTGCTCTTTTATTAATGTTGTGGTAAGATTTATATGCCAAGACAGCATGAAAACATCCATGGGGATTGTTTCAAAACTTAATTCGTGGGTGGTTGAGGGTATTGCCGCAGTGGTTTTGGTATCGTGTACAGGCTGCCCGACTGGTCAGATTTCTGACAATGAAAAGCGCGCATTTGACACAGAAATATATCAGAATAATCTGCGCCAGTCGCAAAGATTTGGCGCTTCAGGAAACGTATACCGCCCAACCTACGCTCAGGATAAGTAAACGCGGCCGCCCGGATTTGAACCGGGAAATCCTTTCGGAAACCGGTTTTCAAGACCGGCGCAGTACCGGGTTGTGCCACGGCCGCATAAGAAGGTTATCGTTCTCAGGGCTTTTTAAACCTTATCACACTTTTTTGAGCATCCGCTTTAGAACAAAAGGCGATATGAGCGTTGAAACTGCTGCCATGAAGATGAGTGAGGAAAAAATAGTGCTGGTAATTACACCGGCTGCAAGGGCAATTTGTGCAATGACAAGGCCCGTGTCTCCTTTTGCGTTCATCGCCCAGCCTACAATCCATCCTTCTTTCCAGTTGCGGACAATCATATGATATCCTAAGGCGCTGCCGACTACCGTGCCGGCAATGGCAAGAATGGTAATTAGAACATTGAACCAGATGTTTTCCCATATGGCAAGCACGTTTGTCTGGAGGCCGATAAAAAGGAAAAAGAATGGAACAAGGAAGCCGAAGGCAATTGTGTGAACTGAATGCATGATTTCTGTCCGCTCCCATGGAAAATGCCCGGGTTCCTTGAACAGTACCTGCCGCACTATAACCCCGCTGAAAATTGCTCCAATCAGTGCTCCAACGCCAAGATAGTCTGCGAGAACTGCCATGACGAGTGTGATGATAAGTGCTCCCGTAAACAGCTGCGCATGTTCTGGCTGTCCTTCAATTCTTTTGATTACAAAGGGAATAATCCAGAACCTGAAAATTGTGACAATGCCTGCAAACAATATCACGCCGTACAAAAGTTGCAGCAGGGTTGTTTGCTTGATTGCCGTTTCAAGAAAAGTAAGTACTCCTGTGATGAGAAACAGCTCAACCATGTCGTCAAAAGTTCCTGCGCTGGCGATAAGCACGCCAATTTTGGTTCGCAGTTTGTTGAATTCTTCAAGCAGGTCAAGTGCGATTGCTGTTGCGCTGACGCTCATGCAGATGCCAACAATAATGCTGGTGCTGTTGTCTAAGGAAAACACGTACCTGCTGGCAAGGTATCCCAAAATAAGCGGCAGGCTGGTGTTGAAAAAAGAAATCCACGCGCTGCAGACAATGTTTTTCTTGAACTGTTTGAAGCTGACTTGCAGTCCGACAAAGAAAAGAAGCAGGATAAGGCCGACATCTGCAAGGAATTTCACCAGCGCCATGCTTTCTGTGGTAAAGAGGTAATGGCTGATTGCTGGAAGCCCAAGAATTATGCCTGCGCCAATCTGGCTTACGGCGCGGGGCACTGAAAATGTGCGCAGCACTTCAGAGAGGATATATATGACAATGAGACAGACAAGAACAGCAACTAATGGATTCATATATTCACCTCTTTAAATACCATCAAATTATGATTGTATATAAATATGGCGAAACAATACATTTATATAGTCCCCCATATCACATATACTCAGTATACAGAGACTAGTTCTCGTCGTATAACTAACACAACCGGGTGAATAAGAAAATGGGATTCGGAAACGATTTTGGCGCTCCACGTGAGATGCACGATGCAACGTGCTCTGAATGTGGACAACAGACCAAGGTTCCTTTCAAGCCAACTGAAGGAAAACCAGTCTATTGCCGAGAATGCTACGCAAAACGCAAGCCTCGACGCTTCTAAGTTAAACTACTAACGTTTAACTTCACAAACTTTTTATTTTTCTTTCATTTTTCTTCATAGAACGGGGGTAGATGCCATGAGCTTATTTGTAGGAAAACCAGCACCAGAATTTATTGCAGAAGCATTTCAGAACAATAAAACTGTCAAGATTAACTTGAAAGATTACCGCGGAAAATGGGTAATTCTTGCATTCTATCCTGCTGACTTCACTTTTATCTGTCCGACAGAGCTTGGAGAATTGGCTGACATGTATGAGGCTTTCAAGAAGATGAACGCTGAAATTCTTTCTGTCAGCACTGATACTACCTTTGTGCACAAGGCATGGCACGATAACTCTCCTACAATAAAGCAAATCAAGTATCCGATGATTGCGGATCCAACAAGAACTATCTGCACTGCGTACGGCTCTCTTATTGAAAACGATGGTCTTTCTCAAAGATGCACTGTCATCATTGACCCTAAGGGTATTGTAAAGTCGTATGACATTCATGATAACAGTATTGGCAGAAGTGCATACGAAATCATGCGCCGTTTGCAGGCAGCCCAATTTGTCTCAAAGAACCCTGGCTTGGTCTGCCCTGCTTCATGGAAGCCTGGCAGCAAGACCCTGAAACCCGGTCTTGACTTGGTTGGCAAGATTTAATAACCTTTTAATTAATTTCATTCTTAATGAAAAATCTGGTCTGGTATCTCTTCGCAGGCACACGTGGCGGCGAGACAAGAGTTCTTATTGTTACTTCATTGAAGAAAAAGCCGATGAACATGCACCAGCTGGCAAAACTGCTGAATCTTGATTACAAAACAGTACAGCATCATATTCGCATCTTGCTTGATAACCGGATTATTACGGCAATTAATAAAGGCAAATACGGCGCTGTCTACTTCATTTCTGATGAAATGGAGAGATTATGGAATGATTTCCGTGTAATTTGGAAGAGATTTGGGAAAAAGTAGTTAAATGAGATTTAGGAGGAAAACACCATGGAATTCGTGATGAAAGCAACGTTTGTGCTGACGGCAGTGAATATGATATTACTGCTGATGCTGGCATTTGTGTATGGCAAAAACTGGGTGAAAATACGTTCCGCATTTACCACCGGGTTGCTGCTGTTCACAGTGGCGTTTTTGGCTCAGTATGCGATGTCGTTTTACTTTTACGTCACCAGCATGAACTACTTTGTTGAGATAGTCAGCATGCACGTGTTCATCCTGACAATATTGCAAACAATTGCTTTCACCGTATTGAACGCGATTTCCTGGAGCTGAAAAATGAAACAATACGTACTCGTTGCATTGTTGGTATTGCTGGTAGCGTGCGCGCCGACAAAGCAGATGATGGGCGAGACTCCTGAGCAGAAAACGATGGAAAAAGAGGCTATGGAAAAGGGCGACTGGACTGCCGAACAGATGGAGCAGATGAAAAAAGATGAAATGATGGAAAAAGACAGCGTGCCTGAAGGCAGGATGATGGAGCCTGGTTTGATTGGCGGCGGCACATCAAGATATTACAACTGGGACAAGACCATGTTTGACAAGGCTGTTGCTGAAGGAAAAACTATTTATTTGGAATTCTCTGCCGACTGGTGTGGTATTTGCCAGAAGCAGGAACCGCACTTGATTGCTGCATTCAGTGAATTAAATGACCCGAATGTTGTTGGTTTCAAGATTCATTACAAGGATGACCAGACAACTCCTGAGCATGCAGCATTGGCACAGCAATACCAGATTGCTTACCAGCACACCAAAGTTGTTCTGAAGAATGGCCAAATCGTGAAGAAGAGCCCTGAAGCCTGGACAAAGGACAAATTCCTGCAGGAAATGAGGAGTCTCTAAATGGCTGAAATTTCTTTTTTTATTGCTTTTATTGCGGGCATTATTTCATTCTTCGCTCCGTGCATACTTCCATTAATTCCAGCATTCCTGGGCTTTTTGGCCGGTCAGAAAGTTGAACAGACGTCCCGTTGGAAATTGTTTGGCCACAGTTTCTTGTTTGTACTCGGCTTTGGCACGGTATTTTCAATTGTTGGCGTCTTGCTCAACAGCATTCTTGCGAATGTCGCATATACAACGCAGACGTGGCTGGGCCGTGTTGCAGGCGTCATCATCATCCTGTTCGGATTTTACCTGCTTGGTTTTATCAAGCCCGAATTTTTACAGAGAGAACACAAGTTCAGAGTTCCCAAGATTGGCAATCGTGCAGTATCAAGTTTCTTGTTTGGTGCTGCATTTGCCGTTGGCTGGACGCCTTGTGTTGGTGCTGTGCTTGGCTCGATTCTTGCGCTTGCAACAGCAATGCCCAGTGATGCGTTTGGACTGCTTTTGTCGTATTCATTGGGCTTAGGCATTCCGTTTCTGATAGTTGGTTTGTTTGCCCATAATTTCATTGCGTGGATCCAGAAGCACGGCACATTCCTAAAATATTTCAACATTGTTGTCGGCTTGCTGGTTGTTGCGCTCGGTATATTAGTTTTCACAAACAAACTCGCATTAGTGGCAGGCAGCTTTAACTTCCTGAACAGGTTTTTACTGGGATGAAAAAAATCTGGTTTGTTGTTTTGCTGGCGCTCGTAATAGCTTCAATTATTTACTTGCAAGAACCTTCAAAAGAGGTCGAGCGTGTTTCTCCTGCTGTGCAAAAGAAGAACGGCATTCCTGCGCCTGAACTCGCAGGCATTGCCGGCTATATTAATGCCGATAATATCACAATCAGCAGTCTTGTTGGCAAAAAGGTAATTCTCATTGACATTTGGACGTACAGCTGCATTAACTGCCAGCGTACTCTGCCCTATCTTACCATGTGGCACGACAAATACAAGGACAAAGGTCTCGAAATTATCGGCGTTCATTCTCCTGAGTTTGAGTTTGAGAAAAAGTACGAAAATGTCAAGCGTGCTGTTGAGAAGTTTGGAATTAAATATCCTGTTGTTTTAGATAACGACCATGCAACATGGAATGCATTTATGAATCGCTATTGGCCGAGAAAATATCTGATTGATATTGATGGATACATTGTCTGGGATCATATTGGTGAAGGCGGCTATAAAGAAGCAGAAAGGAAAATTCAGGAACTGTTGGAAGAGCGTGCGACAAAGCTGGGCATGACTGAAGGTATTCCAACAGAAGTCTCTGAAGTTAAAGCACCAAAAGTCGAGTTTATGAGAATTGGCACTCCTGAAATCTATCTGGGCTATGAATTTACAAGAGGAAACTTTGGCAACAAGGAAGGTTTGCCAGCAAGACAGGAAATGACGTATATGCTTCCATCATCAATTTCATCAAACAACGTCTACTTGGAAGGAACTTGGTTTGTTGACACTGACCACGTACGTTTAGTAAGCGAAACTGGCAAAGTTATTCTCAAATACAACGCAAAGAACGTGAACATAGTTGCTTCTGGCAATCCCGGCTCTGACATAGCAATAAATGTTGATGACAAAGTAATTAGCTCTCAAAAAGTCGACGTAGAAGACCTTTATACGTTGGTTGACTCTGAATACGGCCAGCATACTTTGTCATTTGACGTGAAAGGTTCTGGCTTCAAACTATATACGTTCACATTCGGATAACTTGTAATTTTATATAAATTCTTATGACAAGTTATAAATCTCTGGCCATCTATATATCTTTTTATGAGCGAGTTTGCTGGGTTTTGGGAAACTGAACTTGAAAGAGTAGTTCAAAAACTTGCCAAAGGGGGTGCTGCCCGAGTCATTGACCATGAGGGCAAGGAAGTAATCGTTAGGGTCGAACCAATCGACCCTGGTAGAGAGGACACAAACGATACTGCATGGGCCTAAGGCATTTTTTCTGAAAAAAAGTTTGAGTTTTTTCTAATTTAATGTGCACCAACTAAGTGCGCCTTCTGTCTGCGTGTCTGCTGAAGTTCTTGTCGCAAAATGTGTTCGTGTCTTTTCATAGACTTGAAATATTCATAGATGTTGCTGATAACTATTTTTGCTACAACGTAAACTGGGATGGCTATTACCATGCCTATAACGCCTGCTACCTCTCCAGCGATGAGCGTGATTATGACAACCATCAGCGGATGTATGTCCACAAATTTTGAAATTATCCATGTCTGTAATATCGTGTTGTCAATGACTTGTGCGATGAATATTACCAGCATTGAAAGGCCGAATAATGGGAATCCACCTATTACAAATGCAGCCAGGCCTATAGGCACGGCTGCAAACAGTGGTCCCAAGTATGGTATGATGTTCAAGATTCCTGCAAGTATTCCAAACAGCAATGGCTGCGGCATTCCTATTGCCCAGAAGCCCAGGGCGTGCAAAATGACCATTATGATGGTCTCCACTATTTTTGCTACTGAGTAGCTTTCAACGTGGTCTACAATCTTGTATATGATTCCGACTACAACCTCAAAGTATTCGTTTGGAATGTTTTTGGTAAACTCCTGATGAAGTGTGTTTCTTGATGCGAGCAGGATGACAGCCAATAAAATAATAGTTACTGCACTTGTCAGAATGTCCCCTGTTATTGCGAGCACTTTTGCGCTCGCTGCTACTAATTTTGACTTGATAGACTCCTGTGCTTTTACCAAGTAGGGGAACGTGTCTGATAGTTCCATTACTTTCGTGTTTATTTTTTCAGCAATTTCGGGCAATTGTACAATTAGCGCTTTTGTTTGTTCAACTACTGGAATGCTGACGAATAGTATAAAGCTCGTTGCTACTATGCCGAATACTATTGCGAGTATGGTGTAAGCTGCCAGTCCTTTGATTCCTTTGCGTTCCAGCCAGTCAAGGAATTTATCAATCATGAAGTAGAGTAAAAAACCGCCAACAATATTGGCAGTGATAAACCAGTACTTGAAAACAAGAACTCCCAAAACGACTAGGGCGAGAATGCTCAGTCCAAAATAAACGTTAAACTTGTTCATACCTGCTCTATGATTGCTGACAGTCTTTGTGCCAGAATCTTTCCGATTATACTCTGCATCTTATTGCCAAGTATTGGATAGTTTTTGATTATTCTTTCAAAATCGTGTCTGAAAAGGCAGACTAAGATTGAGTCTTCTGTTGACATTGCGCTTGCTGTTCTTGGCACATCGTGTACTAGTGCCAATTCTCCAAAAAAGCTGCCATTTCCAAGGTCCGCAAATATAGTTTTCTTGCCATTTCCTATTTTGCTGATTTGGACGTTTCCTCTTAGAACAATGAATAAGGCCGAACCTTTGTCGCCTTCGAAGAATACTCTTTCTCCTTTTCTGAACTGTCTTATTTGCAAATATTTGCTTACTGTCCTCATTTCCGGGCTTGTAAGCTGTTTAAAGATTGTAGTCTGGTTTATGTCGTTCTGGAGCTTTCTGATGTCCGGCTTTTCGAATAGGAAATTGTCAAATAATGCTTTCATTGTATGCCCCCATTTTACTCGTATAATGCGCTTTCCCTTTATAAAGCTTTCGTTTTGATACTACCTATTAGGGACAACAGAACAATAGGTTTTTATGTAACAATGAATTCCGGAGCCCTATGGTGCAAAAAATCTACCTTTGCAGGCACGCCCAGTATGTCAAGTCCGATAATCCCGTAAAGCCCTCTACGCGCCAGGATCTCACTGAGGATGGCAAAAGGCAATCCGGAGAATTGGGTGAGTATATTCGTCGTTTTGTGGACCCAGAATCAGCAATTTTCATAACTTCGACATTAGAACGCTCACTAAAGACTGCAAAAATTGTAGCGAAAAGTATGGGCACCCGTCTCAAAAAAGGAAACCATTATGCTATTAATGAACTAGGTGAAACTGACATCAAAGACTACGTCCGCGACTATGTGAAAGCAGGTGGCGTGAAATCAATAGCAGATTATCCACGAAGTTATCTCAGCAAGCTGCCAACGTCGAGAACTGTGGCAAATCGCATATCAGGCCATCTTATCAAATTAGGCGATAAGCATCCGGACAAGAGCTTAATCGCCATCTTGCACGGCATTATTAATGCTGCCTTCTTGCATCACGCAGATAACAGGAGAAAAAGCTGGTTAAATTATCGAATGGATTATTGCGAGTTGTGGGAACTTGAGCGCAAAGGTTCAAATATTGTTCCGCTCGTCCATAGATTCCGCCCTATGGATTCAGAGCACATTTAAAGGCAAATTGCGTCAAGTTTAAGAAAGACCACAATTATCCTCGCAATATGCATAAGAAAATAGGAATGCTTTTTGCACTTTTGTTGCTTGTTGCCTGCGCCGGCAAGACAGGCAGCGTAGTTCTGAATGCGTCTGTGGAAACAAGCGAAAATACTCTATTTGTCGACCCTTCCACAGTCCAGGACAAGCAGCTCGATTTTGAGAAAAGCTTGAAAGCTACTGGCACAATTACAAACAAGCGCGCGTTATACGAAGAATTCATTGACGTTATCGGCGCAAATGGTATTCTTGATGGAATAGAAAAAGTGTATTCCGGCTGCCACAGCCAAGCTCATGACGCTGGAAAGGTGATTTTTGCAAGGGCCAAGGACATTTCTACTGCTTTGCGCATCTGTGGTGATGCTTGTTACACCGGCTGCATGCACGGTGTGCTGATGGAAGTTTTCAAGGGCGCAGAGGGAGATGATGAAGATCATCACGTTGATATTGACAAGTTAAAACCGATGCTGCGCGACATTTGCTTGACGAATGCAGAAATGACGTCATCATATGGTCCTGGTGAGTGTGCTCATGGCGTTGGCCATTCTGTTATGTTCTTGAGCGGCTACCTTATTCCTGATGCTTTGGCAGCGTGTGCGAGTTTTGATGACAAGAAGATGGAATATTATTGTGCTGACGGTGCATACATGGAATATCTAACAGCAAAGGATGCTTCAGACAAGAGTTTGTTTCACCCTTGTGATTCTTTTGCTTATCCGGCTACTTGTATGCGCACAAAAGTTGGTCTTGTGGGAAAGAAGCTGGACAAGGTTGGTCTTGATTTGGTGGCAGAGTGTAAGAAACTGGAAGGCAGAGTCCGTCTTGGCTGCTTCCACGGCATTGGAACTTCTCACGCAAAGATTTTCGTTCTTGGAAAACTGCACATCAAGGATGTCTGCGTTGGCTCTCATGATGAGCAGGTTGCCTGCATTGAAGGTGCTGGAGAGTTTATGGGCAAGTACTTCCCTGAGAATGCTGAGAGCGTTTGTTCTGAGCTTAATAGCGATTTGAAGAATGTCTGCCTAACAGCAGGAAAGCATAAACTTTACAGTTTAGATAAAGATCTAAGTCTATATCTTGGTTAATGCCGGG
>CAZWVL010000016.1:0-15372 GCA_964637115.1 uncultured Methanosarcinales archaeon
CTTCATTTCACTATCCTTAGAAAGCTTTATAAATAACCCCCTTGTCCCGTCTATTATCGCCCGAGTTCCAACGAGGAGCGCATTTAGGGTGGAATGAATTGCTTCATTCTACCTAACTACTATGGCAGAATTCAAACACCTGATTCGTATTGCAAACACAGACTTGGATGGCAAGAAAGCAGTAGTGTATGCTTTGAAAGACATCCGTGGAGTTGGTGTTCCTTTAGCGCACGCCGTTTGTCAGGTTGCAAAAATCGATGGCCTGTCTAAGTCGGGTAACTTGTCTGATGCAGAAGCGAAGAAGTTGGACGAAGTTATCAAAGACCCTGCCAAGCACGGCATTCCTGCGTGGATGTTTAACAGGCGTCATGACTTGGACACAGGCATTGACAAGCACGTTATTACAAACGACCTTATTTTCAACAAAGAAAACGATATCAAGCTGATGAAGCGTATCAAGTGCTATAAAGGCGTCCGTCATTCTCAGAATGCTCCAGTGCGTGGTCAGCGTACCAGAAGCAACTTCAGGGCAAACAAGGGCAAGGTTATGGGCGTCAAGACTGGCGGTGCCAAGAAACCAGCTCCTGCAGGTAAGTAAAAATGGGTGACCCAAGAAAAATTAAGAGTAAGTATGCTGGTCCTGGTCATCCATGGCAGCGCGCAAGAATTGAGGAAGAGCGTATTCTCGTCAGGGAATATGGTCTCACCACCAAGCGTGAATTGTGGAAAATCACCAGCAAGCTCAAAACTTTTGCTAACCAGGCAAAGCGTCTTATCGCACTTCGTACAACTCAGGCAGAACTCGAGAAGAAACAATTGCTTGACAGAGTTGCGCGCCTTGGTTTGCTGCCGGCAGGCGCAAAGCTGGATGACGTCCTTGCATTGACAGTCAAAAATTTGCTTAACAGGCGTTTACAAACTTTAGTTCTTAAGAAAGGTTTGGCAAGAACGCCGTTGCAGTCAAGGCAATTTATCGTGCACGAGCACGTGATGGTTGGCCAAAACAAAATCACCGCGCCAAGTTACTTGGTTCCAATCGAACAAGAACCTCAAATTTCTTTTGTAGCCAACAGTTCTTTGGCAAGTGCTGAGCATCCCGAGCGTGCTATCAAGTCAAAGCCTAAATCATTTATTGCAAGGGCAGCTGCTGGCAAAAAGCCGTTTGAAAGAAGAGGACAAAGAAGGCCTCAAAACAGAACACCGAGTAAGCCGGTAGCAGCAGTAAAAAAGCCGGAAGCAAAAGGTGAGAAGAAATGAGAGAAATCAGATGGGGTCTTGTTCATATTTACGCATCATATAACGACACGATAATTCACATTACTGATATTACAGGAACGGAAACGCTTGCAGTGGCGAGCGGTGGTATGATGGTTAAAGCTGATCGTTTGGAAAGCTCTCCGACTGCTGCGATGATGGCTGCAAAGCGTGCGGCTGAAACAGCTTTGGAAAAAGGTATTGAGGGCATTCACGTTAAAGTTCGCGCTCCTGGCGGTCATAATGGTCCGCACTCACCTGGTCCTGGGGCTCAGGCAGCAATTCGTGCTTTGAGCAGAATGGGTCTTAAGATTGGAATTATTGAGGATGTAACACCGGTTCCGCACGGTGGTTGCAGGAAGAAGGGCGGTAAGCGAGGACGACGCGTATGATTGAAACAATCAAAAAGGACAAGAAAACAGGAAGAGTAACTTTTCTGTTGAAGAACGCAAATCCGGCTCTGGCCAATGGTTTGCGTCGTATTATGATTGAGGCAGTGCCTACCATGGCAATTGAAGATGTTGAGTTTGTTCAGAACAACAGTGCGTTGTATGATGAAATCATGGCGCACCGTTTGGGTCTCTTGCCTCTCACGACTGATTTGAAAGGTTACGACAGAAAAAAGCCTGAAGATGAACTGAGTGCAAAGAACTCAGTTAAGCTCACTTTGAAAGCAAAAGGTCCGTGCACGGTTTATGCAGAAGATTTGAAGAGCAAAGATCCCAAAGTTAAGCCGGTTTTCCCAAAGACGCCGATTGTAAAGCTGCTGAAGGGTCAGGAGCTTGAGCTTGAGGCAACAGCTGTTTTGGGTGTTGGCAAAGATCACGTCAAATTTGCTCCTTGCCTTGCATGGTATACGTACAAGCCTAAAGTTGTTGTTAACAATAATCACAAAGAATTTGACAAGTTCAAGGACAAATATCCGCCGCAGATCTTTAACAATAATAAGATTGATGCGAAGTTGATCGAGCAGCACGACTTGTATGAGGCGTGCGATGGAGTGAATGACGAAATCGTAAAGATCGAGCGCGATCCGACAACTTTTGTATTCAACATTGAGCCTTGGGGGCAATTATCGCCTTCAGAAATTTTGGCAAGTGCCTCTGACCACTTTAATGAGTTGCTGGAAGATTTTTCCAGCAAGCTCGGAAAGTAAATATATCACCCTACGCGGGGGTGGCAGAGCCTGGTCAAATGCGCTGGCTTGAGGTGCCAGTTCCTTAGTGGATGCGAGGGTTCAAATCCCTTCCCCCGCATTAGATCCCGCGGGGATCGAGAAGGGGCCGGCGGTTAAGGCCCCTTAGGTATGGCTGCGAAGCCTAAAATCAAACGAACATGAAACGCACAGGACCAACAAATCCGGTAATGCAGGAGCTCATTCAGAGCTTGCGCAAAGAAAGCACTATTTCGCAGGCTGCGCTTTGGGACCGGGTTGCTGACGACTTGGAAAAGCCGACAAGGCAGCGTCGTGTCGTCAACATCAGCCGTATTGCTCTTTATACAAAGCCTAACGAAACCATTGTTGTTCCCGGAAAAGTTCTTGGTTCTGGTGCTTTGCAGCACAGTGTTGTCGTTGCTGCGCTTTCTTTTAGCACTGGTGCAAAAGAGCGCATTGAAGAGGCGAAGGGAAAAGCTATCACAATTGAACAATTGCTTAAACAAAAACCAAAGGCAAAGGACCTGAAACTCCTTGGATAAAATGGCAGAACTTAATATTGATGCAACAAATGCGATTGCAGGACGCTTGGCTAGTTATGTTGCCAAGCAGGCATTGCTTGGTAATGCTGTGAACATTTTCAATTGTGAGAATGCAATCATCTCTGGTGACCCAAAAGCAGTGCGTGACAAATATTATTATCGTTTTTTCAAGCTGGGGCAGCCCTTCCGCGGTCCATTTAACAGTAGAATGCCTGATCGTTTCATGCGCAGAATGGTTCGTGGTATGGTCGAGCACAAGCAGGGCCGTGGCAAGGAAGCATTTGAGCGCGTGATGTGTTATATTGGCGTTCCTGTTGAGTTTCAGAATAAAAAATTGTCAAAGGTCGGTAAGACTGCAGATGAATTGCCGAAGTTGAAGTATCAGACAGTTGGGCAATTGCTTGTATCATTGGGAGGGAAAGTATGAAAGTTATTCACCAGTGCGGAACTCGAAAGACGGCTGTTGCTCGTGCAACGTTAGTTCCTGGTGCTGGCATTTTGCGTGTTAACAAGCGTTTAGTTTCAACACTGCCGGCTAACATGTTCCGTGCTAAGATTGAGGAATCAATGCTGCTTGCAGGAGACGTTGCAAGTAAGGTGAATGTCGATGTTACCGTTTCTGGCGGAGGCTCGAACGGCCAGGCTGAAGCTGTCCGTCTTGCTATTGCAAAGGCATTAGCTCAGTTTGACAAAAAATTGCGTTCAAAATATCTTGACTATGACCGTATGTTTACGGTTGCTGACGTTCGCAGGAAGGAAACTCATAAGCCTAACTGCCACGGTAAGGCAAGAGCTATGAGACAAAAATCCTATCGTTGAGGAGGCCAAAACATGATGATTCCAATTCGGTGCTGGAGCTGCGGCAAACCAATTGCCCAGGCGTGGGAAGAGTTTGAAGAACGTTCAAAGAAAGGCGAAAGCAAGAAAGACGTTCTGGATGACTTGGGTGTTGAGCGTTATTGCTGCCGTGCAATGTTCCTCGGCCACGTTGACTTGATAGATACGGTCGCTCAGTTCAAGAAGAATTAATGGCACATAATAACGTCGAAATTGAAATCAAAATTCAATTGGACGAGAAGACGTTCTTAAAAGTTCAGGAACAGCTTAAATCAACTGCCAAACTAATTAAAAGTGAGCGGGAAATCGACGAGTACTTTACTCCTTCACACAGAAATTTTGTTTCACCGCAGTTTCCATACGAGTGGCTGCGGCTGAGGAAGAGGGGAAGTTCAGCCATTCTTACGTACAAGCATTTCCATCCTGAAAACGTTGAAAAAACCACACATTGTGATGAGTTTGAGAGCAAAGTTGAAAATGATGAACAATTGCAGAAAATTCTGAAAGCGCTTGATTTTCAGAAACTAATAACTGTTGATAAGTCCCGCATAACGTATCACCATAAAGATGAATTTGAGATGGCGCTTGACACCGTACAAGAACTGGGTAATTTTATTGAGATAGAAGCGTTAAAGGATTTTGGCAGCATTGAAGCTGCCCGTGAGCGCCTTTTCGAATATGCAAAACAGCTTGGCGTTGATACTTCTAATTATGATTTGCGCGGTTATCCATTTATGTTGCTGAAGAAGAAAGGCTTGCTGAAATGATATTCGTAATAGAACACCTTGAACCTAAAGTTTTCGAGTGGTGCAAGATTGAATACAAGCATATTTCTAAGTGGGTTGGAAAAGAAAATCTTCTTTTTACCAACACAAGAAGCGCTATCTTAAAGAAGTTCGGCAAAGTTGAACCAAAAAGTATCAAGAAATTGCGTTTCGACAAAGCCTGTGTTCTCGACCCCGAAGCAAAACAAACTCTCACTCCTGAAATTGCTAAAAAGTACAATTATTTCATTTTTGGAGGCATTCTGGGCGACGATCCTCCAAAAGAAAGAACAAAAGTTGAACTCACTCAATTCCTTCCTTATCCTTCTTACAATCTTGGCAAAGAACAAATGAGTACAGATACCGCAGTTATTGTTACCAAGCTCATTACCGACGGCAAAGAACTCTCAAAATTAAAATTCCAGCAGGGCATCGAAATCAAGATTAGTGTATATGAGGAAGTCCATCTGCCGTACAAATACCTCATAATCAACAATAAACCCTTGCTCGCTCCCGGTATTGCCGATATGCTGAAAAGGCAGAAGACGTTCTAGTAAAGCATAACTTTTTTAAGGTTGAAGTATCTGTTTTATCTTGATGAGGGTGGCTATAGCAACGGTCATTTTAGTTCTTCTAGTTGCGTGTGTGTCTGTTGAAAAGCCAACTGAAAAGCCGGTAAAGATCGGCGGTCTATTTGGTTTAACCGGATTTGCGTCTTTTGCAGGCGAAGCATCTCGCGATGGGTTCATTATGGCAATCGAAGACTCGGGAATGAATGTGAGTTATGTCATTGAAGACTTTAAATCCGATTTAAAGGAAACAGCCACCGTCGCAAAGAAATTGATTGAAGTTGATGATGTTAAAGTAATTATCGGTCCTGAATGGAATGAATTTGCAGAGGTTGTCTGGCCCATTTCTGTCGAGAAAAAAGTCGTTTTCGTTTCGCCTTGGATGACGAGTGAAGAAATTAAGTCAGACTATTATTTCACTATGACGCCCAGCGAAAGATCGCAGATAAGAAAGCTTGGTGATTATATGGCGCGGCAAGGCGTCAGAACCGTTGTCGTGATTGCTGCAATTAATGCATGGGCATTAGGCAACGTTAAAGTTTTCAAGGACGAAATTGAAAAGGGTGGAAAGATCAAGATTGTTGATGAATTCGAGATTGATCAAGAGGCAGTGGATTATAGAACGGAAATTCTCCAGATTAAGAAATTAAATCCAGATGCGCTTTATACGGTGCTTCCAACAGATAATGGTCAAGGCACTCTTCATCAACAATTGCAAGAATTAGATGCAAAATATCCGGTCTATCTGCCACATTCAAGAGCGGAAAGCCCGATTTTTGTTGAAAACTTCGCCAAATTTGCAAATGGAGCAATTTATTCCGCTCCGGAAAAGTATAAGAATATTGAGCAATTTAATGAAAAATATCAGGCGAGATTTGGAAAACTGCCTGGCGCCATAAGCGCTGCTACTGCATACGATGCAACGATGGTTGTTTTGGATGCTATCAAAAAAGGTGCCAGAACAAGCGAAGAAATACGTACGTACTTGCTAAATGTCAAGGACTATGATGGCTATTCAAATCTGATAAGATTTAATGAAGATGGTCAGCAGGATTTCGAGGACGTTATCATCAAGCAAATTAGCGGAAATACTTCTGTTGTTTTAGAAGAGTGAAGTTCTACGGCATTAGTGGAAAGTTTTAAAAGAGAGCATAATGAAAGTTAGAGCTGTGGGGCCGTAGCTCAGCCTGGATAGAGCGACCGCCTTCTAAGCGGAAGATCGAGGGTTCAAATCCCTCCGGCCCCGTATATTTTTTCAAAGAGGTGAACTCAATGTGTACAAAAAAGCAAGTATTGATATTTTTGGCTGGTGCTGAAGCATTCCATTCTATAGGGCATTTGCATTTGTGGCTGTCAAATCAATCAGTTTCAGTTGCGTGGATGACCCTGTCGCCTGCGTGGAGCCGTGGCTCGTTCATAGTGAACGGTCTTATAGCAATTGGTCTGCTTTACTGGGCTTCAAAACTCAAGAAATAATCAATCTAGCCATTCTTTATTCTTGATTTTCTCTGGCAGATACTTGTCAGAAATGAAACTAATGCCTCTGCTGCTGAGTGCCTGGATTTCTAGTTTTGCTTTCAATGTTTTCATCATTTTGAATTGTCTTTGCCAGGCTTTATGGTCTTTAAACCATTCATAATTTTGCAACTGCTCAAGCCTGGTCATGTCAACTTCTTTGAACGCAATCAAGTTTTTCTTCAATCCATATTTTTCTATGTCATCAACAGTGATTCCCAAGTATTTGGCATTTTGCAGGGTCATGCTCTCAGACATGTGTGCAAGATTGATTGAGCCGTACTTGAGTACTGAATAGATATAGTATCCGTATGGGTCTCCATCGCAAAGAACATAAATTGGCAAATCATGTTCCTGTGACAGCCGTTGCAACAGCCTTCTAATTCCACGGGTAGTCTGCCCTTGTGAGCTCATGATTATGCAGTTTTGTTTGTCCCAGAACTTGTCTTCGTGCAGTCTTTCCCAGACTGCTGCTTTTTCCATGTAAATTACGTATTTTGCCTTGACTTTTTTGAACTTAATTTCCTCAACATTTGATGGAATGCTCCATCCTCCCGAACCCATTCTGCTCCAGTCTATCTCGTCGCCCTTGTCCTCAACGATAACGTGTCCTGCCACTGAGCCCATTTTATTTGCGTTGATGTTAAGTTGTTCTCTGCTCAATCCAGTTAATACTTCTAAGTCTTCTATGGCATCGTCGCTTTCAGTCTGTTCATCGACAATGTTGATTTTTGTATTTGGAATTGTTCTCTTGATCATGTAGAACACGTCTCTGAGTGATGTATGCTTTCCTACTTCAAGCAATTCTTTGCTTGCAGCTGCAACTTCTAGAGTTTGTAAAAACTTCTTGCTGTGAGCGACATTGAAGAAGTTTCTCTCGGATTTTTTGCTGCCTAATTGCAGCGTCTGAGATTTCTTGTCGTAATTGACGTTGCTGAGCGCTCTGATTGGAACATCCATTATCGGCGGCTTGCTGGCAAGCACGTCTTTCGCTAGATCCTTTCCCAGCTCTTCAATGATTTCTTTTGGTTTTTTATTCGTCATCTTCAAATCCTGCGAGTTTTACTTGTTCTTCTTTGTCTTTCTTTTCTTTTGGTTCTACTTTGTGTGCTTCTTTGTGAGCTTGAATATATTCTTTGTTCTTCACAAGCATTTTTTGCATGGCTTCTTTGATTTTTTCCTTGCCTACTCCGCTTAATCTTGACAAGGCATCCGCTACTTCCGGTATGTAATTCTCGAATATGCTGACTCTTTCCTGTTGGTCTGCCACGCGTCTCTTCTTATTTACATAAGAGCCTAATTTTCTGCCGACCTCTTGCAAAGCCAGCTTCATTTCCTTGATAATCTCAGGATAGTGCGCTATTGCCTCTTTTGCTTCTGAAGTGAATGACGGCCAGACTGAAACTAGTGAAATAACGAGCGTCAATGGTCCTTGTGGGAGTGCTCCTTGGCTTTGGCTGAGCCCGTATGGTCTCCAGTTTGTTTGGATTACTGATTTCGTGCTCGCACAGGCACCCTGCTGATACAATAATGGAACTCTGTTTGCAAATCTCAGTAATCTGATGGGTTCGTCTGCTGCCTGTGAGCCGCCATATGCCAGTGCAACTTCAATGACAAATGGAATTCCTTTGTAAACATCTGGTGACCTTGACACTGCAGTGTAAAACTCAGCCGCAACTTCTTTTCTCAAGCCTCTCTCAAGTAAAACTTCTCCAATTGGCACGATGCAGTCTGTGCTTGGAGAAATTATCTTTGTGTTCTTGATGCCTTCAACAAGCTTTTCCACGTGGGGTAATTGTAACTCGCCAGGCTTCATATTCGTGAAAAGTCCTGCTTTGTCGCAAATTTCTTTGGCTGTCTGTGGTCCTACTCTGCAGAATTCGTTCGTCAGGAAACTTTGTAATGTCCTGCATTCTGTATTTTTCAGCATCTTCAGCATAATGCCTAACTCGACCCCATATGGGTGTGGTTTAATCTCAGTAGGTTCTTTTGGTAATTTATCCGCTGCGCGCGGAAAAACTAATTGTTCTGCTTTAGGATTCGTGTAAACAATAGTTGCGTGCGGGTTTGCAATAGCCGTTTGTTTCAAATAAGAATCAACGCTTTGGTCTCCTTTTTGGTATGCTGCATCAATATCCAGTTCTATCTTGACTCCATTTTCTTTTTTCCAGTTTATTTCTTCATCTTTGATTATTTCTGGCTCGTTTTTTTGCGTGTCAATATGCAGCTCATAGTAATGGGCAGGGTCTTTTGGTGAAATTCTGCTCCAGATTTTTGCCGGCCTGCCGGTCGTGAGTTGTGCATACAAAACTGCTGCTGAAATTCCAATTCCCTGCTGGCCTCTGGCCTGCTTCATCGTGTGGAACTTGCTTCCATATAGCAATTTTGCAAAAATATTTGGAATCTGTTTCTTGACAATGCCCGGGCCGTTATCCTCGACTGTTATTCTGTACCTGTCATTGCCCATTTCCACTATCTGAATTTGTATCTCAGGCATTATTTTTGCTTCTTCGCACGCGTCAAGTGCGTTGTCGACTGCTTCCTTCACCACAGTCAACAAAGCTTTTCTTTTGTTGTCAAATCCTAGAAGATGTCTGTTTCTTTCAAAGAATTCTGCAACAGAAATGTCTTTCTGTTTTTTCGCCAGTTCTTCTGCTATTGGTTTGGTCATATTAGTTCTTTGTGTCTTCGTTCTCTTCTTTTTCTTTCTAAAATCTTGTAAACGTGTGCGTGTGAGCTGCCTGTTAGCAAGTTTTCAATTGATTTGCGCGCATCGGCAATGTAATCCGCCGGTCCTATAATGCCTATTGTCTTGCCAAACACGCAAATGTTTACTTGTGCGAGCTCCTCGATTGTTCTCCTGCTTTTTCCGCCTTCTCCGATGACCCTGCCTCTTAATCTTTCAAGGTCATTTGGATTTCGCGCAAAGTCTGATATTGAAATGAATTCGATAGCGTAATCTTGTTTTAACAGCTGTCTTGCAATATCCGGATTAAATCCTCTGCCTATGGCGCGAATCATTTCGCGTGCCAAGTACAGTAGCAGGGCTTCTTCGCCAACTATTCGAATCTCGCCTTCTTGGCTGTTTATGGTGAGTTTTGTTTTCGTTTCGTGCTCAATGCTTCGCTTTGTTTCGCCTTTCTTGCCGATGAGCACTGCTACGCGTTCTTTCGGAATGCGTAGCTCGTATGAAAACTCCTTCTGGGGAGTGGAGGCCATGGCTTTGAAGGAAAAGCAGGGCTTTTTAAAAGTTGCTATTGGCTCACATAAAAGCATATAAATCACTTCTTTATTGCTCCTAACAAGGGTGTAAAAGAGAGATGAAGCAATACTTAGACCTTTTGAGACACATATTGGAAAACGGCACTAAGAAAGATGACCGTACAAAGGTTGGCACGCAGAGCATTTTTGGCTATCAGATGCGTTTTGATTTATCAAAAGGCTTTCCTCTTATGACAACAAAGAAAGTATACATACGTGCCATTATACATGAATTATTGTGGTTTCTTAAGGGCGAAACAAACATCCAATATCTTGCCCAAAACGATGTAAAGATTTGGAATGAGTGGGCATACCAGATTTATTTGGAGCAAAATAACCTTGTAGAGAAATATCCGCGTTATTCTGATGCTTGGAAAGCAAAAATGGATGAATTTATTGAGAATATTAAGAAAGATGACGCATTTGCAAAAAAATGGGGTGAGCTTGGACCAATTTATGGCAAGCAGTGGAGAGGCTGGGAAACAGCACGCGGAGAAAAAATTGACCAAATTCAAAACGTTATTGACTTAATAAAAAATGATCCTACTTCTCGAAGAATTATGGTCAGTGGATGGAATGTTGGCGAGATTCAGGAGTTGATCAGAAACCATCACCATGCTCCTCCTCCTTGTCATTCATTGTTCCAGTTTATGGTTATTAATGGAAAATTGTCCTGTCAGCTCTATCAGAGAAGTGCTGACGTATTTTTAGGTGTTCCTTTCAATATCGCTTCATATGCATTATTGACCCTGATGATAGCACAAGTAACAGGTTTACAACTAGGCGAATTTATTCACACATTTGGCGACGTGCATATTTATTCGAATCATGTCGACCAAGTAAAAGAGCAATTGTCTAGAGAGCTAAGACCGCTTCCTACTATGAAATTGAATCCTAAGGTGAAATCTATTTTTGACTTCAAATTTGAGGACTTCGAATTGGTAGACTACAATCCACATCCGCCAATCAAGGCTCCGATCGCAGTATGATAAACATAATCGCTGCCATGTCAAAAAACCGCGTTATCGGTAAAAATAACAAGCTGCCGTGGCATATTCACGATGATATGAAGAATTTTAAGAAGCTTACCAGCAATAATGTTGTCATTATGGGCAGGAAAACTTTTGAGAGCATTGGCAAGCCCCTGCCAAACAGAATAAACATTGTCATCAGCTCTTCAATGCCTGAGAAAGAGGGAATAATTGTCTGCCACGACATTCCTTCAGCGTTGGAAAAGGCGCGTTCATATAACAAGGAGATTTTTATTATTGGCGGTGCAACAATTTATCAGCAGACTATTCCGTGGGCAGACCGTATGTATCTTTCATATGTTAAGGGGGACCATGACGGCGACGCCTTTTTTCCGCAGTATGACGAAAGTCTGTGGCGTGTTGAGAAGCGCGAGGACTTTCCAGATTTTGAGCTCGTTACGTACGTGAAAAAATGAAAGAAGTGCAAAAATACGACAAGGAAGTGTATGACGCAATGATGAAAGAGCTTGAAAGACAGCAGAATGTCATAGAGCTTATCGCTTCTGAAAATATTGTCAGCAAAGCTGTTCTCGAAGCAACTGGCAGCTGGCTGACAAATAAGTACAGTGAAGGAACACCCAACAAAAGATACTATGGCGGAAACCAGTTCGTCGATATAACAGAATCGTTAGCTATTGAAAGAGCGAAAAAATTATTTGGTGCAGAGCATGCCAATGTGCAGTCTCATTCAGGCAGCCAGGCAAACATGTCAGCATATCTCTCAATATTAAATCCTGGAGATACAATCCTTGGAATGGACTTGGCGCATGGAGGGCATCTGACACACGGAAGTCCTGTGAACTTTTCAGGCAGATTATTCAAATTTGTATCGTATGGAGTGGAAAAAGATACAGAAAGAATAAATATGGATGCTGTTCGGGAATTAGCGCTGCATCACAAGCCAAAATTAATTCTTGCAGGCTTTTCAGCATACCCTCGTCATCTTGACTTTAAGGAATTCAGGCACATTGCAGAACAAGTTGGTGCATATTTCCTGGTAGATATGGCGCACGTGGCAGGATTGGTTGCAGCAAAATTATCTCCAGACCCTGTGCCATACGCAGACATCGTAACGACCACCACCCACAAGACATTGAGAGGCCCAAGAGGAGGAATGATACTCTCAAAAACGCAGGACAGATTAAATCCAAATGACAAGAAAAATCTGGCACAAAAGATTGATTCTTCAGTTTTTCCAGGAAGTCAGGGAGGACCATTGGATCATGTAATTGCAGCAAAAGCAGTGGCGTTGAAAGAAGCATTAGAGCCAAGTTTTGTTGGTTATCAAAGACAGATATTGAAAAATGCACAAGCCCTGGCATCAGTTCTAAACGATAATGGTTTCAGATTGGTGTCTGGAGGAACTGACAATCACCTAATATTAGCCGATGTGACAACAAAAGGAATAACCGGAAAACAAGCACAGAATGCTTTAGACGAAGCCAACATTTGTTGCAACAAGAACATGATTCCGTTTGACACGAGAACACCCTTTGATCCCTCAGGCATCCGCATAGGCACTCCTGCAACCACAACGCGCGGTATGAAAGAAACCGAGATGGAGCAGATTGGCAACTGGATTTCTACAGTGCTGAAAAATCCAGCTGACAAGCACACAATCGAGGGCATTAGAAAAGAAGTTATTTCAATGTGCAAGCGTTTTCCGTTGCCGTACTAAACTTTCCTTAATATTTCCCACCAGATAACAGCTGCCAACAACAAAAATAATGTCTCCAGGCTGCGCAATCTTTTTCGCATATTGATACGCTTCTCCAGGCTCTTCAATTATCGTGACTTCCCGATTAAACGGCAATTCTTTTGGTTCGATTGTTCTTTCAGATTTTGGTTTTGTCAAAATAACAACATCTGCTTTCGGCAATGACTCAATCATGCATTTGTAATCCTTGTCCTTCAGCACTCCAAAAACCAAAATTAATCTCTTTTTCGGCAATGCATTCACAAACGGCGCTGTTGCTTGTATTGCCGCGGGATTGTGCCCGCAATCCACAAGCACATTTTTCTCCATCCATTCCAGTCTGCCTGCCCATTGCGCTGAAGCAAGTCCTTTTTCAATTATATCTTCTTTAACGTTAAGTAATTCGCATACTTTTTTCGCAATACCCGCATTTTTCTTCTGGAATTCTCCAAGTAATTTGATTCTTCCCTCGTATGGTGGCGCGATAAACAGCTGATTTCCCTGCTGTTTGCATTTTTCTTGTATCCACTGCAATCCCGCATTGCCCTCACACGTTACAACTTTGGAACCTTTTTTGATAATGCCGCATTTATCCTTAGAAATCTTCTCAATAGTATCTCCAAGAATGTGCATATGGTCTAATCCAATGTTTGTTAGCACTGCAATCTCTGCATCAACGACATTAGTACTGTCAAGTGTGCCACCCAATCCTACTTCTAGGACTACAAAATCAACTTTGTGCTTTACGAAATGCAATATGCCCATAACAGTCGCGTATTCAAAGAAAGTAAGCTGCACACCAGTATTTCGTGTCTTTTCAATCAGTTCTGCTAATTCTTCATCTGTTGCATTTTTCCGGTTGACTTGTAGTCGTTCATTGAACGTAACCAAATGCGGAGAAGTAAATAATCCTACTTTGTATCCTGCCAATTGCAATGTATCTGCAATGAATGCACCGGTGCTCCCCTTACCATTCGTGCCAGTTATATGAATGAATCGCAACTTCTTTTGCGGATTGTCTAATTTGGCTAGTGCATCAAACGTCGGCTGTAATCCCAGCTTCATCTTGTGCTCTTTTAGCTGGTACAAATGTTCTAACTGTTCTTTGACCCCCATAGTATCGTCGAGAAAAATCCCCCTATTTAACTCTTTTTATCATTTTCAATACTTTCTCTTCATCTGACTTTACTCCAAACTTCTGGAACAGCTTGCAAATATTGTGTATGTCTCTTTTCAAAAACATCTCGGCATTTGGATCGTCAAGCGGAGTTGTCTGTGACATGTCAATCAACACCGGTTTTTCGTGATGATTTAGAATATTAAACCCGCTCAAATCCGCATGCACTAGCCCTGCTTTGTACAGTCTTCTCATTTGTTCAACAATTTCCTTAAAGAATGCCTCTGCATCTTCAGGCGGTGAATCCTTCAATTTCCGTGCAGCCTGTTCATCTCCAATAAATTCCATAATAAGAATGTTCTGCAAGACTGCATATGGTGTTGGTACTCTGACTTCTGCTTCGCGTGCTTTCAGCAAATTTCTGTATTCTCTGTGCGCCCAGGCAAAAATAACATCTCGTCTTTTGCTGCTTAATCCAGAATATCTTGGGTCTGCCTTGATGTAGTCATACATTCTGTTGAAATCGCATGTTTGCAATCTGTAAATCTTGGCAATTCGAATCTCGCCATCTTTTTTCGCTGTGAAAACATTTGATTCTTTGCCGATACTAAGCGGGCTATGTAATCCATCAATATATCCTTGGGAAATAAGTTTGAAAATGTTCTTTTCTGTGAACAAGTCAAAGACATTTTTGAGGGTTTTGAAGCCTTCGCGGTGCTTTGTTCCCATTCGTGGCATGTTACTTGAACCACTTGGCGAATTGTTTCACGCCTTGTTCTATTGGCGTTACTGGTTCCCATCCAAGAAGTTTCTGTGCTTTTTTCGTGTCAGCGTAAGTTATTGGTACATCGCCCATGGGTAGTGGCGCTCTTTTCGTGCGTGCCTTCTTTCCAAGCGTCTTTTCCAGCAACGAAACCAGATAACTAACAGGCACTGGCTTTGAATTTCCTAAATTTATTATTTCAAATCCGAATTTCTCAACATTATCCAGCGCTTTTATCGTTCCGTCAACAATATCTCCTACAAATGTCCAGTCTCTTTTTATTTCGTCGCCTTTTCCATAAAGTGTAATTTCCTTTCCACTTTTAATCTTCTCCGCAAAAGTGTAAATCGCCATGTCCGGCCTGTTTCGCGGTCCGTAAACAGTAAAGTATCGTAAAGCAACAATATGCATTCCTGCAACATGATGGTAATTTGCTGAAAGCACCTCACAGCTTTTCTTCGTCGCTGCGTATGGCGAGTATGGATTATCTACTCTATCATCCTCAGAAAACGGCACTTTCTTGTTTCCGCCATAAACAGATGAAGAACTTGCAAACACAAAATGTAAAATGCCGTGCTTTCTGCAAGCTTCAAGTAAGTTTGCAGTTCCTACAACATTGCTTCTTACATACTCAAGCGGATTCTTCAATGACGGCTGCACTCCAGCTCTTGCTGCAAGATGCAATATCTTGTCTGGTTTTTCTTTTTTGATTATTTTTTCAACATCGTCAAAGTTTCCAATGTCCTTTTCATATAAAACAAAATTCTTGTTTTTCTTGTGCGCAGAAATATTCGCCTTCTTGATCTTTGCATCATAGAAATCATTGAAATTATCCACACAAACTACTTTATCCCCTCTCTTGAGCAG
>CAZWVL010000017.1:0-9262 GCA_964637115.1 uncultured Methanosarcinales archaeon
TGCTCACTTCTCGAATAGACAAATTGGAACAAGGCGTGCTTGACATGAGAACAGATTTAGACGGACTCCACAAAGCAATTGTTGCACGCATTGGAGAGTACGACAAGACCTTAATGGATGTAGGAACAGAAATAAAAGCCATGGAAAAAGTTTTCCAAAAAGTTTTGCCAGAATTAACCGGAAACATTCAAGAGCTTTCTAGAATCACGAAAAACGTGAAGAAATAAACACTATTCTGATTTCGTCATATACTTTATAGTAAAGTATCCCACCATCAGTATCAACGCCATTCCCAATATTTTCGGATGGAACAAAGTCTGCCAGAAGCCATATTGCTGAGATTTAGGCATGGCACCGGTCTCATTACCTGCTGCCAAGTCTGCAAAACCCTTTTCCTCGTTCACGACGAAAACCAAAGAGCCAATACCGATGATAAGCATAATCGACATAATCCAAGTTCCAACACCATAATCACCGCCGGCTACGAAATCAGTGATTGCCTTCTGGTCAAAGCCAAACACCATAAATGCCAGAATAAATAAAATGGCAAAGATGATAAACAAGATAAACCAAGGCGCCATCAAATTAATTGTCTTAATGGCAATAGGAGACAAGAGTGTCATGAATGCGGCAATAATTGCAATCAACGCAGCCCAGGTCTTATTCTCCTTAAACCAGGCAGTCATAGACAAGATAGCGTAGACTAAAACTAAAGTTAGCAAGAACGGGAAAATGCCGCTGAACTGCTTCAGCGCCGTTACGTCAAGAGGAGTTGCCATTATGGTCTTGTAGGTGGTGTTGTAGGGGGCGGGCGTGCTGCTGGATGCACTACAGTCATCCACTCTTTTAATCTTTGTGGAACAGGCTGACCGCCTGCAGGCTTCATAACCCAGTATATGACTAATGCCATGATTAATAGCACGAACAATAACGCCTGAATTGTGGGATCGGACAGCCAATAAAATCCTGCCGGGAAAAATGTTGGAAATATGTTCAAGAGGAATAAGAATACCAGCAAACAAACACCGATAAATGCAACCAATAACTGCATAGCACTCGTCTCACCTGCGCCGGCAAAGCCAAGCAAAAGCATAATGACAAACACTGCAGCCAAAACAATAACCGTGCTGGGCAGGAAACTAGCGAGAAGCACGACAGGATCCATGTCAGGAGGATACATACCGGCAGCGTGCGGAATGGTAATCATTAAAGCAATAGCCAGAGAAATCAAAGCGTTAACCTTCCTGTCTGGTATTTTATCTGTGGCAACAGTAGGCACCCATTTTTTGGTAGTCGTGTCCCATTTATGGCTCGCCTTGAATAAAATGACTTTCTGTAAGATAGCAAAAAAAACGACAAAAATCAAAATAAACGGGAGCACAAAATCAAGAAAACCCAAGTCCATCAGATATTGAAATACACCGCGCAATTGTCCGCCACTCTGTGCTAGCTCAAAAGGCATTTTACCTAGCCCAACCACTTGTCAATCCAGGTCTTAAAGTCGTCTCCGCCAGGCTCCCTAACCACAAACCAGCCCACTAAGCCCATAAGCAGCAAGACGATGACAACAGCCTGAACAGTAGGATTTTGCAGCCAGTAGAACGTTGGGAAAAAGCCAGGAATAACCGCCATAAGAATCATAACAACAAGGAAGCCCAAAGCAACCAACGCAATAGCCCATTGCAGCGTGCTTGGAATAGCGGCACCTGCAAGACCGAGCAACAAGATAACTGCGAGAATCGCAATCAAGATAACAGCTGTGGTAGGCAAGAATTGATTGATAATGTTAATAGGATCCTGCTCTGGAGGATACAATTGAGCAACGTGGGGAACAACAACCATTGCTGCAATAACCAACGCAAGAAGACCGTTCAGCTTTCTGTCGCCCGTGCGCGTATCGCCAGCGCCTTCACCAAAAATCTTAATCTTCTGCAAGATCGCGAACAATAGGACAAATATGAGTATGAACGGAAGAATAGCATCAACAAGACCCCAGTCAACAAGCGTCTGGAACACGCCCCTGCCAGTGCCTCCAGAATATGTATAATAATGGTAAGTCATGATGCCTCCTTTTTCAGTCCTTCTTCTCAGAAGGGCCTTTTGTTACAAAGTATACAAATATAATCACTGCAATTATTAAAACTATCGCAGCAACAGCAGTATCAGTATAGAACTGTGAGAGCCAGTCCCAGAACACTTCAAGCCAGGTTCTGCCATCTTCTACTGTCAAGGCGTCCAAAAAGATGAAGACAATTGCAATCGCAATAACAATCATAAAACCAATACGCCAAGGTTTTTCCTTCAATAATTCACCTTCCTCAATTTCCTTAGTAGTGCGGAAAGTGCCTACAAGCATAAGGAAAAATACGACCAAGAGCAAAAGGACGATAATCTCACTGCTGACTTTAGTAATCGCTTCAACCAATTTAGAAGAAGCGACGACCATGAATGCAATGACAAAACTAATCATTGCGTTCAGGTTTTTCTTAGTATATTTCTTTTCGCCTTCAGTGCCGAATATTTTCGTTCTCTCCAAAATAGCGAACATAATAGTAAAGACAAGAATGAACGGCAGGACAACATCATAAACACCCAACTCCTTGAAGAACTCCAATACACCGCCAAGCACCGTTTCAGCCATTCAATTCACACTCTTTTCAACCTTCCATTTGACTTCTTCGTTATTTAAATGTTTCTGTAAGAAGATTTATAAATCACGACGAGTGGCAAAGAACCATGCTTGACAAGAAAGACTTTGAAGAAATGAGAGCGTACATGGAAGCGTTCGACAAACAGCGAGAACACCTAATAGCAGACAGCAGAATCGTTCTCAAGTCAAGCAAAGCAGCAATATATGCAGCACACAGGGGAGATATGAAAGATGCAGATAAACTGCTCGCAGAAGCCAAGACAAACATCAAGAAAATAGACTCCCTATTGAAAAAAGACCCGCACCTTGCGGCAAGCACAGGAGCTTACTCAGATGCCTTAGAAGAATACTCAGAAGCAGCATGCTATGTCCATTATCTAAAAACACAAAAAATACCAACTGCAAAACAGCTTGGAGTAGACGTTGAAGTTTACCTGTCTGCATTAGGCGATGTTGTTGGCGAACTTGTAAGAAAAGCAATCAACAGCAGCATCAAAGGCGACTATAAGACCTCACTTGAAATAAAAGACTTTGTAAACGAATTATACGAAGAATTAATGCTCTTTGACTGGCGCAATACACCAGTCAGAAAAAAGTTTGACGCCATCAAGTACGGACTGGAGAAACTGGAAGATTTAGCGCTCAAGATAAAGTTCAAGAAATGATTTTTTCTATCTCTTTCGCATCAGAAATTGTATAGTCAGCGAACTCCTTCTCGCCGCCAGTTGGATGCCCCCACGTAACAAAAATCGTCTTAGCATTAAACTTTTTAGCAGGCTCCAAATCAGACAATTTGTCGCCAATAATCCAAGTAATCGTGCCCCTCTTTGACAATTCCTCAAGAAGTTTTGCAGAATCGTCTCTGCTCAGCACCGGGTCTTGACCAAATATGTAGTCAAACTTAACCGGGCATTTCGCAATCGCAAAAATTCCTGTGATGATATCTGTTCTGGTGCCAGAAACAATAGCAAGCTTATAGCCACGCTTTTGTACAGCCAACAAGGCATCCATCATGCCATCAGGAAACATCTTTAAACCTTTTTCAGCGGCAATCCGGTAATTAGCATCTCTGAACAAGTCTGTCATGATGACGGTTTTTACATCTTTTCCAGAAAGTTCGATTTCTTTACCATAATTCTGAACATATCTGAATTTCATATCATCAGCAATTCCAAACTTCTGCGCAAGATGATTCTTGATAATATCATAATGCGCTTTTGTTCCGTGCTGTTTTTTGTGCTCTTCAGGAGAAGGTCGCTGCAGTCCTATCATATCGCATCTTAAGAAATGCGCTTCCTCAGCCACAAACGGCAAGGTCAGCGTACCAGAGAAATCAACCACTGCAATTTTGTCTGCCATACACCCATCTTTCTATCTAAAATTAATAAGGCTTACGCCAAAACTTTATAAATAGCCAATATCCGCTTAATTCTAATGAAAAGAACACATACGTGCGGTGAACTCACGAAGAAAGATCTGCAGAAAGAAGTCACACTTGCAGGCTGGGTACATACCAGAAGAGACCACGGCGGATTAGTTTTCATAGACCTCAGAGACAGATACGGCATAACACAAGTAGTTTTTGACCCTTCACACAACAAAGAAGCACACTCAGAAGCACAACATCTAGGCAGAGAATGGGTAATACAAGTAACTGGCCATATTCGCTTGCGACCAAAAGGCATGGAAAACACCAAAATACCAACGGGCGAAATGGAAATTATTACAGACCATCTTGAAGTTCTCAACCAGTCGGAAACACCGCCATTTGAAGTGGACGACAGAACTGTAGCAAACGAAGAAATGAGGCTTGAGTACAGGTATCTAGACCTGCGCAGGCCAACCATGCAGCAGAGATTCCTGATACGGCACAATGCGGCTCAGGCAGCACGTGAATATCTGACAAGCCAGAAGTTCATGGAAATAGAAACGCCAATGCTCGTCAGAACAACACCCGGAGGAGCGAGAGTATTCAAAGTACCAAGCAGAGTGCATCCAGGAAAGTTTTTTGCTCTGCCAGAATCACCGCAGATTTACAAACAATTGCTGATGGTTTCCGGCTTTGACAGATACTTTCAACTAGCACGCTGTTTGAGAGATGAAGATCTTCGAGCAGACAGGCAGCCGGAATTCACACAAATAGACCTGGAAATGAGTTTTGTTGACGTAGTTGATGTACAAACAGCAGTTGAAGGACTCATCAAACACGTCTTCAAAAAAGTACTCAATGCAGAAATCACAACACCATTTTCCAGAATGACATTCCACGAAGCAATGAGCAAATACGGCAGCGACAAACCAGACTTAAGATTCGGACTGGAATTTGTAGACGTCAGCGACATAGTCAAACATTCTGACTTCTCAGTCTTCAAGGGAGTCGTAGACAAAAAAGGAAAAGTTTTCTGTTTGAATGCAAAAGGGGCAGGTAAGTTCTCAAGAACTGAAATAGAAGAATTAATTGAGATAGCAAAATTATACAAACTGCCAGGCCTTGCCTGGATGAAAGTCACAGGCAAGAATGTTTTGGAAAGCAGTGTAGTAAAGTATTTCTCACAACCAATACAAGCACAATTGATAACCGCAACAAACGCGCAGGAAGGAGATCTTCTCTTATTTGCGGCAGACGAGTTCGAGAAAGCAGCAAACGCACTCGGACAAGTTAGACTGCATGTCGGCAAGAAATTAGGCCTGATAAAAGAAAACGAATACAACTTCCTCTGGGTAGTTGACTTTCCATTATACGAATGGAACGAAGAAATACACGGCTGGCAAGCAAGACACCACATATTCACAATGCCAAAAGAAGAAGACATGGACAAACTTGAAAGTGCGCCTGGAGAAGTCAGGGCAAAAGCATACGACGTCATACTCAACGGCACGGAACTCGGCGGCGGAAGCATCAGAATCCACAGAAAAGACATACAAGCACGAGTATTACACGTAATCGGCCTTGAATACGAGGAAGCAGAAAAAAGATTCGACTTTTTAATGAGAGCATTCAAGTTTGGAGCACCCCCACACGGCGGCATCGCCATAGGATTTGACAGGTTCGTAGCACTAATGTGCGGACTCAATGATATTAGAGAGGCCATTGCATTTCCAAGAAACAAAGCAACAGAAAATCCTCTCGATGGAAGCCCGCAAGAGTGGACACCAGAATTTTTGAAAGAACTTGCGCTCAAGACGGATATTATTAAAAAATCATGAACGAATGTATTTTTTGCAAAATTGTGAAAGGGGAAGCACCTTGCCATAAAATATGGGAAGATGAAAAACACCTGGCTTTTCTATCAATATTTCCAAATACAAAAGGATTTTCAGTAGTTGTGACAAAGCAGCATTATACCAGTTATGCATTCGATCTACCAGACAATGTTCTCAGCGAACTTGTAATAGCAACAAAAAAAGTTGCGAAACTGCTTGATGCAAAGCTTGATGATGTTGGCAGAACAGGGATGATATTTGAGGGATTTGGTGTAGACCATTTGCATTCTAAGCTCTTCCCAATGCACGGAACAAAAATTAAGGAATGGAAACCGCTTAAATCAAACGTTGACAAATATTTTGAAAAATACGAAGGATACGTATCTTCGCACGATTTTAAAAGAGCAGATGATAAAGAACTTGCTGAGCTTGCTAAAAAAATGAGAGGTCAGTAATGAACATCACACCAGAACTGGTAAAAAGAGTTGCTGCAAACGCAAGACTCAATCTGAAAGAAGATGAAGTCAAGAAGTTTGCAGCAGAAATGAAGGAAATTCTCGCAACTTTTGAAAAATTATCAGAAGTCAATACGGACAAGGTTGAGCCAAGCTTCCACCCAATTCCTGTAAAGAACGTTGCACGAGAAGACAAACCAGGAAAATGTTTGGATAGAGAAGAGGCACTTTCCCTCACGCCGCATAGAAAAGACCCCTATTTCAAAGGGCCAAAAGTACTATGATAACGCAATTTGTCAAAGATGCACTTGCCGGCAAGATTGACTTAGTTGCGCACACAGAAAAAGCACTGGAAGAAGCAGAAAAAATAAACAAGGAATACAGATATGTTAGTACTTGGGCGGATGCACTTGGACGTGCAAAAGAATTGCAAGAGCAAGTCAAAAACGGAACAGCACACGGAAGATTATTCGGAGTATTAATTTCTGTCAAAGACAATATCTGCGTCAAAGGAGTGGAAAGCACTGCATCAAGTGCAATACTCAAAACATACAAACCAGTATTCAACGCAACTGCAGTGCAAAAATGCATTAACGAAGGAGCAATAATTCTCGGCAAAACAGTACAAGACGAGTTCGGATTCGGCGGATTTGCAGTCAATGTAGGAAAGGGATACGAAAAACCTCTAAATCCATTTGACAAAAAAAGGGCAACAGGAGGCAGCTCAGGAGGAGCAGCAGGATTAACAAAGAAAGCAACCTTTCCTCACCTCGCGTTATCAGAAAGCACCGGCGGAAGCATAGTAGACCCAGCATCATTCTGTGGAGTGGTGGGAATATGCCCGACATATGGACGAGTTTCACGATACGGACTCATAGACTACGCGAATTCTTTAGACAAAATAGGAACAATGGCGTTAACTGTAGATGATGCAGCATTAATTCTTGAGATAATATCGGGAAGAGATGAGCACGACGGAACATCAGCAGAATTGCCTGTACAAAAGCTGGACGCGCCAGGAGCAATTAACGGACTAAAAATCGGAATAGTCAAAGAAGCATTTGCAGAAGGTGTAGATAACAACGTAAGAAAAGCAGTAATGGAAGCAATTTACAAATTGGAGCAGAAAGGTGCACGACGCATAGAAGTTTCACTTCCAATCTCGATGAAATACGGACTTGCAGCATACTATACTTTAGCAATGACAGAAGCAAGCACTAATCTGGCGAAATATTGCGGACTTAGATATGGAGCATCTGAACAATTAACGGGAACTTATAATGAATATTTCTCGCGCGTTCGCACAAATAATTTTGGCGAAGAAGCTAAAAGAAGATTATTACTTGGAACATTCGCACGCATGGCGGGCTATAGAGACGCATTCTATACTAAAGCAGCACAAGTCAGGACAAAAATAATACAAGAATATGCGGCAGCTTTCAAACAAGTGGATGTTCTGATAACACCAACAATGCCAATTGTCGCGCCAACCTTTGAAGAAATTAAAAAATTAACACCGCTGCAAAATTACGCAATGGACATTCTTACTGTTGCGCCAAACCTTGCAGGATTACCGCACATAACTATTCCCTGCGGAGAAAGCAATGGTTTGCCAATTGGAATGATGATAACAGGACCGCACTTCGCAGAACAAAAAATTATACAGGTGGCAAAAGCATATGGAAAGTGAAGTAGTCATCGGACTGGAAATCCATGTGCAGTTGAAAACAAAGACGAAATTATTCTGTAGCTGTCCAACAAGTGCAACAGAGCCAAATACATCCATTTGCCCGACTTGTTTAGGACACCCAGGAAGCAAACCCGTGTTAAATGCAGCAGCACTTGAGTATGGCACTAAACTGGCACTTGCACTTGGATGTTCGATAGCGCCAACAGTTGTCTTTTCCAGAAAAACATACTTTTATCCTGATTTAGTAAAGAACTTCCAGATAACACAATATGAAGTGCCGCTCGGCAGCAACGGACAAATCGTCCTTGAAAGCAAAAAACTTGTCAGAATACAGCGCGTACACATAGAAGAAGACCCAGGAGCATTAATTCACGAAGCAGGCAGTTCTCTCATAGATTACAACAGAAGCGGAATTCCACTCTGCGAGATTGTTACGCTGCCAGACATGACCTCGCCAGCAGAAGCACGAGAGTTCATGAAAAAAATACTCAACATTCTCGGTTACCTAGGCATATTTGACCAAAATACGTGCGTGATAAAAGCAGATGCGAACGTTTCAATTAAGGAAAAAAATTACACACGTGTTGAAATAAAGAACATTACAGGCTTCAAAGAAATTGAAAGAGCACTCAATTACGAAGTTCAAAGACAAAAACAACAGGAAGTCAAACGAGAGACAAGAGGCTGGGATGCAGACAAAGGAATCACGTATCACATGCGAAGCAAAGAACAAGAAGAAGACTACGGCTACATTGTTGAACCGGATTTGCCATTATTTGAAATATCACAAGACTGGATACGCAAAATACAAGCGAGCATACCAGAATTGGCTGAACAAAGAGCAATCAGATGGGCTAAAGAATGGAAAATAGATGAAGACGACGCCAAAATTATTGCAGCAGATATTGACGTGGCTGTTTTGTTTGAGAAAATAGCCAAGAAAGTCGATCCAATATTAGCATCGCGCTGGGTGAGAAGAGAAGTTCTTCGATTATTGAACGACAAGAAGAAAGAATTACGAGAAACGGCATTTGATGTTGACGGACTTACGGAATTGCTCACCTTATTTGCAGACAAGAAAATAAACAATAGAGTGGCGCAGCGCCTGATAGAACAGCTCGCAGAAAAGAAATTCTCGCCAGCAGCATACGTCAAAGAACAGAATTTGACGATGATAGCCGATGAAGGGGCATTAGAGAATATTTGCAAGGATGTTATTTCGAAAAATTCAAAAGCAGTTGAAGACTACAAAAAAGGAGAGCA
>CAZWVL010000018.1:0-8889 GCA_964637115.1 uncultured Methanosarcinales archaeon
ATGCTTTTGCAGGATGGCACTGCCTGGAAGCTTACAGTCAGGGAGAAATATATTCAGGTCATCAAGAAAGTTGTTACAAAGACAGACCTGCCGAAAGGCATTCTGGAAACTTTGGCTGTTGTTGCATACAAGGTTCCGGTCTTGCAGTCAAAAGTCATTAAAGTCCGTACAAATAAAGCATACGATCATCTTGCACAATTAGAAAATTCTGGTTTTATCACCAGAGAGAAGAGCGGCAGATCAAAGCTCATCAAGTTAACACCAAAATTCTTCGAGTATTTTGATATTGACCCGTCAAAGCTCAAGCAAAAATTTACAACTGCTGGTGATATTGAGAAAGCAATCGAGGTCAAGGAAAAGGAAATCGCGCAGTTGGAAGTCAGTCAGCGTAGACAGACAGAGGAACAGCTTGGAAAACCCAGTATTGTTCTCGAGTCTGATGGAAAAGCACAGAAGCTTGAGGAATACCCTGCTGTTGAGCCTTTGAAAGAAATGATGCCGACTGGTGTTGAGATTTTTGAAGAAAAAATGGGCATATTGCCAGTCTATGATGTTCCTTTGGAATCTCTTCCGCCTGAAGAGCGTCCTGTTGAAGAACATCCGCATAAAGTGCATCATCACAAGAAAAAACCGCATAAGCCTCATCCTCATGTGGTGCATCACGAGCATAAGCCGCACATTCCTCACGAAAAGCCAGTTGAAACTCCTACAGAAGTTGTTGAACTTCCTAAAATAGAGCCGAAGGAAGAACCAGAAGAAATTCCTTTAACTCCCGAACAAAAAATTTCTAAAGAAGCCTCAGAAAAAGCGGAAAAACTGAAGGGCAAGAAGTTTGAAGAGGGTAAAGGTCTGTATCCTGAAGGCATTCCTCCTGAGATGGAGACGAAGATTGAGGAAAAAATCAAACGCATGCTTTCTGGAGAGCCCGAAGAGGAAAAGAAGGAAGAATGAAATTCTTGCTGCGCTGCAAAAACTGCGGCAACCAGATGTTGTATGAGAGCAGAACAAATCTTGTTGGTGACAAGTCAAAACAATGCGTTTATTGCGGCAAAAGTTTCAAAATTAAGGCCGGTATTCTTAAGCAGTCGTAGCCATCGGTATTTTTGGCGGCACTGGAACAAGTTTTTGATAATATTGGATGATGTTGGCAATATCTTTTTTTCGCAGGCAGATTCGTGGAGTGTAAACGTCATTTTGTTTTTCCGTGTATCCGGGTGGAATTGAGCGGTGCAGTACGCTGAGTTGTTTTTGTTCTATTTGTGCCTGAGGCAGTGCGGCATTGAAAAATGCAATTACTTCTCTTCCGAATGCTGTTGCGCGCCCGTATTCTCTGTTTGAAGGAAGATTTACGGTCCAGCACCTGCCTGTTTGTTCTGTTTTGGTTGCAAATAGCACGCTCAAAAAGTCAAGGTGTGTTGAAGGGCAATTGGCTATTCCTTTTGGAATGTGCAGTTCGTATGTTGATTTTCTTCCAACTTGTATGCCCATGGCAATTAAAATTCTACCGTAATAGTGTGAGTTTCCATTGAAGTGCATTGTACAGGGGTCGCTTTTGATGGTTGAATCCAGTGCGAGAGTTTTTCTGAAATAGTCCTGAAGAATGTGAAGGCGCGGTTCTTTCTCGCTTATGACTATGTCATGTTCTTCTGAAATGCAACCTGTCCAAAACGCCCACCCGCTCAGATTTATGATGGGTTCAGTTTTTTCTGACGAGATGGTCAGTGGAAGAATGCCAAGTTTTTTTGCGTGTTCTACTCCGTTAACACAGTCAGGTCTTATTTCATTTCGGAACCATTGTTTGACAGTGCTTGCGTGCTTTCCGATTATTTTGCCAATTGCTTGTGCACTCATTCCTTCTGATTTTAGTTGTTGAGCTTCCGCGAATTGCTTTGCTATGCGAACACCATTCTTGTACGTACTAAGAAATGCTTCCTCACTCACTACAACATCAAGGCCCATCCAGCTGACGAAAGGGGCACCCTTTTAAAATTTATCGAACTTGACTACTGCGAAGAGATAACAGTAAAACAGCTCAAAAACCATAATTAATTTCTATATAAAAAATAATAACCATTATAAAGCTCCAAAAACTACCTATTTATCGTCGATAAAGCTTCTATTATGACTGACACAAAAGCAGAGCCAAAACCAGAGAAAATCATCCCTCGAATTATTGAGCAGGAGATGAAGGCTTCCTACTTGGATTACTCAATGTCTGTTATTGTTGGCCGGGCACTGCCGGATGTTAGAGACGGTCTCAAACCGGTTCACCGGCGCATTCTTTATGCAATGTATGACATGGGCATGCTGCACAACAAGCCGTTCAAGAAGTCTGCAAGGATAGTTGGAGAAATTTTGGGAAAATATCACCCGCATGGCGATACTGCTGTTTATGATGCTATGGTTCGTCTTGCGCAGGACTTTTCCTTGCGCTACCCATTGGTCCAGGGTCAGGGAAATTTTGGTTCTGTTGATGGGGATCGTGCTGCCGCAATGCGTTATACCGAAGCAAGATTGAACAAGCTCGCTGAAGAAATTCTGCAGGATATCGACAAGGAAGCTGTTGACTTCGTTCCAAATTATGACGCTTCTCTTCAAGAGCCTTCTGTGCTTCCAGCCAAGGTTCCTAATTTGCTTGTCAACGGCAGTTCTGGAATTGCTGTTGGAATGGCAACCAACATTCCTCCTCATAACATGTCTGAAGTCTGCGATGGCATTATTCAAACCATTGACAATCCTGAAATCGATGTTATGACTTTAATGCAGACCATTAAAGCTCCTGATTTCCCGACTGGGGGCATTATTACTGGCACTGCAGGTCTTAAGGAAGCGTACAAAACCGGCCGCGGCAAGATTGTCGTGCGTGCAAAAACAGAAATCGAGGAGACAAAGACCAGGACTCGTATTATCGTTAAAGAAATTCCTTATATGGTCAACAAGGCTGAAATGATTGAAGCCATTGCAGACCTTGTTCGTGACAAGAAAGTGCAGGGTATTGCAGATTTGCGTGATGAATCTGACCGTGAAGGTATGCGTATTGTCATTGACCTCAAGCAGGGCGCGAATTCTGACGTTGTTCTAAATCAACTCTTTACTCACAGCCGTCTTCAGGAAACATTCGGAATCAACTTGCTCGCTCTTGTCGACAATCAGCCGCGTATATTGGCATTGAAAGACATCATCAACGAATATATTCTCTATCGTCGTTCTATTGTAAGAAAGCGCACTGAATTTGATCTCAGGCAGGCAGAAGATAAGGCTCATCTGTTGGAAGGACTTATTATTGCTCTTGATCATATTGATTCTGTTATTTTGCTGATTAAGCGCTCAAAATCTGCTGATGAAGCTAAAAAATCATTGATCAGCTTTTATCATTTGTCTGAAAAACAGGCCCAGGCAATTCTTGATATGACTTTGCGCCGCTTGACCAGTCTTGAGCAGGACAAAATCAGGACAGAGCATGCAGACTTGCTTAAACTTGTCAAAGACCTTAAGGACATTCTTGCTTCTGAGCAGAAAATTTTGGGCATTATTAAGGCAGAATTGCTTGAACTTAAGGAAAAGTATGGCGACAAGCGTCGTACACAAATATTAGAAACAGAAGCTGCCGCCATTGAGGAAGAATCTCTTATCAAGCCTGAAGATGATGTCATCACAATTACGCATGCAGGCTATGTCAAGCGCTTGCCTATCGATACTTACAAACAGCAGCGTCGTGGCGGCAAGGGCATTATTGCTGCAGAGGCAAAGGAAGAGGACTTTATTGAGAATCTTTTCGTTGCAAACACGCACGATTACATTTTGTTCTTTACCAGTCTGGGAAAAGTGCATTGGATCAAAGTCTATCAGCTGCCGGAAGCTGGCAGATATGCGAAAGGCACTGCAATTGTGAACTTGTTGCAGCTTGGTCAGGGAGAAAAAGTAACCGCTTTCATTCCTGTCAAGAAGTTTGAAGAAAACAAGTTCCTTTTCATGGTTACTGCAAATGGTACTATCAAGAAAACCTCTCTTGCTGAATTCAGCAACCCGAGAAAAGGCGGCATTATCGCGCTTAACTTGGAAGAAAAGGACGAATTGAAATCTGTCATGCTTACAGATGGAAATCAGCAGATTATCATTGCAACCAAACAGGGCAGTGCTGTTAAATTCCACGAAAGTGATGTTCGCCCGATGGGCAGGACTGCTACCGGCGTCATCGGTATCCGTTTGCGCGACGACCAGGTTATTGGTGCAACAATTGCAGATGACAAACTTTCTCTCGTCACCATTACAGAGAACGGTTATGGCAAGCGTTCTCCAATCTCTGAATATCGTTTAATCAATCGTGGCGGAGTTGGCGTCATTAATATCAAGATTACCGATAAGAATGGCGTTGTTGTCGGCATTGCTGCTGTAACAGATACTGACGAACTCATGCTCATTTCCCAGAGCGGCATTCTTATTCGCACTCCAGTAACAGGCATCAGCGTCATTGGCCGTAATACACAAGGCGTCCGCATTATGCGATTGGACGAGAAGGACAAAGTTATTAGTGTTGCAAAAATCGTGCCTGAAGAATGAACGGACTTGTTCTCACCCATATCGGTATAGAAGATGTTAGTGCTGATGAAATCAAAAAGCTGATTTCTGCATCTGATATCAAAACCGATAAGGGAAAAATATTCTTTTCTTGCAAGTCAGAACAGGACCTTGTTGATCTTTGTTATTACGGCAGAACTTTCTCAAAAGTAGTTCTTCTTCTTTCTTCTGGTGCCATTTCAGAAATGCCTGACGAATCATTGCTGAAAGCTCTGCCTTTCATGGACAAAACCGCCGTCGTTAAATGCGAACGTACCGGCAAGCACGATTTCACTTCTTTTGATGTAGAGCAAGTCCTCAACAGCCATCTCGTAAAGCTCTACAACGTCCAGATTGACCATAAAAACCCGCAGACAACTTTCTTTTTGCTTATAGAAAACGACCAATATTATTTCGGTGTCGACTTTGCCGGCATTGACCTTGGCAGGCGTGATTACAGAATTTTCCTCGGCACAGATGCGCTTAAAGGAAACATCGCAGCCTCACTTTTGCATATTGCAGAATACGATCCCAAACATTCATTGCTTGACCCCTTTTGCCGCCATGGCATAGTGCCCATCGAAGCTGCATTACTGGCTACAAACACTTCTCCGCACAAGTTTGCTAAAGAAAAACTCGCATTTTCCAAACTTCCCGGCTTCAACTTTACACTAAAGGACAAGGAAACCGAATTCAAAGGCACAATAATCGCCATGGATGACAATTTCAAGCACGTTTCTGCCGCAAAAAAGAACGCCAAGATTGCCGGCGTTGTTAAATCAATTGAATTCAGCCGTGCTGACATGCAGTGGCTTGATGCAAAGTTCGGCAAGAACTTCCTCGATAGAATCATAGCGCTGCCTGTCCAGCCCGGCAGGAGCATTGCTGACAAGACTGTTGAAAAAATCTATCATCAATTATTTTACCAATCTGAATTCATCCTGAAGAAGTCCGGCAAAATCTGCATCTGCATGAAGCGCGGAACAGAATTGCTCAAATCCAAAGCCGCAGAATTCAAATTTTCAATAGTATCCGAAAGAAAAGTCATGCAGGGCGCTGAAGAACTCACGATTTTAGTTTTTTCTAAGAATATTGTCTGACTGCTTTTAGCGAGTATTCTTTGCCTTTGAAGTAATCGTTGACAACTTTCTCAATGGCCGCATCGCGTAATTTTTTCTTCGGTATTTTGTTGAAGTCTCTTCTGCTGTAATACTGTGGATTCTGTTTACCGCCGAGTTTTCCGCCAATCGGGTGCGCTGCATAAATAATTTTGATTACGTTTTTTCCATCTCTTTTAGGATTGCAATAAAAGCCAATGATGAAATCAAGTTTCACTTTTAAGCCGGTTTCTTCTTTTACTTCGCGCCGTGCGCCTTCTTTCAGGGTTTCTTTTTCTAATCCGCCGCAGGGAAGATTCAGTTGGCCATTTTCCTCTTCAACAAGAACGAATTCTTCATGCTTGTTCAGAACAAGAGCACCGATAACTGTTTTGTATTTCTGTTGCCTCATAAGCAGCCAATTTGTATGCTTCTTTTTATACTTTTCTCGTCGAAAGCTTTAAATACCCTCAAAAGTGCTTTATCTTGGGGTTGGGTAGGTACTGAGCTTCGGGTAACTGAGGAAAGTCTGCCCACCATCAAAGGCGACTCGCAAGAGAACCAGTAATGGTTGGCTCCATCACAGAAACGGACCTTGCGCAAGGAGTATGATGCATGACTCCCGCGGCAACGTGGGCATAACGTGCGGACGTTCTTGCGTGATTGGATGAAACGGATAGCCCTCGCCGGTGCAAGCACAGTACGTGCGCTAAGTTGAATGCTCAGCACGCCTGTTCCGATGGGTAATACCATCATCGGTGTCCATCACTGATCTGAAGGCGTACAAAAGGCAGCTTACTCTTACCCAACCCCACCTTTTTTATATCGGAACGTAAAACTAACGAATATGGCAAAAGAAACAACGCGTATGCCGATGAGCACTGCCGGTATTACTACGTATTTCGAGGAATACCGCAGCAAAATAGAATTTAAACCAGGCCATGTTATCGTCATGGCTGTCGTTATTATTCTCATCATTGTTGCCCTGCACTTGTGGGCAGACGCATTTCTTGCAGCATGATTCCTAAAATGAATTCTCGGGAGATGGCAAAGGCCATGCAGCGCATGGGCATTCAGCAGCAGGAGCTTGAAGCTTTGGAAGTTATCATTCGTTGTCCTGACAAGGACATTGTCATTGCAAATCCGCAGGTTGCCAAAGTAAATATGATGGGCCAGGAGTCTTGGCAGATTACAGGCGCTGCCGAGGAACGCTCCCGTTCTACAGAACCAGATATCAAAGAAGAAGACATCAAGACAGTCATGGACCAAACCAGCGTTTCCCATGACAAGGCATTGGCAGCAATTAAGGCTTCCAAAGGCGACCTGGCAGAAGCCATTCTTAGCTTGCAAAAGTGACTTTTTCATCACTGCATTTATATATTCCAGCATCTTACCTATTTAAATTCGTAGTCGTAGAGTGAGGCACAGGATGGTTGAGGCACAGTGTATTCTATCTGAGGGAGCTATCTAAATGGTTCAGGAATCAATTCAGAATGCTTTGCAGGAATTGAAGCGCGCTGACCACAGTATAGCTGTAAGCTTAAAGTACACAAGAACGGTTGATGTCATCAAGAGTATTATCGAGCGCCTCATCAACACTATTAGCTTCTCATTGGACGCACTGCTCAGGCATGCAAAAGCCCAAAAAAAGCTTACGGAACTTCCAACCTTGCCCCGAATAAAAGTTGAGCAGGTCAAGAAGCTGTATGCTGATGACCGCACCATTATCGATTTCTGTGATTTCTTCCTTCTTTTGCGCCGTGTCGACAAGGCTAAGTTTGGCCGCACGCAGGAATATCGCCGTCACGTTACCATGACTGCCCATCTTGATGAGGGCGAAAGTATTGAAATCACTATTGACATTATTTCTGATTATTTTGAGCGCACCAAAGAATTTTTAAATTACGTGGCTCGCCTCATTCATGGTGGACAAGAATAGTGTTTTTCTGATTTCGGGAAATGCGGGGCAGGGCAAAACTACTATTGCGAAAAATATAGCTTTTGCGTTGAGAAATTTTGGTTTTGATGTTCTGTTGGTTGATGCTGACCTCAAAACACCGAAGCTTGGCCATCACGTTGGCATGCCGATTGCGAATAAGACAATTCAGGACGTTCTGCTCGGCCACCGTCCTTTGAAAGATGCAATTTACACGCGCCCTTCTGGTCTTAAACTGTTGCTTAGCAGTCTTGCACAAATTGATTGTCCGCATCCTTCAAAATTGCTTCCAGAACTCAAGCGCCTCGCTCAACTTGTCATCATCGACATTCCAACAAATGATAAATTGTGGTATGCTGCCAAAGAGCCAACTGTTCTTGTCACACAGCCAGACTTCCCAAGTATTCTCGAAGTGCAAAAACTTTCAAAGCATGCAAACGTGCATAGCATAATCATAAACCGCATGCACAATGATGGCGTTGATCTTTCTCCAGGCAACATCCAGCAATTGTTGACAAAACCAATTCTCGGCATTATTCCAGAAGAGCCTGCAATGCGGGAAGCGCTCAGACACGGTTATTCAATTATTGAATTTCATCCTGAACTTAAGGCGAGCATTGTGCTGAAACAAATTGCAGCAAAGCTTATGAACTTGGAATACTCTGCTGGCACAAGAGCAGCGTCATTTTTGACAAAGCTCGGGCTTAAATGACTCACGTACACAACGACTGGACTCCTGATATTGCTGCAAAGACAGAGCAGATTCTCCAATCTGCTGAGAAGATGAAGTCTGCCGGCATGCGCTTTCTTGACTCTTCTATTTATTGGATTTTGCTTTTCCTCGCCATTATTGGCAATTTTATTTTGTCAGTCGTTCTCGTGCCTTTTTTATTGGCCTTCAAAGGATGGCCTCTCTACTTTACGCTCTTCTTTGTAGGCATCAGCTTTGGCTGGGTGTTTAGTTTCATCCTGCACAACATTGAACAGTTGAAGAAAAATCAGCACATTGTCGCTTCAATTTTCATTCCAGCGCTTGCAGTAATCAATGTCGGAATTTTCGCAATGCTGTCAAACAAGCTCATTATCTTGATGAATCTCGCTACACCACCTCACAATCCGTTCTTTGTCGGCGCAGTCTACGTTTTGGGCTACGTTATTCCCGGCTCGATTTCTCATATGCGAAAGAAGTAAATTTATAAGTCTCATATTTGCCCTTTCTTGTCATGGCGGCCGTGGCGTAATGGTAGCGTAGGGGACTGTGACTCCCCTGGCCCGAGTTCGATTCTCGGCGGTCGCCCT
>CAZWVL010000019.1:0-3854 GCA_964637115.1 uncultured Methanosarcinales archaeon
ATGATTTTTCTTTTGCTACTACTTCAAACTCCTTGCCGTGATTAATGTCGAAAAGAATACCAAAAGCTTCCTGCTCGGTTTTTACGAGAATATGTGCAGCGTGGACTTTAGATGGCATGGAAATAACGCCAAAATGGGTGTTTAAATACCTTTCTACCACAGTCTTTATATACCTAAAATATACCGAAAAAGCTAATGGAGACAAGTGCTGCACCGACGGCAACAGAGGAAATACCAAAAGTAGCGAAAGCCACAAAGATAACAAAACTGGTGCTTAATGGATTCAAGAGCTTCGGCAAACATACCGAATTGCTGTTCGGAGACGAGTTCAACGTTGTACTTGGACCAAATGGAAGCGGCAAGAGCAACATCCTGGATGCGTTATGCTTCGTGCTTGGAAAGAGTTCTTCAAAACAATTGAGAGCGGAAAAAAGTGCCAATTTAATCTACAACGGCGGCAAGACAAAACAGCCGGCAAAAGAAGCAGAAGTAAGCATAGTATTTGACAACAAGCAACGGGTATTTCCAGTTGAGGAAGATGAAATCAAAGTAACAAGAATAGTACGCGCAGACGGGGCAGGCAAATACAAGATAAACGGAAAAACAAAAACAAGACAAGAAGTTCTGGAGCTGATGGGCAGCGCCAAGATAAACCCGGATGGGTACAACATAATTCTGCAGGGAGACATCACAAGACTGGTAATGATGAGCCCGATAGAGCTCAGACAAATGATAGAAGAAATAGCCGGCATAGGAATGTATGAAGAGAAAAAACAGCAGGCGCTCAACGAACTGGAAAAAGTGGGTGCAAGATTGAATGAAGCCGGAATTGTGCTAAAAGAAAGAGAATCATACCTGAAAGACCTGAAGAACGACAGGGACCAAGCGCTCAAGTACAAGGAACTGAATGACAAGATAAAGCAGAACAAGGCAAGCTACCTGAAAAAACAGCTGAACAAGAAAGATGCAGAACTAAAGAAACTCGAAGAGAAAAGCGCCGGACACAAAGAGAAACTCACAAAATATCAACAGCAGATACAAGGATTACGCGATGAAATCGCGACACACAAGAAAACCATACAGGAAATTAATTCCGAGATTGAGAGAAAAGGCGAAGTTGAACAGATAAAAATCCAGAAAGAAGTGGAACAGCTAAAAATCCAGGCAGCAATGCACAAAGGAAGAGCAAGCACCTGCAAGACAGAAATTGAAAGAATTGCGCAAAGAAAAGAACAATTGCAGAAGAACCTGGAAGAAGTAGAAGCCAAGATAAAAGAGTTAACGGAGCAAAAAAACAATCAGACTGCGCAAGTGCAGGCAATGACCACGACAATCACTGAATTGGACGACAAAATAAAAGAATTCAAGCTCAAACACGATCTCGCTGATGACGCAGATATTGACAAACAGTTTGCAGACTTGGACAAGAAAGCAGAAGACAAACAACGAGAAATACAGCTATTACGAGAGAAACAACAGACACTAGTCCGAGAAAAAGACAAAGCGGAATTCCAGATAGCCACAATGGACGAGAAAATAGCCAAAGTCAAGGAGCTGGAGGACGCGCATACTGAAGAGTTAAAGTTGCTCAAGAACCAGAAGGAACAATTCAAAAAAATGGTTCTAGAATTAAATGAACTGCTCAATCAAGACAGCAAAGACGCAAACACCCTGGCAAAAGGAAGAGCAGAACTGCACTCTTTCAGAGAAGATGAGAGCAAGCTGAGCATCAAACAAGCATCAGTGCAGGAAAGCATTGCCGCGAACATTGCCGTCAAGAAAGTAATTGAGAACAGGCAGAAGTTTGGCGAAGTATACGGCACTGTTTCAGAGCTCGGAAGCTCTGAGAGCAAATATGCACTCGCACTTGAAATTGCCGCTTCACAAAAAATTCACAGCATTGTGGTGGACGAAGACAAGACGGCTGCCAATGCCATCAAATTTTTGAAACAGGGCAAATTCGGATTTGCAACGTTCTTGCCACTAAACAAGATAAAACCGGCGCCTGTCAAAGAAGAATTAAAAAAGCTCGCAAAAGAAAAAGGCGTGCACGGATTTGCAATAGATTTACTAGATTTTGACCTCAAGTTCAAGAATGTCTTCTCGCACGTCTTTGGAAATACGCTCATTGTTGAAGATATTGAAACGGCAAGACGAATCGGCATTGGAGAAGCAAGAATGGTAACGCTCGACGGAGACATGTGCGAACTCTCAGGAGCAATGACAGGAGGCTTCAGAGCAAAGAAATCAGGAAGCTTCAAAGAAAAAGAGCTTGCAGGCAAGCTTGAAGATACGCGCAACCAAATAACAGCATTAGATGACAGATTACAAACACTTGAAAAGAACAGAAAATCAAACGAAGACAAAATATCAAAATTACGAGAATTAAAAGCAAACTTGGAAGGAGACATCATCAAACAGGAAAAGAGCCTGCATTTGGACACCGGAGACCTTGAAGCAACAAGGAACTACAAAGAGGAGCTGACTAAGACCATAACACGGATAGGCAAGGACCTTGAAGAATTGGAAGAAACAATCGCAGTCGAGACAAAAGCTCTCACTGACTTGAAAATAGAAAAACAGAACATCAGAAACAAGATAACAGAACTGCGAAATCCGCGCGTTCTTGCAGAACTAAATGCATTCGAAGAAAAAAGAAAACAGCTGGAACAAGAGAAGATGCGCATAGAAGGCGAACAGAAAGGAATTGACGTCCAGATTACAGATATCTTGGGCAGAGACCAAGAAAACATGGGAAAACTGCTAAAAGACATGGAAAAAGAAGAAGAGCTATTCACAAAAGAAATAGCAGACCTGGAAACAACCATTGCCGCACACGAAGGCGACCTTGCAAAGAAAGAGAAAGAACAAACACAATTCTTCAGCCAATTCAAAGGACTCATAGAGAAGAGGAATAAATTAGACAGGGAAGTTACTGATAAAGAAGGCAGGATTCTTGGACTTGATGAAGTAGGCAGAAAAGAAGAAATGACATTCAACATATTGTCCATTGAAGAAGCAAAAGTCAAGGCAGAAACAGCAGGACTTAATGCAGAATTCGAACAATATTCAGGCGTTGAACTGGACATGGAAAAACCGGAAGAACAACTCAAGAAAGAGATAAGTGATTTTGAACGCATGATGATAACTATCGGCAACGTTAACATGAGGGCGCTGGAAATTTACGAGACCGTTGAAAAGGAGTATGGAATACTTTTAGATAAGAAGAATGTTTTATTGAAGGAGAAAGATTCTGTTGTTGGAATGATGAATGAAATAGAGAGAAACAAGAAAGACTTGTTCTTGAAAACACTAACAGTAGTTGACGGGCAATTCAGAAGGATATTCGGCCAGCTGACGACAAAAGGAGAAGCTTATTTGGAATTAGAAAATAAGGAAGACCCGTTTGCAGGCGGCCTTAGATTTAATGTTCGACTCAGCGGCAACAAGTTCATAGACATAAGAAGTTTAAGCGGCGGAGAGAAGACACTAACAGGACTTGCGTTCCTATTTGCCATCCAGGAACATGAGCCGGCAACATTCTACATTTTAGACGAAGTAGACGCTGCACTGGACAAGCACAACAGTGAGAAACTGGCAAAATTAATCAGAAGCTACTGCAACAAGGCACAATACGTTGTCATTTCACACAATGACGCGATTATTTCTGAAGGGGATATCTTATATGGTGTTAGTATGAACCAGGAAGCGGGGCTTTCTAACGTTGTAAGCCTGAAGATGTGAGTATTTTCCTGATTTTCTCAACCGACTGCTCCCAAGAATAATCTTTAATTATGGTATTCCTGGCAGCTTTTCCCAAAACCTTTCTCAGCTTTTGACTTTTGAGAAGAAAT
>CAZWVL010000019.1:3954-8505 GCA_964637115.1 uncultured Methanosarcinales archaeon
AAGAACAGTATCACTATGCCTTGCGTGCACTTTTAGAAAAGAATTGTACAAAGTAGGAAGATCTTTTTCCCTTGCAATCCTGCCGCAAAAACCAATAATTTTGAAGGCAGGGTCGATTCCAAGATGTTTCTTTGCAGTAGCCTTTGATGCTGGAGGGCAGAATTTTAACGGCGAGACGCCCATATGAACGATTTCCTTTTTTGTTTTTATCTTGTTGCCAGACAACAAATCCGCAACTTCACTTGATGGACAGAGCAATAAAGAACACTTGTTATACATTCTCCTGGCAAGATTCTTCACATACCACGCAACAAGCCACTTGTTCATTTTAACAGCACGTTTGGCAAGATCCCATTCAATGCTGTGAATGTAACTAACTACGGGCTTGTTTAACCTGCTAGCAATTTTTATTGCTGCCGAACCAACAGGACCAATAGTCTGGTTGAAAACAACGTCTGCTTCTCCAATAGCCTTCTCCATTTCAGCCTTGTCAGGCCTGCAAAAGAAAATGTCACCAAACTGGATTTTAACTAATGGGAAACGAATAACTTTTACGCCTTTTAAAACGGGAAATTTGCCTTCAAATTTTGGAGCAAACACAGTAATCTGCATATCTTTAGCAAGCTCCGGCAATAATTGTGAAAGATAACGCGCAATGCCATCCCACCGAGGCAGGAAACAATCTGTTGAGATAACCAGTTTCATTTTAAGCGGTAAAACACCTCTGCATATCTATAACCGTGAATAATGCCTGAAAGCCAGTCTTTCAGTATGAGCTTCCACAAAAGCAGCCAAATCGTAGCAGTCTGGCTTTCGTGAACTAAAAATGCCTTGATTTTCGTGTTAAAAGTAGCGCTGATGTCAACAACTAACCTTGGAAGATTTCGGTTTCTGAGCTTAACCAACGACCAGACTTCAAAAGAATAAATTGGACACTTGATTTTCTTCTGCTCAGCCAACCGCATTACCAAATTATAGACTGCACGATGATCAGGATGAAAATCATCAATGCCGTGCGTGAAAATCTTGGAAGGCTTTTCTTTCCTTATAATCCAGGCAAGCTTTTCAGCAATATCACGCTTGCCAAAATCCTCATCAAAATGGCCTTCTCTCACGCCCAGATATGCAACACCGGCGCAGCCCATAACCTTGTCAGCTTTCAAGCTTTCCTGCACTCTGCGCTGAATAATTACTTCCTTTTTCAAATGAGGATGAGATTTTTCCCCAAAAGAACAAATGATGGTTCTTACACGTTTGCCTTCCTTTGCGTACTTTGCCAAAGCGCCACCAGCGCCAATGATATGGTCATCATTATGGGCACCAATAGCCAGGATAGTCTCTGTCATTCAAAGAATGCTAATATGAGTGTTTTTAAAGGTTGCTAGCGAAGGCGTTTTTTCATATTATACACTATTAAACGCTGATTCTTGATAGGATGAACTGATTTTCGAATTACTTTGTAACCCCGCTTTTTGTAAAAATCCAATGCCGTAATCGTAGAGCTCAACTTGAATTCTTTAATGCCCATTATCAATGCTTTCCGCTCAAGAACTTTAAGTAAACGCTGACCAACTCCTTTACCTTGATAACTTTTATGAATGTAAAGAGCAGTCAGTTCGCCCTTCTTGTAAAAATCGCCAAAACCAACTATTTTATTATTCTCAATTGCGACATAACGGATCTTGTCCTTTGCTGATTCCCTAAATCTTCTTGCAGAAACACGCCCAGACCAAACTGCAATATGTTTTGGAGGATAATCTCGGACATTAACACCTCTTATTGTTCCACGATGCAATCTGGCGAGCTCTGCTGCATCGCTAAGACGAAATTTTCTGATTTGCATCTTTATTGACGCAGCTCAACAAATTCCCAGCCGTTAGCATTACACATATTCCTGCAGTCATAGACAGAACCTGCCTTGCCAATTGGAATCAGCTTTTCCTGCTCATTCACAGTATCACGACAGACACACGCGCGTTCTACAACAGGAACAGGCGCTTCATAAGTCCTGTACACTTCCTGCTCAGTTGCACGTCCAGGACCCTTAAACAAGAACCAAACACCTGCCAAGGCAACAATGAGAATAAAGATGAGAACGATTGCTTCTGCTTTTTCCATTATGGCACCTCTTGCGATGTTAAAAGAGATAATGACTTTTAAAGATTTGCATGCGCCGGCTGGGCAGCGTCGAACTGCGGTTCGACTGGTCCGACCTCCGCTTACTTCGTAATGCGTCGGCCGGGATTCGAACCCGGACAATCAGCTTGGAAGGCTGATGTACTACCATTATACTACCGACGCGAATAAGACAAAAACCGATATATTCGCTATAAAAAGATATCGTTACAGCTTAAGTTCTTTCCTCAAATTCTCAAGAAAACGCTTGAAGTCATCCTTCTTAATGCCGGCGCCACAGGCCTGCGCGTGACCGCCGCCGTAACCTTCAATGCCTATCAAAGCGCGCTCCAGAGCTTTTGAGAGCTCTATCTTTCCTGGTGCGCGCAAGGAACAGCGCACTTCGCCGGATTTCTCCCTGCCAACAATAACCACCTTTTGCAGTTTGTAAAGCAGTTCGTTTGAAAGATCTTTTGTCAAACTTAACGTGTCATCCTGATAAGTATACACAAAAATCGGTTCTTTTGAATCATGCTTCAGCGCGTTTTCCAACATATCTTCATACACTTTGTTCACCTGCAAGTATTTTTTCCACAACAATTTTCCTTTTGGCGTGCGCTGCTCCAGAATTTCGTATGGGTCTTCGATTCTGGTGAGAATCTTTACTGCCTGCGTAACTTCAGACATGGGGCCTTTCAAGTTGAAAGAGAAAACTTTCACTAATGTGCCTATTCTCGTGTTGAACAAAGCATCTTCAACACCAGTGCAGGTTGCAGGCAGAAGTTCAGGGTATGCCTGCTGGAATGCAGCAGCATACGGAGGAAAGTACCAGTCACCTATAGCGCCAGTAGTTGCAATCCACAAATCTTCAGGACGCTCTTCGCCAGTAACCTGCCAGATGAGTGCAGGTGTTGGAATGTTCACGCCACGCTTTTGAGGATTGAAGTACTGCACGCGATCACGTTCAAGCACAGCGTGATGGTCAACCCAGATCACAGGAACTTTAACTGCATCAATAAAGTCCTGATCAACCATAGCAACGTCAAGAATGAACACTTTGTCAGCGCCACATTCCTCCACTTTTCTTGCGTATGGTTCAACGGTAACTCTGGGATAAGCCTTGACTGGAATTCCCCTGCCTTCCTTGACAAAGCGGTAGCATAACAAGAAGCTTGCAAGACCATCAGGATCGTCGTGAAAAATGAACAAAGGACGCTGGCAAGAAGTCAACTCTTCCTTCACTTTAGCGACTTCCTGAGACGTAAGCATTCATCGATGAGTTGCTGAAGGGTTTAAAAACATGGTGGCGAAAATTATTTAAAGCTGCAAAAATGAAGCGTTTCCATGACAGTCTGCGAACAGTGCCACGCTTACAAAGTATTCGGCAACAAATGCTGGTTTTACTGGGAACACAAGAAAGCATGCTCACAATTCAAGAGAGCAGCAGATGATGAGCCGCACTTCCACGGCGAACAATTGATACAAATACAGCACTAAAATTTTATAGTTCACTTCATTCTTTGCATTCATGTTCATAAAGGGGGTCACGTACAAGGAAAAAGAACGAATCCTGCAGCACGCGCTGTTCAAGGCAAAGCCTTTGACTGGACAACAGGAATTTACAGGCACTGCACCGGCGCCATTTGTCGGCAAATTTGGATATCCATATGTCAATGTCGGAATTCTTGCGCCACAACAGCACGATGAAAATGCCTGGGTATACGATGCACCAAGACACTGGGCGCAACAAAACATGGGCATAGCAGATGTAGCTGCATTTAGAGCGAGCATGGTAAACAGCAGGTTTACCAGCAATGTAAAACAGCCGGACAAACTAGTGGAGATTGCCCAGGATGTGGCAATGTCAGCAAAGCCAGTTGACATTGACGTTTCACTCGAGAAAAAACCAAGTCTTAACTTACAAACAGACAGATGGGTGGCGCCCATGGGACCTCAGGCGAAATTAAAAGAATTACAACTGGCGAGCAATCCGAGGATTCCAACGAAAGTTCAGAAATTCTTTGATGACACTGATGCACTTGCTTCTGAAGCAGTTACTACGCTGTATGAACATTCGCTTGACGAAAATTCGTTGAGCAGAATGCTTTCAGTTGGAGTATTCGGAAAACAAAGAAAATTGGTGCCGACAAGATGGTCGATAACAGCAACAGACGATATTCTAGCAAACAAATTCTTGGAAAAAGTGAGAGAACAGCCTATAGGAGAACATGCAGCACACTTTGGAAGTTATTTGGGAAATTACTATCTGCTGCTGTTCTTCCCAGAACAATGGAGCTATGAACTATTCGAAATGTACGTCAAGCCGGGAATTCTTGAGTATAGCACGGATTATGAAGAATTTGCAGGCAGGAAGAACTATGCAGAGCAGTGCGCTGGCGGATATTACACAGTCAGAATGGCTATTGCAGAGCATTT
>CAZWVL010000020.1:0-8045 GCA_964637115.1 uncultured Methanosarcinales archaeon
CAGAAGTTTTATATACCTTCCAATTAAAGAAAATGAAAAATGAGGGGCGCAATAATAACAATCCTGCTTTTGCTTCTAATCAATCCAGCGGCTGCAGTGATTGTGATAGAAGGCGGAAACTGGGCAGTCCGACAGAGTTTTGAATCGAGCTTGTCTGCAAAAAAATTCAAAATAAGTCCCGAGCCAGGCAATGTGACATTCATGATTAGGCAAAGAAACGAAGTCCACAGTTCGCTTGACAGGATTGCGATATTTGCAGACGGCAAGATTGTCCGGCCAAAAAATGCGAGACAGAATGGTTTAAGTGTACACAAAAAAGTAGCTGGCTTAGAAAAAGACGTTCTTGACATTCACGAAAATCCTGTTGAAGCCATATTTGAAGTTCCGAAAGCAAAAAAGTACGTTCTTGAAGTGGTTGCGAATGAATATGACGACAAAGAATCCACACTGAGAAGCCCGAAACAAGGCTTTGCGACAGCCAAAGTCTTTAACGGAACAATGAAAATAGACGGAGTGTTAGATGCAGGATTAGGAACATACAACGATCTGATGTGGTGGATTCTGCGCAATGGAAGACAGCAGACTTATACTTACTACTGGTTCAAAAGCGACGGCCAATATCTCTACGCAGCAATTGAAATAACAGGCGATAACACGAACACAGGCAATCAGCGCGCATCACTGATTATACAAATGCCAGACCGCGGATTCGAGAAGTTCACTATAGACTCTTTAAACAAGGAATACGGCAAAGCAGGATTCCAATACACTAACAAAGCCCAATGGGAACACAAAATCTTCGAATTCAAAATTCCGTACAGTGGAGCACCAAATACTCTCAGGTACGTCATAGAATATCAGTTTATCTGAAGTCATCCCAAAATATTTTAGAATTAACTTACTTAATCCTGATAGTTTCCAGGTTCTTCGGAGCACAAGTTTCAATCCTGCCCAGCTTGTGAATGGCAGAAGCCAAATCAAGCACTTTAGAGCTTTCACCATGCTGGACAATAACCTTTTTCGGTCTTGGCTGGCACTTGAAAATAAAATTCATCAACTGCTTTCTGTCAGCATGGTCTGAAACTGAAACCTTAACTACTTCCATCTTGATTGAGACAACTTCCTGGCCAACACCCTTCTTAAAAATGAGCTCGCGTTCGCCTCCAAAAATTCTTCTTCCCAAAGTGCCTTCGCCCAGATAACAGGAGAAAATCAGGCTGTTCTTTGGATTATCAGCAAGATGCTTCAAATACTCAACAGAAGGACCGCCAACCATCATACCAGAAGTTGCCATGATAACAGCAGGACCAGACTCTTCAATAACCTGCATTCTTTCTTTCGAACTACCAATCCTCTTGAAAATCGGATTCAGGAACGGATTCTGGTCCTTATGGAAAATCAATTTACGCAAGTTAGCATTCAAATATTCAGGATAAGCAGTATGAATTGCAGTAATGTCCCAGACCATTCCATCAATGTAAACTGGAATAGGGTCAAGCTCGCCTCTTCTAACCATACCCTCAACCATTACCATAATATCCTGCGCCTTACCAGTACCGAGAACCGGCATGAGAACTTTGCCGCCACGCTTCAATGTTTCCTTTATATAATTACACAACAAGGCATCTGCTTCCATGGCAGGTATGCCAATATCAGTCTTGCCGCCATAAGTAGCTTCCATGATAACAGTTTCAAGCCTTGGGAAAATAGTCCAGGCAGGATCAAGCAAAGGAGTCTTTCCATATTTCAAGTCTCCTGTGTACAACAAATTATGAAGGCCATTGCCGATGTGCAAGTGCGCCATAGAACTACCCAGAATATGGCCTGCAGGGTACAAAGTTAAACGAACATCAGGAGTAATGTCAGAAACTTCCTCCCAATTCAGAGTAATGCAGTGCTTGACAAACTCCTTAACGTCATCAGTATCATAAATCGGCTCCTTATTTTCCGATTTCATAATCTTGACCATATCAAGCATCAACAAAGCAGCCTCATCTCTTGTCGGCTCTGTACAGTAAACAGGGCCTCTGAAGCCCATCTTGTACAAGTATGGAATAAAACCGGAATGGTCAACGTGCGCGTGGCTCAAAATGATGGCATCAAGCTGCTGAATGTTAAATTCAGGAGCATCAAGAATCGGATATTCCTCAGAACCCTCTGCAGCAACGTTAATTCCACAGTCAAGCAAAATTCTGGATTCAGGAGTCTGCAGGAAAATACAACTTCTGCCAACCTGCCTGGCAGCACCAAGATGAGTAACACGAATCCATTCGTTCTTCTTTTCCCTCAACCAGCCGTCATAAATACGGTGGCCCACCTTGTCCAGGAACTTTCTTCTGTAATCGGAATTTTCGTAGAGAACGGCGCGAATGTTTTCAATCAATTGAGACCTTAATGCGGGTGTTCTCCTGATAATCGGAACCCAGAAAACTTTCTCACGAATTTCTTTCAATAAAGAACCTTGCTTGCCAATGGCAAGACCAGGCTTTTCTGCCTCGATAATAACTATAGAACGCTGCGTGTCAAACAAAACCTGGTCAACACCGGCTTCCTCAGGCATAATCTTGCGAATTTCCTTCTCTGCCTTTTCCTGAGACATCGTAATAGAAGTATCCGGCCTGAGCTCTACACGTTTCTTGAATTCGTTAACTACCTGTTTAATGAGACCCTCATTGTTCAAGAAGAATTCCTTGTTCTTCGTGTAGAGCACAATGTTAGCCCCTTCAAATGCCACGTCACTGACCTTGTCAGCCGGCAAAAACTTCATTATTTCTTTTATAATCTCTGCCATTTTGTTGTTTTTGATAATTTTTTAGTCGCCGCTTTCAGGCTGATTTTTTCTCCCCTGCATTAGCAAGGGGAGACAAAAATCACCCCAAACCTTGCTTAGGCAGCGCGGCCATCAACTTTAACTTCTCCTTCTCATCTCAGAACGCCCAAATAATAACGGGCTTTATACTTCGATCTTAATGTTGTAGTCCTTCTCCAGAACAGTCCTGACGCCCTTGCCGTCAATAACAATAACGTCAATACCGTTTCCGGTGTTCACGTCACGCTGCAATGCAGCACCAATGGCCCTCACTGCCAGCTTAACGCCTTCCTCAACTGACATTCCCTTCTTGTACAGGGCTTCCAAAACTCCTAATGCAAAAACGCTGCCAGAACCATCAGAAACATAATCCTCAACGTCAGTTGTACTTCCGTCAATGCCCAAATCCCATAAATGGTGGCCTTCATGGTCGTAGCCGCCCAACAAAAAGCTGACAATACCCGGCACCATAGACATCTTTCGCAAGTTCATGTACAACATGCCCGCCAATAAGTTGGCAGTCTCCTTAACAGTGCTTGTTCTCAACGTTGCCAAGTCCTTCAACTTTATTTCAGCACGGATAAGCTTGACCAATAATTGAGCGTCAGAAACAAGACCTGCCATCGTAACAGCCATATTGTCATTAATCTTATGGATTTTTTGAGTACGCTTGTTAACGATAAAGCCTGCAGTTGCCCTCTTGTCAGCAGCAAGAATGACGCCGTCACGGCACATAATGCCGACTGTAGTTGTTCCCTTCTGCACTTTCAAATCATTTTCCATAAATAAAACCCCTAGAGAATCTAAACCTCTTGACTTTCATTCAATATGAGAAGTATATAAAGGTTTCGGCTGTTTGTTCATGCCAAACATTGCCCTAATTTTATCGCCAGCAATCCACACAAGCTCTCTTACAAGGCGATAAAATGTCATAGAACGGTGAACGGGCTGTAGCTTTCCTGCCTTGACTGCAGCCATATAACTCTTGACATCCTTTTTTGAATCAACCAAAGTGTAATTTTTCCCAAACATCCAAAGAAAATGGCTGTCAGATAAAGCGACAAGCGGCTTTTTGTACTTCTTTGCAACCCTAACAGATTTCCTGTTAAAATCAATAAACCAAAAATAAAAATGAGAAATCTCAATAGCATCAAACACGTCAATGTTTTGAGCCAATTTTTCATGCAAACAACTGGAAAGAGGATAAAAAGGATGCGGAGCAATAATCAAGACGTCATTCCTTTTCTTTCTGAAAGCACGCAAATCATCAAAAGTTTTCAACTTTTGAAGTTCTTTGTCAGTTATGTTGTAAATAAGAACGTGCTTGCCTTCTATCCACGCTTCAGCTCCAGGAATCAGAAGAATCCCCCTTTTCCTCGCATAAGATTCAAGCTGCTTTGAAAACATCACTTTGCCGTGAGCAGAAATTGAAAGAACGTCAAAAGAAAGGCTGGCGGCATAATCAATCAGCTCTTCAGGGGTATGAGTGATAAAAACATCTTCAGGATCCCCCTTAGCATGCATATGCATATCAGCTTTAAGCATTTTCAATAAGACTTCGCAAAAATGCCAATAGAAGGAGCGTTATTCAAACACTTAACGCATTTGTCATTTGGCTTTGCCTGATTGAAAGGAAGATTCAAGCACTTGACGCCCTCTGTGGCTGTTTTTATTTTCTCTGCGCACTCTGCAGTGCAGCACCAAGGCGCATAAATGAGCTTTCTCTCCTTGACTGCAGTTTCAAACTCTTTCCACGTTTTTGCAATAACAGAACTTTCATCCAAAAGTTTCTTTGCCTTTACAAAAAGATCCTGCTGCATCTTGTCAAGCTCTTTTGGCACGACTGCAGGCAAGTCTGAGAGCTTGATGAATTCTTTCTTGCCATTATCTCTTCTGACGACAACAGCCTGATTCTTTTCCAGATCTTTGGGACCAATCTCTATCCTGATGCAGACGCCTTTCATCTCGTGCTCGTTGAACTTCCAGCCAGGAGTATAAGTATCTCTATCATCAACTTCAACTATCATTCCAGTATTGCGCAAGTGCTTTGCAACCTCGTGCGCTTTAGCGATAACTTTTTCCTTGGTTTCATCAAACATAATAGGAACAATCACAACGTGCAATGGAGCAACTCTTGGCGGAATAACTAATCCCTTATCATCGCCGTGGAACAAAATCATCGCACCTATGGAACGCGTTGAGAAGCCCCAACTGTTCTGGAATGGAAGGGATTTCTCGCCCTTCTCATCAAGGAAAGAAATTTCGAAACTCTTTGCAAAACGCTGGCCAAGATGATGGCTTGTGGCAAACTGCACTGCCTTGCCGCTCGGCGCCATAGTTTCAACAGAAGTCGTGTAATCTGCACCGGCGAACTTTTCATTCTCACTCTTAATGCCCTTGATGACAGGAACAGCAAGCATTTCCTCAGAAACCCTCCTGTAGAGCTCCAAAATGTCCAACACTTCCTTCTCCGCAGATTTCTTATCAGCAAAAACAGTATGACCTTCCTGCCACAAAAACTCTCGGCCTCTCAGGAAAGGCACAGGATGCTTGAACTCCCATCTCACCACGTTGTTCCACTGATTAAGCTTCAATGGAAGGTCGCGGTAACTTCTAATCCACTTTGAATAAGCTTCGTACATTATTGTTTCAGATGTAGGACGAACTGCCAAGCGCTCTGCAAGCTCAGTATGACCGCCGTGAGTAACCCAGGCAACCTCAGGAGCAAAACCTTCAACGTGCTCAGCTTCCTTGTTAAGCAAAGCTTCAGGAATCAATAATGGAAAATAACAGTTCTTAACTCCGAGCTTCTTGATTTCACCATCAAAGAAAGCCTGCAGTTTTTCCCAAATGGAATACACTCTTGGGCGCAAAATCATACAGCCAGAGACGCCAGTGTACTCTGCAAGTTCAGCCTTCTGGATGACTTGAGTGTACCATTCAGAAATGTCGACTGACTTCTTTACAGTAATTCCCTGGGTTGGCTCATCCTTTTTAGGCATAATAGAAAAATGACGATAAGTAGTTTATAAAGTTTTACTTGCTTTTGACAGTAAGAACTGCCAAGGAAGCAGATTCCGCGCCCTGCGTTACAGCAATATCATATGTTCCTGGCGAAGCGCTGCCTGAGACGGACAGCACAACTTCAATCTGAGTATTGTCTAAAATACGCGATGAAACAACCTTTACATCTGGATTTGAAACGCTGACAACGGCATTAGAATTAAAACCCGTGCCCAAGATGCCAAGCTGAACGGTTTCTCCCTGTGCAAGTATACTGGTTGGCGTGATGCTGGAGATGGCCAGAACATCAGGCGCGAATTCAGCCACCTGCGCACCGGTTGGCATGAGAATCATACTTTTTGGCAAAGAAAACACCAAGAACAAAGCGCAGAACGTAACTCCTACAAAGATCCATAACAAATTCAAGTGTCTATGAATGTGATCGTGGTTCACTGAATACCTCTTTAGCAATATTAATCACTGCTTCATTTAAAAACTTATTCCTCAAAGAGCGCTTTCAGGATAATGGTAGCATAACTGCCCTTTGACAATGTGAAAGAAACAATCATCTTCTTCTTGTGCTCGTTCAAGTCGTCATCATCTGCTGGGAAAATTGCGAGTTCTTCCGGCTTCAAAAGGATTTCTCTTTCTCTTGCAACATAAATGTGCTCTCCCGTCTTAAAATCTTCAAGCTTAATGTCTTCCATTTTAAGCACTTCATTAATGATTTTCGTCTGCCAGTCAGGGGCATTCATATCAGGAGCAACCAATGGAAATGTTTTTAGTTCTGCATCAGGGTTCCATTTTCTCGGAAAGACTAATTTGCCTGCTTCATATTCAATGCTGAACACTTCCTTGCTATTTTGCCTAACAACACGCTTAATGCACTCATTCCAGATAAAAGATTGATAAGCTGAAAAAAATATTTCCCTAATGCCCTTAAACGTTCTTTGAAAAGCGCCCTTAAAGTCCTGAGGAAACTCTGACAAATGCCTAATAACAGTTCCTTCAACAGTACGCTCTAACTGAGCCTTCTCTATCTGGTCAAGACAAGACGGCCAGTTACTCCAATTTGACGAGATAAACTTTCTTGTCGCCCTTATTTTTGCCTTTTGATGCCTTGTGGTAGCGGTAATTATTTTTTTCACAGCAGACTCGTAATTCCCTTTCAAAACGTCCTTTGCGATAAAACCTTTGACTCCTTTCAAACTGCCAAATCTCTGGCTGTCAAAATAATTAGGAACGCCCTGCATTACCTGCTCTTTGTTCAGCTCAGGAGTTGCTGTTTCCCTGAGGTCTCTGATAGTAATAATGAACTTGTTTGCCTTCAAGTCGCCAGTACGCATTTGTTCGTCAAGAAAGCCAACAAGTTCTGACTTCACATTCTGCTCTTTGAACTTGCCGCATTCTGGATTTTCTGCTTCAACTGAGAAATATTGAGAAGTTCTGGCGTGAGTGTCTTTCAAGCCGGCAAAGCCGATCTTCTTGAAAGGAACATTGCAATGGGTCGCTAAAACCTTTTCGGCAGCAAAAGTAGTCATTCCTACCTTTTCCACTTTGTACACTGCATACTTGCCTGACTGCTTCCACTCCTTGTTCGGAATCTCTTCCACAATGAAATCATCAGGCTTTTGGCGAAGCTTCATACGCACTTGCTATTGCACAACCTTTTTAAATAATACGCTCTGTAATCAAACCGTCAACAACCACTCGCTAAAGCGAGTGGCTTGATTGACGAATGTCAATGGCGAGACATCATAGCTCGTGGTTGTTGAGCGTGCTCGGAAACCCTGCGCTCATCCACGGGTTAAAACGATGGTGTCCGCGCAAGGGTTTCCGACACATGCAAAAGGGGTTATTATTCATACTTTTCATACTTCTCGCCATAGGTTCACTTGTCTTTATGGTGCGGGGCATAATCACTGGCAACATAATTATAGAGTGCGAGGCAGATCTTGTTTACAAACAAGGATATTGCATTGACCCGGTCTGTTCAACAGGCCAAGTCGAGTGCGAGATAATAAACAACGTGATGAAACCAAAACCTTGTGTTTGCGTTGCAGTAATGGGAAAGTTCCTCTGCGGCATCAAAGGACAGGAAGAAACGGCAGTCAAGTCACAATTATGCAAAAGACGCGGACAACTGGACACTATCTGCGGCAAGTATAACTTAACGAAAGACGAATGCGCGCCGTTGTATAACCGAAGCCTTTAAAAGGCAATTCTGGAAATT
>CAZWVL010000021.1:0-7941 GCA_964637115.1 uncultured Methanosarcinales archaeon
TCGGGGTTGTGATCTAACTTGGTTATGATGCGTGGTTTGGGACCACGTCGTCCCGGTTCAAATCCGGGCAGCCCCATTTTATTGAAAGCGCATAGCGCTTACCCTATTTCTTTCACACCGGATTTGAACCTCGGTTCATGTCGGAAATTCGCAAGAATAATTGATGATTGTGCGAATCACCGATGAGCAATGCTCATCGGATGTGCTCAGCAATCTAAGATTGCTGACATTCCGGGAACTCGCGAAGCATGCTTCGCAAGTAATCCGGGCAGCCCCATTTTTCACAAACGATGAAAAGTAATTCACGGCCCAACGTGAGGCTTTTGCTCATGATGAGCGTGCTTTTGATGAACCGAGTGCATCCGGCTTTCAATCTGCTTCTTAATCTTGTTCGGCTCTTCAAAATTTGAAAGAACAATCTCTTCGCCAGGCGTTTTCAATAAAACAGTGCCACAACGAAGAAGATTTTGCAACACTGACTGGCTGACAGAAACATTTGAAATGCCGATAACTGGAATGCGTTTTCTTATTTTTCCGCTGACAATTTCAATATCATCACTAATCACTACGCGATCCCGGCGAATAACAACTTCCATAACGATCAAAAGAATAAAGGCAGCAATGCCTGCAGTCCATGACGCCATATCTGCAGCACGGTCAGTAAGCCAAATAGCATACAAAACAAGAAGAATAATGACAAGATAAGCCCACCAATAGCGCCAACGTGAGATATGAAACATCATACAAGAATAAAAAAAGAAAAGAGTATAAAAGATTATTCTACAATCACTTCTCCACGCATATTCGGATGAGGCGTGCACTTATAGCTATACGTTCCAGGCTTGGTGAACGTGTAACTGAAAGTCTGGCCTGCTTTTAACAGTCCTGAGTCAAAACTTTCAGGGCCTGAAACAATAGTAACCGTATGCTGCACGCTGTCAACCTGCGTCCAAGTAACTGTATCTCCAACTTTAATTTTTACTGATGCTGGAACGTACTTGAAGCCCACAATATCAACTTTCACTGTCTGCGGTTGCCCTGAAGGTGCTGTCTGCTCTGCAGGCTTTGAAACAGGCTGTTTTACAGGCTCTGATATAGGCTGAACAACCGGTTGAGTTACCGGCGGCTGCACAACCGGCTGCATGGGTGCTTGTGGCCTGCACGCAACCAGCAAAACCAACAATAATACTACTGCAAAAATTTTTCTCATCTTATCCACCTCGCCTGTAATCAATACTTAACTCGCCCGCGCCAAGAAAAGAAAGGCCCAAAGCGAGCAAGAATAAACCAAAATCACGAACACCAATCTCGTTATAGCCGAGAGACATCATTATAGGAATTAGCATCAAAGCTGCAATTACGGCAGCAATTCTTGTGTAAAAACCGGCAAGCAACATCAAACCAACCAACGTCTCAACAATGCCCATCAACAGAACAAAAATTGAAACTGGAATCAGCATTGGAAACCAAGAAGGAATATAATGCACCCAAATACCAGGATGGATGAACTTGTCTATGCCGAACCATAAGAAGACACCGCCCAATCCGACGCGGAGCAGCAACAATCCGAGTGTCTTTTGATTCACACAATCACCTTCTTTACCAAATTCATGATTTTCCCATGAAGAACTGGGTTAGAACAAACAATCGTGAAGTTCCGCTGATAATTTGATTTTGTCACAGAAAAATCAATATCCTGGCCACGTATATCAGTAACAATACCTCCCGCTTCTTTTATCAGCAAATATGGAGCAGCAATATCCCATATTTTAGTGGTTTGATTTATGCAACCACCCAATCTTCCATCAGCAACATAGCAAAACTCTACAACGCTATTAGTTGCCCTTAAATTCCTGATATTCTGGACTAGAAGCCTAATTATCCTTGACTCATTCTCTGTTTTTAACACATCTTCAGAATAATCCAAAGAATATGCCACAAGAACATTCTTCAAATCGCTTTCATTTGAAACAGAAACCCTTTTACCATTTCTTACTGTTCCTTTGCCAACTTCAGAAAAATACAACAAGTCATAATAAGGGAGATAAATCCCTGCCATCACTGGCTTAAAACGCTTCAAAACTGTAATTATTATGCCAAACCAAGGAATTCCAGAAGCAAAATTTGAAGTTCCATCAAGAGGATCAACAATCCACAAATATTCCGAATTGTTTGATTTAAACCCTGTTTCCTCTGCAATAATATCATGATCTGGAAAGTCTCTTTGAATAATCTCAACAATAGCCCTCTCAGAAGCAAAATCAGTCTGAGTAACCACATTGCTCTGGTCTTGCTTAGTATTAATTTTTTGAAGCTTGCCAAAACTGTCCAGCAATATTTTCCCGGCAGCTTTCAAAGCGTCTTTTAAGGTACTTTCCATACGGGCTTGCTGGGATTCGAACCCAGGTTATCAGGTGTCACCGCAGGAGTTAGCTCAGTGGCCTTCATAGCAATTCCTGACCGAAGCCCGATGTCCTATCCACTAGACTACAAGCCCTTGAAATATATAAACCTAGCACGACATTTAAAAACTTTGGTCTTTTACCAGTACACATGATGAATTTTATCATGCAATTTTTCAAAAATCCAATACGAACAGGAGCAATACTGCCAAGCAGCCCTGGACTCATCAAGGCAATGGTAAAGCCAATTGATTTTAAAAAAGCGAAGCACATTGTTGAATTGGGACCTGGAACGGGAGCAATAACCAGAGAAATTCTCAAACAGATGTCTCCTGATGCAAAGCTCACTGCGTTGGAAATCTGCCCAGAATTCTGCGAAGAACTCAAAACGTGGAAAGATAAACGCTTCAAAGTCGTCCACGCTGACGCGCAACACCTGTCAAAACACGTAGACAAAGCAGATTACGTCATCAGCGGACTGCCACTTATCGGCCTGCCGGAAAAGACGCATACAAAAATTCTCAGGGAAATCAAGAAAGTAATGAAGAATGCGTACATACAGTTTCACTATTCGCCTTTAGGGGAACCGTACTTAAAAAAACATTTCAAACACATCACCAAAAAAATAGCTGTGAAGAACATCCCGCCGGCAATTGTGTATGTAATGCGCCGATAAATTTTTATGCTAAATTACACTCTCACAGTCCATGCTCATACCAGCACAACCAGACCTTGCATTATTAACACTCAGAATCGGACTAGGCATCATCTTTATTCTACACGGTTGGCCTAAGATAAAAAATCCGACAGGAATGAAAGGAATGGTTGGAACTCTGCCCAGCATTCTGGCTGCGATTGCGGAATTCTTCGGCGGACTGGGCATCTTGTTTGGATTCTTAACGCAGATAGCAGCACTCGGGTTGTTTGTAAACATGCTCGTAGCGCTCTACTTCCACAAATTCAAATGGGGAGATGTATTCATCGGCAAAGAAAAATTCGGGTATGAATATCCATTCATTCTGTGTTTACTGGCGCTTGCACTTGTGCTGTTAGGAGCAGGAGCTTACAGCGTTGATGCAATTTTAGGATTATCGTGACTAATGCTTCTTCAAAGAAATTTCAATTGTGGACACGCGAACATTCTTGCCTTCGTTGTTGGTAAACGATTCAGAATTAATCCGGATGTCCTGCACTGAAACACCATTGTCAAGAAAACGTTTAGATGATACTTCTGCAACATCAACCGCTCTGGAAATAAACTTTCCGCGCGCCTTGATGATAACTTCAGAAGCCTGCTGGGTAGTAAATTGCATGACGACACCTGTCACGTAATTCATAAATGGCTTATTCCCGATGAAAATACTGTTGTCATCTGCCATCTCAACACCCCCATGAGGCAGTCACTTAGTATTCTTCTTTTATCTTCATCAACCGGGTTACGTAGCCTGCAACACTGTTCCTGATTTTCTTGCTCGCGCCGGCTATCAAATCCGCTACTACTTTCTTGTTCTCATCAAACTGCGGAGAAAGTTTCTCGCGCTGTTTCATAATCTCAAACGTCAGACGTTTGATTAATTGAGTCTTTATTCTTCCCATAACTACTTCGACGTGAAGGTGATTTAAAAAGGTTGCGGTAAAATGGAGTTAATCCCATTCCTCAATAAACTCGGCTCATTCCGTAAAGTTTACGGAACCCACCGGTATGCTTTTAAATCAAAGAATCATTTAACTAAATATGACAAGCAAACTTTTGCTCAGACAGGACAAAGAATCAGTTCTTACACCTGAAGAGAAAAAGCTTCTTGATCAGAGTTATGAAAATGAGCGAGCACACAAAACACTTTCCAGCACTGCGCTGCGAAAGAAGCTCGCCTCATGTACCAAATAGAATACGATATCCAGCCTCAGAAATTCTTAGAAAAACTTGACAGACATATTGCGCAGCGCATAATGGACAAAATAGACACCCTTACGGTAAATCCTATCCCGCAAAACGCAAAAACCATCATAGGAGAGCACGGCGTATTTCGAATTAGAATTGGAGATTATCGCGCGCTATATAGAATTGCCAAACAAAAGATTTTTGTGTTCAAAATAGACAACCGTGAAAGTATTTATGATTAAGATTTGCATGATTCTGCCAATATTTTTGCCGTCAATGGAGAAAGGCCTCCTATTACGCTGGCAGATAAGTAGTTCTTCAAGAGGCGCAGTCTTTGCAAGAAATACAATAATTCCCTTGTTGTTAGCCCTCCGGTCTGCTGGTCAAGAATTGACAAATTGATGCAAATATGCAAAGAGGGCCATTGATTGGCGGACTCCATCAAGACATCGCAGATGTTTTGAATGCCTTCTTGTATTATCGATTCCGTTGAAAACAAACGAATGCTCCTTGCCTTGATAAACTCTCTTTCCTGACCAGACATATTATGGCCGCCAACAAGAATAACATTGTAATGCCCAAATGAACGCAATATTTCGCCGGTTGCATCAAACAAGATAACGCCGAAGTCTTTATCCTTTAGAAATGTAAGAATATCGCCTTTGGAACCGAGAATTAATTCTGCAGATTCTAAAGTTGCCTGCTCAATTCTTGGCACGATGCCGGATTCCTGCAAAGGAAGCTGGATTTGAGGGCCAGAATACTTCATATTACATTTCACTCGGAGCTTCTATACCAAGCAAACGCAAGCCGTTTTCCAACAATTGTCTGGATGACTCTATTAACGTCAGCCTGGCAAGTTGAATATCTTCATTCTTCTCCTGCGCGCACGGACACTTGTGATAGAATTCGTTAAATGCACGGCCGAATTCAATCAAATACTGCGCGAGAATATGAGGCTTGTATTGTCCAAGTGCATCTTTTATCGCGCAGTGGAACTTAGCAATCAATTTAATGACGCGCTGTTCTGTAGGATCCTGCAACAATGAAAAATCTGCATCCTTTGACGGCTTTCTTTTGACTTTGCGCAGGATACTTGCAGCTCTGGCGTGCGTATACATAATATAAGGACCAGTGTCGCCCTCAAATGAAAGAATACGCTTCAAATCAAACACGACATCCTTCATCCTGTCATTCAACAAGTCGCCAAAGAAAATTGCGCCAACTGCAACCTTTCTTGCCACTTCATCCTTATTCTTCAATTTAGGATTCTTCTCCTCGATTGTTTTCTTGGCAAGAGCAATTGTTTCACTGAGAACGTCCTCCATAAAGACAGTCTTGCCTTTTCTTGTTGCCATCTTGCCGCCTTCGGAAGACAAGTAAAGGCCGAAGGCAACGTGAACAAACTCTTTCTTGTGGCCGAGAAGATTCATCAAATCGAACAACTGCTTGAAGTGCAGAGATTGTTCATGGCCGACAACGTAAATTACCTTGTCGCAATTAAGATTCTCAATCCTGTCAAGCAAAGTTGCAATATCACGGCTTGCATATGTCGTGGATTCGTTGCTCTTACGAAGCATCATAGGCATTTCATAGCCTTTAAGGCGGACAATCAAAGCACCCTGGTCTATTTCTGTCAGTTTCTTATTTTGAACAAGCGCAATGGCATCCTCGACTTTCTTGGAATAATATTCCTCGCCATTATAATCATCAAACTGAATTCCCAGAATGCCGTAAATTCTCCTAAACTCATCAAGACTATGATGCTTGAACTTGCTCCACAAGCCCAACGCTTCCTTGTCGCCCTTCTCAAGCTTTACAAACCAGTCTCTTGCAAAGTCAAGCAGCTTTTCGTTCTTCTCTGCGTGCTCGTTGAACTTAACGTATAGCTCCACCAAATGCTTGATTGGACAGACATCCATCTGCTTCTTATCGCCCCACTGCAAGTAAGCATAGATTAACTTTCCAAACTGAGTTCCCCAATCGCCAAGATAATTGATGCGGATAACCTTGAAGCCTGTAAACTCGTGCATTCTTGCCAATGATTCGCCAATGACGGTGCTTCTTAGATGGCCGAAATGCATCGGCTTGCCGATGTTCGGGCTTGAATAATCAATGCCAACAACTCTCTTTCCGCCCTCGCCAGAGCTTCCAAACTCTTCCTTTTTCGCAAGAATCTCGGAAATCAGATATTTTGCAACTTTTGCAGGGTCAAGAAAGAAATTAACATACGGGCCGGTTGCAGTAATTTTTGAAACAATATCCGGCATTGGAATAGATTTGGCAAGGTCCTTTGCAATTTCTGCCGGACTTTTCTTCAAAGTTTTTGCTAACTGGAAGCAGGGAAAAGCATAATCGCCCAGATTAGGATCCGGAGGAGCTTCAAGAGTTATGTCGCCTTTCACCTGCTTTTGCAACGCCTTAATGATTTCCTTCTCAAACATCGATAGAAAAAGCTGAAGCGGAATTTATAAAGGTTCTGTCGAGCAAGCTTTATAAGGAACAAAAGCTTCTTGATGCCTATGGAGAACAGGGCGTTGGTGGAACGGGTGTTTGAATTTCAGAATGCAGTCAAACGAAAGAGCGCACCGCTTGCCTCGCGTATTTCAAGTACGCTGATTCCGCTGCTTGAATATGCTGGGTCGCTGGAAACCGCATCACCGGAAGAGTTGCTCAAAATCTCTGGTATTGGACCGAGCACTGTAACTTATTTCACGCGTATCTTCCGAGGCGAAGATATAACATCTGTCGTTAAAGATGTACCGCGCGTGATTATTGTGAAAAACACAAGAGCATACAGCCAGACGAAGGATACCGGCAACTGGGACGGAAGCACTGACAATGCTGTGCGGATTTATGAAGGAGGCTGAATGTCCTGGGTACCATACATCCGGCATCAATTGCTGAATGCTCACGTGCCTCTCGGCCATGCATGGGACGCAGAGCCTGCGCAACTCATTAAAAAAGATATGCCGGAACCACCATATGCAGAACTATTTTGCTCTGCTGCCGGGCGCACGCTGGAACTCACGTTTGGATACAGACTTGAGGGAAACATCACCAAGTTACATCAGGCAATGGATTCTCATGAGCCTGTGCTCGATGAAATCATCAGCCTTGACTTTATAGAAGACGAGACTTCCCTAGATCTCGGGGTTCGATTTGTGCTGAAAAAAGATAAAGCCCTACTGGTGATACGCGATCTGGGCACATTCTCAGAATTCAGCGCCAATTACGAGTTCGGCGTTGACTACGATGCAAAAAGCGTCATTGATGACCTGATTGGCAGCTTCTTGCGAGATTACAACAAAGGTCCACCGCGAGAATAGACAGATTTATAATTTAACATTGCAGATTACACACTATGAACCGGAAAGGAATGCTCTGGCCGTCCATCCTAATATTGGCTGCGTTCATAGTATTTGCATTTATTCTTGGATTTCTATTTTTGATGCCGCTGGTTGTTGTAGGAGCAAACATCATCATCCTGTATTTTCTTTTCTTGAGAATTTACACAGAGATTACAAAATACAAGCGCGGAGACATTTACGCGTACAGCGCAGTGGCCGCTGCACTGATATTGCTCCTTACAAAGAACTTCATGCCAGTCTGGTGGATAACAACGTGGACGCTAATGACTTTTGTTATTGTGCACGT
>CAZWVL010000022.1:0-7827 GCA_964637115.1 uncultured Methanosarcinales archaeon
TCGCTTTCTGACAGACCGCGGGACATTAAGTAGAAGAGTTGTTCTTCTCCGACTTTGCCGACAGTAGCTTCGTGAGCGATTGTTGCAGAAGGGTCATCAATCTTCATAGTCGGATAAGTATCAGAACGAGAATGCTTGTCAAGCAGCAAAGCATCGCACTTGACAGAACTGGTAACGTTCCTAGCACCTTTTGCAACACGCACAAGCCCTCTATAACTGCTTCTACCGCCGTCCTTGCTAACTGATTTTGAAATAATTCTGGAACTCGTGTTTGAAGCCAGATGAATGACCTTGCCACCAGCATCTTGGTGTTGGCTCTTTCCTGCATATGCAACACTCAAAATGTCTGCACGCGAATTCTCACCTTTCAGAATAACGCACGGATATTTCATAGTTAACTTGCTGCCCAGGTTTCCGTCAACCCATTCTACTGTTGCGTTTTTGTAAGCCATCGCTCGTTTGGTAACAAGATTATACACGTTGCTACTCCAGTTCTGGATGGTCGTGTAACGGACTTTAGCGCCTTCAAGCGCGATAAGTTCGACGACCGCTGCATGCAGGCTGTCAGTTGAGTAAACAGGAGCGGTACAGCCTTCGATATAATTCACTTCCGCATCCTTATCGACGATGATTAATGTGCGTTCAAATTGACCAACGTTCTTTGCATTAATGCGGAAATAAGCTTGCAGAGGAACTTTTACTTTAACTCCGGGAGGAATATAGATGAACGATCCTCCAGACCAGACTGCAGTGTTTAATGCTGCGAATTTATTGTCGCCAGCAGGCACGATTGTTGCAAAATATTTCTGCACCAGTTCAGGATGCTCCTTGACTGCAGTGTCTGTATCAGTAAAGACAACTCCCTGCTTTGCCAAATCCTCTCTCAGTTTATGATATACTGTTTGAGATTCGTACTGCGCTCCCACTCCGCCTAAAAACTTCTGCTCTGCCTCAGGAATTCCCAGCCTGTCAAAAGTTTTCTTGATATCAGCAGGAACATCATCCCAATTGTGAGCGGTTTTGTCAGATGAGCTCAAGTAATAAGTATATTTGTCAAAATCAATATCCTTCAAATTACCGCCCCACTCAGGCATTGGCTTACTTTGGAAGATTTTTAACGCTTTTAATCTCAAATCGAGCATCCATTGAGGCTCATTCTTTACTTTCGATATCTGTCTAACGATATCTTCAGAAAGACCTTTAGGCGTCTTGAAAGAATAATTCTCAGGGTCCTTGAAACCATACTTTTTCTCATAATCATTATTAAGAATAGTCAGGCTCATACAGTCACCAGCTTGTAACCTTTCTTTTCAACTTCAACAGCTAACTGCGCATTTCCTGTTGCGACAATTTTGCCGTCGATAAGAACATGAACAAAATCAGGCTTCAGATAGTTCAGCAAACGCTGATAATGAGTAATCACGAGGCAACTGAAAGAAGCGCTTCTCAATTCATTGACTGCCTTCGACAATACCTGCATGCTATCAACATCAAGACCAGAATCCATCTCATCAAGAATTGCGAGAGAAGGCTCGAGAGTGAGCAACTGCAGAACTTCAGCACGCTTTTTTTCACCGCCAGAAGAACCAACATTCACATCGCGCTCGATAAAAGACTTGTCAACACCAACCACGGAAAGAGAAGTATCCAATTGATTTTTGAACGCGATAAAAGACAATTTAGAATCCTTAATCTTAGCCAAAGTGAACAAAAACTTTGACAAACTCAAGCCCTGCAGTTCCAAAGGATGCTGGAAAGCCAGGAAAAGACCAAGCTTGGCGCGCTCGTCAGGAGACAAAGCGAGAATACTTTTGCCGTCAACTAAAATATCTCCCTTTTCTATTTTATATTTCGGATGGCCTGCAAGAACATACGACAAAGTGCTTTTTCCAGAGCCATTTGGGCCCATTAAAGCATGAATTTCTCCTGGATTGACAACTAATGAAATACCCTTCAAAATTTCCTTTCCATCGATAGAGACGTGAAGGTCCCTAATTTCCAGTTTCATTGCTCCCCCTTACTTTATCTGTATCAAAGGCGTTTCAAAACACACGTTGCAGTTCTTTAGCCCAGAGCCCATTGCTTCGTGAATCTGACAAACAACCCTTTCATTCCTAATCAACTGCAGCAAACGCTGCACTTCCCGCATCAAACTCAAATCGCTGTTTATGCGCTTGGAAGAATCGCTTATTGCAAACTTAATCTTATCACTGAATTTAAGAGTTGAAGCACGCTTGGAACTCATATACTGGCTAATGGCAGGCGCTGTAACACCCAAAAGCTTGGCTATGTCCTTCTGAGACTTCCCCTCTGCCTTCATACACACTGCAATCTCCTTTCTGACAGCGGGAAGAACGTAAAAGACCTCTATCTCCTGAGGCTGCAACAATCGGTTAACCATAGTTAATATTGTTAAGAAGGAGTATATAAAGGTTATGGGAAATATCTATTTCCTACGGATGGCAGAAGGCAAGGGAAACGCGAGAGATTCGTTATTTTTACCAGCCACTGACAGGTACAACTTTCCATCAGGACCATCAGCAACGTAGCTTTCCATCCACGGTCTGAAGAAATGCAGCTTCAACGCATCACGGTCATAGTCAGTAAAAATCTGCTTCGTGGTCCAAAGTTGTGAATAGTAGTTCAAATAGGTGCCAGCAGTTCTCCGCGTATAATCAACAGGCAGGTTTCTCTCCTGCTGCCTAGACATCTCGACAGTGTACGCACTCAGTTCTGCCACAATATCAAATACTTCCTTGCCAATTCTAACATCCCCCTCAAAAGGCGGAAGACCCGGCAACCCTTCATAAAATTGCTCCCCATGAACAAATTCGTGATTAAATAACGAATTCTTAATAGAGGCTTCGTTTTGCAAGTCCTCAAATGCCCTCTGAAGCACATAAACTTTAGAGATTAGTTCCCTTTTTCCGATTTGAGAAAACTGGCTAAAATCAAATTTTGTTTGCATATGACTATCAGGCCTAATGTCCAATTCCAATTCTTTTACTTTATCATTAGGAATGTATGTCACGGACTTCACGTATTTAGGCAACCCGTTAGGAAACTCCTCGCGCACTAGTTGATCGAGATATGCCTGCCGCACTTTTTCATCCTTTTGAGCATCAGCGTACGAGATGCGTGCAGAATTCTGGCTGACAGTATCTGTAGAATTCGAAGAATCAGGCTTGCAACCAGCTGCTGAAAAAGGCATTAGGCCGATTACCAATGCAGCCAATCCACTTCTTGCACTTGATATAAAGCTCATACATCTCAAAGAAAGAACATTTGCTTATAAATTTTACCACTTCTCAGTGATGTTTTAAATCATTTCGTGAAGTACTACTGGGCATTCACTTTCAGCCATTCCTGAGAAACAGGCCTGTACTCCATATTATCCGCGATCTTTTCCTGAACTCCATAAAGCAGCAAATTGTCAAAATACACGTTCTTGAAACTAACTGGCTGCTGGCCCTGGATTTCAACTTGTATTGGAACTTGGCTTCGCTGCTCTATATGCAACACAACACGCACGCCATTTGCATCGTAGTGCAAAGACGGCTGAACTGTTTTCGGCACACTCAAGCTCGTAACACTCTGAACCCCTTCTTCAACAAAAACAGGTTCGACATCAGCAAAGTTAACCAAATAATCCAAAGGACCTTCTGGCTTCCAGTCTTCAAATGGCACCGCTATTCCTTTATCGATATAGTGCTTGCAGTCAGAGACATCCCAAGTGAATGCCTTGCCCAATATCTGCTCCTCGTGCTCAATGTGGCAATACGCAACTGCCTTCTTGTTAGTCAAGTCCACAAAAACATCAGTAATTGGCTTCCTGTCGATAAAAATCACTTTCAAGAATAAATGACGCGCTTTGTCGCCAGAAGCAAACACATGCCGGTCTTCAAGCTCATAAGCATACCCGGCGTGCGTCTGGGCTTGCGTTAACAATTGCCTCGCAATAGGAACTGCTGCAACAACCTTTTGCTCAGGCGCCACAACCTCCTTGGCAACAATCTTTTCCTCTTTCGGGCAGTTATCAAGAGAAGAAGCCGTGCTGCCATCCCAACACTGCATAACGACTTTCTCGACAACTTTTTCTTCAACAACAGGCACGGTTGGCTCGGGCTGGACCGATGGCTGTGCACAGGCTACCAGAAGAATAAACACTAAAATCCACCCTTTCATGCGCTGTTTTAGTACTTACAAACATAAAAAGTTATCGCTTATTTTGACGCTGCAGCCTTCCAATACTCAGAAATAGGCGTGTAGGTAAGCCATTCAGGACCGAGCTTTTCCTGACTGCCATATAATACCATGACGTCAAAGAACGTGTCTCTAAAGTCAACAGACTGCTCGCCCTGGCGCTCAATCTTTATAGGAATCTGATAACGCTTGTCAATGCGCAATATAATTCTCCTGCCGCCAACATCATAATGCAATGAAGGCTGAATGGTTTTTTGGTTGCCACCAATGCTTATTGTCTGCATGTTATCCTCAACCAACACCGGCTCAAGATCTGAGAATTCCTCAAGATATTCCATCGGACCTTTCGGCACCCACTTCTCAAACGGAACAGGAATCGGCTTGTCAACATAATCCTTGCACTTGGCACGCTCCCAATCAAGCCCATCAGTAGTCATATCCTTTCCTTCACGCTCAATATTACAGTATGCGACAGCTTGCTTTTTGTCCAAATCAACAAAAACATCAGTAATTGTAGTTCGGTCTGGCAAATCGTGCAATCTAAAGAACAAATGGCGGATTTTGTTGTCACCAACAATCACCATACGATCGGCCAACACGTATGCATGCATTTTGAACTTGTTTCTTGCATCAGCAAGCAGTTTCTTAGCGATTGGAATCTGCACAGGAGGCTGTTCAACGACAACTTTTGTTACTGGAGCTTCAATCTTTGTTTCGACTTTAGGCGGACACTGCTCAATTGATTCAACAGTAGAATTATCCCAGCACTGCACGAGAACTTTTTCAACAATTTTTTCTTCAGTCTTTTCTGTTACTGGCTGAACATAAGGCTGTGCAACACAAGATGCAAGCAACAATAACAACAAGACCCACTTTTTCATTATGAAATCAAAAATCGAGCAGAATAAAAAGATATCGGTTGTTGAGTTGTTCAAGATATCGCCGCGGTCTTTGACTGAATTTTTCTCCCCTGCACTTGCGTAGGGGAGAAAAATTCACCTTTGTGCAGCAAAGGCGCGGTGACTTCACACATTAATGCTACTTCTTCCACACCTGCTGAGCTGCACGCAACTGGTCAATGCTGTTAACAGGAGCCCAAGTGCCATTGTAAACGAAAGCATTGACTTTTTGAGACGTTAACCATTTCTCCAAACTTCCAACATCGGGCAGGTTTAACACATCAGCTTTGCTAAATATCGTATGGCCGATATGGTGCAAAGTTTCATTCTGCGCGTGAAGCTTATCATTTACAAATACGCTGAAGGGCAGGGGCTTTGCTATAATGCAAGGAGTGCTCATTTTCATAACACCTTCGATATCTGCAAGACCGAAATCATCAACATTCAAAACATACACTTTTTCTGCATCAGGACAACAGGAAAGAAATGCCTTTTTTACCGCACCTCCCGTTCCCAAGGGAGAATCTTCAACGCTTACCTTAATATCATAACCCTTCTTCTTAACATAATCAAGAACTTCCTGAGAACGATGGCCCAATGCAAGCACGATAACATCAAACTTATCTTTCAACCACTCAACCTGCCAGTCAAGCAAAGTTTTGCCATTCAATTCAAGCAGCGCTTTAGGAGGATTACTATCTCCCAAACGCGTTCCCTTTCCACCTGCCAAGATGATTGCGGCGTTCACGCAATTTGAAATTGGCAGATTGGTATAAAAAGATTTATGTTAAAGACCTCATAATTGTTTAGTGCTTTCTTTTACATAAACAGACTTTTGCATAAAAAGAACCGAGATATGATGCTGAGAGTTGAACAACCCGAAATGGCACATTCTTCAACGAAAGTCTATATTTCGGCTCAATGCTCCTTTTTGGAAAAAAACTCTTATCGCAATTATACTTAACCCGTATGCGTTCCCGCCACTCCTCCCTTTTAAAAAACTTCTTGAATACCTTCCAGAGAGTATCTGAATGATAATGTAGGACTTCGCATCGCTTGAAATACACATTGTACCCTTTCATCTTTAAGCGTATATGAATATCAAGATCGTTTCCACTCCATATCTCTGCATCACTGTAACCTACGTCTTTCAAAACAGAACTTTTCAAGGCACAGTTTGCCGTATCGAGAAAATCCGCTTTTTTATCGTGCGTATGTTTCTCAACATGCCTCAAAAAAGCCATTTGCATCTGCGTTGTCCAGTAATTCTTAATTATAGGTTTCATTAAGCCTTGCACGGCAACAGAGTTTCCTCCCACAATTGGCTTGATCATTTCTCGGATCCAATTTTTAGGAACAACACAATCAGCATCCGTCATAAGAATAATCTTTCCCTTGGAGTTAAGCTCGCCCTTTCTCCTTGCAGCTCCACGAGTCCTTTTTGTTTCAAAGACAATTTTTATCTTATTCGAGCGTGCTCGAAACTCATCAATGATTTTGGCAGTATTATCCTGCGAGTTGTTATTGACTACAACAATTTCATAGTCTTCATAATCCTGATTGATTACTGATTGCAAACAATTCCGCAAGGTCTTTTCACCATTAAGAACGGGAATAACAACCGAAACCGCACACATTTTATTTTTCATATCGCTCATTTCCTTAAAGCTGAAAACGTTTGCTCATAAAAGCCGGAGCAATAAGCGTCAACATTTGGGATACGTGATATAAGAAATAATACCCAGCCATAATACCAAATGCTACTGGAACGTTAGTGATTGGCAAGTCGACTTTTTTGCGATTCCTAAGAATGGATAATAGACGCGAACAAGTGCCCAGAAAAGAGCGAAATGTCCAGAGGATTACGGGCGAATTGGAATAACGGTTCATAAAGACAGCATCGCGTCCCTGAGCCATGGCACGATTCACAAAATGATACAGTCCATTCGGTGGAGGATGGCTCGCCCTTGCCGCATTATTTCGGTAGATGTCTATTCCATTATTTAGAAGAATTTTTGAAAGCTCAACACAAGACCCTCTTGATGTTCCTTCTATCACTGGAAAGGAAAAATCCAAAAAAGTCTCCTTTCTAAAAGCCAAGTTATTCGCGTAAAAAAACTGGCAAACCTTAACACCATTTTCCTTCGAACGAAGAGGAAAAATCCAGCCAAGTGCAAACGCCTTCGCATACAAAGAATATGGATCAACATACGATTGCCCAGTTGCAACACTCACCTTCGATTCTTGAAAAGTATCCAACAACTTTACCAACCAATTCTCTTCAGGAATAATGTCTCCATCCAAAAACACAATAATGTCTCCTTTTGAACGCCTCGCTCCAAGATTTTTAAGCTGATAATATTTTTCCTTAGAATGGATTAAGACCAAGTCAATATTATGATCCTTTTTTATTTCGGATACAAGGTTTTTTACCACTGAACTATCAAACGAATCATCATCGTACAAAATAATGACTTCTATTGGCCCACGAACATGCAATGAAGATTTTGCAGGCCCATTCAACAATTGATTTATTTGCGCTTTCAGTTCGTTAAACATCGCATGACAGCGAGACAATTCAGAAAAAAGCAAATTGTCCAACTCAGTTATCACGGACACTCGCACCTCGGCTTTCTGCATATACAAATTTGTGACGACTTTTTATAAAAAAGTATCGATGAAATAAGAAAAACTGCAAGGGCTTTCGCCCCTGCAGTGTATCCCC
>CAZWVL010000023.1:0-6501 GCA_964637115.1 uncultured Methanosarcinales archaeon
TGATCTGTACATCCGCTTTTGAGAAAAGCGCCTCAACCTGTTTCTTCATTGACATGTAGCCTCAAGTGTGAGTTAGAACACCGTGCGAGGTCCTTCGGTGGATTCCTATTGTACGGATTCTTATGATGCGCTAAAAGTGGTTGAGGTTTATTATGGTTTCGATACTTAAAAAGAATGCTGTTTTAACTTTCCTTTTTATACACATATAAATCAGGATCTATGAAATCAGGATCTGGAAACATGTAATTACGTTCATATTTTCTGAACAATTTAAACCGAGTCTTGTTGTTATGAAGATCACGAAAAAAGTCACGAGCATCAGGATTGTGAGAGAAGAACGGGAATAATCGGCTATTCATTCTCAAGAAGACTCCGAATTTAGGATAATCGCTTCCTCCGGTGAGGAAGCGTTCCTCGTAAAAACTACTTGAAAAAATGTAGTCAGGATTGATATAACCGATAGCTGCATCAAGCTCACTCCTATTCATTTGGTTAACAGACAATATTGTAATATTATATTTTTTTTGAGATAAAGGAGGATTGTATTTATCTGAGTACATAAACAACAATTTATCTGTTGGTTTGAGTAAAGGTTCAAGTTCTTGCTTCGCGATCGCCCGAGAATCATTTTTCATTAGCAAAACAATTTGCATTGAATTCAAAACAGTTACTAATATCATGACACTTAAAACAATTGCTGTAAACATACGAGTCGATTTCTTCTCATAGAAATGATGAATGGTTATTGCGAACAATATAATGAGTGCAACAAAAAAATGGAGCATCCATCTGACAGGGAAGAAAGCAAACAGATTCATGACGAAAGCATATAATACAATCCAACTACCAAATATGTATTTGAAAGACTTCTGAGGAATTACAAACGCAGCAATTGCGCCAATCAGAATCATAATTGAATTAAGGAGACCAAAACTCTGTATATATCTGAATATCATGGTCAGCAGGGTATGCTTATCATTTCCAACAAGATTTCCTACTCCAGGCGCTCCCGTATTATGCATTATCAAGAAAGTGAATGTCTCTTTAAAGAAAGAAGGTGAAAGCACAAAAGGATTAATAATGACAAAAATGACAGCAGAAATAATTCCGATCATGCACAAACGCTTGATAGATTGCCAAAAATCAATTTTGGACTTGAATGATAATGTAAATACCATTATCAAATAGAAATACTGCGCAGTCATATATTGTCCAGCAACCAGTATGCCAAAAAGAACACCAATGATTATGGTATGCCACCGGTAGTTTATTCTGGGCTTGTTAACGTTATATTTGGAATAGTACACTAAGAAGTAAATCAACAATGTTGCGAAGAAAAATGAATCGATGGAATAAGCTGCAAAATGACTTAGATTTACAACAACCATGGACAAACCGATCAAGGAAGCCAAGAAAATGTTGAGAATTTTACGAGCAAATAGCATATTCAAAATTAAGTAGATAACAAAAAATGTTGCTGTGCCAAGAATTACGGAAACAAGACGAGACAGCACGTATATTATTTTAATAAACTCTTCACTCGCTGTCTCAAAACTTGTTGGCAGAGGTTTGCCTGAAAACTTCAAATAAGCATAATATGGACTCATAGCTGCCAATAAAACATACTTATGAAAATGACCGTGAGTAAAAAGCGTTCTCTCATCAAGGGGTCCCATCTTTGCAATGGCCAAAGCCCACGGCACCAATTCGTCAGGATGAGAAGGTACAGGAAGCAAGAAATCTACATATATCACGTTTAAAATTAGTGAAGCGATGAGAAAACAAACCACTATAGCACGGCTCATTATTTCAGCTTCTCTGCTTTACTATAAAAAAGTTACTCTTTACATGTAGTATCTTATTTTATCGTCGCCAAACATTTAAATACCTCTTAACTTGTCCCGAATATATGACAGATGTCTCTATAATTGTGCCCGCGTATAACGAACAGAAATCGGTAAGTAAAACAATCAGAGAATTGCTCAAAATTGTTCACCGTGTGCCGGAAAAAAAGTTTGAAATCATATTTGTTGATGATGGATCAACAGACAAAACATCAGAGTTGATCCAAAAGCAATCTCAAGTAAGACTCATAAGTCACAAGACAAACAAAGGATATGGCGCATCTCTTAAAACAGGTATAAAGAACGCACATGGCGAATGGATTTTGATAACGGACTGCGATCAGACATACCCAATAGACCGCATTCCAGATTTGATAAAGCGCGCAGATGAAGGATACGATATGGTCATAGGCGCACGTACGGGAAAAATCGTAAAAGTTCCATTACTTCGACGACCTGCCAAGATGTTTTTGAAATTCTTAGTAAATTACCTTAGCGGGGAAAAAATTCCGGACTTTAACAGTGGACTAAGAATATTCAAGAAAAGTATTGCACTGCGTTTTTTCTCACTTTTTCCGAATGGCTATTCCTTCACAACAACCATCACCTTGGCCGCCATTACCAGCGGATATGAAGTGGACTTTATTCCAATCAACTATTACAAGCGCGAAGGACAATCAGGCATTAAACCAATACGCGACGTTGTAAATTTCACTACACTTATTATACGCCTCATTATGTGTTTCAAGCCATTAAGCATTTTTATCCCAATTTGCCTCCTCTTCTTCGCTGTTGGGATAGTCAAACTGGCTATAGACTTTGTTCATTTAAATCGCTTTGGACTTGGGGGAGCGCTCTTAATTATTGGTGCAGTGCAATTCATGTTTCTAGGATTAATCGCTGATGTAATTAACAAACGGATGAACTTGTAAAATGTGTGGAATCGTGGGGTTTAGTTGGGATGATAAACACTTAGTCAAGCAACTTACAGAAACCCTCAAGCATCGTGGTCCAGATCAACAAGGAACGTACACAGATGGACGGATTTCCTTAGGACATACGCGCCTCAGTATTATTGACTTAAGCGAACGCGGAAGGCAACCAATGACCAATGAAGATGGAAGCATTATTATCGTTTTCAATGGTGAGGTTTACAATTTCAAAGAATTACGACAAAAACTTGGTCATTACAGCTACAGATCAGACAGCGACACTGAAGTCATCATTCACGCTTACGAAGAATACGGTCCTAAATGCGTGAAACATCTAAACGGAATGTTTGCATTTTGCATTTACGATGCCAACAAGCAACAGCTGTTCTTTGCACGCGACCGTTTCGGCGAAAAACCCTTGTATTATGTTACCGGGCAGAAAGGACTGATATTTGCATCTGAATTACAAACAATTCTGAAGGCACAACTGTTTGTGCCGCACATAAGCAAGCGCGCATTCTACGACTACATGAAATTCCGTTATGTACCCAATCCCAATACAATAATCAATGAGATCAAGAAATTCCCACACAGTCATTCGGCAATCTATGATCTAAAAACAAAAAAACTTGTGCTATCACGCTACTGGAACCCAGCTGCTGAGAACCCACAAAGCATCCAAGTAAAGGAACTTATCAAAGATGCTGTCAAGGCGAGACTTGTAAGTGACGTCCCACTGGGCGTATTTCTCAGCGGCGGAATAGATTCAAGTTCAATAGTAGCCATGATGAGAGAAAATCAGCCAGAAGCCAACATAACCACCTTTTCTGTAGGATTCGAAGACTGGCAATTTAATGAAACCCAGCATGCAGCAAAAATAGCAGACCACTTCAACACTAATCATCATGAATTTGTTGTCAAAAGCGACATAGCGGCAGAACTTCCTACAATCATAAAACATGCTGACGAGCCCCTCGCAGACCCAGCCATTATTCCTGTATATTACTTGGCAAAAGAGGCTAAAAAACATGCAACCGTTGTGCTAACCGGAGACGGAGCAGACGAGGCATTCTGCGGCTATGATCAAATGCGATTTTTATATTACATACAAAAACTTAAAACTTTTCCAAAACCTATCCGTGCAACGGTCCCTTTTGTCGTAAGCAAGCTTCCGTATGCATTGCTCAATAAAGTTTACCAATTCTCGAAACATACTGGTCCTCAAATGCTAGCACGCCTTAAAACAGCCATGCTCGCAGAAGGCGTTACAAGATCACACGAAGCAATCTTCTGCACATTTAGCGATACAGAGCTTCAAAACATTTCCACGAAAATAGAAATTCCAAAAGACAGAAATGAGCAGCTAGATGCAAAATATTTCACAAGCAATCACGATCTCCTCGCACAAATTCAGGCATACGATTTAGAAAGCTATTTGCCTGATGACTTGCTTATGAAAGCAGACAAAATGTGCATGGCGCATGCCGTGGAGGCACGCTCGCCATATCTTGACCATCGCATTATTGCCTATGGATTGCATCTGCCACCCCGCGAAAAAATTCAGCTAAACAATACAAAAATAATCTTGAAAAAAACATTTAAAAATATACTTCCGCAGAATACAGTGTCGAGGAAAAAACAGCCATTCCAAGTGCCTATTCATTCCTGGCTGAAAGGCGACTTGGCGCCTCTGGCGACACCAAGCGCACTTGCACAATACGGATTCTTTCAACAACAGGAAATAGAAAGAATATTGGAGAAACTTGAAACTTCGCCGCTGTACTATGGACGGCAGCTCTGGAGCATGATGTGTTTTAATCTTTGGTATGAAAATGTTTTTTTGAAATGAAATTCTAAATCAGCTTAAATGTCGGTTGTGTTAAGCATGTAAATGACATAATTTTAAAGCGAACCATCTTTCCTCAATGATGTGATAACTTATTTTTTTGTTCCAGATGCTCTCCAGCTAACACCCTCGTAGCTGCTAATGTGAACATCATTGAATTCATTGGAATTAAACCATTTGTCTAGATCCGTTTTTTTAATAAAGTTAGTCGTCGGAGCATTAAGCTTATCCAAAACATTCAGATAATTACGATGGTAACCCAACCGCCTCCAGTTCTGAAAATATTCATAAAAAGGCAAAAATCGAAGGGGAAGAAAATATACAGTGTATATTATTGGAAATAATGCGAGCGTTAACATATGCGAGAAAAATTCGAGAAACGGCTTTGGAAGTTTAAGAAAAAAGTGCCTTTTTGCAAACTCTAGAAGCGTTCTGTTCAAAAAATTGCCCTCCCATGAATAAACCCAGAGAATCAGTCTGCCTTCTGGTTTAACAAAAGAGCCAATGTTTGCAAAAGTTTTAGCCGGGTTTTCAGTATGCTGCAAAACACCAATACAATAAACAATATCAAACTGTTCATCAAGTTTTATTGTTGCAAGATCCCCTTCAATCGCGCTCAAATTAAGATATTTTTTGAAACGTTCACTAGCAACCGAGGCCGCATTAAGATCAACGCCTAGACCTTTCTTGATATAAGGAGCTAGTCTAATTAGATGGTCCCCTGAGCCGCAACCGCAGTCAACGACTGTCTTGTTTTTGAAGTCTTTAATCGTGTTTGGATAAATCCAGTCATCAAACAGGAAATCACCAGATTGTTTATAACGACTCCACTGCCACAACCACTCTTGTTGTTTAATTTGCATAATGCCGTCATATAGCGGGTTCTATAAAAACATATTCCCCAAGTTTTTTATAATAGAGAACAACGGCAAATCGTATGGAACGAGACATTTTTGACACGTACGACCGTGCTCCGGAAGATTTTTGGTATGCTAAAACAAGAAACGAGCTAGTTCGTGTTCTGATTAAAAAGTACCATCCAAAGTTCAAAGATGCGCTGGACTGTGGATGCGGAACCGGTTTTAACTACCCAAGCTTTCGCGATGCAAGACGTGTTGTATCCCTGGACATCAGTGCGTACGCCTTAAAGATTTGTAAAAAGAAAGGCATTCCAAATTTAGTTAAAGGAGATGCTCAAAATCTGCCATTCAAAGATAGAACGTTTGATGTTGTATCAGCTATCGAACTTATAGAGCATCTTGATGATGACAATGCTGCATTGAGAGAGTTTTGGAGGGTGCTGCGTCCAGGCGGCATTGTCGTACTAACGACTCCAGCTTTCAAATGGTTGTGGAGTGATGATGACGTATTAGCGCATCATAAAAGGCGATACGTCCGAAGAGAATTAATCAGAAAGATGCGAGCAGCTGGCTTTGACATTGCATTCATGTCATACAGATATTTTTTTCTATTCCTGCCAACTGCACTTTTTTTTTCTGCAAAAAATTTCTGGAGAAAACTTTTCAAAGGAAAGCCGAGGAACAGCCTCGAAGACAGTCCTAATAATGCTGCACTGGCTTCAATAATGCATGTAGAAAACGCGTTATTAAGCCGCGGTGCAAAATTTCCATTCGGCGTTGGATTTGTATGCGTTCTAAGAAAAGCATAGATTTGGCCAGAACCATTGGGAGTTTTTGGCTATAAAAAGAAATAAACCAAATTATATTGTATAGTTCTAGGTACGAACGGGGTGCTGAAGCCTCCGACGGGAGTTGCACCCGTGACCTGCGGTTCTTTCACATATGATACGAAACCGCCGCTATGGCTACTAAGCTACGGAGGCGTGGATTATTTCAGATTTTTTAAGATTTCGTTTTTG
>CAZWVL010000024.1:0-6410 GCA_964637115.1 uncultured Methanosarcinales archaeon
ATTGCAAAACTTTCAGAGCATGGTGTAAAGTTAGATCCTGGACTGCCAAATCAGATACATTTGATAAACCAGGTTAGAGTATTTAGTGTTCATACGAAAAAAGAGAGTTTTACACCTTCGAAGACACAAGCAGAGGCGATTGTGCTGTATACTTTGGATATTTTGGACAAATTGTTCAAATGAAATGACACGCAGAAAAGACACCATTGAACTGCTCTCAAAGCAGGCAATGACCGTACGAGAACTTGCAGAATGGTTTCACGCAGATGCAAGAGACATTCTAATTGATTTAGAACACATTGCACAAAGCGTTCGGCCAGGAAAGCTGGTCATGGACCCCAGCAACTGCAAAAGCTGCGGATTCGTGTTCAAGAAAAGAGAGAAACACAAGAGACCGAGCAAATGCCCAGAATGCAAAGCAGAGAAGATAACAGAGCCGGTGTTTAGTGTTGAGATTTGAAGTTTTCTAGATCAGCCAAAAATCTTTCAATTGTTTTGACGACAACTTCAGGCTGAGTTTGCAAAGCTTCTGAAGTCTTGGCGAGAATGTCAGTAGCAGTTGCCATGTTTGATTTGAGTGTCAAGTCAGGCAAAGGCTGCTTTTTCTGGGCTGCCTTTCTTGCCTTCTTCCAAATATCAAATAACTCAGCAGCACGGCCGGGAACTTGGTGAACATCACACTTGAGCAAGACAGCTACCTTGTCAAGAACTTGTTTCTCGGCAGTTTCAAGATTCTGTGCTGCTTTGCCGGCTGCAAATGTAATACGCACAATGCCATCCTTCACTTTTGCTGATTTAATCAGTTTTATACGCCCAGCTTCAAGAGTATTTTTTAAATGAGTGCCGCCACAAGCTTCAACATCAATGCCAGGAATCTGCACAATACGCAATTGCTTTCCAGGAGCAACACCGCCCTGATAAATAGCCATACCAAACGTTTTTTCAGCTTCTTCACGAGACATAAATGAGAGCTTGGTCTTAATACCAGATTTGACAATTTTGTTTGCTTGTTCCTCGATCTTTGCAAGCTCTTCATCAGTCAAACTTTCGTAATGAGTGAGGTCAATATGCGCCTTGTCAACATCCTTCTTCGCAGATGCCTGGTTAACGTGAGCGCCAAGAACTGCTCTTGCTGCAGCATTAACAATATGAGTTGCCGTATGGTGCTGGGCGAGCTGAGTTCTTCGCTCAAAATCAATATCTCCGTGAACTGTCGCACCAACATGGAACTTTGGCTTTGATTCGAGAACATGAACAATATACGGACCCTGTTTGAATACGTCAACAACTTTGGAACCTTCCAAAGTGCCTCTATCTGATAATTGACCGCCAGAAATCGGGTAGAAAGCAGTCTGGTCAAGAATAACATTATTGTCAATGATTTCTATTACTTTGCCATCAAAAGATGATTTTGCATAATCGTCAAAGTACAATGCTTTGGTGTGAGGCAAGGAAGCTGGAATAGGAAGCGATTCCTCGCGCACAGTAGCGTGCTCCTGCTCTTTGGCTTCGTGTCTGGCAGCGACAAGCGCATAGAAATTGTCAGGAATTTCAACATGTTTGCCAATTTTTGCAGCTTCATCGCGAATAAGCTCAGGAGCAATGCCTTGGCTGTCATAAATTGTGATAAGATCTTCTGTTGACAACTTCTTTTCAAGAAGCCGAGGAAGCATGCTCTTTGTCTTTTCTCTTGTAGCGATATATTTCTGGCGCTCAACCTCAAGAATCTCGGAAACTTCCTCAAGATTCTCCTGCAATTCAGGATAAAGAGGCTCAAGGTAGTCAGCGTGCCACTTGCATATTTCAGGAAGACTCAGCTTCCAGCCATACTTTTCAATAAAGCCAAGTGCTCTGCGAAGAATGACGCGCAAATTGTACATTCCTCCGACATTTGAAGGAAGGCCGCCATCATTAATTGCGATTAATAATGCACGGCTGTGCTCTGCGACTGCGTACAAGGCTGCAAGTGGAAGGATTTTGTCCTTAAGAGACTGAACATCCATCTTAAGCTTGTCTGCAACAAACTTCCAAGCAGCATTAATGTCCTTTACTTCGCCAATGTTAAGATAAGGAGCCAATGGAGTGAATTTCTTCATGAACTCTTCATCATACTGCACACCTGTAATTTCGCGCATCTTCTTTACGACAGATGGAAAGATACATTCGTAAATTGAGGCTTTGCCGGACGTAAACCACGGAACACGCTCCTGGCCCTGGCCCATATCAAGCACCTTAATGTTCAGCTCTTTCAAACCTGAAGGAGTAATCTCGTACTGCATGTAGACTTGGTTTGCAAGCTCAAGACCTTTAGAAAAAAATTCCATGCACGGGCCAAGGTTGCCTCCTCCTGCCCAGACATCCTCATGAATTGTCAATTCAGACATTTCCAAACCCATTCCTTCGTGCAACCAGGTCAAGAAGTCACTGATGTATTTGTTAGTGTTGTAGTCTTTTGGCGGGAAAAAACCATGCTGGCCCATCATGACAAACGCTACACAATGGCCGGTAATGCCGACGTTATCAATATCCGGAAAGCGGACACACATCTGAGGGATAACTAACGGATTAGCAGGAGGAGAGATTTCGCCGGAAACTACAAACGGCTGGAAAGCTGCAATAGAGGCTATTGTGAAGTCAGTTGTTGGATTCCATCTGGCAATAACCGGATATCGGGAAATGGGCGTATAGCCCAGCTTTTTGAATACACGCGCGAATTCCTGCCAAGTCTGAATGTAATCCAATTGCTTCTTGCCAGGGTGGCCAATAAAACGGAACCCGCCACTGCAGGCAGGATCGCCGCAAATGTCTGATTTATGAGTTGTCCAGAAAAAACGCTTGCATTTAGAGCACTGGTAGCGCGAAAAGCCCTTAGCTTTCAGCGTATCAACTGGGAAGTACTTCTCAGGATTCAAGCTTGCTTCAATACGCACCTGCTCTTTGATTTCAGCATCACTCATATAGAAAATAGAAGGTAAGTTGTTTAAAAAGATATCGCGATTACTTGCGGTATGCTACGCCGGACAGATGAAGCTCGATACGTTGATACATTCCTCGTTCATCTCTAAACGTATCACGCCTAAATCTTGGAATGCTGGTGACAAAATCTGTTGCATTTGCTTTACGTAACTCAGTCAAACAATAAGCGATTGCCTCATCATTCCAGGGAAGATAAGAACCATCAAAAAGTCGACGTCTTTGTTGCGCTACAATATCAGTTAACTCATGAATATCGTCATATGGAATTAGACAATGACTCTCATTTTTTGGACGGGGACTTTCCATCTCGTATGAAACGTAAAAACTTCCAACACACTCTGCTTTGTCCAGATGCTTGGGTTTTTCAGTCCAAACCCGAATTTCACCCTTACGATCTTTAGTTGGAAAAGTCAGTCCATTTGGTAAGAAAAAGTCAGTACCTGTTAAAGATAATCTAGTTGACATAAAGTATTATTTAAAAAAAATAAAATTACTCCTCGCCGCGCATGCGGGAGAAGCCGATTATCAAGCCGACAATCACCAAGAGTGCGACAAGCACAAGCAAGATAATTTCAAGTGCGCCTCGCAACTTGCCTGCTGATGCTGGAGCAACTGAAGTTGATGTCATGTTCTGTGCTGTCTGCACAACAACCACTGGTGCTGGTTCTGGCTGGCATGCTTCGTTCTCAAGAACTGTAAGCTTGCTCTCAGCTGAAACCTTGCTGTGGCCTTCGTTGTATGAAACATCAATCTTGACATCATAGACGCCTGGCTCTGCGCATTTTGGCATTCGCAAGAAGAGTTCTTCTGTTTCCTCTTCCTCGTCATTCTCAACTTCGTCGACATAATCAACGGCTGAAACTGCCAAACCTGGTATGCTTACAGACACTTTGACGTCTTCTTCATCTTTTTGTCCCTGGTTTTCCAAGCGGACAGTTGCTGTCAAAGCCTGACCTGCCTTTACAGCAGATGAGCTCATGAAGACATCTGCAATCTTCATAACGTGGCGTTTTGTATCAATCTGCAACTGGTAGTTGTAAACTTGTTCCCAGCCATTTCTGTCTGAGAGAATTATACGCAACTGGTAGTCGTCAACATCAACATCGTCTGGGAGGGAAATGTGGAGCTTCTTGACATAAGTGACGTTTTCGTCAAAGTCGAAAGGACCAATTTGGTCAGAGATTGACTGAACATCATTATATTCGTAGCCAGAAATGAATGCGCGGATTTCAACATCCTTTGCGCTTTCCCAGATCATCAATTTGAGCTCAAGCTCAAATTCCTGGTCGCGCTCGAGGTCCAACTGGTTTATTCCAAATGGCTCGATTTCGGTGTCATCAATTTCCGCCCGCTCAATGGCAACCGGAACAACGTGATTCTGTGCTGCAACAAAGACTGAGGACAACACGACCATCACGCAAAACAACAGTGTCGTTAATGCTTTCATTCTTAATTCCCCCCGACGATAATTTGTATTAATTTTAGAGTTGTTACCACTCACAAAGTATAACCTATATTTAAAGGTTTCTGTGTATTTAGTATTGGTCAGTAACAAATGGGAGTTACGGGTGAAAAGTGGTTGTTTTGCACTCCAAAGCAGCGCCGAATGAAATTCGGCGAGGTCTCGAGGAACTCTTGTTCCTCGAAACCTTTTTAAGAGGACACAAAAAGAGTGAATACAATGATACGACAGCCGATTGTGGCAATAATGGGCCACGTGGACCATGGAAAAACTTCTCTCTTGGACAAGATAAGAGGCACGGGAATTGCTGCACGCGAAGCTGGCGGAATAACACAAGCAATCGGCGCAAGCATCCTGCCGCTAAAGACTGTCCAGCAGATTTGCGGCAGTTTATTGGAGCAGTTGAAATTAACGTTAACAATACCAGGATTACTCTTTATAGATACTCCTGGACACGCAGCATTTGTAAATTTAAGAAAACGAGGAGGCAATCTTGCAGATATTGCAATTCTAGTTGTGGATGTAAATGAAGGATTAATGCCGCAGACAAAAGAAAGCATTGAGATTCTGAAACATTCGAAGACGCCGTTTATCATTGCTGCGAATAAAATTGATATGATTGAAGGATGGAAACAAAAACCAGGAAGTTTTTTGCAAAATCTTTCATTACAAAGCGCCGAAACACAACGCAAATTTGAGACAAAATTGTACGAAGTTGTTGCACAAGTATTTGAGCTCGGCATACAAGCGGACAGATTTGACAGAGTAAGCGATTACACAAAAACAGCAGCACTTGTGCCAGTAAGTGCGAAGACTGGCGAAGGAATCCCTGAACTTTTAATGTTATTAACAGGACTTGCACAGAAATATCTTGAGCAAAGTTTGAAAATTGAAGAAACAGGACCTGCCAAAGGAACAATAATGGAAGTCAAAGAACAAAAGGGACTAGGTACGGTGCTTGACGTCATTATATATGACGGAAATTTGAAAGTTAATGACCAGATTCTTGTTGGAACTTTAGATGAACCAATACAGGCAAAAATCAAGGCTTTGTTTGAACCAGAGCCCAATGTAGAAATGCGCGAGAAAAAAGCAAAATTCAAGCCAGTAAAAGAAGTAACAGCAGCAACAGGAGTGAGAATTGTAGCACCAGGCGCAGAGATGGCAATTGCAGGAGCGCCAATAATGAGCGCGGTTGGAGATATTGCGAAGGCGAAAGAAGAACTGCACAAAGAAATGCACGAGGTATTGATAGAAACAGACCAAGACGGCATTATCATCAAGGCAGACGCTCTTGGCAGTTTAGAGGCATTAATGACGTTATTGCGTGGGAAGGGAATTCCTATCAGAAAAACAGGCATTGGGCCCATAACGAAAAAAGACATAACTGACGCGGAAGCATTGCTTGCGACAGATCCTTTACACGGAGTAATTCTTGCATTCAACATTCCAAAACCAGAGTTTATTACGAGCGCACAAGTTATTGTGAACGATGTAATTTATCGATTAATTGAAGATTACGAAACGTGGAAAGTACAACAGCAGAAAAAGATTGAATTGTCAAAATTGGATGTACTCGTCAGACCGTGCAAAATTGAACTTTTGAAAGGATACGTTTTCAGACAAAGTAACCCTGCAATTTTGGGCACGGAAGTAATTGGAGGAATATTAAAATCGAATACGCCACTGATGAACAAAAATGGAGTGCAAATAACTTCAGTCAAAGGCATTCAAGTTGAAAAAGAAAATGTTGACAGATTAGAAAAAGGAAAACAGGCAGCAGTAAGTCTAACGGATGTGACAATCGGCAGACAAGTGAATGAAGGAGATATTTTGTACAGCGCAATTCCTGAAGAACACTTCAGAGAGTATAAAGAAAATAAAGAACATCTTTCTGAAGAAGAAAAGAATTTGCTGAAAGAAATAGCCGAAATAATGAGGCAAAAGAATCCGATGTGGGGCGTCTGATGAT
>CAZWVL010000025.1:0-4209 GCA_964637115.1 uncultured Methanosarcinales archaeon
TAAACAAAAAAGCGATTGAAAATGCAATATTGGTGATTATTCTATTCGTAGCGCTAATCAGCGTCGGGCTTGCCTTTTGGAGCCTTAAGTCGCCGATGCCAGCACCGACTGCATATGTGGTCGAGCCGCAAATCATCGAGCCGCAAGCAGCCTGCCAGATAGACTGTGATGACGGTGATGCCAGTGTAAATCCGGGTGCACAAGAAGTCTGTGACGACCTGATAGATAACAACTGCGACGGCGAAATAGACGAAGGATGCTGCGGAAACGGAGTTCAAGAACCAGGAGAACAATGCGATCCTCCAGGAAGCAGATGCAAACAAGGTGGAAATGAAGGAATATGCACTGCCGCAACAGTGCAACAACCCTGCTCTTGTAATACTGCCTTGTGCCAGTTCTGCGGCGATGGAATTTGCGCTTTCGATGAGAACGCGCAAAGCTGCAATCAAGACTGTGACCCTGTGTGCGGCAATCTGGCGTGCGAAGCAGGCGAAGGAATCTCCTGCCCGCAAGACTGCCAGGCAGATTGCGGCAATGGCGCCTGTGAGGGTGGTCAGCACATATGTCAAGATGGTGATTGTGACTGTCCTGGTTCACAAACAGAATGCACTGAAACCGTAAGCACATGTCCAAATGATTGTAGCACTAACAGCGTATGTGCTGGAAACGCGCTCTGCCAATATAACAGAAATGTATATGATCCCGGCGATGAAGGCGGGTTCATAAACTGTGGAGTTGACTGCTGTAGCGCAGCATGTGAAACAGACAGCGATTGCACTCCTAATCAAAACTTCCCTTGCGTTTCAGGAACATGTATTACTGAGACAGGCTTCTGTGACTTCGTACAAATACAAGGTTGCTGTGATTCAAATGATGATTGTGATGACAGCAACGAGTGCACAGATGACGTATGCGACGACAATGAATGTACGAATACAAATAATCAAGATCCTTGCACTGACGGCAATGCATGCACTGATGACATTTGCAGTGGTGGAATCTGCGTAGGCACGCCTATTAACTGCGCTGATCAAGATGTTTGCACTCAAGACCATTGTGATGTAGATACTGGCTGCAGCAATCCGCCACAAAATTGCGATGATGAAAATCCGTGTACAGTCGATACTTGCGTACCGTTACAAGGTCCAGACTCAATCATTCCACAAAACGGTGATTTCGAGTGCACGCATGTCTTCTCAGCGTCGCTCTGTCCTCCTTCTGTAGGAGGCGGCGGAGGCGGTGGCGGTAGTAATCCGTACGTTCAAGAAGCCTGTTGTGGTCCATGTGTGAATGGGAAGGGTAAATGTAAGGGAGTTATGATTCTGGATGGCAGTTGCAGGGTAAATACAAATACGCAGTGTTCAACACCCTTGCCATCTTCTGCCGAAGTACCTCCACAGGCGCCGGCAAATCCATCATATTTCAATCAAGTATCAACATCAAGCGGAAAGGGATCTTTGCCTCCCGAGTTGCCTGCAGAGGAAGCGTTAGCAAGGCAGCAGGCTCTTGCCGGTCAAGTTCAATATCCTGAACAAGCAAGTAGACGCAGTGAAGCATCTCGCGCATCAATTGAAGGGGCTATGGCTCGACAGGCCTCTTCCACTGCACCATCCGCATTGGCATTGTTGTTATTGGTTGCATTATTATTGGGTAGTTATGCCTATTTCAACAAGGAAAAGATCAGCAGCTTCTTTAATAAGAAAGAAAAGAAAGTAGAGCCGATTGTGAAAGATATACGAAAATCATGGAATAAGATTACGCATTTAAAGAAAGCGAAATCTAAGCGTAAATAATTCTTCACGTATTTTAAAATTGAAAAAAATTAGCTTAAGCTGCCGCTCTGGCTGCTCGCTTGCGTTTCTCTTTCTTCATTCGCTTGCGCTGCCATTTCCATCTCATCTGTCGCTTCTTTTTCCAGCGTCGGGAGCTTCTTTTCATTAAAACCGATGGCAAAGGAAATAGCTTATAAACATTTCGTTCTTGAGTGTATATATGCTTACAATAGTCATTCCTGCGCGCAATGAAGCTGAAAACATTGGCGAAGTGATTCGCAACATCAAAAAATATGTGAAACGGAAATATGAGCTCTTTGTTATCAATGATGCGTCAACTGATGATACTGCAAAAATTGCAAAAAGGCTAGGTGCGAAAATAATTCATCACAAAATTCCACAGGGCGGTGTAATCGGTGATGATTTCAAGAATTTCAAGGGCGAATATATTATTTCTCTCGATGCTGACATGGAGCATCATCCAAAATACATTGCGCAGTTTGTCAGCGCGTTAAAAAAATACGATTTGGTGCTTGGCGAACGCAATTACCGCTCAAGAATAACGGAGAGAATTCTTGAATACATCTATCCGTTTCCGGCGCGCGATTTCCTCACTGGCTATGTTGCGTTCCGCCGTGAATGGATTCCATTTTTCGTACAGCATAACATCCGCCTGGTATGGGAAGCTCATTTTGCCATTTGGGCTGCGGGCGGAAAAATCGGCAATGTCAAGTTTTTCTCGGCAAAATCAGCTCGCCCGTCGAGATTTGGCGGCATCGTGAAGGGCAATGTGAAGTCGTGGATTCTTTTCAACCGGTGCAGAAAGCACGCGAATCAAATTCGAAATGGCACCTGCCATCTAAAGAACAAGTAATTCAAGGCTTGTTTCGCCGGGATAAACTCCGACGACTTCTCCGTCCATGTGGCGGTACTTCAAATATTTTGTAATCTTGCGCAGCTGCATGTGCAAGTCATCAACTGCCCGACGGCAGCTGCCGCTCTTGACTTCAATAAATTTCTTGCAGACTCCTTTTTCGCATTTGTAGAATATGACAATGTCCGGCCGCGCAACCGCGTGCTTCTTTTTTGTTAGCGCATATTCTGTTTCTACTGCAATAATGTCTTTTTTATCTATTCCGACGAGTTCTGGGTGTGATAGAATTCGTGATTTGAGTTCCTCGTGTCGCTGCAAGCTGCCGCGTTGGTACTCCACGGTATACTAATATGTATACTGGCTATTTAAACTTTGTGCACATTTTATTAAGTTAAGAACGTTTCTGAAAATATGTTATTCCAAATGCAGCAAGGTGTGAGTGTGTCTATTGTTGTTTTGTTGATGCTTCTTTTTATCCTGCTCTTTGCGCTTGTTATTTTTTCTTTTGTTTTCTGGATTCTTATGATTATCGACTGCGCGAAGAGAAAAGGTCTTTCTGATGGAGAAAGAGTTGCCTGGATTCTTGTTCTGGTGTTTCTGGGAGCTATCGGAGCAGTTATCTATTATTTTGCCGTCAAGAAAAAGTAACGATATCTTTTTAAACGGCCATACTTCTGCCAGAGATACGCCGCGGTAGTATAGTCCGGTCAAGTATTCGGCCCTTTCGAGGTCACCGATTTTTATCGGTCCAAAGCTAGGCTGAGACACGGGTTCAAATCCCGTCCGCGGCACTTTTCTAATCCTGTACCTTTGATTCTTATTCTGTGTTTCCAAAATCATATGATTATTAATATTTTTAAACATACTTTTTTTAATATTTTTAATAATAGCTTTATTCATAGTAAAATTTAAATACCCTGGGGTGTAAAAGCCTGAACGTGAGGAAAAAAGAGGAATTTAATAGTGTCTAAAGGAATTACACGTAAATTACAGAGAACGCCGAAAGACCAATATACGTTAACGATTCCAAAAACTTTGGTTCAAATTCTAGAATGGAATGATAAGGATGAGATTGAGTTTGGTTTTGAGCAGAACAAACTAACATTGAAGAGGGTGAAGAAATGAAACGCTTCATCCTCTTGCTCACAGTTTTGCTGGCACTTCCTGTTTTGGCTGACTATGCAGTCAACATTACTGTTGTTGAGGAAATTGAAATTCCTGCAGTTGCGCCACTTGTTGAAGATGCTTTGGACTCAATGGTTACTCAGCTGGATCAGCCCGAGATTGTCGATGCCGATGGCAACGTCATTGATTCGAATGTTGTAATTCAGGATGGGAATGTTACAATCACTATTGAAAACGGCCCTGTTGAAGAAATAATTTTGGTCAATGTTGCAAACGATGAACTGCCTCGCCTTGATATCGTCCCAACCGCTGACGAGAATTGGGTGCAACTGTATGCCATAGACCCGACCAATGTTGAGTTTGATTATGGGGCAATCGAAGTTGTTGCTGAAGGAACAGCCTTATACAAATGCAAGGATTGGATTTTTGACGAGCGCT
>CAZWVL010000026.1:0-3380 GCA_964637115.1 uncultured Methanosarcinales archaeon
ACAGGTAGTGCTTTTGCACTGACTGTACTGGGATTCCTTCTCAGGCTCGTCAGATGACTCCTCGAGAAAAGGGGTTATTTATAAAGGTTCCGAAAAGCCGCGCTTTTTGGGACCTCGTCGAACTAGTTCGATGTTGGTTCCTCTTTTGTAGTCTTCTTCCCTTTCTCAGCCATGCTCGCTATCATTCTTTGTTTTGCTATGGCGTAATTTGCTGGATTCTTGATTTTGGGGCAGAATCCGTCTGGTTTGCATACTCCTAGGTCTACCATGTATGCTTTGTTGTCGCAGTTTGGCGGCAGTACTTTCCTTTTCATCATTTTAAAATATCTAAGATGGCCCTGAATTAAAACTTCTCTCAAAGGTTCTGAGTTTTTTTTATTCCATTCATTAAGGTATTTTTCCATCTGTTCATAATTCCATCCACAAGAAGAAAGGAAGTTGACTAAAATGAACATAGCTCGCTTCCTACCATCTTTAAGCCCCTGAGAAATCAATTGTATGCACGGCGGAAAGTACTGTTCTGGAATAGAATCGACTACAGGCAAATACTCTTTTTGTGTTTTGTTTTTTTGAACTACTCCTGCCAAATCTTCCCTTCTATTTTGTAGCCCTTTCTCATCAAAAACATGCTGGAAAAGTTTTTTTGCTTCTCCTGGAATCACCTGCGCTCTATCCAAATAGGTCATTTTCGGCACAACTTTATCAGGCACTGCATCTTTTTTGTCAAACGATAATATTTCTTCGGGATTGATAACGACACTTACCAATCCTGATTTTTCATTAAGTGAATATGGCATTCGATATAAATGCCTGCCAGCAATTAGAATAGTATCTATCGATAATACCAAAAAGGGATCAAACTTTCCATTTTTACCTAATTCACTCACATTCTTATTTAGAACTTCAGCGATTTTCGACAAACTATATTTTTGTAATAATTTTTGTGCGAGTGGTTCCCTTATCATTTCTTGTAAGTATGCTGCAACTCTGCGAGGGCCTTCAGGGAATAAATCTTTAACAAGTTTGGGCGGGGTACCAACTTCACTAGGAAATGCCTCAAAGGGCACGCCAATGTGGAAACCGTGATTTCCTGAAAATTTCACAGAAACGTGCTGTACTCCGTGGTGCCTTAATGCCTGCACCAGTAAGTCTGCAGCAATTTTTGAATATTCTAATTCTGGGCAGTCGATATCGAGTATTAAATCCCATCCTGTGCGTAATTCATTTAGTTCTTCCGGCTTCATTCCAGTTACGATATGCAATGGATTTTTCCATAATTCTTCGCTGCAGTGGAATGATGTTGCTCCTTGTTTGACCATTTCGAGAACGTCTCTGGGATAATTCAAGGCATCCGGGCGTTTTCCATATCCTGTGCCTCCATAGCTAATTGCAATTTCTTTTTTGTCTGCTGTTTTTACTATGGCTTCCTGTATTTCTGGTCTTTTATAGTACTTCAGCAGTATGCTGATGTGAATCTTTTGGTAGTCTGCCATCCCCAAGTATCCTATTCTCCGAGAATTTATATAACTTGTCACCGTAAATGTCCAGTGATGGACGAAGTTGATGATATTCTGGAGCTTCTCGACGAAATTAAACAAAAGAATCTGTTGGTCTTAGTTGAGGGTCAAAAGGATGCTCGTGCATTGAAAGAGCTCGGCATTATCAACATCCTTTCATTAAAAAAGCCGTTATTCGCCGTTGTTGAAGAAATCGCATCAAAAGAAAAGGAAGTTGTCCTGCTCACAGACCTTGATGACGAAGGCAAGAAATTGTATCACGAACTTTCTCGCGGCTTGCAGAAGCACGGTGTTAAAATAGACAATAGATTGAGAGGACTTCTCTTTAAGACGCCGATCCGGCATGTTGAAGGTCTGTCGGGATATCTGGCTCGGGCACAAGAGCCATCCTGAAGCCGCATTGCTCTTCTGCCGCTTGGGCAGATGCTTTGACTTTTTGTCGTGCATCTTGGAATGAAGATGTGTAGAATGGCATTTTGTTTTTGTTTATGCCGAGTTTTTCTCTGGCTTCCATTGAGTCTTGAAGAACTCTGTCCATATGGCTTGCAAATCTTACCCAGCTGTGGTATGCTAGTTGATACAGTTTTGTTGCCTTTGCAATATGTTCGATATTGCTACAATCTAGTTTTCCGACGATGATAGTGTCATTTGCTTCTTTTGTATAAGGCACTGCTCCTTTTGGTCCAACATCAACTCCCAGATATACGGCTGTCTGTGAGCTTAACATTTCAAGTCGTGCTTCAATTAATTCATTCGCAAGCGTGTCCTTTTGTGTTACATTCCTAAGCGCGAGCAAATGGTCTGTCCACGGTTGAAGCGCTTCTGGTCTTATCATGGCTTTCGAAATTTGTTCTTTTTTCCATGAGGTGTTATATTGTGCATCAAACGCGTCAAATTCGCTTAGAACATCAGTGATAGTCAAATTTGCAGTTATGGTCGTTGCAGTGACATTTTCTTCTTTTAGAGGCGCTTGAGGAGCGCAAGCAGCAAGTAAGACAAGAATTGCTATTAACGGTATTATTTCTTTCATTTGCATTGCAACCTTTCTTCTCTTTTTTAATATGTCGGAAACCTCGGGTTTCCGAGCATGCTCAAGAACCGCCACAAACATTATGATTTATTGGCGGTTCTTGACATTTGCGAATACGCATTCACAAACTTTATAAACGCACGTGAGAGTAAAAGTGTCGGGGCACTATGTGGAATCAGATTAAGACGGTATTGTTGCTTGGTATTCTCTCTGGATTAGTCCTTGCTGTCGGCTTTTACTTGGGCGGCAATAACGGCCTTATTATCGCGCTTATTTTCTCAATTGTTCTGAATTTTGCCATGTTTTTCTGGTCGCATAAATTGGTGCTGGCTATGTATCGTGCTAAACCAGCTTCAAAAAAAGATTATCCTCATCTGCATAAGATGATTGAGGAGATTTCTCATAAGATTGGCGTGCCAAAACCAGCAGTCTATATAGTGCCTACGGAAACTCCTAATGCTTTTGCAACTGGTCCGTCTCCTAAAAAGGCAGTGGTTGCGTGCACAGACGGTATTCTCAAATTATTGAATGACCAGGAACTAAAAGGCGTTCTTGCTCACGAACTTTCACACGTTAAAAATCGTGATATGCTCGTTACAACCATTGCTGCAACTCTTGCTGCTGTTCTTTCAACACTCTCTCGTATGGCAATGTATTCCAGTATGGGCAATAACCGTGACCGTGGAGTGCATCCGATCGCCGCTATTTTCTTAATCATCATCACGCCTATTGTTGCAATACTCTTGCAATTGGCAATTTCTCGTTCTCGAGAATATCTGGCTGACGAAACAGGCGCACGCACCATCAAAGATTCTCACAGTCTCGCCAGCGCA
>CAZWVL010000027.1:0-2660 GCA_964637115.1 uncultured Methanosarcinales archaeon
CCATCCAAACATACGCTTATACCACGGAACATCTATGACGATGATGGAAGCAGAAGAAGCTTGATGATACTCATTGCCGAATGGGTCTTGATAAGAAACACTAATATCAAATGTCGGACTGCCTGAATAGAGCTGATCAGAACGGATGTTAACGTGAACTTCCTGGTCAACAAGAAGATCTCCAACTTCCACAAAGGCTTTTGCGCCGCCGCCCTTAACTTCGACAGTCGCGTTCTCAGGCAGGGAGATACTGTCTCTTGACAATGTGAACAACAACGTGAAAGTTTCGCCATATGATACCTGTTCTGGAACGAAAACATCCTTGATGACAATTCGAGGCTCTTCAAGACGGACAAGAGTAAGAACTGCCTTTTTTTCCAGCGTGCCAGCAGTTACAGTAATTGCGATTTCTCGCGGACCAGGCTTAGGCATTTCCACATCAAAAGACACAGGCAGATTTGTGCCAGCAAGCACAGAAGCCTCCCTACATTGCTCAAAACAAACCTTAACCGGCAAGGATACATCTCCCTTGTTCTGCACCAAACAATCAACCCTGCCAACGTCATCCCAAATCATATCATCCTTCAAAATACAAGCAAGCTGCAACGGGTCACGCTGAACGGCAGACAATTTTGCAATCTCAGTATCAATATCCGCCTGAGAGAAAACAATATCCCACTGGCCAACACCAAATCCAACATCAACAGTATCATTCCTAATAGTGTAAATATGAACCGGAAGCTCATACTGGAAATTCGGATCAAGACCTTCCCTGACTTTTACTTTCCAGAACAAACGCCCACGGCCTTTAGGAGGCAGGACAATCTGCTTTGATTCACCATCAAGAATGGTCATATCTGTGACGCGAGTCAAAGTAAACTCCATGCCAACATAGTAGTCAGCAAGATTTTCAACATTAAGCACAATTCCGTTGTAACTGCCAAAACCGGCACGAGGACGAATCGGTGCAGCAGAAACTTTAAGCTCTAATGGAACCGAGCCGGACTGCTCAAGCTTTTCAGCGTTTATTTTGAGGTCCTGAACTTTAATGTTAACGTCCCTTGCCTTCCATTCAAAAACAGTGGTAGGCTCTTGAGGATCAAAACTCTCCTTCAACTTAATATGACTAATGTCAACCCAGCCATACTCACCAAAAGTAGGATCAAAAGGCACCCAGCCAACGCCAGGAAAGTAAACCTCAGCCCAGCCGTGCGCACCCCAGCCAGACGGAAATTCAGGACTGTTGGTAAAAGCAAGACCAGAAATGAATCTTGCAGGAATATTCAAAGAACGCAACATAGCAATGAACAAGCTTGTGATTTCGTCACAGACGCCGTAACGGTTTTGCAGCACCCAAGAAGCCGGCTGAGAAACCTCTGCAGTCAAGGTGCTCAAGTTATACTCAACATTATTTTTCGTCCAACCGGCAATTTTGCTGACTAACAAGAAAAGATCGTCCTCGCCCTCAGCCAAAGCACGCGCCTGGCTGGCAACTCTGGGATCATTTGAGTCAATATTTTTGGTTGGCCTGACGTATTTGTCAAAACCAGCCGGAATTTTTATCGGAAAGGGAATCTTGGCAGAAACGTGCGGCGCGTTATTAGCAGTTTCAACAACAGCCATGTATCTGTAATGCAAAGGACCAATTTCAGGAGCGCGCCATTCAAAACGCACACGGTCACCGGTCACAATAGCAGAAGGATTTGAATCAAAGGTTCTTACAGCAGTAAACTGGGAATTCTGCGGAACAAAAATAACATCCGCCCTGATAGATTCAACAAATGGACCTGGCCCCATTGGCTGCAAGTCAATAATAGAAGACACGTCCATCTTTGTCTTAACCAAGCCTGCCTTAAACCAGTCAGTAGGCTGGGCAACTACGATAGGCAGGACTAACAAAAGTAAGGCTACGCAATAATACCAGAGGGGCCTTAACGCCCGGCCCCTCTTCGACTCCCCGACGCCTTTCATTCTATAACAGTCCCCACAAAAGGCTTGCTATTGATTGCCTTTTCAAGTTCGCCAAGCTTCTGCCCGTTGATTGAAATAGCACGCATCTTCCACTTCTCAGCAGCCCTAGAAGCAACAGGGTCAAAAGGCGTAGATAAGCCAGCAGACCACTTTGAAGCAATCATCTTTTTGTAATCTTTCCACGAAATTTTCCTCAAAGGCTTTGCATCAGCGAACTGCTTTGGATCCTTAGTATAAACGTAATCAGTATTGCTAAGGTTGAAAACTTCTTTTGCACCGAATTTCTTTGCCCACAAAACAGCATCATAATCTGTTGAACAGCCAGGAAGCCAACCGGCTGCCACGAGAACTTTCTTGAACAGCATTTTTTTGGGCGCCTGCTGGACAGAAGGAGATTTGAAGATATGACGCAACAGTTCTGCGTTCAAGACTGTTGCTTTAATGCCGATTTCGTCACGGCCAACATTGTCAACACCAAATTCCATTGCTGCAGTGCCATAGGTCCGTGCAGCAATTCCCCCACCGCAGACAATGATGAACTTGTGTGAAGAATTGTCAATGAACGACTTCAAACGCCTAAGAAAATCAACTTGAATCTGGCCGGGATTGATAAGGCTCCCGCCAACAGACATCACCACTATTTTTTGCATACAACTACAATTAGGAGCATAATTTAAAAAGCTTACCTA